>URPJ01000004.1 GCA_900549745.1 uncultured Collinsella sp. | reverse complement strand
CTTCGTTAAACGGGCGCTAGGGCGTCACCCTTACACCAACATTTTCGACGCGATCGAGAAGGCTAGAAAGCTCAACCGAACTGCAATTCAGGAGGGGCGTTGCGCCGTTCTGCAAGGCAGTGTGGCGGATATGGCGTTTGAGGACGCCATGCGGGCATTTTTGCATCCATCCTGCACATGGCGATAGGCATGACGGTCATAGCGGCTATGCTGGCGGCAATTATGACAGTTTTTATTCACTGAGGAAGAAACCTATGAAATGTAAAATTGAGAAAAACACCGTGCAGGAGACGCTGATCCTCCCGCTGTATTCCCGGAAGCTGTGTACGGAGTTGTACCCGAACCTTTACAAGGATGAAACAGCGGTTCGCCTGCTCGGCCAGATCGACTACGACTTTTCAGAGGCAGAGAAAAACTCCCGCAGCCTGATACAGCGCTTTGGTGCGCTGGAGGTGGCCATGCGGCAGAGTGATCTTGCTTTCGAGGTGCGGGATTACCTGAAAGGCCACCACAATGCAGCGGTGGTCAATCTGGGCTGTGGGCTGGACAACACCGGCAGAACCTGCGACAACGATAGATGCAAGATCTACAATCTGGACTTCCCGGATGTGATTGCCTTGCGGCAGCAGCTACTGCCCGCCGGGGATCGAGAACAAAATATCCCCTGCGACCTGAAAGACACCGCATGGTTTGGCAAAATCGATGCCTCCGGCGGGGCGGTGTTCTTTGCCTCCGGGGTGTTCTATTACTTTCTGACCCAGCAGGTCCGGGAACTGGTGCGGGGGATGGCGGACGCTTTCCCCAGCAGTGCGCTGGTCTTTGATGCTGCCAATCGGACGGCGGTAAAGATGATCGCAAAAACATGGCTTAAGACTGCAAAAATCAAGGATGTGGGGGCATATTTTGCGGTTTCGAATGCCGCCAAGGAAATCGGCACGTGGGACAGCCGTCTGCAGGTCACAAGTCGCGGCTATGTGCTGGGTTACAACGATTTGAGAGACCCTTCTGTCAGCGGCTTTTTCCGGTTTCTCGCAAGGGTCGGTGACAACGGGATGAAAATGCAAATCGTGAAAATAAGATTTTGAGAGACAAAAATGCAAAAGACGAGCGCTTCTTGCCGCCCAATTGGCAAGAAGCGCTCGTCTTTTCTTAACGCGTTGTATGGCGGAGAGAGCGCAAGTTACGCGAGCGTCCTTCTTGCCAGCTCGGCCGCGCCGAGGATTCCTTGGTCGCCGCCGCAGCCCGGGGCGCAGATGTAGCTCTCCATATCCTTAAGCTCGGCGGTCTGGATGTAGCCACCCAGATATTCGAGGGTCTTCTTGCGGACGATGCCGTAGAGCTGCTCCTGGTGCATCACGCCGCCGCCGAGGACGATGCGGCGAGGCGAGTACATGAGCACAAGGTTCGCGCACATCTGCCCCAGATAATCCCCCTCGAGCGCCCACACCTCATCGTTGTCCGCGAGCTCGGCCGCGGGCTTTCCCCAGCGCGCGGCAATGGCGGGGCCGGAGGCGAGGCCCTCGAGACAGCTCGCGTGGCTCGGGCAGACGCAGCGTCCCTCCTCGGTGGGACGGGTCCTTACCAGCATGTGGCCGGCCTCGGGGTGCAGCATGCCGTGAAGGAGCCTGCCCGCGCACATGACGCCCGCGCCCACGCCGGTGCCGATGGTCACGTAGACGGCGTCCTTGAGCCCCTTGCAGCAGCCGAAGACCGCTTCGCCGAGGCAGGCAACGTTCACGTCCGTATCGTAGGCCACCGGAATCCCGAGGGCGTCGGCGAACGCGGCGCGAAGACCATAGCCTCGCCACGCGAGCTTGGGCGTCTGGAGGATGGAGCCGTAGCGCTCGTCGGCGGGGTCGACGCAGGTCGGGCCGAAGGCACCGATGCCCAACGCGTCCACATCGCGGGCGGCGAACCACTCGATCATCTGCGGGACGGTCTCGGCGGGTGCAAGCGTCGGGGTCTCCATACGGTCGAGGACCTCGCCGTCGCCGGACACCACGGCACAGACCATCTTGGTCCCGCCGGCCTCGAGGGCGCCGAGCCTCATTTGCTTTTCGCTCATGTGATCCTCCTTGCAAAGGGACGCCCGCAGTCATAGTCAACCGCGGGCGCCCATAACGTTGGCTTGTTTCGAGGCGACCCTACCTGGGCACGCGGTCCTGCCTTACGGCAAACGGGGCGAGCACGGCGTGCGGCTCGCTTTGGTACCAGTAGGCGACGGTGGAGATGTCGTCCTCGCGCTCGTAGAGCTTGATGTCGTCGTTGCCGAGGTCCTGGAACGTCACGCGCAGGTCCTCCTTGAACGAGATCGGGTCGGGAAGGTGCCACCTGTAGAGGCCGTGTCTGGGCAGCGCGTCGTCGTTGGTCGCGAGCATCGGGTTCGGGTTCGGCTTGCCCGCGCTGAAGCGGTCGCGCGTGGCGTCGCGCGTCGAGCGGTACGGGTAGCCGGCGAACAGCGTGTTGAAGCACTGCGCCTCGGGCAGCGCGTGGGGCGGCCTGTCGAGGAAGGCCCAGGCACCGCCGAAGTAGTCCTCGGCTCCCGTCGAGGTGACCGTGGGGAACTCCTCGTCGCCGTCGAGGAAGAACTTCATCTCGCCCTCGCCCCACCAATAGCGCTCCAGGGCGCACAGGGCCATGTAGGTGCCGACGTAGTAGCCCTTACCGCGCACGCCGTCGAGCACGGTGTAGTCGACGCCCCTGCGGGTGCTGCGCTCGCGGTTAAAACGGGCGTGGAAGTACATGGCGTCGTCCGGCACGTCGGTGAGCGCGTAGTTGAACGTGTAGAAGATGTACTTAATGAACCCGGGGTGCTCGCTCGTAAGCGTGACCTTGGCGTGCTTCCTGAAAGGCATCTCGAAGTAGCAGTTCATGCCGCCCGTCGGATTCACGCAGATGGGCATCGAGTTGACGATGGCGCGCTCACCGAAGCCGTTGCAGAAGAAGTCGCCGACAGGGCACTCGACCGAGGGGGTCTCCTCGTCGTCCCAGTAGAAGCGCAGCACGAGGTCGCGCATGACGAAGCTGCCGGCGGCGGTCTTGTCGGGGACGGTCATCCAGATGTGGCGGATGATGCCGGGGCCCTCGATGTCCGCGAGCGTGATGGTCTCGCCGGACTCAAGGGGCACGCAGCACGAGCCCTTGCGGCCGACGCCGAGGTGGCTGGCCGACATGGCGGCACGGCCCTTCTCGCCCGTGATGTTCTCGGGGGTGATGGCGCGGCTTTCGTCACCGCCGTGCATCCACACGTCCTTAAGGAACTCTCTCATCGTCGACCTCCTCTATTCGTCGTCTTCGCACTCGGCGGAACTGGCACCGTTCACGTAGACGATCTGCTGGCGCGCCTCGTCGACGAGGGCGTCGAAGTCGAGTTTCTCGTCGGGGCGCGCGAGCGCGACCGTCATGGCGAGCGGGAGGTTGACACCCGCGATCACGTGGATCCGGTCGGAGGCGAAGCGGGAGAAGCGCTGGTTCACGCTGCCGCCGAGCGCGTCGGTGAGGACGACGACCTCGTCAGTGCCCGAAAGAGCCGCCTCGACCGCCGCGTCGAGCCCCTCGCCGTTGTCGTTCACGTAGGCGCACACGGCGTTGACGGCGTCGCTCTTACCCGTAAGGAACTCGAGGGTGTCCTTGAAGCCCTGGGCGAGAAGGGAATGGCTCGCCACAACTATCTTTCTCATTGATTCACCAATCTCTTGGGTCGAAGCTAGGCAAGGATGCCGGCGGCGGAGGCGACCATCGCGAGGACGATCACCACGAGGATGAGGGCCGTCATGCTCGCGTTCTTCTTGGTAAGAAGGTAATACGCGCTTCCCGTGATGGCGGCGGGGATCATGGCAGGCAGGATCTTGTCGAGCAGCGGCTGAATCTCCATCGAGACGTCGCCGAAGCTGAAGCTAATCGGGCAGGTGACGCCGATGACCGAGGCGATGAGGCAGCCGACCACGGTGAGGCCGAGCACGGAGGCGGCGGCAGTGAGGTTGGGAAGCTTCTCGCTGAAGTCGGTGACGAGCTTCACGCCCTGCTTGTAGCCGAACTCGAGGGCGTGCATGCGGACCCAGAAGATGGCCAGGATGAGCGCGAACCAGATGCCGGCTCCCACGGGGTTGCCCTCGATGGCCATGTAGGCGGCGATGGAGCCCATGATGGTCGGGATCATGGTCATGAGCAGGGAGTCGCCGACGCCGGCGAGCGGTCCCATGGTGCCGATCTTCAGGTCTTGGACGGCGTCCGCCGCCGCGAGGCCGTCACGCTCCTCCATGGCCACGCAGGCACCGAGGATGATGGCGGCGAGCCAAGGCTGGGTGTTGTAGTAGCGGAAGTGGTTGTTGAGCGCTTGCTTATAGTCCTCGTCGTTCGTGTAGATCTTCCTCAGGATCGGCGAGAGGGCGTAGGCGACCGAGGCGCCCTGCTGGGTCTGGTAGTTGAAGGTGCACACGCTCATGAGCCAGCGCCAGTTCGCGTTGCGCAGGTCCTTCTTGGTGACCTTATAGCCGGAGGGCTTGCCCTCGGCGACGGCGGTGATGTTCTCGTTTTCCATGGTTACTCATCCTCTCCGATGAAGGCGTCTGCGGAAGCGTGGGCGGCGAGCTCGGTGTCCCTCTCGGCGCGCTGGTAGAACGCGATCGCGAGGGCAACGCCGACGATGGCGGCACCGATGATGGGCACGTTCAGGAAGGCCGAGAGGAAGAAGCCGGCGAGCAGGTACTGGAAGTACTTAGCGGTGGGCATGTAGCGAAGCAGCATGGCGATGCCGACGGCCGGGAGCATCTTGCCGGCGAGGGTGAGGCCGGAGAGGAACCACTGGGGCATGACCTCGAGGAGCCAGTTGACGGCGGGCTGGCCGAGCGTCACGGAAACAAAGACGGGCAGGGCGGCGCACAGACCGAAGAGCGCGGGGCAGACCCACAGGATGGCGTTCATCTGCTTGAACTTGCCCTCGTTGCAGAGCTTCTGGGACTTCTCCACGACGAAGCCGTTGAGGATCTTGACGATGACGTCGAGCTGGATGCCGAGCATGCCGACCGGCAGGCCAATGGCGAGGCCCGTGTCCGCGCCCAGGGTCACGCCGTAGGCGGTGGCGATGATGGCCATCGTGCCGTAGTCGGGAATCGACGAGCCGCCGAAGCCCGCGACGCCGAGCTGCATGAGCTGGATGGTGCCGCCGATGACGAGGCCGGTCTGCCAGTCGCCCATGACGACGCCGGTGATAAGGCCCCAGAAAACGGCATAGTTGACGAAGATCATCGGGATGCCGTAGTAGTCCACGTGCTTGATGAAGGCCAGCAGGGTCAAAAGGACGACCTGCAGGATAGTGAAGTTGACCATGATCCCTCCTTAGATGAGGTCGGCGACGGAGACGGGCTTGTCGGCGGGCACGAACTGTGCCGTCACCTTGACGCCGCGGGCGATGAGCGCCTTGTAGCTCTGGACGTTCTCGGCGGAGGCATAGGCGCGCTGGGTGAGCTGGACGCCGTCCTCCTTGACAAGAGAGCCGCCGACGATCAGCGACGGGAACTCGACGCCCGACTCGGCCAGGTGAAGGATCGTCTCGGGCTCCTTAGCGATGACAAAGACCTTCTCGCGGTCGTACTTGCCCGCCGCGAAGTTCTTGAGCGCGGTCTCCTCAGAGATGATCGAGACGGCCATGCCCGCGGGGCGCGCCATCCTCATGGTGGACTTCAGGACCTCATCGCCGGCGACCTTGTCATCGACGACCATGACGCGGGTTGCGCCCGACACCGGGGCCCACTGCGTCACGATGATGCCGTGAAGCAGGCGATTGTCGATTCGTGCCATAACAACACTCATGTTTGCTCCTATCAAATCAAGTCTTACGTTCGGTACTGCCTTGGCGCTATCCGGATTCGCGCCGGGCAAGGGGTTATCGGATTATTGAAGACGCGCGGTCAGCTCGTGACGGCGCGGGGGTCACTCGTCGAACAGGAGGCTCGAGGAGCCGAGACGCTCCTCTCGCGCCGGGGCGGCGCTCACGCTGATGTAGTCGAAGACGTAGGCGATCTCGCTTACAGGAACCTCCACGCGATAGCGCGTCGAGATGCTCGAGAAACTCTGCCTGAAGGACTCGATGAAGTCGGTGTGCTCTTCCTCGAAGCGATCCTGGCCGATGTAGGTCTCGATGGGGTTGCGGGTGACGAGGCGCTCAACGAGGCAACAGAGGTGAACGTACAGCCCGATGATGGCGTTGCTGCCGATCTTCTCGCCCGTTCTGCGCTGAAGCTCGTGCACGGCGCTCTCGATCTCGTGGAATAGCCGCTCCGGGTCGAGGATGGTGATGGAGCGGATAACGTTCTGCAGCGTCATGTTCGAAAGCAGCTTCTCGTGGAAAGAAGAGAGCTCGGAAGCGTCAAGCCACCTGCCGAACACGGCATCGACCTTCGAGGCGGACGCCGTCGACATAATGTCTTCGAGGGCGACGAAGGGGACGGAGGCAATCCCGGGGTCTCCCGTGCCGATGACGGCGCAGACGCGGTGCTCGGAGAAAACGGCGTCGTTCGACCCGTTCGTGACGAGCTGCTTGAAGGGCCTCGTGAGCAGGCGTGCGCCTATGGTGCGCGGGAGGCTCTGCGAGACGAGCTGGCGTATCCTCTCCGCGGCGTCGACCCCGGACTCGGAGCAGAAGACGATGGCGTCCTCACGGTTGACGCGCTCGATCACCTTGCAGTGCGTCACGCACGCGGCGGTCGCATCGCCAAGAACCTCGGCGATGGACTTGCCGCCGAGCAGCCCGACCCCGATCTCGAGCGCAAGACCGGTAGAGACGTTGTTCACCACGCCGATAGTGGAGTCGGTAACGTTCTCGAGGGCCTTATAGGCCTCCTCCAAGGAGCCCATGTCGACGAGGAACACGACCCCGGTGCAGTAGGAATGGCGGTCGACGAGGCGCTGGAGCGGACCGACGATGTCCTTCAGCTGCTGGTCGTAGGGCATGTCGACCGCCTCGTACACATGCATGCCGAGCATACGGTTCGCCGCGTCGGCGATGCTCGTCGCCGTTGAGTAGCCGTGGGACAAGATGACGCAGAGCGTTCGAAGGGCCTTCGCGTCGCGAGACTCCGATGCGACGCACAGCGTCAGAAGCGTCTTCGTGAAGTGATCGAGCGAGATTCCCAGCGCCCCTTCCACGTCTGCGGCGACCTGATCGGAGACGCTCGAGGCAAACGGCAATTCGGAGGTCACGGCACCGAGGAGATGGGAGATTTGCTCCGCACAGGCAGACTTTCGCTTAGCCAGGCCGATGCCCGGCCACAACTGCAGGCAAATCTCCTGGGCCAGCAGAAAAGCGACCTTCCTCGAAAGCTCGATGCCATAAGAAGAGCCTGCGTCGGCAAGGACCGCGCCCACGATGCGCTCGAAGGCGCGCGACCTCGAGGAGGTAACGCCGCGGCCGAAGATCAAGTGATCCTCAACGCCGCGCACAGCGGAGACAGCTTGCGAGACGAGCTCGGAGACAGAGAGCTCCCCGGCGCAGAATCGCTCATCGAGAGAGCACAGAGCATCGAGCGCCTGCTCGACCGGCCCTGTGCTCTCGGCGGCATCCAGGGACGCGTCGATCAGAACGCCATCGTCGGGCTGTTGATCGATCTGCGCGGAGGAGAGGAGCCCGCTGGGAAGAAGATACGGGCGAACGACGACGTAGTCGCCCTCGCGATTGAGGAACGCTTTGGCGCAGCAGTTCGTCACGCAGGCGCGCAAGCCGGCGATGTTATCGGAAAAGTCCGCGTTCACGAGGCAACGGTATGCGCCGCGGCTAATCTTCACATCAGAACCGATTCGGCACCCCTCGCTGCGCAGGAAGCTCAAGATGAGATCCTCGCGCTCCTCGGGGGTCCGCTCCTTGAGTGAGGGGACGCGGGCACAGATGGGCATTTTGCTGTAGGCCGAGGAAACCTTCAGGTCATCGGCGGAAAGCGTCGTCGAAAGAACGAGGCGAGCGCGCGGCGCATCCTGGGAGGCATCGAGCCCGAGGGCCGTCGCAAGGCAGTGCTCCATCGCAGAGGGAGAGAGTGCCTCGATGCCGTTGACAAAAACCACACCCCCGCGCGATTTCGCGATCGACTCGTCAAGAAGCCCGTTGAACGAGGCGGCGTCCGGGACCCCGGCGCAGTCGATGCGCACATAGGAGGAGTCGCGGGGCAGCAAGCCCTGGTTCTTGCCGTACTCGTACACAAGACGAGAAAGGAAAGACTTGCCGACACCCACGCCGCCGCTCAAGAGGATGGGCAGGCCGAACGGAGGGTACTGAACCGCAGCCTTGCACTGCTCGACAACGGAGCTGAGGCTCAGGTCAAAGCCCACGGCACGCGCGAAGTCACGGTGATCGGCGATTCCCGTCGCCTGGATGAGGTCGGCGAGCGAGGCGTACTCGCTTGCAGAGAGCTTTACCTGAAAACGCTTCTGGAACGCGCGGCGATGAAAATAACGGACAGGCCTGCCCGCCACCTTAACCACAAGGCCGGCGCGAACAAGGTCGTTGAGGTACTGGCTCGCCAGACTCCTGGAGATGATGAGCGTCTCGGCGATGTCGGAGGTGGACAGACGGGCAAGGTCGTCGAGCGAGACGGCAGAGGTGAGGGCCTCGAGATGCTCGAGAATCCTGTCCCTCATGTCGACGGGCTTCTTTGCCAAGCTGTCCTGTGCGGTCTTGTCCATGACTTCTTACCTCCTTGTACAAGGAGTATAAGGGGAACACAGAGAACGGAAGGGGGCGCGTGGGGGAATCAACAGCCCCGAGGAGAAGTTCACCACTTGAGGGGCAGATAACAACGGCCATTGAACATTCAGGGCCGACGCTCAACACTTCGGCTCGACACTTCGCTTTGGAAAGGGCCCTGCGCGATGGTGCAGCCCTCCATCTCGCAGCACAGGTCGCCGAAGGTCGCGAGGATGCGCTCCTTCTGTTCCGTGGGCGAGACGGCTCGGTGGGCAAGGTCCTCTCAAAAGGGGTCGTCCGACGCCGCAAGACCTCGATGACCGACTACCGCCTCGAGCAAGTGGCGGATTACCTCTGCACCATCGAACTTGCCTTGGTCAAGTACGAGGCCAAGGAGAACGGTGAGACGTACAACAAGTTCTTCGGAGGTATAGATTCTTTCAAGAGGAACTGGTTCAAGCAAGCCCGCAGCAAGCGGATATAGGTGGTTCCGCAGTCTCGCAGGGAGCGGTCGTCTCTCCTCCGGCCAGGGCCCCAAGCGACACGCTTCGAGCAGCGATAGCGAAACGCAAGCAACGGCGTCGCGGGCGCCTCGTGCGCCATAGTGTCCATGTGGTCATCTCCTATCGTCTCAGCGTGGTAGCTGAAGATTCTAGGCGCTGGCCACGCCCCTTTTCCGGGGCGCCAACACCAACGTTTAGCACACAAGGAGTTTGACGAGATGACTCAGCGAGTATTGAATCTATCCGCCCATGCAGCCACGTCGAATAACTCCAGATTGGGGTAACTGACCGTTTCGCCCGTTTCTTTAAGACAGGCCTCCGCGGCGTTGCACAGCGAGCTCGCGAGCGACGCCGCATCAACGCGGAACGTCACGCTCTTAGTCGCACGCATCCCGCTCTTGGGCGACGGCCAGGAAGAGCAGAGGGCGTTGCACCCGTGGAGGACAAGCTCGAACTTGTAGTCGTAGTCGAAGCTCTCGTCTTTCTCGGGAGCATCGACCGACACATCGTAGTCGCCTGAATGCAACAGGGAGCACCGGAGCTTCCAGCACATCTTCCCATTAAAGATTTGACCTGGAATCGTTTCACCTTCGTTCGAGGGGTCTCCCGAAAACAGGAAGTCGTTTGCCGCCCAGTCATCAAACCACTTCACATACTGCCGCCCCGCCGCTCTCTTCCCGTTATGAAGGACGAGATTGGGATAAAGAAGCTGCCCCATGGCGTCGGGAATGGTAAGGGAAGACATAAGGGCTGGAATAAGGCAGTCTTTCTCAACCGCATTTCTAATCGATTCGACGAGTAGCTTCATTTCGATGCCTCAAAAAGTCTATGCGGTCTTATGCGAAGAAACGGCCGATCGGCCATGAGCCGAGCGTCGTTCGTGCCTCTTCGTCAAGTGACGCTCTGAGCGCAGAGGCCATGTCCGAGTCTCCGCGCAAGGCTGCTGCGCATGCTTTCGACAGCGCACTATCTGAATTCAGCTGGATTGCCATTAACTCAGATTTCTCCTCGCTAGTAAGATCTCGCTTTCGAGCGGCAATTTGATATCGATTTATCAGGGTTGCCTCTCGATCCGCAAAAGCTTCCAGGGCGTCTACGGTCATCTCGCAGCATTTCAGCAACTCTTCCTTACAGCACGCATCTTGATCGTAGGCCGATAGCATTTCAAGCATCTTGTCGTTGACGTAGGCAGAGCTAACTTCGGTGACTGGATACTGCTTCAGCGTAGCGGCAAACACCTCGGCATCGATATTGGCAAGCCTCATATAGTCCTGCATCGTTTGGACGAACAGAGGCGCGACGACTACGGGGGCATCCCCCTCGCCCCGGAAGAACACCGAGACCGTCAGGTCATCCAGTCGAAGCCCATCGACCATTCGGTACATATCTTCAGATACTTGGTAAAACACGAGCTTAATCGGATGGTTCCCCAGATTGATATATCCGAATCCGTTTTGCCGATCCTTGTAGTGGAGGGGTGCGTTCTCAACCAATCCCTTGTAAATTGTCTCGATGTTTCTTAAATCCTGAGTGGTCAACGCACTGATGTCGAGCTCTGGCTTGTAATGAAGAGCGTCGACAACCCGCTTGATAATCTCCAGCGACTGCAATCGACTCTCAAGGGCGTCGAGGTCGCCTCCGCTCAACTTGCACCCGCGAGCAAAGCCGCTTCCGTCTATGGAAAGCGTACCGGTTTGCATCAATGCGCGCATGAGGGCCAACTCTTCCATGCGCTCGACAAGAGTTCCGGTCTCGCTGAGGGTGATTGTGTTGGTGGAGAGGCATATGTCGAAACCCCTGAAGAAAACGTGCTCGCCATTCTCATTTTCTCCGGCCATGACCACCGCATTTAGGGAAACATCACCAGAGCTGACGTCATGCCGAGACCCAATCGCGACGCCAACTATGTTTTCAAGCTTATTCAAGGGATACAGCTCTCCCCAGGGGCTCTTCCCGTAGATATACAGCCCGTTCCTGTATGGAGCCAAGCTTGCGGGCGACTCGCCCTCGAGCAGCTCGATTCCAAACTCGCACTCATCAAAGCAAAGGCCGGCGTCCTTAAATTCCTCGATTGTCTTGGGGGCGATGCCAGCGACTGCTCGCTGCTTTGCTCTGTCCTTGACCGCCCTTCTGACAAGCCGCGTCAATTCCGCCGCGTCTGATGGAAGCCGGTCGAAACGCAAAGAGATGCGCTCTTGTTGCTCCGGAATATCGGCCAGAATCTTCTTTAGGTCATAGGGAAGCAAAAGTCTGTAGAAAACCTCCGCTGAACGAGCCTCGCTCCCACAGTAGACGTAAAAATAGATGCAGCCTCCAGCAATGTTGAGATAGTGCCTGAGGTCTGAAACTCGAACTTGCCGCTTAGGTCGGTCCGATTTTCTTTTCGAAGTGGTCCCCTTGACCTGAAGCGGCAACTGGCCTTCAACGGTCTCAATCGTGAAGGAAGAAGACGAGTAGACTTGCAGGTGCCCGTCGGTGCATTCGGTCTTGTCGTTCTCATCTATATACGCATAGACGCAAGCGACATCGCCGAAAGCCTGCTTGACAGCATTGACCGCGTTCTGCTCGATTTTGCGATTGTCCAAGCTTCTCCTTACTGTTTTAGATCGTCAGCAAACCGATGTCAGGCATGTTTCTCACTTGACCTAACTGCCTCGCGATGAATCGCATGGCCCTAGAGGAAAAAGTCCCTCGCGCTCACGATGCGGATGCCGTCGATATCCGTGTCGTAGGAACCCTGCCTCACGACCACGATCTTCTCGTGGTTGTCTCGTATCGACTTCAGAGGGGCGATCTCTCGCTCCCTGGTCTCGCTTGCGAACATCTCGTCAGTCGCCTGCACGTAGAGCACGCGCCCGTCCTTCGTCGCAACGAAGTCGACTTCCTTGCCATAGAGCTTGCCCACATGCACGCTCCATCCTTCGTAGAGCAGCTGGAGATACACGGCGTTCTCGAACAGGCGGCCAGTATCCGTGACCCTATAGCCGGCCATCCAGGTCCTGAAGCCGGTGTCGACGATGTACTCCTTTGGGTTCGTCTTGAGGAGCGCCTTGCCGTGCAAATCGTAACGCGTGGCACGATAGAACAGGAAGGCCTCCTCAAGCGCACCCACATACGAGGAAACGGTCTTGTTCGTGGTCTTCGGCCCCGCAGAAGTTAACGCGCCGGCGATTCGACTCGGCGAGCACTCGTTGCCGATGTTGTCCGCCAGGAATTCGGCCACATGGCGCAGCAGGGAAGGGTCAGTCACCGCACTTTTGCCCTTCCCGCGCTCACGGTTGACAATATCACGCACGGCGATGGCTTCGTAGACGCCGGACATGTACGCCGAGTGCTGCGCCTGGGTCGTCGAGAGGGATGCGATGGCTGGCATGCCCCCGTACTCAAGGTAACGAGTAAGCATGTCGTCGAAGAGAACGGGATCCCCCTCGGGAGTGAGAGCCACCGAAGTTCCCGATACGAACTCGATTCCGCAGAAGTCGGCGAACTCGGAGAAGGACAGGGGCAGCATCTTTACCTCTACGTAGCGCCCGGAGAGATAGGTGGCCAGCTCGCTCGAGAGAAGATACGCATTCGAGCCCGTGAGGTAGATGTCGCAATCGAAGTCGATCCTCATTGCGTTGACCGCATCCTGCCAGCCATCGATTCTCTGGGGCTCGTCTATGAAAACGTAGGTGCGACCCTTGTCCGACAGGCGCCCGCGAACGTAATCATAAAGCTGGTCCTCCGTCTTGATGCCCGTACCCTTGCTTTCCAGGTTGACGCTCACAAAGCCGCGGCCAGCGACTCCTTCAGACTCGACGGCCATCCTAATTAGATCGAGAAGGCTCGACTTGCCGCACCTGCGCACGCCCGTGATCACCTTGATGAGGTCGGTGTCACGGAAGAGCATCGCCTCCTCGAGGTATCTATCGCGGTTCCTGAGTCTGCCACCCTTCAAAAGCTGCTCCTAAAACTCGAATCTGGTTACACTTTTAGGAGTATCGTAACTCCACGCCACAAGATGAGCAAAGAGCGCACCTCGAGACGGATCGACCAAGGGGATTACGCACCTGCCGGGAGGCAGGGCAGCTTGCTCGATCGACGCGGACTACCAATTGATAAACCCCAAAAGCCGGACCGCACGGCGGCGCTCGTTTCGCTAAATCGGCTTGATGGGATGGCGAATCACGGTCTTGAGCTTCTCCGGCGCGTACTTGCGCGGGTCGGAGAGGTAAATCTCGTGACAGAGGCGGGATTCGGAGAAGTCGGGCGCATATCCCCGTTCCGACGCAAATGCACGCATGGCGCCTATGATCGTCAGCTCGTCATCGTAAGGCCCGTATAGCAATGGGCGCGGATTCGGAAGATGCCGCGCCCATTGGCAAACACTATAGCATAGAATCGAACGTCTGTTCTACTCCCACTCGATCGTCGCGGGCGGCTTAGACGTGATGTCGTAGCACACGCGGTTGGCGCCGGGGACCTCGGCAACGATGCGGCCGGAGATGCGGGCCAGGACGTCGTAGGGCAGTTTGGCCCAGTCGGCGGTCATGGCATCGCTGGACTCGACGGCACGCAGGATGATCGGGCGCTGGTAGGTGCGCTCGTCACCCATAACGCCGACGGACTTGATGTCGGGCAGAACCGCAAAATACTGCCAGCAGCTGTGCTCGGAGTTACGCTCGCCGGTCTGCTCATACAGGCGCTGGTTGTAGGCGTCGAGCTCCTCGCGCACGATAGCGTCGGCGTTCTTGAGGATCTCGAGCTTCTCCTTGTCGACCGCGCCGATGATGCGGATGGCCAGACCCGGACCCGGGAAAGGCTGACGGAACACGATGTGACCCGGCAGGCCCAGCGCCAGACCAAGTGCACGGACCTCGTCCTTAAAGAAGTGATCGAGCGGCTCAATAAGGTCGAAGTGCACGCCCTCGGGGAACGGGATCAGGTTGTGATGGCTCTTGATGGTGGCCGTCTTGCCGCCCGTCTTGCGAGCGCCGGACTCGATGATGTCGGGGTAGATGGTGCCCTGAGCCAGGTACTTGACCGGCTTGCCATCGGTCTCGAGCTGCTGGGCCACGGCGAAGAACTCTTTCCAGAACTGCGTACCGATGATGCGGCGTTTCTCTTCGGGCTCGGTCACGCCGGCCAGAAGCTCGGCATAACGGTCCTCGGCGTGAACGTGAATAAAGTCGACGTCGAACTGCTTGGTGAAGACTTCCTCAACCTGCTCGGGCTCGCCCTTGCGCAGCAGACCGTGGTTGATGAACACGCAGGTCATCTGCTTGCCCACGGCGCGGGCGCCCAGCGCAGCCACGACGGAGGAGTCGACGCCGCCGGACAGGGCCAGAATCACGCGGTCGTCGCCGACCTTCTCGCGGAACTCGGCCGTCATGGTCTCGACCAGGTTGTCCATGCTCCAGTTGGGCTCCAGGCCGCAGATCTCAAACAGGAAGTTGCTCAGCAGCTGCTGACCGTACTCGGAGTGCTTGACCTCGGGGTGGAACTGCGTGGTGAAGATCTTGCGCTCGACGCACTCCATGGCAGCGACCGGGCACACGTCGGTGCTGGCGGTAACAGTAAAGCCCTCGGGCACCTCGGAAACGGCGTCGCGATGGCTCATCCACACGGTCTGCTCCATGGGCGTGGAGTTAAAGAGCTTGGCGCCGGCCGTGCGCGTGATGGTGGCGCGGCCGTACTCGCCCACCTCGGAGTGGCCGACCTTGCCGCCGAGCGTCACGGCCGTAATCTGATGGCCGTAGCAAAAGCCCAGGACGGGAAGGCCCAGGTCAAAGATGGCAGGATCGATGGACGGAGCGTCCTCGGCATACACAGAGGCCGGGCCGCCGGAAAGGATGAGCGCAGAGGCGTTCATTTCGCGAATCTCGTCGGCCGAGATGTCGCAGGGGACAATCTCGGAATACACGTTGAGGTCGCGGACGCGACGGGCAATGAGCTGACCGTACTGCGCACCAAAGTCGAGTACGAGGACCTTTGCGGAAGCCTTTTGATCCATGGTTTCCCCCTCTTGTTGGCGGGGAGCCGGTGCCCACCCGCGCGAATAAACGAAAACAGCTTACATAGTGTACACGTTATATGGGGTTTCTCGTCCCTCGCAGCCATCAGCGCACGGCAAACGCACGACCTGGGCCCTATTTGACGGTAATTGAAGCGTTACCAGACGTTACAGATGATGTAATACGTTTGAACATTGGACGCCCTGTGCCACAATACTGCCGAACGGCTCCGCCCCTGCGGCGGCAAATACGATAAGGAATACCAGCATGAAGCGCATCCTTCTCATCGCCACGGGCGGCACCATCGCATCGACCGAGGATGGCAACGGCCTCTCCCCCGCCCTGACCGGTGAGGAGCTCGCCCAGAGCGTCCCCGAGATCTCGGGCCTCTGCGAGCTCGACGTGGTGCAGCCGATGAACATCGACAGTACCAATATGCGCCCCAGTGACTGGATGCGTATCCGCGACGTCATCGTCGAGGGTTATGCCGACCACGACGGCTTCGTGATTCTGCACGGCACCGACACCATGAGCTACACCGCGGCAGCGCTTTCCTACCTGATTCAGGATAGCCCCAAACCCATTGTGCTCACCGGCTCGCAAAAGCCCATGGGCAATCCCTTTACCGACGCCAAGCTCAACCTGTACCAGAGCCTGCTCTATGCGCTCGACGAACACTCGCACGACGTCTCAATCGTGTTTGGCGGCGTAGCCATTGCCGGCACGCGCGCCCGCAAACAGCGCACCATGAGCTTTAACGCGTTCATTAGCGTCAACTATCCGCCCATCGCTTATATCCGCAACGACCGCATCGTACGCAACGGGCTTCATGGCACGCATCAGGGTGAAAACCCGGTGCGTTTCTACGACAGCATCGATCCGCGTGTGTTTGTCCTTAAGCTCACGCCCGGCGTAAACCCGGGCATATTGGACGCCCTTGCCGATAACTACGATGCTGTAATCCTGGAGACCTTTGGCATTGGCGGTATCCCCGAGTTTGGTGAGTCGGGCGAGTCGTTCCAAGAGGCAATTTTTCGCTGGGTCGATTCGGGCCGCACCGTCGTTATGACCACGCAGGTCCCCGAAGAGGGCCTCGATCTGGGCGTTTATGAGGTCGGCCGCGCTTACGCCGATCATCCGGGTATTCTGCGCGGCGACGACATGACCACCGAGACGCTCGTGGCCAAGACCATGTGGGCACTCGGCCAGTCACGCGATGCCGCCGAGATTCAGCGCCTGTTCTACAGCCAAGTCAACCACGACCGCATCCCGATGGCGTAATCCCTAAGGCAGCTCCACTTATCGCAGCCTTAAACGACAGGTGGTCCCCCTCAGGCCGTGCAAAAATCGGAGTATTCTGCAATTTCTCCTCCGGAGGCATAGAATCGGCCGATTGTTAGACGAACTTTTAGGACGAAGGGTCCGTCTAGTAAATATTTATTCCTCATTTTTATTTAACGTGTGGATTATCTACTGTCAAAAAGGCAAAGCCAGCCGCTCGAGCTACCATCTACGGCCGAACTGGTGCTGAATACTCGCGATTTTGCACATCGCAACCAGGGGGGACCCGCCCAAAGAGCGTCAAATACAGCGGGGGAACGCCCTATTCGATACCCTCGAGAAGCTCAGATACCGTCATGCCGAGTGCGGGCGCGATCTTAAATAGAACCTTGAGCGTGAAATTTGCCGTCCCATCTTCGATTCGGTCGAGGTAGGGTCGGCTGATTCCTGTCGCCACACAAAAATCAACCTTGGAGATACCAAGGTCTCTGCGTGTCTCTTCGACCCGCCTACCAAGAATCTGTTTCGCACGTTCGTCCATGCAGCCGAGTTTGAAATGGAGCCGAACATAAACGTAAACTATAGTTTACGTTTTGCCGAATACACAGGAGTTTTCTATGTCGGGTTCTTCGGTCCGCATGTACCGAGCCACGCCTCGCACAAACAGCGCGCCGCCCAAGCTCGTCGTCGTTGAATCAGAATGCCTTTCGCCCGATGAGCGCACAGCATTTGCATTGCTATCAAGTCGCGTCGCCGCCGTTCTGGTCCCTTGCCCGGCGCAAGGTGAACTTGCTATCCAATGCCAGGCGCACAGCTGCTCGCTCAATCAGGCTGCCGTGATCGCAACCAGCCAACGCGGTCTGCCCCTTCTCCTGGAAGCCGGTATCGCACTCGCCCTTCGCGGCGCCGGATACGAAAACGAGGCCGCCGCCGACATGGTCTTTAAACCACGATCGAGCGGCGGCCTCGCAGCAGCTATCGAATATGTGTGCAGACTCGTTGCCTAAAAGGACAAGCTAGAAACCAAAGCCAAAGCCCGTTCCGGTAATCGCCGAGTACATAAAGTAAACGTTGATCACGTTGAGGAACACACCCGTGATGCAACCGTTGCGCAGGTAGCGCTCGCACACGATGCGCGCCATGGCGGCGGAGTCGTCATTGTTCTTGGCTTGGCGTCCCGCCGTAAAGTACGTCGCCACGCTCAGCAGCAGATTGAGTACCGGCAGTGCCAGCAGCTCGTAGCTCTTACCCCAGCGCGTCACCTCGCCGGCGGCGTTAAACTTCGTTGCCACCTCGGGTCCAATGTTGGGGATAACACACGCTGCGACCACCAGCGGAATCACCGCAAGTACGAGCAGCGCAATACCCATGTAGCCAGCTTTTTTGCCATATTTGAACATATGCGTCGTCCTTACACGTTAAAGCGGAAGTGCACGACGTCGCCATCGGCCATGACATAGTCCTTGCCCTCAATACGCAACTTGCCGGCGGCCTTGGCGCCCTGCTCGCCGCCGAGCTCGATGTAGTCGTCGTAGCCAATGACCTCGGCCTTAATAAAGCCGCGCTCAAAATCGGTGTGGATGACGCCGGCGGCCTGCGGGGCGGTCGCGCCCTGACGAACCGTCCAGGCCTTGACCTCCATCTCGCCGGCCGTAAAGAACGACTGCAGGCCGAGCAGCTTGTAGGCAGCCTGAGCGAGCACGTCCAGGCCGGGCTGCTCCAGGCCCAGGCTCTCCAGGTAGTCGGCGGCGTCCTCGGGATCGAGCTCGGAAAGCTCTGCCTCGATCTTGGCGCAGATGGGCAGCGGCTTGACACCATCGATGGGCGCCAGATCGTCGTTGAGCATATCCTCGTCCACGTTGGCCACATACAGGATGGGCTTCATGGTGAGCAGGAACAGCCCCTTGGCGGCGGCACGCTCCTCGTCGGTCATCTCCATGGATGCGGCGCGCTTGCCCTCGTTGAGCCAGGCAAGCAGGCGCTTGGCAACCTCGAACTTGGGCATGAGCTCCTTGTCGCGCTTGGCCTCCTTCTCGAGCTTAGGCAGCTGCTTCTCGAGCGTGCCCATGTCGGCCAGGATGAGCTCGGTCATGATGGTGTCGGCATCGCCGGCGGGATCGACGAACTCGCCCGTGCGGCCCACCTCACGCATGACGTTGGGGTCCTTAAAGTAGCGCACGACCTCGCAGATGGCGTCGGTCTCGCGAATGTTGGCCAGGAACTGGTTGCCCAGGCCCTCGCCCTCGTTAGCGCCCTTCACCAGACCTGCGATGTCGACGAACTCGACCGTCGCCGGCACAATGCGACCCGGGTTAACGATGTCGGCAAGCTTTTGCAAGCGGCTATCGGGCACGTCGACGATACCCACGTTGGGGTCGATCGTGGCAAACGGGTAGTTGGCGGCAAGGCCGGTCTTTTTGGTAAGCGCGGTGAACAGCGTCGACTTGCCCACGTTGGGCAGGCCCACGATACCGATGGAAAGGGACACGACAGCTCCTTTTGGTACAGGTACTTCAAACCGTATAAGTATAGCGCCGCCGCAGCATCCGGGCGAATCCGGACACCGCGGCGGCGCAAATGAAGCAGAGATAGAGCTCGCTGACTAGTCCGCGAGCTTCTCCACCTGGTCGAGCATCTTGTCC
This sequence comes from uncultured Collinsella sp., assembly GCA_900549745.1. GTDB lineage: Bacteria > Actinomycetota > Coriobacteriia > Coriobacteriales > Coriobacteriaceae > Collinsella. Next base: position 122,538 of record URPJ01000004.1, on the reverse strand, counting down.
AGCTTGGCCTTTGCCTCGGCCTTGACCTTCTCAGCTTCTTCGTGAGCCTTCGCCTTCTGGGCGGCCTTTTCCTCGGCCTCGGGGTCGACGACGACCAAGTTGGACGCATCGTGCTCAACAAGCTTGAGCGCGTGCTCGGGACACACCTTGGCACAGGCACCGCAGCCCAAACAATACGTGGACTCCAACGCAAAGCGACCGCTTCCCACCAAATCGCAGGCAAACGTGGGGCACACGTTGACGCACTCGCCGCACGACGTGCACTTGTCAAAATCGCACTCCGGCGTACTCACCTGCATGTTCTGGGCAAGCTCGGGGTGGTTTTGCAACGTCGAGAGCACCAGCTGGCGACCGTGCGTAAGCGTACGGCGACGCTTGGTCGTCGTGGTGCCGCACATGGTGTTGAGCGTGCGCTCCAACTGGGTAATCTGGTGGCGGTGGGCTTTGAGTTTCTGCGTCACCGAGGCCAGCGCCGCCGTTGCCGGGTTGAGCTTGGTCACGGTAAGGCCAGTGGTGCGGGCGATCTTTTCCATGTACTCCTTGCGCTCGTACTCGCGGCGCTTATGGCACTTGAGGCTCTTGGGATCGACCTCCAGACCCATGCCCGTGCCCGCCCACTCCTCGGCGGTAGCAATGGCCTCGCCCAGAATGTCCTCACCACCGGTGTTGCGGCATTTATCGCACACACCCAACGGCAGGTACACACTCACGTTGGGATAGTCCGCCAGTACCGAGAACCAGGTCTCGGCCGTAATATCGCCCACGCAGGCAACGACGACCTCGTTTTCGCGCGGCATGCGCTTGAGGGCGCGCGTGCAGGTGACGTAGGCGGTCTCGTGGCTCGTAGCAGCAGAGACGATATCGTCATACAGGTTTTTGGGCGCCAGGCGCGGCGAAATGATCGCCTCGGTCGGACAGGCAGCGGCGCACAGGCCGCACTTGCGACAGGAGTCGAGGATCTCGATAGCGTCTTCCTCGACCTCGATAGCGTCGACCGGGCAAACGTCCATGCACGCGGTGCAGCTGCTCTTTTCGTTTTTGCAGGTCAGGCACGGAATGGTGTTGCCACGCGGACGCTCCTTGTAGTCGGCAGGATTCCACTGCGGCGCCGACGGATCGAGCGCATCGGTCACACCGCCAAGCGGGTTTTTTAGAAAGTCGAAACCCTTGCTGATCTCGATAATGTCATCAAACAGATCGTGTTCCTGCGCCATGCGCGGCCCCTCCCTGAGCAGTGCAAACAAGCAAGAGATAATGATACGCCATCGGCCCACGCCTCGGGTAAATTACACGCGGCGCATCTTTGCGGCAAATAGCCCATGGCTTATCGCCGCCCCGATTGCACAAGGTCGATCAAGCGCCAAGCTATGCCTCGCACATGAGCTGCACGAGCTTCTGTTTGGTCACCTTGGCCTGCTCGTTGGCCATGTTACGCTCGTTACTAAAGACCGCATTTGCAACACCTTGCAGGTCGACATCGGAAATCTCGCTGCACGGACCGTCATAAATCTTAAAGAACGGCTCGCTTAGATCTTCGCCCAGAAATCCATCGACGATCTGTTTGCACAGTCGATCCTCGGTGCCTTGGTCAAACAGGACATAGGCGGAGCACCCCAGCCATGACAGAAATCTGCCTTGACGCGAGAGCTCTCCCGGCCCCTGAACATACCGGCCCGGACCGCCATAAACCATGGGAGCGCCATACGAGAATCCGCCCTTCATCAAACAACGATTGGCGCAAAGTAACCTGCCCTCTGCACCAACTTGTGCATTGGAGACAGGCCACTTTGCACCATAGCAAAAAAGGGGCAAAGCCGTCTGTCGGCTTTGCCCCTTCCTTACCTTAGTTTACTCATCCATAAGGTAGTAGTGACCCAGTGCGTCGGCACCCAGGATGGCGTTGGCGACCATCTCGGGCGTCACCTCAAACGGCATGTTGCACATGGTGTCATCGGGCGCGCAGGCGGCCTCGGCAACAATCATGGCCTGCTCGCGCGTAAGCTCGGCAACGCCAAGTTCCTTCATCGTGACCGGCAGGCCCAACTCAATGCAGAAGCCCAAGACTTCCTCGAGTTTCTCAGTCGGAGCATCCTCGAGTACCAGCTGGACGATGGTGCCAAAGGCGACCTTCTCGCCGTGATACATGCCGTGGCACTCGGGCAGCATCGTCAGGCCATTGTGGATGGCATGAGCAGCGGCAAGGCCCGAGCTCTCAAAGCCAATGCCCGAAAGCAGCGTATTGGCCTCGATGATATGCTCGACGGCAGGCGTGAGCGCACCCTTCTCCAGCGCGACCTTGGCCTTGACGCCATCGGCCATAAGCGTCTCATAGCAGAGCTTGGCGAGCGCCAGGCCGGCCATTCCGCCCTTGCCGCCGGCGCAAGTGCCACCGTCGGCATCATGCGTCGCCTGGGCCTCAAAGTAGGTTGCGAGCGCATCGCCCATACCGGAAACCGTCAGGCGCACCGGGCTCGCCGCGATAACCGTCGTATCCATCAGGACAATGTTGGGGTTTGCCTTAAGGAAGAGATATTTATCGAACTGGCCGTCATCGGTGTAGAGCACCGAAAGTGCCGAGCACGGTGCATCGGTCGAGGCGATGGTGGGGCAAATGATAACCGGGGACTCCAGGTAGTAGGCAACGGCCTTGGCGGTGTCGAGGATCTTGCCGCCACCGACACCGACGATGATGTCGCAACCGTTGTCGCGCGCGAGCGCAACCAGGCGATCGACCTCGCCCTTGGAGCACTCGCCGTTAAAGTCCTCAAACAGCAGCTCGGCCTTGGCCTCGGCAAAACCACCCTCGATCTTGGCACCGACGCGCTTCTTGCCCGAAGGCGTCACGATGACGAGGGCCTTAGCACCGAGCGGCTCGACATAGGAGCCGAGCTTGGCGAGCTCGTCCGGGCCCTGGATGTACTTGCTGGGGCTATTGAAGATTGCAGCCATAACTATCCCATTCTCTAAAAAAGAAAGGGGCTCCGTACGGATACGTGCGGAGCCCCTCGTTACGATAACAAGAGTCGATTAGAAATCGATGTCGGTGTCGTAGTAGCAGGCCTTGAGGATCTTCTCGAAGTCGGCAGCCTTGGTCTCACGCGGGTTCTCGGGCGTGCAGGCGTCCTGCTCGGCGTTCGCGGCGATCTCGGGCAGCTTGGCGAGGAACTCCTCCTCGGAAACCATCTGCGGGTTCTCGGCGTCGACCTTCACGCCACCATTCGCGTAATCCTTGATGGACTGCGGAATGTTGAGCTGGTCGTTGAGGTCGCGGATCTTCTGGACGAGCGCAGCGATGAGCTCCTCGTTGGTCTCGCCGGGAAGGTGCAGGATCTCCTTGGCCACGTAAGCGTAACGCTCGGCAGCACGGGGATCCTTGGAGTTCCACTGGATGACCTTGCCCAGGTACATGGCGTTAGCGGCACCGTGGATGATGTGGCCGTTCTCGAAGGCAGCACCGGTCTTGTGAGCCATTGAGTGAACGATGCCGAGCAGGCCCGAGGAGAAGGCGATACCGGCGATGCACTGAGCCTCGTGCATGTGCTGACGGGCCTCATGGTCGCCAGCATAGGACTTGGGCAGCCACTCGACGATCTCGCGGATGCCGTGCAGAGCGTTGGCATCGGTGAACATAGAGGCGCAGGTGGAAACGTAGGCCTCCATGCAGTGGGTCAGAGCGTCCATGCCGGTGTGAGCGCACAGCTTGGCGGGCATGGTGTAGGTGAGCTCGGGGTCGACGATGGCGACATCAGGGGTGATGTTGAAGTCGGCCAGCGGGTACTTGATGCCCTTGGCGTAGTCGGTGATGACGGAGAAGGCAGTGACCTCGGTAGCGGTACCGGAGGTAGAGGAAATGGCGCAGAAGTGAGCCTTCTGACGCAGCTCGGGGAAGCTGAACGGCTGGATGATGTTATCGAAGGACTCCTCGGGATACTCGTAGAAGACCCACATGGCCTTAGCGGCATCGATGGGCGAGCCGCCGCCGATGGCGATAATCCAGTCGGGCTCGAACTCGCGCATGGCCTCGGCGCCCTTCATGACCGTCTCGATGGACGGATCGGACTCGACGCCCTCGAACAGCTTGACCTCGAAGCCGCCCTCTTTGAGGTCGGCCTCGACGTCCTGCAGGAACCCGCCGCGGCGCATAGAGCTGCCGCCAGAAACGATGATGGCCTTCTTGCCCTTGAGGTTCTTCACCTCGTGGCGAGCGCCCTCACCAAAGTACAGATCGCGAGGATTGGTAAAACGTCCCATACTGTGCCTCCTAAACAAGCCCCTCTTAGACTTGCGTATATAACGGAGCACCCAATTGGCTCCGTTAGGACCGGTTTGCGCGTTGCCGGCGATGACAATGCGCGATGTCTAAACGTCTCAACGCTCAGACAAACACTATTTTACCGTTCTGGTTGGTCAGTTATTCACCTAAAGCCGCCAATGATGAAACGTTTTTTCTATCCCTGAAGACCCTTGTGCGGCATTCATACTCCCAAGCTGGGCAAACGTTTTATCAAGGTTGACTACATATCCTGGGCAGGACGGTGCCCCTCCAAAATATGCACCGTTCGCCGCCAAAAATCGACCGTTTGCGGCACCGTGATACCACTCGGTCGTCCAAGGTGCCGACATTTGTGCGACATCCGTCTTCGTGGTGCAAAGGTGCAAGTCCAAGTGCGGCACCCCCGGTGTGCCACATGCGGGTAAACTAGAACCTTATATAGAAACATTTGAACCCTAACCGCAGCAAAGGAGGCCCCATGGCATTCGATCCCATTCAAGAGGATTGCCATCGCCTCGTTCTTGAGGCCTTGCGCCGCGACAATATCCCGCTCACCGACGCTGCCGCCGTAGAGCGTCTGATGGAACAATTCACCCGCAACCCCGCACCGCTCATCGTGCACGACCGCGACCGCGCCGGGCACCTCATTGCCAAGGTGGTCGAGGCTGTCGACTACCGCATTCCCTTTATCCCTGACGATACCCAGGCAGAGCAAGAAGAGACAGCTGCCGAGAACATGCTCCGCGAGGCGGCCGCACTCGATCCGGCCAACTGGGACGCTCAGCGCATGCTGACGGCACTCACCGCCGAATCCAACGAGGAATACGTACAGTACCTGGTGTCCAAGTGCGATGAGGTCGAGCACGACCTAGCGCTCAAAATCGCCTCGGCCCAGGACCCCTACGAGCGCGAGGCCGCAGGCGACCTTACGCGCCGCCCCTATCTGCGCTGGCTTGCCGCCTTGGCATCGCGCGCCCTCATTAGCGGCCGCTATCGCATGTCGCTCGAAGCCGCGAATCGCAGCCTCGACTTTGCCCCCAACGATCCTGCCGGCGTCCGCCACACCGCAATGCTCGCCATGGCAAAGCTCGAATACCCCGCCGAGGAGCTCAAGCGCTTTCGCTCCGCTCACTCCGTGCCGTACCTCGCGAATACCCCGCTGCGCCGCCGCCCCAAAGATGCGGAGCGTGACTTGGACCCGTGGACGCTCATCGCGCTGATGAGCGCAGCCTGGCGCGAGCTGGATTACGATGGCGCCGAGCACTACTTGCGCATCCTTGCGCGCTCGTGTCCGCACGCAGCCGAGGCGCTCTACTTCCAAACCGAGTTTCCCGATGGCGTCTATGCCCGCGTCAACGTGGGTGCGGGTTCCACCGACGAGCTTGTCCTCGCGCTGTCCGAGGCGACGCCGGTACTGCAGGAGGGCCTGGGCGCCCCCGACAACGCCAGCTTTGCCGCCTGGGTCGCCACCAACGATATCGTGCGTTCCCAAATCGATGAGCGCATACTGCGGGCGGCCGAGCAGGGTTTGCCGTTTAAGGGAGGAGACCTCTAATGGATCCGAGCGTCTACATCCCCGCCTACCTGGAGCGCACCTATCTGGCGTCGCACCCCGAGCTCACCGATGCAGCACGCGAGCTTGTCCATAACGACGTGAACGTCAACCCTCATAAGTATGCGCAGTCCGAGCATGCCCAGGCGCTGCTGTCCTACGCCGGTGTTCATCGCCACCTGCTCGACGAGCTCCATCGCATCGAGGACATGGGCAGCGACGAGGAGTTCGAGCAGACGCGCAATCGCCTGTTCGACGACATGCGCGATGAGCTGCTCAAGATCGTCCGCGTCGATGCGCTAGCCGTCGACGCACAGCTGCTCGCCATCATCCTGGCCGACACGCCCGTTGACGCCTGCCTGGGTGACCTGATGAAGCTCGAGGCGACCACGGCCGATTACCTGCAGCAAAGCGTGCCCGGGTTCGACATGGAAGCCCCGCACTACTGGGCCAATAATGTTTTGGCCGACGGTGTCACCGCAGCAGACCTTACCATGAGCGAGCCGGCTCTTATCGGGTGGCTTCACACACTCGAGGCCATCTCGCAGCTGTGTATGGCAAGCGCCCGCTACCGTGCTGCCGTCAACTATTCTCGCCGTGTTCTTAAGGCGGAAGGCTATCCCACCCGAGCTGCCGGCACCGTGTTGCTCGCCCTCGCTCGTCTGGAAGACCAGGACGGCTTTTTTGCCCTGGCCCACCAGCTCGAGGAGCAGATGGGGGCCGATGCCCTCGAGAACTCTCCTTGGTATCTGCTCGCCCGCACGATTCTGCTGTTCAAAACAAACAAGATGCGCCCGGCGACACGCGCGCTGCGTGAGTTCGCCAACCGCTGCGAGGGTGGCGCGTTCTTCTTACTGAACCCCATGTACCAGACACCGTACCTTCCCTGCCGGCCCGAGCCACACGATCCCTGGGATCTTTCGCACCAGGCCGTTTGGGAAGCGGACGGTATTATCTCGGACACTCCCGACTTTGCCCCCTGGGCCAACGCCTGCGAAGATGTATCGCAGCTTGCCCAGGAATTTGCGCGCCGCTACGGATTTTAGTGACGCACTCGACCCGACCATGTCGTTTACGTTAGGAACGGTTTCATGAACCTCCGCTCATCTCTTGCCTGCACCTCGAGCGATATCGCTCGCTGGGGGCTGCGCTCCGTCCTTAAGCGCCAGGGCGGCGTACTCCCCGGCCGCATCGCCATGAAGATCGACCCCGAGTTGCTGAGCGACCTCGCTGGCCTTGTCGACCGCAACGTGGTGATTACGGGTACTAATGGCAAGACCACCACTTCCAACCTCATCGCCGACGCCGTTGCTGCCAGCGGTGCTGCCGTGGTGTGCAACCGTGCCGGCAACAATATGGAGCCTGGTGTGGTAGGTGCTCTGCTCGAGGCCCGCGGCGGCCTTAAACACACCAGCAGCGGCAAGCGCGTGGGCGTTTTTGAGTGCGATGAGCTTTACACCGTACGCGTTCTGCCCAAGCTCAAGCCGACGTACTTTGTGCTGCTCAACCTGTTCCGCGACCAGCTAGATCGCTATGGCGAGATCGATCACACCCAGGAGGTCATCGCCCACGCGTTGGAGCTTTCGCCGGCAACGACGCTCATCTACAACGCCGACGACCCGCTGTGCGCCTCGATTGCCGCGCGCGTTCCCAATGCGAGTATTGCCTTTGGCATCGACGGCGCCACCGACACCGAGTCCGACCGCATTAGCGACTCGCGCTTTTGCTCGCAGTGCAACGCCCCGTTGGAGTACGACTACGTGCAATACGGCCAGCTTGGCGCATACCATTGCCCCTCGTGCGGTTGGGCACGCCCCGCACTGGTCCGCCGTGTGACGGGCGTGAAGCTCGGCTGCGACGGCTACGGCTTCGACCTGGTCTTTGGATCTGCGCCCGACGCGGCTGCCGTACACATCGCCACACGCTACAACGGTCTGTACATGGTCTATAACGTTGCCGCCGCCTTCTTTGCCGCACGCGAGTTGGGCGTGGACACGGCGTTTCTACAGCCTACGCTCGATGCCTACGTCCCCGCCGGCGGACGTATGGGCCGCTGGGAGATCGCCGGCCGTACCGCCGAGGCAAACCTGGCCAAAAATCCCGTGGGCTTCGATCGCCAGATCCAGTCCATTAAAACGGCAGGCGGCAGGCTCTGCGCCTTCTTCCTGAACGACAACGACGCCGACGGCCACGATGTCTCGTGGATCTACGACGTCGACTTCGAGCGCATCGCCGACACACCGGGTCTTGTCGCCTTTGCCGGAGGCACGCGTGCGCACGACATGCAGGTACGCCTCAAGTACGCCGGCATCGATGCCGCGATTATCTCGGACGTCGCGCAGGCAATTGGCGCCGTTGCGGATGAAGCCGCAGGCGACACTTTCTATGCCGTCGCCAACTACACGGCCTTCCCGCCGCTGGTCAAAGAACTCGATGGGCTGAAGGGTGCCGATGCAGCCACGGTTGCTGCCCGCGCTGCAACGTGTGCCGATGGCAGTGCCGTCCCCGTCGGCATCGCGCCAGTCGAGCTTTCGCGCCCGCTGCGCATCGTCTACCTGTACCCCGATGCCCTCAACCTCTACGGCGACGGCGGCAACGTTATCGCCCTCGAGCGTCGCTGCGCCTGGCGCGGCATCCCCGTTCGCGTGGACGAGGTCCGTATGGGCGAGTCACTCGATCTCACCGATGCCGATATCGTCATGATGGGTGGCGGCTCCGACCGCGACCAGCTAGCCGTGGCACACGAGCTGCTCGCCCAAAAAGACAAGGTCGCATCCTATGTTGAGGATGGCGGCTCGCTGCTCGCCATCTGTGGCAGCTATCAGCTGCTCGGCCGTTCGTACTATATGGGCGAGGATCGCATTGAGGGTCTGGGGGTCATTGCTGCCGAAACCGTACGCGGCTCCGACCGCCTGATCGGCAACGTAGCCGTCAAAACCGACCTGGCACCTGAGCCCTTTGTGGGATTCGAGAACCATGGCGGCCGCACGCTTTTGGACGCCGATGCCACGCCGCTCGGAACGTCCGTCGTCACGGGCACCGGCAACAACGGCGACGATGGCTTTGAGGGCCTGATCTACAAGGGCGTCATCGGCACGTACCTGCATGGCCCGGCGCTGCCCAAGAACCCCGAGCTCGCCGACTGGTTGATCGCCCATGCCCTCGAGCGCCGTGGCGATGCACAGGCTGCCGCCCTGCTGCCGCTCAAGCCCCTCGACGACACCTACGAGCACGCCGCCCACGACGCCGCCATGAAGCTCCTCCCCTAGCACCTCACCACCACAAAGGGGACAGGCACCTTTGTGGTGGTTTTTCAGTTTGCCAACGATATGTGAACGGCTAAAAAAGTCTGCTATACTCTTTCCCGCTGTCCCCATCGTCTAGCGGCCAAGGACGCCACCCTTTCAAGGTGGATATCGCGGGTTCGAATCCCGCTGGGGGCACCATTTGAATTGAAGAGCCCGTTACCCTCGCGGTAGCGGGCTTTTTGCTACCGATATGCCGGGATTCGAACCCGACAGGGTGCGAAGCTGAGGAAACGCGCAAGCGTTTTCCAGCGCAGCACGCAAGGAGCGGAGCGACGCAGCGGAAGCGGGCGGCGCCAGCCGCACGCGGACATCCCGCTGGGGGCACCATTTGAAACTAGAAGCCCGTTACCCCCGCGGTGACGGGCTTTTTGCTACCGATATGCCGGGATTCGAACCCGACAGGGTGCGAATCCCGGCATCATCGCAAGGCCTGTGGTCAAAAAATGGCAAATATGAGTACTGTTACCATTTTAGTTACAGCGATTTCATGCCTTCAGAAGGCGATTTAGCCGTCGGGCGTCCTACGGCGGAAAAATTGCAGACGTTTATCGGCTAAGTACTTGGACATATGTTGCGTAACACTACATATTTTGCAAATAAATAATGTTACAGGACTTGTGACAGTACTCATATTTGACGTTTTTTGCCCATAGCCCTTTATACCTAGGCACATCGGCGGCAAAACGGGCTTCAAAGCGTCCTTCGCAAACAAAAAGCCGGGGCCCGCGCGATGCGGACCCCGGCTCAATACCGTGACGATATGTCAGTTACGTTCTACACATAGAACAGAATGTCGTCGTAGGTCGGAACCGGCCAGTAGTCGGCGGCCACGATCTCCTCCATGGCATCCACGGCGGCGCGCAGCGTATCCATAGCGGGAACGACCTCGTGTGCATACACATTGGCCTGCTCCTGGCCATCGAGGGCCTCGGCCTTCTGATGCACGGCGTCGAGCGCCTTAATGGAGTCGTTGATGGCAGTGATACCGTTGCAGAGCTTGTTGAGCGTATTCTGCTCGCACTGCATGGCGGCCTCGGCGCCGGCGGCGCGAATAGTCTCAAGGCCCTTAGCGACCTTGGTGGCATAGGCGGTAATGACCGGGCGATAGGTACGACGCGCCTCGCGAACCATCGTGGTAGCCTCGATGTTCATGAGCTTGTTGTACTTCTCGAGCTTGCAGTCGTAGCGGCACTGAGCCTCGGCCTTGGTCAGGACACCCGTCTCCTCGAAGAGCGCGATAGCCTTATCGGAAACAAAGGCGGGCAGGGCATCGGCCGTGGTCTTGTTGTTGGCAAGGCCGCGCTTCTCGGCCTCAATGGGCCACTCGTCGGAGTAACCGTCGCCGGAGAACAGGATGCGCTGGTGATCGGTCAACACCTTCTTGCAGTACTCGAGCGCGGCATCCTGGAACTCATCCTCGGGCGTACCCTCAAGCGCGTCGGCGAAGGACTTGAGCGACTTGGCCACGGCGGCATCGAGCACCAGGTTGGAGTCGGAGACGTTCTGTTCGGAGCCGCAGGCACGGAACTCGAACTTGTTGCCGGTGAAGGCAAACGGGGAGGTGCGGTTGCGGTCGGTGTTGTCCTGCATCAGCTTGGGCAGGGTATCGGCGCCCAGGTCGAGCACGCCGCGCGTGGCATGGACGGAAGCCTTGCCATCGATGATCTTCTCGACGACCTCGGTAAGCTGGTCGCCCAGGAAGATGGACATAATCGCCGGAGGAGCCTCGTTGGCGCCCAGACGATGGTCGTTGCCGGCCGAGGCAACGGAGGCACGCAGGAGCTCCTGATAGTTATCGACGGCCTCGATCACCGCGGTGAGGAAGACGATGAACTGCAGGTTGTCGAGCGGGGTGTCGCCCGGATCGAGCAGATTCTCGGACTCGGTGCCAAGCGACCAGTTGTTGTGCTTGCCCGAACCGTTGATGCCCTCGAAGGGTTTCTCGTGCAGCAGGCAAACCAAGTCGTGGCGGGAGGCGATGAGCTTCATTTTCTCCATCATGACCAGGTTCTGGTCGATGGCCTCGTTGACTTCGCCATAGACGGGGGCGAGCTCATGCTGGCAGGGAGCAACCTCGTTGTGCTTGGTCTTGGCGGGAATGCCGAGCGCCCACAGCTCATCGTCCAAGTCCTTCATGTAGGCCGAGACGGTGGGGCGGATAGCGCCAAAGTAGTGCTCCTCGAGCTCCTGACCCTTGCATGGAGCAGCACCAAAGAGGGTGCGGCCGGTAATGACCAGGTCCTTGCGCTTGCGGTAGGCGTCCTTCTTGATCAGGAAGTACTCCTGCTCGTCGCCCACGGAAGGAACGACCTTCTTGGGGGTCTTACCGAACAGCGCCAAAACGCGCTTAGACTCACGCGAGAGCGCGGTCATGGAACGCAGCAGCGGGGTCTTCTTGTCCAGGGCCTCGCCCGTGTAGGAGCAGAAAGCCGTGGGGATGCACAGGACATCGTCCTTGATAAAGGCGGGGCTAGTGGGATCCCAAGCGGTGTAGCCACGGGCCTCGAAGGTGGCGCGCAGGCCGCCGTTGGGGAAGCTGGAGGCATCGGGCTCGCCCTGGATGAGGTTCTTGCCCGTAAACTTGGTAATGGCGGTGCCGTCGTGGTTGGGCTCCAGGAAGCTGTCGTGCTTCTCGGAAGTAATGCCCGAAAGCGGCTGGAACCAGTGCGCGTAGTGCGTCGCGCCCTTGGAGATGGCCCAGACCTTCATGGCATGGGCAACGGCGTTGGCCACATCCAGGTCGAGCGGCTCACCGCCCTCGAGGGTTGCAGCAAGGCGCTTCCAAATGTCCTTGGGGAGGTAGTCCTTCATGACTTCCTCAGAGAACACCATGGTCCCGAAGCGGTCAGTAAGTTCGGCCATACGGAACTCCCTTCGTATCGGCACCGCGTGAGAAGCGGTGTTGATTACTAACGAACGAGTCATAGCTTAGACTCGCCGTGTTTCCGCGACATTACCGTTATGTTGCTGTCGCGAAACCAATCAATGAGGTTACCCTATCGAGGCGGCGTTGCCACCCTCAACAGCCAATCAACTGCATAAATTGCAGACCTCTCCCCATGGTTTAAGGGTAGTCAATTTGGGATGGAGCTCTATTAACTGGTATTTTGCATCAGATACCAGTCTTTATAGTCCGTGCCTAGATTAGCCGCTCTGTTATAGAGAAAGCCGATAGCAAGGCATCTTTGATTGGTATCCCCGAATAACAAGTGAAACTCCACCGTGACACAGTGGTGCTGTAGAATCCTTACAACACATCACACTATTACGTATCTAGAGGAGCACGATATGCGCGTCGACGAGGTTTTTAAGCAGGCAGCATCCCAGGGCACTGCGCCCGTTTCGTTTGAGATGTTCCCGCCCAAGGGCGAGCTCACCCTCGACACGGCTCGCGAAGTGGCAGGCAATCTGTGCAAGCTTTCGCCGAGCTTTGTCTCGGTCACCTGCTCGGCCGGCGGCTCGGGCAACGGTGCCACCACCGCCCCCATCGCGCATATGATTACGAGCGAATTCGATACGCCCTCGGTGGCACACCTCACCTGCGTTGGCCGCACGCATGCCGATATCGCCGCCAAGATCGACGAGTACCGCTCCGCCGGCGTAGAAAATGTACTGGCCCTGCGCGGCGATCTTCCCGCCGGCGCGACCGAGGACGACAAGCCCGCCTCGGACTACGCCTACGCCCGCGACCTCATCCCCGAGCTCGTCGACGCCGGCTTTTGCGTGGGCGCCGCAGCCTACCCCGAGGGCCACATTGCCTGTGAGGATCTCAACCTCTCGGTCGAACACCTCAAGCAAAAACAGGACGCCGGCGCGAGCTTCTTTGTGACGCAGCTCTTCTTTGATAACGAGTGCTTCTACCGTTTTCGCGAGCTTGCCGACAAGGCCGGCATCACCGTGCCCATTACCGCGGGCATCATGCCGTTTATGGGCAAGTCGCAGATCAGCCGCATGGTCTTTATGTGCGGCGCGTCGCTGCCCTCCCCCGTCATCAAGATTCTCGCCAAGTACGAGAATGACCCCGAGAGCCTGCAGGCAGCTGGTGTAGATTATGCAGCCCGCCAGCTTTGCGACCTCAAGGAGCACGGCGCCGACGGCCTGCACCTGTACACTATGAACCGTCCTGCGATCGCCGCGACCATTATGGAGCGCCTGGGGTAATGGAAAAACCGCACATCGATACAACCGCTGTCGAAGTGCCGGCCGACCTTGCGTCGCCGGCGCTTTACCGTGTCGATGCTGCGCACCATCCCCGTGTCGACCGTGCCGAGATGCTGCGGTATCTGGGTTACGGCGGCCAGCAGATTGAGCCCGAACTGTCACGACGTATTGAGCTTGTCGTTGAACGTCTGGAACTGGACATTGAGCCCCGTGGCGTGCGCCGCGTATTTGCCATCGATGCCACGGGCGTGGACGAGCAGGGCAAGCCTTGCATCCGTCTGGTTGGCACCAACGTTGAGCTGCGAGGTCGCGATATCTATCGTCATCTTAAGGACGCCCGCTTTGCCGCACTCATGGCGTGCACCCTCGGCATGGACACCGAGCGTCGCCTGCGCACCACGGGAGCCCAACATCCCCTGGAGGGCGCCGTGCTCGACGCCGCGTGCTCCGCCTACGTGGAAGCCGCCGTTGAGCAAATGGACCAGCAGGTCAAGACGGACGCCGCCACACACGGGCTCGCCGGCAACTGGCGCTTCAGTCCCGGCTATGGCGACTGCCCGCTCTCGGCCCAGCGCTCGATCGTCAATGCGCTCAACGCCACGCGGCTCATCGGGCTTACCGTCACACCCACCAGCCTGCTCATGCCCACCAAAAGCGTGACCGCGGTGATCGGCCTATTCGACGGCGAGGTCCACGACGCCCAGAGCCGCCCCACCTGCAATATCTGCCGCATGCGCGAACACTGCCGCTTCCGCGCCGCCCACACCACCTGCTATTCCAGCCATTAGGAGCCCCCGATGTTTACTCCGCTTATCACTCATGATTCTGACGGCACTGCATTGGCGGCACCCGTTGATGCCGCACGTCGCAACGGTGCCACGTACAAGACGCGCACGATCGACGATCTGCGCATTAAGGACGATCGCCTGCGCGCCGCCATCGAGGGCACGGGGCACTTGCTGTTCGACGGCGGCATGGGCACCATGTTGCAGGCCGCTGGTATGAAGGCGGGCGCCCTGCCCGAGCTGCTCAACTTTGAGGAACCCCAGGTTATCACTGATATCCAACGTCAATATGTCGAGGCCGGCTGCGACGTGATCACCGCCAACACCTTTGGCGCCAACGCCCACAAGCTCGACGGTGCCGCCACCGTGGCAGACGTCTTTGCCGCGGCCGTCGCCTGTGCCCGCGAGGCCGGCGCCCGCTACGTCGCCGGCGATATCGGCCCCATCGGCGCGCTGCTTCGCCCCCTGGGCACCCTCAGCTTCGACGAGGCCTACGACCTCTTTGCCGAGGAGGTGCGCGCAGGCGTCGATGCGGGCGTGGACCTCTTTATTATCGAGACCATGACCGACCTGGCCGAGATCAAGGCGGCTGTCCTCGCCTGCCGCGAGAACTCCGACCTGCCCGTCTTTGCCACCATGACCTTTGAGGAAGACGGCCGTACCTTCCTAGGAACGAGCCCCGAGGTCGCCGCCATCACGCTCGACGCCATCGGTGCCGACGTTTTGGGCATCAACTGCAGCCAAGGACCGGCCGAGCTCCGAGGACTCGCCGCACGTATGCTCACCGTTACCGACAAGCCCGTTATGGTGCAGGCTAATGCAGGACTCCCCCATGTAGACGACGACGGCAACACCGTCTTTGATATCCAAGCCCCCGAATACGCCGAGGCCGTCGCCGGCATGATCGCCGACGGCGTGAGCGTCGTGGGCGGTTGCTGCGGCACCACGCCGGCGCACATGGCGGCCTTGCGCACGCTTATCGACAACCACACGCCCAGCCCGCGCCGCCGCAAGCCCAGCATGTCGGTCACGAGCGCCCAAACGGTCGTGGACCTTCCCTGCGACGGCCACAAGATCGCCGTCATCGGCGAGCGCATCAACCCCACCGGCAAAAAGCGCCTGCAGCAGGCCCTGCGCGACGGCGACCTGGACTACGTCGTGAGCCAGGGCATCAGCCAGCAGGAACAGGGCGCCGACATCCTGGACGTCAACGTGGGCCTGCCCGAGATCGACGAGGTCAAGATCATCCAACAGGCCACCGAGCAGCTCCAGGGCTCCACGCTGCTGCCGCTGCAGATCGACTCCACCGACCCCGCAGCCGTCGAGGCCGCCGTGCGCCGCTACGCCGGCAAGCCCATCATCAACTCGGTCAACGGCAAGCAGCAGATCATGGATGAGATCTTTCCGCTGGTCGCCCACTACGGCACCAACGTTGTCGGCCTTACGCTCGACGAAGGCGGCATCCCCGATACCGCCGAGGCCCGCTTCGCCATCGCCGAGCACATCGTGGCCGAGGCCGCCCGCTACGGCATCGGCCCGGACCGCATCCTCATCGACTGCCTGGTCATGACCGCCTCGACCAACCAGCGCCAGGCCGAGCAGATCCTGCGCGCCATGTCCCTGTGCAAGGAGCGCCTGGGCGTCAAATGTGCGCTCGGCGTGTCGAACATCAGCTTTGGCCTGCCTGCCCGCCCGCTGCTGGGTTCGGTCTTTTTGGCCGCCGCCTTTGGCGCGGGCCTGGACGCCCCCATCATGAACCCGGGCTCCAAGCGCTTTATGGATACCGTCTACAGCTATCGCGTCCTGAGCGTTGAGGACGAGGGCTCGACCGGATACATCGAGCGCTATGCCGGCTGGACCGATCCGTACAAGATCGCCGCCAACCCGGCAGCTGCTCAGGCAGTATCGACCGACGCCGCGCCCGCTACTAGCACCGCCGGCACCGACGGCAACGACGACCCCATCCGCCACATGGTCGTCTCGGGCCGCAAAGGCGAGATCGCTGCCGAGACCGAGCGTCTGCTGACAGACCACGACGCTATGGACCTCATCAACAATCACTTTATCCCCGCCCTCGACGAGGTCGGCGTCCTCTTTGACCAGGGCAAGTTCTTCCTGCCGCAGCTCATGGCCTCGGCCGAAGCCGCGCGCGTGGGCTTCGATACCATCAAACGCCTGATGCCCGCCGGCGAGATTGCTGACAAGGGCAAGATCTGCGTGGCCACCGTTAAAGGCGATATCCACGACATCGGTAAGAACATCGTCAAAATGCTGCTCGATAACTACGGCTACACCGTCTTTGACCTAGGCCGCGACGTCGACCCGCAAGAGGTGCTCAAGACCGTGCAGGAGCGTGACATTAAGCTCGTCGGCCTCTCGGCGCTTATGACTACCACGGTCGTCGCCATGGAAGAGACCATCAAGCTGCTTCATGCCGAGGTGCCGGGCGTCAAGATCATCGTGGGCGGCGCCGTACTCACCCCCGAATACGCCAAGCAGATCGGCGCGGACTACTACGCCAAGGACGCCGCCGAAAGCGCTCGCATCGCCGAAGAGGTCTTTGGGCAGTAACACAACGGAAACAACCGAGCACCAAAACGTGCCGCACGCGCCACTTGGCACGTGCGGCACGTTAGAATAGATAAGACTATGCTCGTTTTGGCAGATAGGAGCGCAAGGATGGCGATCACGCCCGCAGAAATCGCGGAAACCCGCGGCATGGTTGAGGAACAGAACCTCGACATCAGGACCATCACCATGGGTGTTTCGCTCATGGGTTGCGGTGACGAGAACCTCGACCGCATGTGCACGAAGATCTACGACCACGTGACGCACACGGCTGAGCATCTGGTCGAGACCGCCGAGAACCTCGAGCGCGAGTACGGTATCCCCATCGTCAACAAGCGCGTTTCCGTCACCCCGGTGGCGCAGATCGCCGCGTGCTGCAAGGATGAGGACCTCACCCCCATCGCGCATGCCCTCGACCGCGCGGCCGAGACGCTCGGCATCGATTACCTGGGCGGCTTCTCCGCACTCGTCCAGAAGGGCATCGGCGACGCCGACCGCCGCGTCATCCAGTCCATCCCCCAGGCGCTCGCCACCACGAGCCGCGTCTGCTCCAGCGTCAACGTCGCCAGCCTGCGCGCCGGTATCAACATGGATGCCGTGCTCATGGCCGCCCAGACCATCATCGATGCCGCCAAGCTCACGGCCGACCAGGATTCCGTTGGCGCCTCCAAGTTCGTCTGCTTCGCCAACATGGTCGAGGACTCCCCGTTTATGGCGGGCGCCGTCCACGGCGGTGGCGAGGCCGACGCCGTCATCAACGTAGGCGTCTCGGGCCCCGGCGTTATGGCCGCAGCCCTGGAGACGCTCCCCGACTCCGCATCGATGATGGAGGTTGCCGAGAAAATCAAGCAGACCGCCTTTAAGATCACCCGTGCCGGCGAGCTCATGAGCCGCGAGGCCGCCCATCGCCTGGGTGTCGAGAAGGGCATCGTCGACCTGTCGCTGGCTCCCACGCCTGCCATCGGCGACTCCGTTGCCCGCATCCTCGAGATCATCGGCGTGGGCACCTGCGGCGGCCCGGGCACGACCTGCGCGCTCGCCATGCTCAACGATGCCGTCAAGAAGGGCGGCGTCATGGCCAGCTCCAGCGTGGGCGGCCTCTCGGGCGCCTTTATCCCCGTGTCCGAGGATGCCGGCATGATCGCCGCCGTCGAGGCCGGTGCGCTTTCGCTCGAGAAGCTCGAGGCCATGACCTGCGTGTGCTCCGTCGGCCTGGACATGATCGCCATCCCCGGCGACACCCCGGTCGAGACCATCGCCGGCATCATCGCCGACGAGATGGCCATCGGCGTCATCAACAACAAGACCACGGCCGTCCGCGTGATTCCCGCTATCGGCAAGGGCGTGGGCGACTGCGTCGAGTATGGCGGCCTGTTCGGCCGTGCGCCCATCATGCCGGTGAACCCCAACGCCGGCACCGTGCTTGCCCACCGCGGCGGACGCTTCCCGGCACCGCTGAACTCGCTGAAGAACTAGCTGAGGGGGACTGGCGAGGAGCCCCGGGGAGGGCAAATATATAAGGTCGCCTGCTCGGACAGTCCTGACTCGCACGGAGAGCACATTAAGTGCTCTCCGGCTCGTGCGGAACTCGCGATCGACCTTATATATTTGCCCTCCCCGGGGCTCCCGCACAACGGGACCTCGGTTGGGTTCTATCCCTTTGGCAGTCGCTTCGCTTCTGCCCTACTTTGCTGGTATGGCGGTTTGGCGTTGGATCGGTTCTTTCTGATATATGCTGGTTGCGGCTCTTCTTTTTGGGGGAGTCGCTTTTTTGTTGCTAGGAGGTTGGCCCGTGGTTGATGGGGAGAATCGTTCTGAGCTGCTTGCTGCTGATTGGAATGGCGAATGGATGCGTCTGCAGGCTGGTCGGCGGCGGGCTGATGATTCTTTTGAGTGGGATAAGCGGGCTCGGCATTTTCGGCCGTTGGAGACTGCCCCTTATGCTCGGGATTTTATAAAGCTGTTGGCGCTTGAGCCCGGCGAGTCGGTGCTTGATATGGGGTGTGGGGCTGGGTCGATTGCTATTCCGCTTGCTCAGGCTGGGCATTCCGTGATTGCTGCCGACTTCTCTCCTGCCATGTTGGGCACGCTTGATGCCGGCATTGAGTATTACGGGCTCGAAGATCATATTACGCCGCTTGAGCTTGCTTGGGATGATGATTGGGATTTGGTTGGACCGGTCGCGAAAGCGGTGGATGTTGCCTTTGCCAGTCGCTCTGTCACCACGACCAACCTAAAAGGCGCGCTTGCCAAGCTCGACTGCACGGCTCGCCGGCGTTGTGCCGTTACGATGGTCGCCAACTCCAGCCCGCGCTATGACCTGCACGTGATGAACGCCATCGGCGCCTCGGTTACCTGCAGTAATGGCTTTGTGTACGCCTTCAACATCCTCATTCAGATGGGTGCGTTGCCGCAGGTCACGTATTTTGAATCACCCCGCCGCGACACCTTCGATAGCCTTGAGGCAGGTGTGGCGGATTTTTCCCGTATGCTCGAACATGGCAATGAGGATAAGATCGACCGCCTGCGCGACTATATCGCTCAACACATGATTGAGAACCCCCATGCCGGCGAGCCGGGCTCCAAGGGCGTGCCGCAGGGGCGCTACATGCTCGATCATGTCCGCAAGGTTCGTTGGGCGTTTATTGCATGGGAGCCGATCTCTGCACCCCGCTCATAGCCTGTTCGCAGCCCGCACCGCCCACTCACTCGGCATCCGCATTCTTTTTGAACTGGGCAAACGCGCTCCACACCGCGCCGTTCCTGCGCTATCGTGGGACAGCTCACGTAGATTAAGGCCCCGTCGCGGGGCGCCCCATACATAGAAAGCGAGAACCCATGGCACTGACAGGAGCACAGGTCAAGCAGCTTCGCAGCATGGCCCATCACCTCAACCCCGCCATCATCATCGGCAAGTCCGACGTCAACGAGGGCACCGTCGAGCAGACGGTCGCCTACCTGGAGAAGCACGAGCTCGTTAAGTGCTCCGTGCTCGATGGCTCCAGCCTTTCCGCCCGCGAAGCCGCCGAGGAGCTCGCCGAGCGTTGCCACGCCGAGGTCGTCCAGGTCATCGGCCGCAAGTTCTCGCTGTATCGCGAGTCCTCGCGCAAGGACATCGAGAAGATCAAACTCGTCTAGGAGCCAATGATCCGGCGAGCCAACACATAGCAAGCTTACGGGTGCCCAAGTACTTCGGGCGCCCGTTTTTTATCGTTCGACCAGCACGCGATTGAGCCGCCCCTCCACCAAGCGCTCGTATAGGCGCCGCGTCTCGGGCTCGGGCACGCCATTGACCTGCTCCCTCAGGTGGTGCATATGCCCGCTGTACAGCTCGACGATATCGCGCCGTCGCCCCGCCGCACTGTAGACGCGCATGGCGCAGCGCACCATATCCTCACGCGCCGTTTCCTGTCGAAGCCCCGACTCCGCCAGCCAAATCGCCGACTGCAGATCGTTTTCTTCTAGAGCGGCATTTGCTCCCTTAATCATGCAATCGATGTACTTTGACTGCATAATGCGCCGCATGCGCAAAAAGTAGGTGGGATTACAGCCATTGGGAACATACAACGGTCCGGCATAAAGCTGTTCAATCTTAAGGCACAACTCGACCAGATGGGGCCCGCGCGCACCCGTGCGATTTCCCAAAACCTCGCGGCTTATCTGGTCAAACAGCCGTACATCGGTCTTGACGTAGTCGCCGTTGAGCCCAATGCATTCATTTTGGATGAGCACGCATGACTTGCCATCCGGCGTCGGCCCCAAAGCCGACCGCAAGCGCGATATCGTCGAGTACAGGTTGTTGCGGGCGCTATTGAACTCGGCATGGGGCCACAGCTCCATGGCCAGCGTCTCACGATCGACGAGCGCATCCATGCCCAGCGCAAGCCGCTCGGCAAGTGTCGCCGCCTTCTTGCGGCGCCACATTTTGTCCGTGATGGGAAACCCGTCGCGCTCGGCGCGAAACGCCCCAAACATACGAATCTCGATATGGTCGATGGTATCAACGGCTTCAACCTCGCCGGCCTGGAACAGGCGCTCGCCCTCCCCTTCTAAATCGTCGCGCAGCGAATACCGCGACAGCTCGCGCACGGGAAGCTTCTTGCGTATCCTGGCCGCCGGCTCGCCCAGACAATGCATGGCAAGGCGCGCAAAGAGCCGATACGATGGCTCTAGAATTCCCGCACGATTCATGGACATCCAGGCCGCAAGATCGCTGTCTCGGCCCGCACAGGCCAAATGCAGCGCCACCATCCAGGCTTCTGCGCCACCAACCTGCGTCTGGCTTATATCGAGTAGCTCCGCTTCCTCGCGTACCGAAACCATCGACGTGTTACGCAGATACGCTGCGCGCTCCAGCAGCAATGCGTTATCGCGCATGTACGCAATCGACTCCTCGGCAAGTTTAAGCACTTGGACCGCACGGAACTTTGCATTAACCGGCCGTCCCTCTGCCAGCGACTGCCAACCTTCTAGCAACAGGCCAAACAGCTGAATCTGGTTGTCGCGCATGCGCACGGCAAAACGATCGAGCTCGTTGAACGCCGCATCGTCGGTTACCGGCAAGCCGGAAAGGAGCCGCCGTGCCGCCAACACCATGCGCACCCAGATAGCCATCGCCTTAAGCCCACGTACGTCGAGCGCCTCCCGCACCACCGTCATCTCGTCGTCGCGCTCGTCGGTTCCCGCAAACGACCCATCAAAGAGCTCCACCAGCATGCTATCGGCCCGTATAACAATCCCCGCGATGTCGAGCTCGCAGTCGTAGGCCCTGCTCGTTTTGAGCTGCTGTAGAACGCCGCCGTCATTTCCCCGCTCGGTCAGACAGCGCTTGACCTCGATATGCGCAGACAACATATCGAGTGCGGTATGGGATGTCTCGATTTCTGGCACGGCCAGGTTCGTAGGAAGCCCAAGCCCGTTGTCCCCATAGCAAACAGCCGTCAGTGTCTGGGCCACCCTCCATGAAACAGGGTCTATTTCGCAGGCCGCCCGTTCGCCCCCGCGCTCGATGACCGATGCCATATAGCGGGCGAGCTTTGTGTTGGACACGCTGACCGCTGCCAGATATACGCCAAGCGCCTCGGCAGGCGTTGGCTCTGGAGCCGGATCGTCAGCGTCGATCGTGCCCAGCGCTGCTCGGCAGATATCGGCCCCGTGCCCCGTCAGAGCAAAATCGACCCCATACTGCCCAGCAAGTTCAAGAACCGCCTCACGGTCCAAAAAGGCGTCCGCCAGGCCCATCGCCGCATCGCATCGGCCCGCCTTAAGCAAAATCCGGGCCGCCCTCGGAACAAGTTCGGGGCGAACCTCGGCCACCAACTTACGCAAGCGCAAGCGTCCGTTATCCTCCGTGCCCAGACACGTAAAACTCCGCTCGGCGGGATCCAAGCCAAAGATCGGGTAGTCGCGTACAAAGTAGGACTGGTCGACCATCGACAGCCTCACCCCGCAAGCCTCGAGTTCTGCGATATTGCCCTCGCCCATCAAAACCATGAGACATGCCACGCAAAACAGCGCATTATTGTCGAGCGAAGCCAGATCGGCAAGTGCCGCGCCATATACGTTGACAATCTCGTTTTCGAGCAGACCGGCTACGTCGCCTTGGCCATACAGACCCGTCTGCAATGCCGAAACGAGCTCGGGCACGCCCTGCGTGAGCTGATAAAAGTCGAGCGATGTGCTGATCGAAAACGCCGATGCCCACGCCGAATACTCATAGGCATGCACCTTGAGCATCTGCGCATTGATCTTAACCGAATCGCCCAGCCCATGAATCAGCTGACGATTTGAAGGACGGCAGGAGATAAAGACCCCTATCCCCATAGCGCGCAGGCCGCGAATCCTGTCGATGAGGTCTTCGGTATCGTGCTGATCGAGGTTTGGCACATTATCAATCGCGATAAGGGAGTGCGGTTTGTCTTTGAGTTCTTCGGTAACCACCTCGAGCTGCATAAACACCTCGCGCCCAGTGGCGCGATCGGCCTCGATAATCCGCACGGGGCCTCGCGTCGGGTCGCATTTAACCTCATGGGTGTACTGCAGCAGCACCGAGGTCTTCCCAAACCCGTCGGGCGCATAAAGCACCACGATGCCGGCCTTTCGGCCCTTGGCGATAAGCTCATTCATCAAGCGTTCGCGTCGCACCATATAGCCTCCGCCCAGCGGCAGCAGCTCGAGGTCGTCTATACCGCTCAAATCATTTACCATGCCCGCTCCTCAACTCGACCGTATGGACACTGTAGCCGCAAGACCATACAAGCCGCGCTATGAATAGAGCGACCTTGTGTTTTAGGTTGTCTTTTGGTACGCAAGCGGCAAGTTTTTGTACAGCGAGGGCCGATTGTTATTAATCCCCCGACTAATCGGTCTTTAAGCAGGTAAATGAGCTTGTCAGCTTGTCCCATCTAAGCGGCAGTGTAACGCAGATGAACAAGGTTCAGCCATGTCATTCAACTCGCCTAGCACCCGCTACCGTCTACGACCTTCTAGTGGCATTTTTGCATAGAATCTGGTATGGAATGAATCAAGCTGTTGGGCATCCGGCATTCGTCAAGCTTGCGGCAAGATTTTGGTCAAGTGGGCGAAAAGGGATAGCAAAAAGGCCCCCGCAAAGCGGAGGCCTTAGGCAAGGCTATGTCGAGCTGCAGGATTCGCGCTACTCGCAGAGCGAAAGGGCGGCCTCGTCGGCAACGACAACGCAGTTGGTGTGCAGCTGCAGGATCGAAGCCGGGCACTCGGGCGTAACCGGACCATAGCACATGTCATGCACGGCCTGAGCCTTGGCCTCGCCGTTGGCGACGACCAGGATCATTCGGGCATACATGATGGTCTGGGTACCCATGGTGTAGGCCTGACGGGGAACATCGTCGATGCTGTCGAACAGGCGGCTGTTGGCCTGAATGGTGCTCTCGGTGAGGTCGACGCAGTGCGTGCCCTTGGAGAAGTGGTCATCGGGCTCGTTGAAGCCAATGTGGCCGTTGTTGCCAATGCCGAGCAGCTGCAGATCCGGATAACCGGCGTCGGCGACGATCTTGTCGTACTCAGAGCAGGCAGCGGCGGCGTCGGGGTTGGAACCGTCGGGCACATGCGTGTTGTTAAGGTCGATGTTGATGTGATCGAAGAAGTTCTCACGCATGAAGTAGTGATAGCTCTGGGGATCGTCGTGCGAAAGGCCGCGATACTCGTCCAGGTTGTAGGTGCTGACCTCGGCAAAGTCGACGTCGCCCTTCTTGTACCAAGCAGCGAGCTGCTTGTAGGCACCGATCGGGGTGGAGCCGGTGGCAAGGCCCAGCACACAGTCGGGCTTGAGGATAACCTGGGCCGAGATAATATTGGCGGCCTTGCGGCTCATATCCTCGTAGTCTTTAGCTTTAATGATCTTCATTACGCGTCCTTTCTCGTACAAGAGAGGCAAGGCTCCCTTACAAGCACTTGCCCGCGGCCCGCGTCGGCCGCAACCAACGTGTGCGGCCACCAGGGCGAGGTCGCGTAATGTATGTGTCTCGTGTCTAACCGCGTCGAGGCCCCTGCCCGTCCACGGTGACCCAAAGCCTTTTAGCTTCGGACAAATCCCATCTTGCCACGGAGGGCGTCCTCTTTCAAGAGCGCCCTCCGTAAACGTGTTTGAATTGTAGGCTAATGGCCACGTGCACTTGCTAGCGCTCGCGAGCAACGATGAGCTGGTCCATCTCTTCGACATGCACGCCAACGGAACCCTTGATGCTCGAGAACTCAACGGAGTTGCACACCAAGATGGGAACCGTCACATCGTAGCCCTCGGCAGCAATTGCCTCGCGATCGAACTCAATGAGTACATCGCCCTTATGGACGATGTCACCCACTTGCGCATGTACGGTAAAGTGCTTGCCCTCGAGCTGAACAGTGTCCAAACCAACGTGGATGAGCACGTCCAAGCCATCGACCGTGTTAAGCGCAACGGCGTGTCCCGTGGGAAAAATGGCCTCGACCTTGGCATCAGCCGGTGCAATCACACGCGTTCCGGTGGGCTGAATCGCCACGCCCTGGCCCAAAAGGCCGGTGGCAAACGTCTGATCGTTTACCTCGGAGAGCGGAATGACGTCGCCCGAGATGGGAGCATCCAGCGTAAGGACTCGACCACGCATACCAAAAGACCTTAGGACTTTAGTGAACATGCTCCCCCTCGGACATACCGATTAACCAAAATAACCTTAACAGTTTACCACTTGGCACCCGTTTTTGACCATTAGGGAAGTTCGCGCTTGACAACCTCGACGATGTCGTCGACAACGCGCTGGGTCAGCTCGTGCGTCTCGGCCTCGGCCATCACGCGGACCAGCGGCTCGGTACCGCTCGGGCGCACCAGAATGCGGCCGCGGCCGTCAAGCTCCTTCTCGGCGGCAGCGACGGCATCCCAGATGGGCTGGCAATCGTCCAGACCAGCCTTGTTGTCGGAATGCACGTTGACGAGTACCTGCGGGTACTTCTTCATGATACCGGCAAGATCGGTGAGGGTGCGACCGGTGCGCTTGAGCACGGCCAGCAGCTGCAGAGCCGTCACCAGGCCGTCACCGGTGGTGTTGTGCTCCAGGAAGATGATGTGGCCGGACTGTTCGCCGCCGATGACGGCGCCGTCCGCGAGCATGCGCTCCAGAACGTAGCGGTCGCCCACGGCGGTCTGGACCATCTCGAAGCCCTGCTCCTTCATAGCGATGGAGAAGCCCAGGTTGCACATGACGGTCGAGACGATCTCGGAGTTGGCGAGCTTGCCGCGAGCGGCGAGGTCAGAACCGCAGATAGCCAGGATGTAGTCACCGTCGATCTCATTGCCCTCGCTGTCCACGAACAGTACGCGGTCGGCGTCGCCGTCGTGGGCCAGGCCGATATCAGCATGGGTGCGCAGCACGAGCTCGCGAAGGGGCTCGAGGTGCGTAGAGCCGCACTCAACATTAATGTCGGTGCCGCAATAATCGGTGTTGATGGCATGGACCGTGGCACCCAGGCGCTGCAGCGCGGCGGGCGTGGTCTGGCAAGAAGCACCGTGGCCGCAGTCGACGGCAACGACCAGGCCGTCGAGCCTCAGGCCATCAAGCGTATCGATGGCGTGGTCGACGTATGCCTTGCGAGCGTCCTTCATCTTGATGATGTGGCCCACGCCGGCACCGGTCGGCAGCGTGTCGGCAGCCATGGCTTCCTCGGACATGACCCAGGCGCTGATCTCTTCCTCGACAGCATCGGGAAGCTTCATGCCCTTGCGGCTAAAGAACTTGATGCCGTTGAACTCCGGCGGATTATGCGAAGCAGAGATGACGATGCCGCCATCGAGCTCGTTTTGAACGGTGAGCAGCGCCACGGCAGGCGTGGGGATAACGCCGCAGCAGTGCGGACGGCCGCCCTCGGCCATAATGCCGGCGGTCAGAGCACTCTCGAGCATGGTGCCCGAAAGACGCGTGTCGCGGCCGATGCAGATATCCGGACCAAGAAACTTGGTCGCCGCGCGGCCCAGACGAAACGCGAGGTCGCACGAAAGATCGGCGTTGGCGACGCCACGGACGCCGTCGGTACCGAAGATGTTCTGGGGCATAGGATTGCTCCTTCCCTAGCAGGCGATATGCAACCGCCCACCCTAGTCGAAAAAGAAAAGCGGGACCCGCCGAGGAATCGGCAGGCCCCGCTTGTACATTGTATCTCGAAAGGAGATAAAACCTTAGCGCTTGGAGAACTGGGGAGCGCGGCGGGCCTTCTTGAGGCCGTACTTCTTGCGCTCGACCACGCGAGCATCGCGCGTAAGGAAACCGGCCTTCTTGAGGTCAGCACGGTAGTCGCCAGCGTTCAGAAGAGCGCGAGCGATGCCCAGGCGCAGAGCGCCGGACTGACCGGAGATGCCGCCGCCATCGCACAGAGCGATAACGTCGAACTGACCGGCGGTGTCGGTCACCTTGAAGGGAGCAAGGGCGTTCTCAACGAGCTGATGACGGCCGAAATACTGCTCGGCGTCACGCTTGTTGATGGTCACCTTGCCGGTGCCGGGGACGAGACGGACGCGGGCGACGGCGTTCTTACGACGGCCGGTACCCTGGTAGACGACGGTGTTCTCAGCCATCTTTAAGCCTCCAGCTCAATCTTCGTGGGGTTCTGGGCAGCGTGCGGATGCTCGGCACCAGCGTAGACCTTAAGCTTGGTCATCTGGGCACGGCCGAGGGTGGTCTTGGGCAGCATGCCGCGAACGGCGCGCTCGATGACCTTCTCCGGGTGCTTCTCCATAGCCTGGCGGAAGCTCTCAGCCTTGAGGCCGCCGTTGTAGCCGCTGTGGCGATAATAGGTCTTCGTGTCGGCCTTGTTACCGGTAAGCTGGACCTTATCGGCGTTGATGACGACAACGAAGTCGCCGCAGTCGCTGTTGGGCGTGAACTGGGGCTTGTTCTTACCGCGCAGGATCATTGCGATCTGGGTGGCAAGACGGCCCAGGACAGCACCATCGGCGTCGACGAGAACCCAGTTGCGCTGGACCTCGCCCTGCTTGGCGTAGTGAGTCGATTTCGAAATCACTTAGACTCCTCCATGTACAGTACGTGTTGTTACAGAGATTCACGGGGCTCTGCAAGTAACCCGTCCATATTACCCCGCTCGTCGCCCGAGTCAACAGGTATTTTGGATCTGACCAGACTTTCTGCACATGTCATCCACGAGCCGTGATTTTCCAGCTCTTTAGCTGTTGTCATTTTTTGAGGGTTCGCCGTCGCTAGCGCTCAACGAACTCTTGGATTTCCGCGAGCAGGCGCTTTGCCTCCTGGCGGCCCTGGATATACAGGTCCAGAAGCTTTGCCGGATCGTGCTCAACATGGCCGACCTCGACCGGCTTTTGCGGAGCGACGACCAACGCACGGCCCTCGCGCTCATACTTCCACAGGTGCATGCGCTGGATGTTGTAACGGTCGTGGCGCGTCTCGATAGCCTCGAGCAGATAGGGGTAGTCGGCATAGCGGGCGCGCGCGGCCGGCAAAAACTCGTAGGGCTTTTTCTCGTACGAGCGGTCCTGCGTGACGATGACGACCGCACGGTCGAAGCCCGCCTCCTCCAGCACATGCTCGATAGGAACCGAATCGGCCACGCCGCCGTCGACGTATTTGTGCCCGTCTATCTCGACCGGCGGTGTCACCAGCGGCAACGAGGTCGATGCGCGCACAGCGTCGAGGTCGAGCACGGCGCTTTTGACCGGGAGGTACGTGGCGGTTCCAAAGAGCATGTCCGTCGCGACGGCGTACATCTCGATGGGGCTCGCATCGAACGTCTCGTTGTCAAAGGGGTCCAGGCGGTCCTGGACATCGTTGAAGATAAAATCGTAGCCGACAATAGAGCCCGTGGCCGCAAACGACGCGGCGCCCATGAAGCGGTTGTCGTTACAGAAAGCCAGGTTGATGCGGTTGGCACGGCCGATCTGGTGCGATTTGTAGTTCACGCCGTTGAGGGCGCCGGCCGATACACCGTAGACAGCCGGAATCTCGACGCCAGCCTCCATGAGAACGTCGAGCACGCCCGCGGTAAACTGCCCGCGAAAACTACCGCCCTCCAAGACGAGCGCGACCTTGCCGGCGTTCTTTGCCTTATCTTCTGCAGTCATGTTGACCTCCTGCGATTGCGTTTTGGCCTTCTTCTACCCAGTTTTGGGATGGCGAGCGCGCAGGTTTTGGAGTTGGGGAGGGCGTGGCGGTCGGCGGGAAAGCGTGTCCCGTTCTCAGAGCAAATTCCGGGTCGCATTTTCCGCTGAGCCCGCCATCAGGAAAATGAATCCCATTTCGAGCTTAGATTCCGGGATGCGGTTTCCGCTTGATGCGCCATCCGGAAACTACGTCCCACTCTACGGCTCGATTC
Organism: uncultured Collinsella sp.; assembly: GCA_900549745.1. Classification (GTDB taxonomy): domain Bacteria; phylum Actinomycetota; class Coriobacteriia; order Coriobacteriales; family Coriobacteriaceae; genus Collinsella. The sequence goes on along the minus strand of URPJ01000004.1, from coordinate 94,041 downwards.
CGGGTCGCAGTTTCCGCTTGAGGCGCCATCCGGAAACTACGTCCCAGTCTGAGCGCGGATTCCGGGATGGACTTTCCGCCTGGGCCGCCATTGGAAAAGTGTGTCCCACTCTGCGTCACTGAGGCGTTTTCTTTACGCCCACGCCCTGCACAGAGTTCGATTCTCCGCGGTGCGGAGGATCCGTTGATGCGGGGCTTGGCCAGCTGAAATTCGATAAACATCGCATCAATTTTGAGTCGAAAGTTTGCGCGGAGAATCCGCGTATTTGCTTCGCAAATCCGCACCGGCTTCGGCCGCCTGTCGGCGTCCTCGCCCGCTCGCTACAAACGCTTCGCGTTTGCTTAACGCTCGCGCCCTGCGCAGAGTTCGATTCTCCGCGGTACGGACTAGAAATAAAAAGGCAGGTAGATACGAATATCTACCTGCCTGTTACGTATGGTGGAGGCGCGGAGAATCGAACTCCGGTCCACGAAAGCCCCCTGATTGGCATCTCCAAGCTCAGTCGCTGGTTTAGTCTCGAACGCTTTGCGCGCAGCGACACGCTCGCGGCGTCCTAACCGGTTCGGTCTTAGCCTGCGCCATACCGATTACGTGCGCAGGAGCATTCCCCTAACATGACGTCGCACCGGTGGCGGGGAAATCACCGGGTTGACGCGCCGCTATAAATTAAGCAGCGAGAGCCATAGGCTCAAAAGAAGAGTTGTTGTCAATTCAATTTGACGGTACCCCTGTTTAACGAGGCGAGGAGACCTCGGCTTGCTTCCTCTCTCAGAGCTATCGTGTCGAAACCAGTCGCCCCCGAATGTCGGGAAAGTCTGGATGGTATTGGGCACGAGCACCCAACACCCGTCGACTTTTCAAGGAACATGCGGGGCGAGCCCCGCTTGTGGAGTGTTATCTTACCACGTTCTGAAAGCGGACAGCTGTTCTATGCACGAGCTGTGAAGACCCCAATGTGCGCCGCACTTCGCACTTTTGCTACCGATCGCGTCACGTATATTTTCGCCAAGCAAAATTGACCCGTCGAAAGGACCGTTATGGATGCCAAGCAGCAACTCGTCAATGCCCTCGCAGGCCTGGGCTCAACCATTACCGAAGCTATGGATGTCATCGAGGGCTTTGTCCCCTGCGGACATCCCGCCCTCACGGTATCGAACGCACTCGTCGCGCTGGACGCTGACGATGATGCGGCTCTCGCCCAGCAGCTTGAGACCGTCGAGGGCTTTATCGACCACGTGAGTGAGAACCGCGGCGTGGCCGCCTACCACGGCATCGAGGTAGAGCTCGCAGGTCCCAAGGCCGATCTGCTCGCAGCAATCCGCGAGGTAGGCGCCCTTATGCAGACTGCAGGCGTCAAGAACACCCAGGTCAACGAGTGGGTCTACCGCAGCTTAGCCGCGCTCAACAGCTCCGAAGAAAAGGCAGCCGAGCAGCTCGCAGAAAGTCCCACCATTAAGGCCGAGCTTTTGTAAATAGCAGACGCGGGTCCCTTGGCGCATCGTCGTCCAAGAGGCCCGCAAACAGTTCGCGTCAACCGATAGCCGCGCCGCCGCGTTCGGCCAAAGCAAGAATCGGCATCATTTGACGAGGTGTCTTTGCTGCAAGATCGGCATGTTCGAGCAGTTTACGATCGTTAGTTACCAAGTAATCAACCTGTACGCGCTTGCATGCGGCGAGTACCAAGTTGTCCTCGTAATCGCGATGGAGCGCTAAGTATTTGTCGGCAAGCCAAAGGTCCGACGCATCTGCACCCACGGCCGTGGCGTTTTCGGTCATGTTCCGCACAAACGCCAGCGCCGCATCGCCAATCGCGCGGGCAGAAGCCTCGTCGAGCGCTCCCCCGCTGGCAAGAACGCTTCGCTTCAGCTCGTGTTGGACAACGTACAGCACGTCCTTAGCGATATGAACCGAGAAGAACAGCAACGCCCCCGTCTCCGTCGCCTGCCCAATAAACGCACGCGCGGCAAGCGACTCGGCATGGTCGACACAAAACGAATCAACCCATACGTTGGCGTCCACCATGATCTTGAGAGGGGCTCCGCTCACAGGATCATCCCCTTTTGGCGATAGCGCTCGTCCATGGCTTCGGAATAGATTGTGTCCCAATCGCGATCGTCGGATACGGGCGACGCAGCGATGCCCAAATCTGCATAAAGCCAATCTGCCGCTGCCCACGACGCGGCGAACGGCGTATCGTGCGCGACGGTCTGTTGCCGGTCGTCGACAGCTGCAAGCACTTCCTCACACTGCCCGCCACCCTGCGCGACCTTGGCCACCACCTTTTTGATGAGCTCGGGCAGTGACCCGCCCGCAAGCCGCAGCGCCTCCTCGGCACGGTTCTTGACCTGGCGATCCACGCGAACATTCACCTGTGCCATGCTGCTAACAGCACCCACGTTGATCCCGCTCCCTTCAAATGCTAGCACCGCTAGCAACACTATATAGAGAAGCTAGCAAATGGTCAAATACAAAAGGCCTGCGCCCGGACGACACCGATGCCGTCTGGGCGCAGGCCAGATAACGTGGGCGAACACGTCTGCTAACGCAGGTACGCCTTTGCGTTGCCCAGGCTGTAGGCGATCGTTGAGCCGTTGTGCAGCAGTGACGACGTCTGCGGAGTGATCATGCCGGTAATACCCAATGCCAACAGCGCCGAGTTGGTGAGCATCACCTTGGAATACGAACTCGACAGACGGTCGATAAGCCCCTGACTCATGCGGCGCAGGCGCACGATTGCGGCCAGATCTGTATCGGTCAGGATGATATCGGCGACCTCCTTGGCGATGTCGCTTCCACCGCCCATGGCCAGACCCACATCGGCCAGACCCAGCGCCGGTGAGTCGTTGACGCCGTCGCCCACCATGGCAACGTGGCGCCCCTCGCCCTTAATGCGCTCCACATACGCGTACTTGTCCTCGGGCAGCAGCTCGGCCTTAAACTCGTCGACACCTGCCTCGCGAGCAATGCGCTCGGCCGTGCGCTCCGAGTCGCCCGTGAGCATGACCACGTGCTTAACGCCCAACGCGTGCAAGTCGGCGATGGCCTCGCGGACCCCGGGCTTAAGCGGGTCCTCGATACCGAGCACGCCCACAACGGTGCCGTCGACCGCCAGATACAGCGGCGACAGGCCCTGCATCTGGGACTCGATGCGCTCCTTTATGTCGGACTCGAGCTGCGCGCCCTCGTCCTCAAATACAAAGTGCGCGGAACCGATGATGGCACGACGCCCCTCGATGGACGAAGCGATGCCGTGCGCCACAATGTACTCGACGGCGGCATGGCGCTCGCGGTGCTCGAGTCCACGCTCACGCGCAGCATTGACCACGGCGCGTGCTACCGGATGAGGGAAATGCTCCTCCAAGCAAGCGGAAAGGCGCAGGACCTCGTCCTCACTCCAGCCATCGGTGGTGAGTACGCAGGCAAGACGCGGCTGCGCCTCGGTGAGCGTGCCGGTCTTATCAAACACAATGGTGTCGGCCTTGGCAAACGACTCAAAGTACTTGGCGCCCTTGACCATCACGCCCATCTTGGCGGCATCGCTCATGGCAGTCATGACGGCGACGGAACCCGTGAGCTTGAGTGCACACGAGTAGTCGACCATCAGCGCCGCCGAGGTCTTGATGAGGCTGCGGGTGGTAAGCGCAACCAAGCCCGCGAGCAGGAAGTTCCACGGGACGATCTTGTTGGCAAGGTCCTCCATATGCGACTGGCCCTCGGACTTGAGCGAGTCGGCCGTCTGCACGAGCGAGACGATCGAGCGGAGCTTGGTCTGAGCCGTATTGGCGCGTACACGCACCAAGATGCCGCCGTCTTCCACGACGGTGCCGGCGAACACGTCGTCGTCCACGCTGCGCTCGACGGCCAGCGGCTCGCCAGTCAGGGTCGCCTGGTTGACCATAGCGCTCCCCTGCTCGACAACACCGTCGATGCAAATGGACATGCCAGTGCGCACGGCGACCAGGTCGCCGGGCTCAAGCTCGGTCGCGGCAACGCTTACCTCGGTGTCGCCGACGACCTTCTGCGCCTTGTCGGGCACATCGAGCAGCGAGTTGATGAGCTCGTTTTCGCTCATGGCGCGGGTGTAGTCCTCGAGCAGCTCGCCCACGTTGAGTAGGAACATCGTCTGGCCCGCGGTGTCGACGTCGCGTTTGACGAACGAGATGCCGATGGCCGAAGCGTCGAGCACGGGAACGGTCAGGCGCGGCTGCGCCAGCTCATGAAGGGCAGCGCGCAAAAATGCCATGTAACCGGCCACGACAAACACCGCACGCAGAGGCGTGGGCAAGAACCAGCGACGTGCGTAATGGGCACCGACGAGTGTCGCCAGGTCCATAACGAGTTTGTGCTTGCGTGGCTCAAGCTGCATCACGTAGCCCGACTTGGCATCGGCGATAGCTTGAGCATCGAGTGCGCCCAAGGCGTCGAGCACGCTCGCGCGGCGTGGCTCGTCGTACTCCAGCGCCATCTGGCCAATGCGGCCATACACGCGCACCCTGTGCACGCCGTCGATATCGCCGCTGAGCTTAAGAAGTGCATCGAGATCGCTCTCTGGCACAGGACCCGCCAATTGAAGACGGGTCCTGCCGGGGATCTCGCTAATAATCGAGAATCTCATAGTTTGTGCCTGGGAGCGTTACTCGGCTGCCTCGTCAGCAGCGGACTCGCTCTGGGTGATGTAGGCAGCCTCGGCAACCATGTCGTCGACATTAGCCTTGGCCTGCTCGACCATGTCCTGGTAGCCGTTCTTGATGCGCATGCCGCACGCGATACCCTGCACGCAGGCATTCTTGACCGGAGCGCTGGTAAGCAGCTTGATACCGGCCGTGCCAAGCAGAAAACCGCCACCGACAAGCAGGGTATTGAACGTCGACTTCTTCATGTTGCTTCTCCCTTTTGCCGCATTAGACGCGGCACGGTGCCTCAGCACCCGAGCAAATAAGTTTGCTCGAGCACACTTTTGGAAAATAGTTTAGTTTATCTAACTATTAAGGTCAACAAAGGTTAACTTTTTGGAAATCTTGGGGCGCAATGTGACCAAGGGACCGTCCCTGCGCCACATCAAAAAAGATGAGGGCGCCAACGGCGCCCCCATCCACCAAATTCCATTCAGCCCCGCCTAACCCGAACGGCCGAGTCGTCACAGAACCCGGGAGCCCCGGCAGGGCGGGTGCTTGCTCAAAATGAGTTCCGCACGCAAAGAAGGCCACTTAATGTGGCCTTCGTCTTGCGCAGGACTGTTCGAAATTTTGAGGAAGCACCCGCCCTGCCGGGGCTCCCGATTTCCCGCTTACGAGAGCGACGTTCTCAGCAACTCGTTGAAGAGCTTCGGGTTGCCCTTGCCGCGGCTCGCCTTCATGCACTGGCCCACCAAAAAGCCGATGACCTTCTGGTTGCCGTCGCGGTACTGCTGTGCCTGATCGGCACAGTTTGCCAGCACCTCGTCCACGATCGGCTGCAGCGCGCCGGCATCGCTCACCTGACGCATGCCGCGCTCGTCGACGATCTTGTTGGGGTCGTCGCCGGTCTGGGCCATGGCCTCAAAGACCTCGTGCGCCTGGTTGGAGCTGATGGCATCGGTCGCCAGCAGCTTGGCCAGCGCTGCCACCTGAGCCGGCGCGATGCCGGACTCGGCCAGCGAGACCCTCGCGCCCTTAAGGTAGGCGATCATCTCGTTCACCAGCAGGTTTACGACCGTCTGGGCCTCCTTGCCAGCCATACCGGCAGCGGCGGCCTCAAAGAACTCGGCAAACTCCGGGTCGCCAGCAATCTGCTCGGCATCGGCCGCCTTAATGCCAAAGTCGGCCTCAAAACGGGCGCGCTTGGCATCGGGCAGCTCGGGAATCTCGCCACGGCAGCGGTCGATGAACTCATCATCCAGATCAAACGGCGCCAAGTCGGGGTCGGGGAACAGACGATAGTCGTCGGCCGTCTCCTTCACACGCATGACCACGGTGCGCTTGCGGCTGGGCTCCCAGTGACGGGTCTCCTGATAGATGATGCCGCCCTCCTCGAGCACCTCGGCCTGGCGGCAGATCTCGTAGGCAAGGCCGTCGTGCAGGCTCTTAAACGAGTTGAGGTTCTTGAGCTCAGTCTTGGTGCCCAGCTTGGTCTCGCCGCGGCGACGCAGCGACACGTTACCGTCGCAGCGCATGGAGCCCTTCTCCATGGAGCAGTCGGAAATGCCCAGCGTCACAAAGATGCGACGAAGCTTCTCCATAAACAGGCGTGCCTCCTCGGGCGTGCGCAGGTCGGGCTCGGTAACAAGCTCGATCAGCGGCGTGCCGCAGCGGTTGTAGTCGACGAGCGACTCGGCCGCGGCGGTAATGCGGCCCTCGGCACCGCCCACGTGCACCATCTTGGCGGCGTCTTCCTCCATGTGGATGCGCAGGATGCGGATGGGTACCGTGTAGGAACCGTCCTCGCGGCGCTCGGGCATCTGCAGGTTGGACGCGTCATAGCTAGCCAGGTGACCGTCGCGCTGGTTACCCTCGCGCATGGTCGACGTCATGGACGTGGACAGGCCCTCGGCGTTGGCCGAAGCGCTCGCCAGGCTCTGGGCCTCGGCCTCGCCAAACGCGCAGTCGGGGCGCTCGGCGGCACCGCGACCGGTCACGTCCAGGTCAAGATGGCCGTACATGGCAAAGGCGACCGGACCCTGCGTGGTCTGGAAGTTCTTGGCCATGTCGGGATAGAAGTAGTGCTTGCGGTAGAACATCGAGTGGCGTTGGATCTCGCAGTTAGTGGCGAGACCGGCCTTGACGATGCTCTCGATGGCGCGCTTGTTGGGCACCGGCAGGGCGCCGGGCAGGCCCAGGCACACCGGGCACACGTTGGCGTTGGGCTCATCATCGTGGCTGAGCTTGCAGTTGCAGAACATCTTGGTGTCGAGTGCGGTGAGCTCGGTATGGATCTCCAGGCCAATCACAGCCTCCCAATCCTGCAGGACCTCGGAAAGCTCCTTCATTACAGCTCGCCTCCCTTCCCGGCAAAATCGGGCGCGACGGAAAGCGCGGGCGCACCCGTGGCGGCATCGGCAAAGCCGCGCTCCAGGGCGCGGGCAAACGTGAGCAGCTGACGGTCCTTAAAGGCAGGTCCCACCAGCTGGGCAGAAACGGGCAGCTTGCTGTCCTCGCCCAGACCCAGCGGCACCGAGATGCCACCGTTACCGCAAATGTTAAGCGAAATGGTGTACAGGTCGGACAGGTACATCTGCGTGGGGTCGCTGATCTCGCCAAACTTAAAAGCCGTGCGCGGCGAGGCGGGCATGAGGATGGTGTCCACCTTGGCATACGCGGCGTCGTAGTCCTGCGTGATGAGCGTACGGGCCTTCTGCGCGGCGTAGTAGTACTTGTCGTACACGCCCGAGCTCAGCAGGTAGGCGCCGAGCATCTGACGGCGCTTGGCCTCGGCACCAAAGCCGTGAGCGCGCGAGAGCGAGCTCTGGTCGGACAGGTTGGCGCAGCCCTCCTCCTGGTACCCGTAGCGAATGCCGTCGAAGCGGGCCAGGTTGGAGAACGCCTCGGCCGGGCCGATGACGTAGTAGGCGGCGATGGCGGCGTCCAAGTGCGGCAGGTCGACCTCGACCAGCTCGGCACCCTGGTTCTGCAGCTCCTGGGCGGCGCGCTGGACGGCGGCCTTGACCTCGGGCGTCAGACCCTCGGCCTCCATAAACGCGGGGATGATGCCCACGCGCTTGCCCTCGATGCTGTCATTGAGGTGCTCGGTAAAGTCGACGGCACAGTCCTGGCTGGTGCAGTCGTACGGATCGTGGCCCGCACCGGTGAGCGCGTTCATGGCCAGCGCGACGTCCTCGACCGTGCGGCCGAAGGGGCCAACCTGGTCGAGCGACGAGCCAAAGGCCACCACGCCGTAGCGGCTCACGGCGCCGTACGTGGGCTTAAAGCCCACCACGCCGCACAGCGACGCCGGCTGGCGGATGGAGCCGCCGGTGTCCGATCCCAGCGAGAGCGCGACCTCGCCCGCAGCGACGGCGGCAGCAGAGCCGCCCGAGGAGCCGCCGGGCACGCGCTCGGTATCCCAGGGGTTGTTGGTGCGGTGGAAGGCCGAGCTCTCGGTAGAGCTACCGAAGGCGAACTCGTCCATGTTGACCTTGCCCATAGGCAGGCAGCCGGCGTCGAGCACGCGCTGAACGCAGGTGGCAGTGTAGACGCTCTGGTAGTTCTCGAGCATGCGGGAAGCGCAGGTGGTGCGCGTGCCCACGAGGTTCATGTTGTCCTTGATGGCCAGCGGCACGCCCGCGAGCGGGGGCAGCGGCTTTCCGGCGGCACGGTCGGCATCCACGCGCGCGGCGGCCTCGAGCGCAAGCTCGGACGACACCTGCAGGAATGCCTGGACCCCGCCCTCGCGCGCCTCGATGGCGGCAAGGGAGGCATGGGCCACCTCGGTAGCGGTAAAGTCGCCGGCGGCAACGCCCGCGGCGATCTGAGCGGCGGTAAGGGAATCGAAGCTCTGAGCCATTACTCGCTCTCCCCCTCTCCCAAAATGGACGGCACGCGGAAGTAGCGGTCACGCGCGCTGCCGGCGTTCTCCAGCGCAACGTCGAGCGGCAGATCGCGCTCGGGTTCGCGCAGGTCGTCGCCCATCACGTTGGACAGGCTTCCGATGGGATGGAACGTGGGCTCCACGTCGGGCAAGTCATATTGCAAGACGGGCTCGAGCATCTGGACGGCGTCGTTCATGTAGGACGTCATCTGGGTGAGCTCGTCATCGGTCAGTGCGATCTTTGCGTACTCGGCGATGCCGCGCACATCTTTCTCGCTGAGTGCCATAGGCGCTCCCTTCCGCATAACAGTTAAACCGCTCTAGTATACAGGGCAACGCCGGCTTGGAGCAGGCGCTTTACCCAAATGCAGCGAAAACGTAACGAGGGTGGCGGTTGGAAGGCTGCGGGCTGGCGGTTTTACAGCGAAACCGCACCGTCCATAGCGAAAACCGCGCCGCCCACAACGAGAAGCATCCCGCCCGCAACGAAAACCATCACAACATTCGACGCCTTTCGTCAAAATCGAGATTTTCATCGAATGTTGTGATGGTTTGGAAGTCCCGACCACCACAAAGGTGTCTGTCCCCATTGTGGTGGTTCTGGAGAATGTCTTATGCCGAGGCCTTGGCCTTGCGGCGCTTGCGGACCGCGTGGATCACGATGTCCAGCAGCAACAGCACAATGGCCACGACCACGATGAGCACGGCGAACTCGCGCTTGCCCCAGTGGCGGCCGGCCAGCGACTTTTGCTTATCGACGTCCTTCTTGTTGTACTTGGTGCGCACACAATGCACCAGCAGGCGATGGTCGTTCACGCCGTAGGGCGTGCAGGTGACGAGCGTCACCTTGTCGGCGCCCGGCTCGATGGTCAGCGACTCCATCTCCTCGGGCAGCACGACCTCGGAGTCCACCATCTTGTAGGCGAGCGTCTTGTTCATGGTGTGCAACAGCACCAGGTCGCCGGGCTCCAGCGAGTGGATGTCGTCGAACATGCTCAGGTTGCGCATGCCCGAGTGCGCGGTGAGCACGCAATGCGTCGAGGTGCCGCCTACCGGCAGGCTCGTGCCCTCCAGGTGGCCGACGCCCGCCATGAGGACTTCCTCGCTCGTGCCATGGTAAATGGGCATGCTCACGTCGATGGAGGGGATTTCGACCCAGCTCATCATGGGGTCGCGGTCAAAGATGAGCTGCTGGTCGTAGGGCTCGATCTGGTCGGCGGGAAGCTCGGTGGCCTCGCCCGCAAGCTGCTCGTTAAAGGAGCGAGCCTGGAGCAAGATGCGCTCGCGCTCCTCGGCAGACAGCGCGTCCACGGTGCTGGACACGGTGCTGATCTGGTTGAACACGCCCGAGGCCTCGAGCCGGTCCAGGATCCACGGCCAGGTCATAAGGCCCACGCCAATAAGGATGATGACGATGGTGATGAGCCGATCGGCCCAGCGCGGCAGCCGCTTGCGACGGCGCTTAGGCTTTGGTTGAGGTTTGGGCTGAGGGCTTGAGCCGCCGTTGTCCGCGGCGTTACTGCTCTTCATATGTTTGGCGCCCTGCACCATCGCCGGTCACTCCTCTACAACTCAAGTTGTCTGAACAAATAATAGCCGATTAGCGAGCTCATGCGCTGCGCAACGCAGCCTGGCAGCATTGCGCAGTGCAAGTATGGGCCCGCATTTGAGTTTTCAAAATATCCCGAATCGGCTGGGCGATTCGGGATACAATGGCAATAGAAAACGACGCATCCCGCGTAAGTGTTCGAAAGCGCGGGCGGCCTAGTTTTCTGGTTTTGTTAAATGCCCGGGCTCCGAACCCCGGGCATTCTTATTTGCGCTTTTTGCGGCGCAAATGCCTTCTACCGTCCGCACCGCGCGTGCGCCTACGGACCTTAAACCGAACCTCATACGAGTCAAGAAACGCGATGACGAACGTGCCCACCGCCGCGAGGGCGGCGAGCGCGTTAAGGAATTTCAGCATTTGGGGACCTCCGATCGAGTCGTCGGCCGCCCGCGCACGGGATGCGTCGCAAGGGTATTTTACTGCGAGCACTCGCACTTACAGCTGGTAAACGCAATATTTGCAAACATTTGTTCGCTAATCATACACTCGATCATACAAGCGATGGAGGCTGGCTGCGTTATCCAAAAAACGGGGCAGACTCCAGTGCGGAGTCTGCCCCGAAAAGAGAATGGCAAAGCAAGAACGTGGATGGACGAGAAAAGTGTCCGCAAGTCTCATGGCCATCACATCCCACCTGCCAAAGGGATGGGTGAGCGAGCGTTACTCCTGCTCGGACTCCTCAGCCTGCTTACGGCTGCGGATGAGGTGCGCCACGCCGATGCACAGCACCGCGCCGCCAGCGATCCAGGTGAAGGTCACGCCGTTGAGACCGGTGAGCGGGAGGCCGGAGCCCTTCTTGTTCGCAATAGTAATGGACATGACCGAACCATTTGCAGTACCAGGAGTGACCTCTTCTTCTTTTTCGCTGACGGTCAGCTCCGTCAATTTACCGCTCTCATTGTAAGTCGGCTTCACGATAATCTGGAAGGGGGCGATGGTGTTGTAGCTCGAAGGAGTGGTCGTTTCGGCAATCTCGTACGTACCCTCAACGAGACCGGGGATACGGACCTTGCCATCTGCGCTATCGGTCATAAACTCAGAAGCCTCTTCTTCAGTCCTGACAAGGGTTCCGTCATTTTTCAACCATTTGCCAGCAGATTCAGAATCTCCGTTATTAACGACCTTGACCTTAAAGCCAGCGACAAGTTTTTTATCCTGATTGCCTGCCTCAACCTTGGTAATATCAAGGCCAAAAACGTAGTCGGTGACTTCCTTTGGCGTAGAGGTGCCAGTGGTACTAGTCATGGGATTGTTGGAGTAGACAAGCTTGACCTCGTTGGTGTTACCGGTGGCCGTGTATTCAGCATCGCTAGTAAGCTCGGCCTTGTAGGTCACAACGACCTTGGAAGTCTTGGTCAAGGTCACGTTCGAAGCCTTTGCAGCGGCCTTGAGGTCTTCAAAGGAAATCGTCAGGTCATGGCCTGTAACATTTTTGGACTCATCAGTAGTATCCTTAACCTGCACACTGTAGTCTGCAGGCTGGACAGGCTTGTCGTCAATAGTCACAGCAACGGAATCTTTGTCGGCTTTCAGTCCAACGGAAAGGTGATCCTGGAACACATATTTGTACGTGGCGAAGGTGTCGATGTTATCGGCAACTGTGCCGATCAGCTTGTACTCGATTTTCTCACCAATCTGCGAGTCGCTCACCTTTCCCCATTCCGTGCCCTCGAACACCTGCTTATCGACAGTGGGAATACTGGTCTTCTCGGTAATTGAAACCGCTTCATCTCCGACAACAGCGAAGATAGGGGCGGTGGCGGTTTCGGTGCCTGCGACAGTCTGGGTATCAGTCACAAAGAGCCAATAGCCGTGTGAAAGGTTGTTGGCAACACCATTCGAAGTGGCCGCGAGATCACTTGAATCATTCAGATCGGTCACCTTAGCCACAGCAGCCGCAATCTTATATGCAGCAGAGTCAGATGCTACGCTAGTCGTTTTACCGGTGTGCATCACGTTCTTGCTAATCCAATCTGCAGCATCCTGGGCGGTTGCGATATTGGTGACCTTATCGAATTCCCCAATCGCTTCCTTAACAGCAGCTTCAACCTTGTCGTTGGCCCATGCGATATTGCTCACAAGCGTCTGGCCGTTCTCATCCTTTGCCACATCAGCGTCAAAAATCTTGTAACCCTTGAATTCGGTATCGTTCCCCGACGCTTTTTCGATGGTCACCGAGCCGTTCGCGTCCCCCTCAGCAAACGCCATCGTGACCGGGGCCATAACTCCGCCGAAGCTCAGCGCTGCCGTGAGGCCGGCGGTTACTGCCAGGCGTGCGATGTTCTTGCTCATGCTCATCTTCTTTTCCTCCGTTTTCCGGTTGGTTCTCATTCGATCGATCATCATCTGTCTGTGTCTTAGCATCTGCTTCGTTATGTCTCGCCCCGTTCTCTGTGGGGCTGCCAGCTACTCTTTATGGCTGCCACTTCCCCGCTTGACCAGGAGCGCGACCACGATGAGCGCGGCTCCGGCGACCGCTGCGGCGGCCGCGGCGTACATTGCCATATCGCCAGTCGAGGGCATAAAGCCTCCGGTGGTAATGCTAGGGGGTGTGCCGGTGGGTGTGTTGATGAGCGACGCCTCCAGGCTGCCCGTCGACCCGTCCGCGCTGTCGGCGCGCAGGGGCGACTCGGCCGTGATGGTGAGCTTGGGCTTGGCGGCGGCCACCTGGTCGACGTCCAGGCCCTCGGCCTTGACCGTCACGGAACGCGTGCCCTCAAAGGCGGTGTAGCCCTTGGGCGCCTTGAGCTCGCGGACCTCCAGCTTGCCCGAGTCCACGCCCGAGACGGTCACGCGGCCGTCCTCGCCCGTGGTGACGGTGGCCTTGCCCTCTGCATCCCACGTGCCGTCGGCCGCCAGTGCGCGACCGCAGTCGTCGGTGATGCTCAGGACCGCCCCGGCAAGCGGCTTGTCGCCGTCGCTGCCGCGCTTGGTGAGCGCGAGATCCCAGGTGTAGGCGCACGCATCGTCGCTCGGCGTGCGGGTGAAGCCGGCGTCGTCGGACTGGTCGGCAAAGGGAGAGCGCGGGTAGCGCAGGTAGACCTCGTTGGGGTTGCCCTTCGCGATGCCGTGGTTGCACGCGCTGTTGAGCGGCGCATTGTACACGGCGACCACGCGGGCGCCCGCGGTGAAGGCGTCGGCCCCGCCGAGCGCGGCGATCAGGTCGCCGGTGCGCACGGTGAAGGTCTTACCGTCGACCGCTACCTTGGTGGCGCACTGGGCCGTGATGTCGGTCCAGCCCTTCGCGGGCTCGGTGCCGGCGCGGCCGTCCTTGCCGGTCTGGACGGCGTCGAAGCCGCCGTCCGCGCCCGCCGCCACGTAAACATGCATGCTCGCGGCGACCTTGGAGGGGTCGAGCCCCGCGCTCATGGTGTCGACGAACTGCACCGTATAGGCGTCGTAGGCGGTAAGACCCACCGGGACCGTGGCCGAGAGGCGCCAGTACAGGTCGTCGCCGACTGTGGCGTCGGCGGCCTTCTGCCAGGCGGCGGTGCCGTCCTCCAGCACGTACTTGGACACCTTGGGCGTCGCGGCCTTGGGTTTGACGGTAACGGCGCTGCCGCCCACCAGGGCCATGATCGGCGCGGTGCCGGCCTCGTTCTGGGAAATGGCGTCGTCGTCGGCGACGATGAGCCAGTAGCCACAGGGCAGCTCGGCCGTCGTGCCCGCGTTAAGGGCCACGGGCTCGGCGCCAGAGCTCTGGAGGGAACGAGCGAGCTGTGCGCTCAGCGCGCTCGTAAGGTGGGAATCGGTGTTGAGCCACTCGGCAGCTTCCTGCGCGGTGGTCTGGGAATTGGGCATGCCGGCGCTGTGCAGCACAGGCAGGACGGCGTCGCGCACGGCGTCGCTTGCCCAGGCGAGGTCGGTGGCGATTTTAGCGTCGTTGTCGCCATCGATGACGTTGGCGTCAAAGATCTGGTAGGCGTCGTAGCTGCTCGCCACGGTGCCGCTCACCGTGATGGAACCGGTCGAGGTCGGCGCGGCCTGCGCGGATGCGGGGAACACAACCGCGCAGGTGCCGATCACGAGGGCAAGCAGCGCAAACAAGATCGGGAAGGAGCAAACTTTCTTATTCACGACGCTCACCTCCCTTCGCATTCGCCTTGCGACGAATGTGCATCCAGGCCGCAGCAGCGCAAAGCACCGCCGCACCGGCAAGGTACGTCAGCGTGACGCCCGACATACCAGAAAGGGGCAAAGAGGTGGAGTAGGTGTTGGTGAAGGTGGGGATGGACTTGGGCTTGGTAGTATCGGATCCATCGTTGTAATCCACGGTAGTCTGCTTGCCTTCGTCGATGGCATTACCGTCAGCATCCTTGATCTGGGTGTAGGTCACCTTCGTGGCAGTGATTGTGCCATCTTTCTGATCCGTCATCGTGACGTCAAGCTTATAGACCGACTGATCGAACTTATAATGCGAGAAAATTGAACCCTCATTCTTCTCGCACACGTAGTACGTGAAGGTCTTGGAAGCGCCACGGCCCGTAGGATCACCGGCAGTGAAGGGATTCTTCGTGATATCAGAGAGCGAGTACTTAATCCCCTCGCCAGACGCATTTAAGAACGAAAGCGTCTGGGACTTGTCGCCATCGTCCCGAGTCTTAACCGTCTTAGCGTCCGCGAAGTCCGGGTTATCCGCAAGCTCGAGCGTAAACTCCTTCATCTCGCCACCCTTAACGACCTTAGTCGCCTCAGGAGTCCAGGAGCCAGTGGAGGTGTACGGAGTGTATTTGTTGGTGAAGGTCGTAGAGCCTTCGACACCGCCAATACAATAATAGCCTCCGTCCTGTTTTACGTCGCCCCACTGCTTTACGTTGATCCACGCACCGGACGACTTATCGAATTCACGCTTGGTGACACTGACGTTTTCAATCGTGTAGTTATGGATGACGAGCTGCTTTTCCTCATTTGGATTGTCTTTTTTCGGAACAGACATGAGCGAGGTCTGGGTATCTTTAGCCTTTACCACAATCTCATACACAGCAGAGTCGTATGTGATGTCGGAGTCCTCGCCGGCATCTTCGACCAAGTAGTATGTGATTTTGTCAGCCGTACCGCTCGCTGCGAACTGTTCACCAAGGTTAAACGCAATGTTGCCGCTTTCATCATTATTTGCAGTTCCAACCTCGGTACAAGCGTCACGATTGAATACCCCATTTGTGAAAGGATCATTCGAGTCCTTACGGTAGACCGTAAAGGAGAACTCCCCATCTTTGAGGCCACGGCCGTCCAACACCTTGGTTGCCTTCAGCTTAAGGCTCGGGTAGACATACGTATCCGCTGGCTGGCCCAAGTACAGGTCGCCGTTCGACATGATGCCGCCGCCATGGTTCCAAGAATAGTTGCCAGTGATGAAGGTTGTGGCAAGACCCTGCGCGGCCGTCGCAGCATCATCTCCGGCATTAACACCCGAAGACAAGCCGATACTATTCTTGACCTGAACACCACCATTAGCCGGAATACTAATCTTCTTTTCAAGTTCAATGCTTCCCGAAAACTTGGCGTCACCGCCACCAAGCATCTTGCCGATTACCGCTGCGATTGGATCGCTGTGGCCCGTTGCAGCAAGGAAGAAATCCGCATGACCGTTTTCGCGGAAGATCGCAGGATTTTTATTATACGCAGTGAAATCTTGATTTTTATCGTGACCACCTTCGGAAAGATGGGGCTTACCTTCATTACCGGTATTGTCCTGTGCGTTGTAATCATCATGATAGTCGTAATCAGCGCCAGCAGACGAATTGCCAAAGATTGCCGTGCCCTCAGTGTTCGTTACCAACGTCTTGCCCGTGGGGCAGACTGCTACGCCGCCGCCATAGCCGCCAGCGATATTGGCGCTAATGTACGAGTTGTACGCAAAGAGCCTGCCAGCATTAGATGCGGTATTCGAATCGCCCTGGACGAAGACGCCGCCTCCGCCCCAGTCAAAGCGAGACATGCAGTGGTTATTAGTGATGTAGACTGGGCTATCTTTTGACGATCCATTTACCATCGCGTCAACCATCTGGCCCACTC
The DNA here is from genome assembly GCA_900549745.1 of uncultured Collinsella sp. Classification (GTDB taxonomy): domain Bacteria; phylum Actinomycetota; class Coriobacteriia; order Coriobacteriales; family Coriobacteriaceae; genus Collinsella. The sequence goes on along the minus strand of URPJ01000004.1, from coordinate 77,915 downwards.
GGATGCCGGCACCCTCAGATCGGAAGCTCACATTAGAGGCAATAGTTCCCCCCGTAATTGTGAGCCATGCCGTATCCTTGCGAGACCACCCTTGTCGACCAACATCGGTAACATAAACGCCACCGCCAGCTTCCTCGGAGTAGTTGCCGGTAATCTGGCCACCGGAAATGGTGACATGGGCGCCGTTATTGGCAGCAAGCCCAGCGCCGCCATGACAACCATCGCCTTCGTTACCGCAGAATTTAGCCATTCTATTATTCGTGACATAGCCACCAGAGACGGTCACGATGCCGCCCTCGGCCATAATGCCGCCACCGAGTCCCGCGCCGAATGTGCTATTACCGGAGATTACGCCACTGGTCACCTTACCGGAGATTACGCCACTGGTCACCTTGACTGCAGACCCCTTGGCATATACACCGCCGCCACTCGAAGCGCAGTTGCCAGCAATTACGCCACCGATCAGATTAAGGGTCGAAGCGCTGCCCCCTTCATTAGACACCATGACACCTGCACCGTTGGCCCAAGTGTTCGTAGAAGCACCGCATACGTAGCCACCGCTCATATTGACGGTAGAACCGTTCTCGGCATAGATGAGGTTACCGACATTGCAGTCCTTTTTCTGCGTAAGCGTACCACTCTGGAGGTTAAACGTGCCGCCCTGGTAAACGTTAATGAGCCTCATCGTGGAGTTCTTGGTGCCTCCAACAATTGCGCCCTGAATTGTCGCCGTGTGCTCATAGATCTTCTCAGTGGTACCTGCACCACTTGCAGTCGATTCGGTTACGTAATAGGTAAGGTCAGTCGGAATGCCATTATCGTCATAAGACATCTTTGCCGTCTTGCCATAATTGTCAGGTGTCAGATACTCGTCCTTATCTTGCAGCTGCTGGCCGTCGGCAACATTCTCCTGAATGTGCCCAGAGTCCACGTCGTCCACGACCGTAAGCGTCGCGCCCTTAGCAATATCAAACAGAGGCTTGCCAGCACTATTCTGCTTTATCTTGTGACCATTTAAGTTCAAGGTGATATTGATGGGATTGTCGCTGGACTGTTCGAGCCTAATCTCATCGTTATAGTCGATATCGGCCGTAAGCTTAAAAGTAGCAACGCCGTCTCCATCACGCAGTTCCTTGTTAAGGAGCTTTGAGCTCAGCTCTGCCGCGTTGCGAATTTCATAATCTGATTCATTCTCTGTAGCAGGCGCGATTGCGTCTTCATCATTAGTGTCGTCTTCGGCAGGCTGCTCGGCACTTTTGGCTCCCGCGTCATCGGACGACAGGCCCGTCGCGACAACGCCACCAGAGGTTTCGCCGTTCTCGGTCTCGTCACTATTCTGGTTTTCGGTATCCCCGTTGTTGGTGTTGCCTACAACAGTAGACTCACTTGAGGAACCCCCCATCACAGTTTCCTCGGTAGAAACCGCCTGACCATCGTTGGCAATGGCCTGCGAGATCGGAGGCATGACGAGCGACAGCACCAGGCTCAACACGGAAGCTCCGCACAAAGCGCCTGCCAGTACACGGCGCGTCGCTTTATTACTCTGCTTAGATTTGTCTGAATTTGCTTTCATCGATGTCTCCTCCCCAAGAGACCGCGATCTTGCTCTTTCACTATCAAACGTATCTGCGCAATCTGTAATTGCGCACGTTTAGTGTACATATTGTAACGATTGTTTAGACATCTGAGCAACAAAACCGACATTTTTGTAGCGGATTCTGAATTCTCTTGACATTTGCTCAGATTTACCTTCGTTTATTCGCTATCTATTATTTGTTTCTACTGGTAATTTAGCTGCACATCATTTTTTAATGGCATTAGATTTATTTGCACAAATTTTTGCTCAAGAGCAGACATCCCGCTCACGGTCGAAAATCGACCGTGAGCAGTAGGTCATTAACCGGAAGGAATATCCTTCCAAACTGATGAGAATATCTTTAACCCATCGGTGGTTAGAGCGCGATGTTCGGACAAAGTTATTTGTATTTTCGCGCAGATTTTCGGTATCAATTCACCTAAATCGCCTGAGCGTCTAATTGCAATCAAGCGGTCACCACAAAGGTACCTGCCCCCTTTGTGGTGGCTCTCCCCCGGCGCTACAGCAGATGCTCCTCGATAAAGATCGCGATGCCGTCTTCGTCGTTGCTCGCGGTTACATAATCGGCGGCGGAGCGAGTGGCGTCGCTGCCGTTTGCCATGGCCACGCCCACGCCGGCGTCAGCCACCATGCTGGTGTCGTTGTCGGCATCGCCAAATACGCAGATGTCCTGGAGCTCCATGTCGTTGAGCTCCGCCACGCGCACAAGGCCGCGCGTCTTGGACACGCGCGGATCCATGAACTCGTAGAGCCGCTGCGTGGTTTGCAGAGCCGCCGCCTTAACAGTGTTATCGGCAAACGTCGATGCTCGCTCGATGACCTGCGGCATCACCTCGGGCGCCATGGTAAACATCACCTTGGGCTGCGGCTCGCGCAAGAACTCGGCAAAATCGACCACCTGGTAGGGCACGCCGTCGACGCGCGACAGGTGCTCGACGCACTCATTGCTCTCGGGCACATAGAGCACGCCGTCCCGAGGGCAAACGGGCGTTGCCGGCAGATCTGCCATGTGCTCGCAGATGCGCGCGACGGTCTCGCCCGGCAGCGGGTAGCTCAGCTCGTTGATGCCGTGCGCACGGTCGACGACCTCGGCGCCACCGCAGCCCACCAGCACGTCCACCAGGCCTTCAATGCCCCAGAGCTCGTACATGGCCTCGGTCGCGTGGGCGTCGCGCCCGGTGCACAGGCCAAAGAGTACGCCGCGCTCGCGCAGGGCGTGGATCGCCGCCACCGTGCGCGGGGACACCGTGTGCTGGCTCGTGAGCAGCGTGCCGTCGATATCGCAGAACACGGCTTTGATGTGGCTGAAGGTGGTGTCCATGGGGGCCTTTCTGGGTTGCGCGGCGGTGCTGAATGTGGTCGGAAATGGTGTCCATGGTATACCAAGGCACAGGCGCGGCCCCTCAAAGCAAAAACCACCACAAAGGTACCTGGCCACTTTGTGGTGGCCGGACTCGCAGGATGGCCCGGCCCGGGGCGCAAACCATCACAACATTCGACGTTATTCGGCAAAATCGCGATTTTCGCTGGATGTTGTGATGGTTTTACTGCCTTATAGAACGATCGAAATGCCAGCGACCAAACAGCAGCAACGCCACGGGAACCGCCGTCACGACCATACCCGCCCCTACGAGCGTCTGCTGCACACCAAACGTCGCCGCCAGCCAAGGGGCAATCGCCAGCGGGGCCACGCCGGCGAACATGTTGCCAAAGCCCATGACCGAGTTGACGCGACCGAGTTGCTCGAGCGGAGCCGTCGTTTGCACGATAGTGTTGTGGAGCGGGTTGACGACGCCCCAGGCCACGCCCAGGACAATCTGGCCGATAAGGGCCACGCCCACGTACGGTGTCCCCACATAAATCAGACTTCCCACGCCCACGGACATGAGTGCCACGAGCAGCGTTTTGAGGCTGACGAAGCGCGGCGGCAAGCGGAGCGCGACCACGGCGCCCAGCACCGCGCCCACACCGCTGGCCGACGAGAGCCAGCCCATCCATTCGACACCGACGTGCAGGACATCGCGGTAGAAGAACGACTCCAGTGGATCGAAGGCACCGTAGCCAAAGTTCGAGAGGAAGATGATGCAGAACAGCAAGGCGAGGATACTGTTGGTGAAGACTGTCTTGATGCTTGTCGCGAAGGTGACGCGGGCGAACGTGCTGGGGTTGGAGCTTTGTCCCACACGCTCCCCTTCCTTTGCCGAATCGGTATCCGCATGCCCAGCGACATGACTGGTCTGCGGCCTAAATCCCCAACCGGCGACGAGCGCCAATGCGGTAAAGATCATCATGAGCACGAACACCGCGCGTGACGATGCAGCCGCCGCAACAAAGCCGCCCAGCGTGGGGCCGACGATAAAGCTCACGTTGGAGAACATGGTTATGGCGGAGTTGATGTCTTTGAGCTCGACAGGATCGTCGGTGAGGTAAGCCGGATAGGACGTGGCGATGGGCTGGGCGAATCCCATCACAAAGCCCAGGAGCACCGCGCCGAGCAGGACGATGCCGGTCGCGCTGCCAAAGGCGAGGATTGCCGCGCCGGTTGCCAGCGTGCCCACGATGCTCAGCAAGAAATGACGGCGCGGGCCCCAGGCGTCGAGCGCCGCGCCGCCCGCAAAGGATCCCAGAATCACAAATACGTTCATAAAAAGGACGGCCAGCGATGTCGCCACGACCGAGGCATCGTCTGCATAGGTGAGTGTTCCGATAACGCCGATAAAGTAGCTGGTCTGAAAACCGGTGTAGATGAGAAAGCGCATCGCCACCAGGCGCTTGGCCTGCGCGGACAGCGAAGGTTGAGGTTTTGAGAGAAGAGATGCGAGCATGGAGACTCCTCGTTTCATACGAATACGGGCGGTGGGTATTCGCCACCGCCTGTCAAATCAATCTATCCGCATGAAACATTAAGGACGCATCAAGCCCCTTCTCTCCGTTTTCGCCCGCCATGAACTACCTGGTAGATTGTAAGGCATGCCCCACGCATCTAACAAAGCAAAATCACCACAAAGGTACCTGGCCCCTTTGTGGTGGAAACAGCGTTTGCCCAGATAAAACCTACCAAAATAAACCTGTCCCTTTTTGGCAGGTTCAGCGTCAAGCCTTAAAGGTGGTCTTGGATGAGGTCGCAGATGGCTCGGGCGTCGTTGATGTTGATGGCTCGGGTCGCGAAGCCGGCGTCGAAGGCCTGACGCGCCAAGGCCTCATTGCAGGCAAGGGCCAGCGTGTGACCGTCGACCAGGTCGAGCGAGCTCTTGCCGCGCAGACGGTCGACACCGGAGCGCGCGACCACAATGTTGTCGAAGCCCTCGGTCTTGTAGCCCTCGATGATCACCACGTCGACATCGTTGTAACGCGACAGTAGCTCGCGCGCGGGCATCTCGTCCTCCTCGCGCGTGTCGGCGTACTCCGCCCAGCGCGTGGCGCAGATGAGGCCCACGTGTTTGGATCCGGCCTGATGATGGCGCCACGTATCCTTAGCGGGCACATCGATATCAAAGCCGTGGTGCCCGTGATGCTTGAGCGAACCCACGCGCAGGCCGCGGCGGGTGAGCTCGGCGATAACCTTCTCGACGAGCGTGGTTTTGCCCGAGTTTTGGTAGCCGATAAACGCGATCGCGGGGACGGCCGGAGTGGGAGCTGCGGGCGTGACGGCGACGGGTGCGCTCGCGGGCGCGGCACCGTTAGCGGCCACGGACTCAACGGCAGCGGCCTGACGCTCTGCACGATCCCACACACCCGAGCGGCCGCCTTCCTTGTGCAGCAGGCGCACGTCGACGATCTCCATGCCGCGATCGACGGCCTTGCACATGTCGTAGATCGTTAGGCACGCAGCGCTCGCGCCGGTCAGGGCCTCCATCTCGATACCCGTCTTGCCCGTCACGCCGGCCGTAACCAGTACGTGAAAGCCAACCTGCCCGTCCGCGCGCGCCGGCGCCCAGCCCTCGGGCACGTTCTCGACAGGCATCCCCGCCGAAGCGATGGGCGCAATGTCGCACTTGCTCTTGGTAATGAGCAGCGGATGGCACATGGGGATGATGTCGCTCGTGCGTTTGATGGCCATGATGCCCGCCACGCGCGCGCAGGCAAGCACGTCGCCCTTTTTGGCGCGGTCTTGCAGCACCATGGCCTGCGTCTCGGGATGCATGAGGATGGTGCCCTCGGCGATGGCGATGCGATGCGTCTCGGCCTTGTCGGACACGTCGACCATGCGCACCTCGCCCCTGACGTCCACGTGCGTCAGCTCGTCGCGACGGGCGTCACGGGCGGGCTCGGTGGCAGCGCTGGCAGACGGCTGCACGGACGTGTCGGCGCTGCCAGCATTCGCCGCAGCCGTGGCTTTGTGGGCAGACATCGCGGCCCTGCGAGCGGCCTTGGTGGCATCGGCGTACCTGCTCTTGGCCATATGATCATCCTCCGATTTGGGACATAAATCGTTGCGTGCCCTCAATTATCGCGTGTTCCTGCGGTTTGTGGGCCACGGCATCGCGCCAAATCGAAAGTACCTGCATATCATCACCACGGCGCAGCGCCTCACGCACCGAATACTCAGCATCGCTGAACAGGCACGGACGCACGTTGCCGTCGGCCGTCAGGCGCAGACGGTTGCAATTCGCACAAAAATGGTTGGACATGGCGCTAATAAAGCCAACCGTTCCCGCCGCGCCCGGAAAGTGCCAATAGCGCGCAGGGCCCGCGCCGGCAGGAGCGTCGTTGATGTCGAGCGACTCGAGCTCGCCCAGTCCCGCCGCGGTGGCCCCGGCATTGATGCGCGCCCGCAGCTCGTCGCTCGGCACGGTGTCGCTCGCGTCCCACAGCTCGGGATTGAGCGCGGGCGCATGCGGGTCCACAGCGCAATGCGAGCTCGTGTGCTCGTCGCCGATGGGCATATATTCGATAAAGCGCAGGTGGATGGGGCGGTCGACGGTCAGTCGTGCGAGGGCCGCCACATCCTGGTTGAGCCGGCGCACCACAACGCAGTTGACCTTAACGGGCTCAAAGCCCCAAGCCAGCGCCGCATCGATGCCTGCCATGGTCTGCTCGAGCCGGCCCAGGCGCGTGATCTTTCCAAACAGCGTAGGATCGAGTGTGTCGAGCGAAATGTTGACGCGGTTAAGCCCGGCATCTTTAAGCTGCGGCGCCAACTTGGGCAGCAGGGCGCCGTTGGTGGTAAGCGAGATGTCCTCGATCTGCGGAATCGCGCGGATGTCGCGAATGAGCGGGATGATACGGCGGCTGACCAGCGGCTCGCCGCCCGTCAGGCGCACGCGGCGAATGCCCTCCCCCGCCACCAAGCGCACAAAGCGGGCGATTTCCTCGGCACTGAGCAGCTCGTCGTGTGCGCGGGGCGCCACGCCATCGGCCGGCATGCAGTAAATGCAGCGGAAATTGCACTTGTCGGTAACGGCAATGCGCAGGTAGTTGATATCGCGGCCAAAGCCGTCATGTTGCACGTGCCCGTCCACGCAGCCCTCCCCTCACGCGGCGTTTTATTCTTCGGAAAACATAATACCCCACGAGAGAATCACGCCGACACCCGTACGACAGGACAGGTCACTTTGGGCAAGACCGGCTTCCCAAGCCCATCCTCAGCACAGACCATCACAGCATTCGATGCTTTTCCCGTTTTTGGCAAAAAACGTCGAATGTTGTGATGGTTTGCTTGCCCACGGCACCCCGTAGAAGGGCCAAAGCGCCCCTAAAGGCCGCCGTCCCAGTGCCGAATCACGAATTCTCGCAGGTCGTTCTGACGTTTCTGGAACGCTTCGCTTCGATCGCACTTGAGACCCATAGCAAGCGCGATGGCGTTCATCGCCCGGTGCAATTGCAGCTGATGGGCAAACTGAGTCCCGGTGAGGACGATCATCCTAAAGCCCAGCGCGCTCAGCACGGTCATACGCTCCGCGTCCGACGCGCTGCGCTGTTTATCAAGATGGTCCGAGCCGTTGTATTCAATCCCCGTACCGCTCGCAGACGCATATACGTCGATCTCGAAATACCCGGCCTTTGCGAGATACTTGAACTCGTTGGGAACATCGACCCGATGGTTGAGCTCGATCTTGGCGTATCCCAGCCCACCCTGGGAACGTTTTGCTACGACCATGATTGCGGTGGCCGTCTCCATGGGCGACCGCGCGCCATCGTGCACGCGCTTGAGCGCGGCGGCCGCGCGTATAGCCCCCTGGCGAGATCGGTTCTCATTGCAATAAGCAATCAAGTCGGCAACGGTATACCTCCGCCCCATCTCGATGTAATCGCCTGTCGACAGATGATTCAAATGGTATCGGGCACAGATTTCGTAGCCATATTCCAGCTGCTCGGGCTCGCTCATCCACGAACCCGCTTGGACAAAGCACATGACCTCATCAACCACTAGAAGGCCCTCTGCCACCTCGATAAGATGGCCTGGAGGCACCGGCGCCCCAAACACGTGGCATCTAAATCCAGCCGGCGTCGAGCGCTCAAAATCGAAGTTGACGAGCGTGTCGATATGATCGAGCTCTTCTCGCGGAATACCAAGCGAAACCAGATAGTCGGTAACGATCCCAGCTGCCGTTGAAGCCCTCAGCCCTTTGGCATCGAGTCCCAATTTGGGCAGGCTCGCGGTCGGCTCCGCATCGTTAGCAAGCGAGTCCTCATCGTATAGGCTGCTTGCTCGCGAGGGCGGCTCGGACGGGCGCGCCACGTTGTGGTACAGCCAGGCAGTCTTATGGGACAGGACGATCGGCAGGTCCATGAGCCCTCCAATGGAGTCGGATAACCAACCTTATTCCCCTGCCCACGGGTCCGCACACCTTCGTGCGCAAGAAAGCGATTCCACCCGGTCGAGCGGCAGAAAAACCATCACAACATTCGATGCTTTTCCCGATTTTGGCAAAAAACGTCGAATGTTGTGATGGTTTGAGGCGAGGTGAGGGGCACGGAGGGGTCAAAGCATCGTGCTCGAACGGGTTAATCCAGCTCTTTTAAGCCATGCGCCAGCTGCCAGTACTCGCCGTGCTGGGCGAGCAGCTCTTCGTGCGTGCCGCGCTCGATGATGCGGCCGTGTTCGAGGACCATGATGGCGTCGGCGTCGCGGACAGTGGACAGGCGGTGCGCGATCATAAACGTGGTGCGACCGCGCATGATGCGGTCCATACCGCGCTCGATGAGCTTTTCGGTACGCGTGTCGATGGAACTCGTGGCCTCGTCCAGGATGAGCACCGGCGGATCGGCGACGGCCACGCGCGCGATGGCGAGCAGCTGACGCTGACCCTGCGACAGGTTGGCGCCGTCGGCCGTGACCGGTGTGTCGTAGCCCCGCGGCAGGCGGCGGATAAACGAGTCGGCGCAGGCGGCCTCGGCAGCGGCGCGCACTTCCTCGTCGGTCGCGTCGAGCTTGCCAAAGCGGATGTTCTGCGCAATGGTGCCGCTAAACAGGTGCGTGTCCTGCAGCACAATGCCGAGCGACCCGCGCAGGCTGGCCTTGGCAATGTGCTTGACGTCGATGCCGTCGTACGTGATCTCGCCGTCATCGACCTCGTAGAAGCGGTTGATGAGGTTGGTGATGGTCGTCTTGCCGGCGCCCGTGGAGCCCACAAACGCAATCTTTTGCCCCGGCTTGGCAAACAGGTTGAGGTCCGTGAGCACGCGGGCGCCCGGCACGTAGGAAAAGTCCACGGCATGGAAGCGCACGTCGCCGGCAAGCGGGACCAAGCCGCACGTGAGCTCGATGCCGTCGGCGGCCACCGCGCGGCCCGACTCATCAACGGCTGCCACGTCATGCAAGTGCCCGTACGCGCCCACGCCCTGGCCCTCGGGAATCTTCCACGCCCACGCGGCGTCGCCCGTCTGCACCAGCTCCACGCAGCCCTCGTCCACCTCGGGCTCAAGGTCCATAGCCGCAAACAGGCGCTCGGCACCGGCCAACGCGTTGAGCAAGAAGTTGCCCAGCTGCGTAAACTGGTTGATGGGCATGGCCGCCTGGCGCACAAAGACCAGGTAGCTCGCGAGCGCGCCCACGTCGGCGAGTCCCTTGATGCAGAGCATGCCGCCCGCCACGGCGACGATGGCATAGTTGACGTAGCCAATCACCACGGTCATGGGCACCATGGAGTTGGCATAGCTCACGGCGGCGGTGCCGGTGCGGCGAAGCTCGTCGTTGCGGCAGGTGAAGCCGGCGACATTCGCCGCCTCGCGGTTAAAGACCTTGATGACCTTTTGGCCCGAGACCATCTCTTCGACGTATCCGTCCAGGTCGCCAAGCGATGCCTGCTGGGCAGCAAAGAAACGCTTAGAGCGCGCGCCCGAGTAGCGCGCATACAGCACAATGGCCGCATCGCACACGAGTGTGATAATCGTGAGCTGCCAGTTAAGGATGATGAGCATAGCCGTGGTGCCCACAACCTGAATGGCGGCCTGAATCACGTTGGCAAAGCTGTTGTTGAGCGCCTCGGAGACGGTGTCGACGTCATTGGTGAAAAAGCTCATGATGTCGCCCGAGCGCGTGCTGTCAAAATAACTGAGCGGCAGCGTCTGGATGTGCGCGAACAGGTCGCGGCGAATATCGGACACCACGCGTTGGGCCGCGCGCACCATGATCTGCGAGTAGCCCAGGGCCGAAAGCACGCCCGCGGCGTAGATGATCGCCGTCAGGATGACCTGCTTGGCGAGCAGTTCCTCCCCGCCCGTAGCCAAACCGTTAACGATGGGGCGCACCATGTAGGTGCCGGCGAGGCTCGCGATGGCGGCGACGGAGGCGAGCACGCCCACCGCGAGCAACGAGAACTTGGCATGCCCCATGTAGGAGAGCAGGCGGCGCACCGTGCGCTTGAGGTCGGCCGGGCGTGCTTGGGCTGCGGTCTTAGGCATGGCGCTCACCCCCTTCCAAGGGCGATCCGCTGGGAACGGAGGAAAACGGATCATTCGCGCAGCCATCGTCGCCGCCGTCGCTGGCGTCCGTGTTCCCCGCAAACTCCATCTGCGAGGCGTAAATCTCCTGGTATATGTTGTCGCCCGCCAGCAGTTCCTCGTGCGTGCCCACGCCGTGGACACGACCGTCATCCAACACCACAATGCGATCGGCATCCATGACGCTCGCGATGCGCTGGGCGATGATGAGCACGGTCGTATTGGGAATCCGAGCGATGTGCTCGCGAATCTTAGCGTCGGTCGCCATATCGACCGCGCTGGTGGAGTCATCAAAAATGAGCACGCGCGGATGCTTGAGCAGTGTGCGTGCGATGCACAGGCGCTGCTTCTGGCCACCCGAGACACCGGCGCCGCCTTGGCCCAACTCGCCGTCGAGTCCGCCGATGCGATCAAGGAACTCGTCCACGCACGCCGCGCGGCAAGCCGCGAGGAGCTCATCGTCCGACGCCTGCGGATTACCCCACTGCAGGTTCTCGCGCACGGTGCCCGTGAACAGCACATTCTTTTGCAGCACAATGCCCACGGCATCGCGTAAGGTCGCGAGGTCGTAGTCGCGCACGTCGTGTCCGCCCACAAGCACGGTGCCCTCAGTGGCGTCGTACAGGCGCGCAATCAGCTGCACAAGCGAACTCTTGCCCGAGCCCGTGCCGCCGAGGATGCCCACCGTCGAGCCGCTCTCGATGCGAAGGTCGATATGCTCGAGCACATCCTCGGCTGCATCCGCGCGGTATTTAAAGGAAACGTCGCGAAACTCGATACTGCCGTCCGCTGGCGCCGCAATCGCGAGGTCTCCCGCGGGGTTGGCGATAAAGGGCTCCTCATCGAGCACCTCGGCGATACGGCCCACACTCGTAAGAGCGCGCGTGAGCAGCAAAAACACGTTGGAAATCATCATGAGCGAATTCATGATCAGCAGCACGTAGCTCATAAAGCCCGTGAGAGAGCCTACACCCAACTTGCCGGCGAGAATCATGCGGCCGCCAATCCACAGGATGGAGAGCGCAGCCACGTACATCGACAGCTGAAACACCGGCAGGTTGAGCACCGCGCTGCCAAAGGTCTTTGTCGCAGTGCGCGCGAGCTCGGTATTGACGGTGTCGAACTTGGCCTCCTCGTGCTCAGCGCGCACGTAAGCCTTCACGGCGCGCACGGCGGTAAGGTCCTCTTGCACCACGCCGTTGAGGTGGTCCATCGAGGTCTGGAGTTGGCGGTAGAGCGGGCTCACACGCACGGTAATGATACCGAGCACGATGGCGAGCATCGGCAGAATGACGGCAAAGACCGCCGCGAGCTCGCGCGAGAGCGCAAAAGCGTAGACGAAGCCCATGACCAGATTTACCGGCCCGCGCACCATGGGGCGGAAGCCGTTACCTACGGCGTTTTGAATCACGGTGATGTCGGTGGTCATGCGAGTGACGAGCGAGCTGGCGTCGTAGTTGTCCAGATTGCCAAAAGCGAGCGTCTGGATCTTGCGATACTCGGCCTCGCGCAGGTTAGCGCCCAGCCCCGAGGCGACGCGAGCAGACGTGCGTGCATAGCCCAAGCCAAGTACCAGCGAAAATGCGGCGCATACCAACATATACGTACCCTGCAACAGCATGTAGTTGATGTCGCCCGCGGGCACGCCCACATCGATGATATTTGCCATGATGACCGGGATAAACAGCTCGAGCGCCGTCTCAGCAGTCACAAAGAACACGCCGAGTATGGCATCGCGGCGGTATGCCCCCAGATAGGAAAACAGAATCTTGAGATTGCGCACGCAGGTTCATCCCCCATCAAACGTTGTTCGCAAACCCACGTATTATGGCGCGCCGTGCGGCGGTGTCAAGTGTTCCGAAATCGATTTCTGCAAGGCTAGTGCAGGCGCCATGCTCACAGGGCGCACGTCCGTATTCAATTAGAAATGAACGCGAGCGTGACTTTTTCGCCCCACCGCCAACACAAACCTTGACTCTACAATCGTTGTAGGGTTTTCACTACACTGGTATGTAAACGACCCAAGCCAGAAAGTGCCCCGCCCATGGAACACGACCTCACACACGGCAATGTCCTCAAGACCATCGCGGTCTTTGCCCTGCCCTATATGCTCTCGTACTTTTTGCAGATGCTCTACGGCATGGCCGATCTGTACATGATGGGGCAGTTCAGCGGCGCCGCCGGCATCACCGCCGTGGGCAATGGCGCGCAGACGCTCTATATCATTACCGTGACGCTTGTGGGCCTGGCCATGGGAACGACGGTTATCGTCGGCCACGCCGTGGGCTCGCGTCGCTTCGACCGTGCCGAGACCGCCATCGGCAACACCATCACGCTCTTTATGGGTGTCTCGGTGGTGCTGGCCGTTGTCCTGCTTGCGCTGTGCCCGCAGGTTGTGGCGCTCATTGGCACGCCGGCCGAGGCGGTCGAAGGAACCGCCGCCTACCTGCGTATCTGCTTTGTCGGCATTCCCTTTATCGCCGCGTACAACATTCTTTCGGCCATCTTTCGCGGGCTGGGAGATTCGCGCTCGCCCATGTACGTGATCGGCGTGGCATGCATCATCAACATCGCGCTCGACTTTCTATTTATCGGCCACATGGGACTCGGCCCCGTGGGTGCGGCGCTCGGCACGGTAACCGCCCAGACGGCAAGCGTTGCCCTCGCGCTCGTGTGGCTCAAGAGCCGTCGCACGAACATCCACGTTAAGCGTAGCGACCTGCGCCCCCAGCCCGAGGTGCTCGGCAGCATTCTTAAGATCGGCGTGCCCGTGGCCGTGCAGGACGGCTGCATCCAGGTGGCGTTTATGTTCATCACCGTCATTGCCAACCACCGAGGGCTCGTCGACGCTGCCGCCGTGGGCCTGGTCGAAAAGATGATCAGCTTTTTGTTCATTGTGCCGAGTTCCATGGGTGCCACCGTCAGCGCGCTCACGGCGCAAAACGCCGGCGCGGGCAAGGGCGATCGCGCGCGTCAGGTGCTCAAAGACGCCATGACGATCTCGGTGGTGTATGGCTGCCTGATCACGGTGCTGATGTGGCTGGTGGCACCGGCGTTTATCGGCTTTTTTGCCAAGGACTCCGCGGTCGTCGCGGCCGGTACCGGCTATATGCGCAGCTACATTTTCGACGCGATTTTTGCCGGCATCCACATTTGCTTTAGTGGCTTTTTCGCTGCATACGGCAAGAGTTACATCGGCTTTGCGCACAACGTGCTGGCCGTGGCACTCATTCGCGTGCCGGGCGCGTGGCTGCTGTCGAACGCCTATTCCGACACGCTGTTTCCCATGGGCATCGCTTCGCCATGCGGCTCGATTTTGTCGGCAGTCATCTGTGTTGTCGCGTTTACCGTGCTCAACCGGCGTGGGGCTTTTGACAAGTTGGCAGCGTAGCGGGGCAACGCGAAATCGCCCCCATCGACGACATCATCAGCGACGACCCGGCGACCTACGTGACGCAGATCACGGTGCCGGTTGTCCCGGCAAAGTAAGAACCGCCCGGAAGGCATCGTGCTTCCGGGCGGTTCTTACTAATCATTATCCAGCAACTCGAATCGATTTCTAGATATCACCAATGCGGCATAATCTTGGCTTTGGTGAAAAACATGGGCAACCACAACGTCCTCGTTATCGTAGTAATAAAGCATTACATAAGAATTGACGAGGCAAGCATGGTAGCCAAGCGCTGCAAGCTCGGGTAACTTCGATAAGCCGTAGTCAACTACACCACTTTGAAGAAGCTGGAGCTGACTACGGTATTTATCAAGAAAATGCCGGGCGGTAAAAATACCATGCCCTAATAGATAATCAACGATATCGTCAACCTCTTGTTCAGCTGTAGGCAGAATCTTGACGTTATAGGCCATATTTTGCCTCAAGGTCATCGAGGGCCTCAAAGGCATCACGCGCCGTGCCGGCAGCACGCTCCCGCTCGGCCACAGCTATACGAGCCATCAGGCGAGCCTTAGCCTGTTCCTGAACCATGAGGTCATAGTCTTCAGATCGAAGTACAACAAATTTGCTATAGCCGTTTTTTGTAACAGTCACTGGGCCCGTAGTAGTTTCAACGAGCTCAGAAAACTTTGCGGTGTCCCGCATATCTTTAATTGGAACGCAAACGGGCATGGCACACTCCTAACATAATTGTGTACATAATTATGAAGTATAGCTCAGCTAACGAGCGTCGGCTACAGGATAACCGCCATGCCGGGGACAGTCCCCGATATGGCGGTTTTACTCCTCCGGAATCGGAAACGCACGGATGAACTCTGCAGGCGAGAAGGTCTTGATGGTCGAGCGCACAAAAGCAGCGCGGTCACGCGTGATGATAAAGTCCACGCCGGCACGCTCGGCCATCGCACGGATACAGCCGTCCTCAAAGTCCGGCTCATCGGAATAGGCGGAGGTAAAACAAGCTTCTTGGTCGAGAGGCTCTACCGAATAGCTCTTAAGACAGTCGCGCACTACCTCGCGGGCGCGCGCCTCGCCTGCCTGTTTAGTGAGAATGTAGTACGCGTCCTTGAGAGAACAGGCCGAAACAACGCCCTCGATAAGCCCCACGTCAACGAGCCCCTTGATCGTTTGCGCCGCTGCGTGCTCCGGCCGGCCCGGAAGCACGCAATCGAGCAGAAAATTGGTATCGAGAAATGCCCTCATAGGTAGCGCTCCCTCGCGACGCGCTTTTCATCTTCAACCGTCATCGTATCGAGCGGCGTTCCCTTTGGCATGTTAGCCACGATATCGAGATACTCCTGGTAGTCCTCATTCTCCGCGAGCATCTCACGGATCTCCTTCCAGGTGATCTTGGGATGCCACATCGTACCCACGTCGCGCTTGGGCTTGCCCGTGTCGCACGTCGGTTTTGCGCCCCCACGCTCCTGGGCAGCGTCATATTCCACTGCAACCGGGCCTTGATAGTCGAGCGGCACGATCTTGAACAACGGCTTGCTCCGCTTGAAGACCACAACCTCCTCGCCCTCATTGGCAACCTTTTCGGCCACCTGCGTAAGGTTTTGGCGCAGTTCCGAAAACGCGACGGTAACCATAACTGCTCCTCTCAACATATATCTTCACTGCTAAGTATACACGTTAATGTTAATGTTTATATATAAAGACCGCCGCAATGGAGAACCGTCATTGTGAGGTCCCTCTGCCCTGCATGAATCTCTTATCGCTCTGGGACGGCACCGGTTCGCAGGATCGCCCTCATCGACAATATCGTCAGCGACGACCCCGCGACCTACGTGACGCAGATCACGGTGCCGGTTGCCCCGTCCAAATAAGAACCGCCCGGAAGGCATCGTGCTTCCGGGCGGTTCTTCAATTTGGTTATCGATGCGCTAAGCCTCCGGCACCTCACCGGTCGCAAGAATCTGCTCGAGTGCGTCCTCGTCCAGCACGGGTACGCCCAGCTGCTCGGCCTTGGTGAGCTTGGAGCCCGCTTTGGGACCGGCGACCAGATAGCTCGTCTTCTTCGACACGCTGCCCGAAACCTTGGCGCCGAGCACCTTGAGCGCCGCGCCCGCCTCGTCGCGCGTGCGGTTGACGAGTGTACCAGTGAGCACAAAGGTTAAACCCGCAAGCGGCTGTGCGTCGGCGAGCTCGCCCGCCACGCCAGCGTCGGCTGCGGCTTGCGCGTGCGCGGCGCCCAGGTCGACCTCGAGCGACAGGCCCGCCTGACGCAGGCGCTCCAGCACGGCAAGGTTTTCGGGCACGGCCAGGAACTGCTTGACGCTCGCCGCGATCTTGGGACCGATGCCCTCGCACTCGGCGATGTCCTCTTCGCTCGCCAAGATAAGTTTGTCAATCGACAGGAATCGTTCGGCGATGACCTCGCCCACGCTCTTGCCCACGTGGCGTATACCCAGGGCAAACAGCACGCGACCGAGCGGCTGACTCTTGGACTTGTTGAGCTCGGCGATGATCTTTTCGGCCGTCTTGAGGCCCACCGGAATGGGATCGCCCTTCTTGACGCCCTTTTTGCTGTTTGAGCTGGCATAGGTGCGCCCCGTGTCCAGCCCGGCGATGTCGTCAACCGTGAGCTGGTAGAAGTCAGCGACATCGTGAATCAGCCCGGCGGCGATCATCTTGTCGACAATCTCGTCGCCCAGGCCGTCGACGTCCATGCAGCCGCGGCTCACCCAGTGGAGCAGGCGCTCCTTGAGCTGCGCGGGGCAGTCGATGGAGACGCAGCGGTAGGCGACCTCGCCGTCCTCGTGGACCACGGGGCTGCCGCACACGGGGCAGACCTCGGGCATGTGCCAGTCGACCGAATCGGCCGGGCGCTTGTCGAGTACCGGGCCCACGACCTCCGGGATCACGTCACCCGCCTTGTGCACGATGATGGTATCGCCCTCGCGCACGTTTTTTCGGCGGATCTCGTCGATGTTGTGCAGCGTAGCGCGCGCGATGGTGGAGCCGGCGACCGTCACCGGATCGAACTCGGCGACCGGCGTGAGCACGCCGGTGCGGCCCACCTGGATGCGAATTTCGCGCAGGACGGTCTGCTTTTCCTCGGGCGGGAACTTAAAGGCAATGGCCCAGCGCGGCGCGCGGGCGGTAAAGCCCAGGTCGAGCTGCTGCTGAAAGCTATCGACCTTTACGACCACGCCGTCGATGTCGTAATCGAGGTCACCGCGGTGCTCGAGCGCCTGGGCGCAGAACTCGTGGACCTCGGCCGGCGTGGCGCAACGTGCCACGTTGGGGTTGACGCTAAAGCCGGCACTGCGCAGCCAATCGAGGAACTCGCGCTGGCTGTGGACGTGCAGCGGGTCGGTATCGGCGATGGCATAGATAAAGGTGGCCAGGTCGCGGCGCGCCGTGACCTTGGGATCCTTTTGGCGCAGGCTGCCGGCGGCGGCGTTGCGCGGGTTGGCGAAGGGGTCGCGGCCCTCGGCATCGGCCTCGTCGTTCAGGCGCACAAAGCTGCCCTTAGGCATGTAGACCTCGCCGCGCACCTCAATGGTGCGCTCGCGGTCGGCGCCCATGTGGACAAGCGCCGGCTCGGACAGGTGCATGGGCACATCCTTGATGGTGCGCACGTTGAGCGACACATCCTCGCCCGTGGTGCCATCGCCACGTGTGGCCGCACGTACGAAGGTGCTGTTTTGGTAGGTAAGGGCCACGCCCAGGCCGTCAATCTTTAGCTCGCAGGTATAGGTAACGCTGCCGGCACCGAGCGCATCCTCGGTGCGCTGGAGCCACGCGTCGAGCTCGTCCAGATCCATGGCATCGTCCATGGAATACATGCGCGCCATGTGCGTGACCGGCATAAACTGCTCGCTCACGTAGCCGCCCACGCGTTGGGTGTAGCTGTCGGGCGTTACCAGATCGGGGTAGGTCGCCTCAATTTCCTGCAGCTCAACGAGCATTTTGTCAAAGGCGGCGTCCGTGATCTCGGGCGCATCGAGCATGTAGTAGCGATAGGCGTGGTAATCGAGCTCGTGGCGCAGCTCGGCCGCACGCGCTGCCGCCTGGGCACGGGCATCGTCCGGTGCGGTGGCTTCCGCGGTCGCGGGTGTTTCGGTATCGATGTCCACGCCGTCACCAAACAGGCTCGATTGCTCCATAGCGGCACTCCTTCGCTCGATTTCAAACGGATACAAGAGTACCACCGGTCGCAATGGGGCCGAATAGCGGTCTCAAACCGCACCGAATCGGCAGCCGCCAGACTGGGGTGGACAGTTAGTTCAGATACGTATAAATCCTAGAGCTGGATTAGACACGAACACCCCTGTTTCAACTAATTTGGGCTCCCTGAGACCATGTAAACGTCCCGCTCGCCCTCCCAAACACCCATTCAAACCCCATCCCAATCAAAAATTGCTCAAAACGCATCCCAAGCTGCCCCAGATTTATACGTATCTGAACTAACTGTCCAGACCATTACGAACCAGGCCTCTTGCCAGCCACAAGTGATCCGTTTTCCTCCGTCCCCAACGGATCAATAAGAAAAGAGGGGCTGTCCCGCGTTGATGGGACAGCCCCTCTGGCTTCGGCATGTGCGAAATGGCTCGTTAGTAACCCTGGCCGTAGCCCTGCTGGCCCAGCAGCTCCTCCAGGTACTGGCGCAGCTGCTCGTCGGTAATACCGCCGTTGCCGGTGTCGGTCGAACTGTCGTCCTGCTGCTGGTTCTGCAGCTCCTCATCGGAGCCCAGCTCGACGGTGACCTTCTTCTCTTCCTTGCCGCGCATGAGCGTGATCTCGACCTTCTCGCCCACCTCGTGGCTGCGCAGCGCGATGATCAGGCCATCGGCGCTCGTAATCTCGTCGTCGCCCAGCTTGGTAATGACATCGCCCTCCTGAATGCCGGCCTTGGCGGCAGGACCATCCTCAACGACGCTCGCCACATACGCGCCGCTATCGGTGCTCAGCTTGTTGGTGCGGGCGTTAAGCGCATTGACGCTCGAAAGCGTAGCTCCCATGTACGGATGCACCGGCGTCTTGCCGTCGATGATCTGGTCGGCAATGTTCTTGGCGTAATTGACCGGAATGGCAAAGCCAACACCCGAGCTGGAGCCCGAGTAGCTCTCGATGAGCGAGTTGATGCCCACCAGCTCACCGTTGTCGTTGACGAGCGCGCCGCCGGAGTTGCCCGGGTTGATGGCGGCATCGGTCTGAATCATGTTGGCATAGATGGTGTTACCGCTGGTAGAGCTCATGGCCGTGGAACGATAGAGCGCCGACACGATACCCGTGGAGACAGACTGCTCGTTGCCGAACGGCGAGCCGATCGCCATAACCCACTCGCCAACGTTGAGCTTGGAGGAGTCGCCAATTTCGATCGGCGTAAGCTTGGAGGCGTCGGCGTCCTTGAGCTTGATGACGGCCAGGTCGCTCGAGGCGTCGTTGCCCACGAACTCGGCCTCGTACGTGGTTCCGTCGTCCATGGTCACCACGTACTGGTCGTAACCATCGACCACGTGGTTGTTGGTGAGGATGTGGCCCTCGGTATCGAGCACAACGCCCGAGCCGACGCTGCCCGAGTTATCCGACCCGTCAGCAGACTGCGAAAGCGAGCCATTCTGGCTGCCACTCGAAGTAGCGGTGATGGAAACGACGGAGGGCAGGGCCTTGGCAGAGACGGCCTCGGCCAGCGTGGTATCCTCGGAGTCGATGGTGATCTTTTGCGCCGATGAACCCGAAGCACCCGCCGTCACGGCGTTCCTGCCGCCGCCGATATCGAGCGTGCCGCTCATAATGAGCGCGATGACCAACAGGGCGCCGCAGGCGCAGCCGGCGAGCGCTGTAATGAAAATCGGCAGCTTTTTGGTCTTGGTCTTGACCACCGTGTGCTTGTTTACAACCTGCTGACCGCCCAGCGGCTTGCCGGTCTGCGTGTCGTAGGCCTGCACGTAGGGAATGTTGCTGCCGGCAGGCGTCGACTCCACCTGCACACGCGGCTGCTGCTGGGTCTCGCCGGCGTTGCCCGCGTCCTGGGGACGCTGGGAATCGTTCTCGCTCATAGCTGCGATCCTTTCGTCAAATAACCAAAGGCCCGCCAAACATGTGGCGGGCCATCATTGTTCACGTTGAGTTGTACCCCAATATGCGGGCGAACGTGTATGAGAACGCAATCTTTTAGGAAGGCTTAAGTTCTGCTGCAGATTCGAGAGGAACCCGCGCCTGCGTCAAAACCACCACGAAGGTGCCTGTCCCCTTCGTGGTGGAAATCTAGTCCTTAAACAGATAGCCCACGCCGCGGACGGTGGTGATGTGTGCCGCGATCTGCGGGCCCACCTTGGAGCGGATGCGTCGGATGTGCACGTCGACGGTACGCGTACCGCCACAGTACTCAAAGCCCCACACGCGGTGCAGCAGTACCTCGCGGCTGTAGGCACGGTTGGGATGCGTCGCCAAAAAGCTCAGCAGCGAGTACTCCATCAGCGTCAGGTCGATGGGCTCGCCATCGAGCGTCACCTGGTAGGTAGCCAGGTTGATCTCGAGGTTATCGATGTTGAGCACATCGTCGGCGGTAACGGTCTCCTCCTCGCCCATCAAGCGCTGCGCGCGAGCCTTGAGCTCGTTGGGCGTCGCCGTGGGGCACACAAAGTCGGCATGCGCGTGATTGGGCAGGCGCAGGGTGCCGAGCGCCTCATCGTCGACGATCACCAACATGGGGACGCCGCCGCGATCGTCAAGCCACTTGGCAATCTGATCGATGCGGTCGCTGCGGATGCCATCGGAATCGAGGATCAGCAGGTCAAAGTCGTGCGCCGCAGTCGGCGAATCGGGAGTAGCCAGGCTCACCTCGACACCCAGGGTGGTCGTCAAGCTGCGGGCAAACTCGTGGAAGCGCGTCGTGCGCGCCATGAACAGGGCACTCTTTTCGGACATATCGGCCTCCAAAGAAATGAGCTCAATCGTACTGGAACAAGCCAGCGCGATTAGGAGTTCGCCAGGTAGTGCTTGATCTCCCACTCGGTGATCGTAGACTCAAACTTATGCCACTCGTCACGCTTCTTTTTGAGGAAGAAGCTGTGGATGTGCTCGCCGAGGGCATCCTTCATAAACTGCGAGTCCTCAAACACGTCAAGTGCCTCTTTGAGCGAGCGCGGCAGCGGCGTGTAGCCGGCCTCGAGCATCTGGCGGTCGGTGAGCTTGAGCGTCTCGGCCGTGGCCTCGGGCGGGAGTTCCAGCTTGCGCTCGATGCCGTCCAGACCAGCCGCCAGCGTGACGGCGTTGACCAGGTACGGATTGGCCATGGGGTCGGGACTGCGCAGCTCGATGCGCGTGGACAGCTGCTTGCCGGGCTTGTAGACCGGGATGCGGACCATGCTCGCGCGGTTGCGCAGGCCCCACGTGGCGTACTGCGGCACGGAGTCGCCGCCCGTGGTGATGCGCTTGTACGAGTTGACCGTGGGGTTAGTGATAGCGCTGATCTCGCGCGCGTGTGCCAGAATGCCGGCCATGTAGTGCTTGGCGATATCGGAGAGGTGATACTTCTCGTCGTCCTCGCCCCAAAAGACGTTGTTGCCGTCGTGGTCGAACAGCGACTGGCACAGGAACATAGCACTGCCATCCTCACCCGCCAACGGCTTGGGCATAAAGGAGGCGTGGCAACCGCTCTCGTAGGCCTGCTGCTTAATGATGAGCTTGGCCGTGGTGATGGCGTCGGACATGCTCAGGGCCTCGGCATGGCGCAGGCTCATACCGTGCTGCGAGCGACCGGCAGCGTGGAAGGTGTACTCCACGGGCACGGACATCTTCTCGAGCGTGAGGACCGTGTTGCGACGCAGGTCGCGAGCGGCATCGCTCACCGAAAGATCGAAGTAGCCCACGTTGTCGAGCGGCTCGGGGGTGTGCTCGTCGGGGAAGTAGTAATACTCCAGCTCGGCACCCACGTTGAGCAGGTAGCCAGCCTTCTCGGCCTTATAGAACATGCGGCGCAACGCATCGCGCGGATCGCCGGCGAAGGGCTTGCGGTCGGGGGTGCACACATCGCAGAACACGCGGGCGACGCCGTTGTGGCTCGGGCGCCACGGCAAAATCTGGAAGGTCGAAGCATCGGGGAACGCCAACATGTCGGCTTCCTCGGGCGTGGCAAAGCCCTCGATGGCGGAGCCGTCAAAGCCAATACCCTCCTCAAAAGCGACCTCGAGGTCCTCGGGGCTAATGGCAAAGTTCTTGAGGCGGCCGAGAATGTCGACAAACCACAGACGTACAAAGCGGATGTCACGCTGCTCTACGGAGCGGAGTACGTAATCGATGTTCTGCTGGTTCATGTCGCTCCCCTTTCTTTCGGGCGGGTTTCGACTGGTCTATATCGCAGATACTATCGCAGAAAAATGTTTCCGCAGGGTTAAAGCGTATCAAGCGCTCAAAAAACGTGTGTGAACAGGCAGTTGCGAACGAATGGTTAGCGCGAGGTTGATGCGCGATGTTCGATGTGGCCGGGAATCTCGATGCGTTTGGGCGCCAGCTTTGCGGCCTCGCCCACCGTAGTGGTAACAACGTCAATGCGCTCGGAGAGGCACTCGACCACGCGCTCGGCGATGGTAAGGGTGTCTTGCGCGGCCGTGGTCACGCCGCCAAAGAGCACATGGTTCCAGGGGTAGTCGTCAAACGTCGCGATTTTGAGCCCCGCCGGCAGCGAGGGACCAAGCTGCGCCAGCGCCTCGGTCAGACGCAGGAAAACCAGGCCGTTGACAGCAATGAGGCCGAGCTTTTTGCCTGCATAGCCGCGGATGGTCTCGTCCAAGCGGCCGACGCCCGTGGCACCACCGTCGGCCAGGGTGACGACCTCGCCGGCCAGGCCGCGGCGCGAGAGTTCGTCGGCAAAGGCCTCGGCACGCTCGCGACGCACGGGGCTGTCGTCGCTTGCCTCGGTGAGCAGGCACAGGCGCTCGCTGCCAGCGGCGGCGAGCTCGTCTACCAAGCCAGCGACCAGCTCACGGTTGTTAGATGTCACCAGATCGACACCGCCGTCGGCAACATCGCGGTCGAGCAGCACAACAGGCAGACGTCCCGCTGCCGCGGCGATCGCCTCGTCATTGCCTCCGCAGGTGTTGACGACCAGGCCGTCCACGCCGGCATCGATAAGCCTGGTGAGCGACTCCGCTTCCTTAGCGGGGTCGTTGCCGCTAATGGCCGTCATGAGCGAGCAGCCGCGCGCGGCGGCGCTGACGGAAAGCCCTTCGAGCATGGCGCTGGAGAATGGGTTGGCGATGTCGGCCAGGATCACACCGATGAGGTTGGTGCGCGAGCTGCGTAGATTGCGCGCGGCGGCACGCGGGCGATAGCCGGTGCGCTCGATAACCGCCGCGATGCGAGCACGGGTTTCCTCAGTCATTTGCCCGGGGCGGTTGTTGAGATAGCGCGAGACCGTGGCCGGGCTCACGCCCGCCTCGGCGGCAATGTCCTTGATTCTCATCTGCGCCATAACGCACCCCGTTTCCCAATTGTCGGCGGTCTGAGCCATTTTAGGCATTTTTTTAAAAATCTCGGTTGCAAAACGCTGTAGGTGAGCGGCATCGTTTTTGCGCCTCGAGCAGATGCGATGATGGACTAGACTGACGAGTCTTTAGGCAGCTCAAAGTAGTCGGGATGCAAGGCGATAACCGGGCCCTGCTCCTCGGGCATCAGATGCAAGTGCGTCTCTGCCAGATAGCTCGCCGTGTCGGTATCGCCCCTCTTAATGGCCTCGAGAATCCGGCGATGCTGCCGGCGAATCGGCTCCCAATCCAGGTCCTGCGACACCATACGCAACCAGTTGTATCGCTCAAAATGCGTGTTGACGCTCTTCATCCAATCCCACAGCATGTGACGGCCAGCAATCTCAAAACACGTCTCATGGAACAGGTTGTCCAGGTCAAAGAAACGACGCGTTTCGCTATGGTCGAGCGACTCGGACTCGGCAAGAATCTGCTCGAGCCGATGCTTTTGCTCGGACGAAGCGGCCGAACAGCATTTTATGAGTACGCTTCTTTCGAGTTTCTCGCGCAAGAAACAGGCATTCTCGGCGTGTTCCATGCTGATCTTAGAGACGTAGGTGCCGCTCTTGGGACGCGTTTCCACCAGCTCTTGCTCGCGCAGGCGCACAAAGGACTCGCGAATGGGCGTGCGCCCGATTCCCGTCTCCTTTTCCAGACCAATCGCCGAAAGGCGCGTGCCGGGCCTGAGCTCGGCATAGATGATCTTGGAGCGCAATGCGTTGTATGCCTGGTCTTGCAGGCTCTGATAATGCTGGTGTTGTTCCATAAAGCCCTCGGATGAAGCCCACGGTTTGTCGAATTTCACCACGTAATACTATCGCATCGACACGCCCCAGCTCCCAATCAGTCTTTTTGGGACGGGGCTCTTTTAGCTACCCTGGCCCGCAGATCGGCCCCCCTGTCACAAAAGTGGCCCATCTACTACGTTAACACGGATAGCCTCGGCCATACCGAAAACCGTGAAAACAAAACCGCAGGTAGACAGCTTGTCGATTTTCGAAAAAGCCGACTATGGTTGACCCCTGCGGCTTAAACGTAGTAGATAGGCCCTTTTCGTGGCGCAGCACTACTGCACCCCAAATTGGTACCTCGAGCCTGTTATAAGTTGCTGTGAAATACGGACGGTTGATAATCAAGGCGCGCTATACGGCTTGCTATATCTCACTATACTTTGCTGAACGTCGCTATACTTTGCTATAACTTGACAATAATCGGCCCGTTACCATCCGGGATATAACGGACCCCAAGCCAACGCTGGCTTGGGGTCCGTCTTGTACCATGGCTCTTTTTGACTATGAGCGCTCGTATTTCGTGGCCCGCCCGGTTCCCTGCCTTACGATTGCATTCCGTTCAAGCAGAGATTCGAGTGCCGCCAACGTCCGCATGCGGCTCAGCCCCGTCTGTTTTTCAATCTCGCTTCGCGACATAATTCGACCGCCCGACAAGGCTTTGAGAACCTGGACCTCTTCCTCGGACCCTTCAAGAGCATCGGTAACGGGCAATGTGACGGCCACCATGCCGCCGCGAACATCAAAAATTGGTTGATTGATCGAATCGCGATAGGCACGTCTAATGCGCGCGATTCCCGTACCAAATTTCTCGATGTAATCCAGCTTTAAGAAGGCCTCTGCAACGATGGGGTTTCTGAGCACGGATATCTGCCCATACAGGTATTGTTCCGTCGTCAAACCGGCGGGCAGCGATCCAGGAGAGGTCACAACGACGCGATCATCGTACAGGGCAATTTGAACGTTCGCTCGAACGTCCCACGTCCGATGCACCAAAGCATTTGCGACAGCTTCGCGAAACGCCTCGAGAGGAATTCGATCGGTTTGGACGCGCTCCATCCCTTCGATACGCTCATAACGGTAGTAGCGTGCAAACATAGCTACCGCCCTGTCCACCTGCTCAATTGCGGATACATTTGTCGCCGTCTCGCGATCCAAGATCACATCCTCGGTATCGCCAAAACGGACGCAGTCGATGCCCGGAAAATCATTCTTATCCGCCAAAATCGCCGCGGCATTGGTATAGCCATCCTTGCCGAGCAAGCGGAGCGTACGCATGATATCCGGCGTTAACTCGGAAATGCCGAGGTGTTCAACACACTTATGCTCGAGCGTATGAAAGCCCAAGTCCTGGCGAGCCGACGTGAGCGCGTCGAACGTTACGTTGCTGCCTTCGAGCGTCAGCCTGCCATACTCAAACCGGTCGACCTCCACCGTTGCCGAATCGTTTCGCCTGTAGGCCTTTCCCTTGCTTCGATAGGGTTTGTCCTGCCCCTCATAAACCGTAAGGATTACGGTCCCGTGTTTCTCATCGGGCTCGAGCGTGTAACGGGGAGCGGGGTCCAAGCTGTCATTAATCATGTTCTCGATGCGGAGACACTCTGCGACCGGATCTGCAAGGCCGACAACCACGCCCTCGTCATCAACGCCAAACTCAATCTTGCCCGTCCCATAGTTTGCATAGGCGCTCACCGTTTTAAGAAACGTCGGCGTAACGCTTTCCTTGTATTCGACTGTAGGGCTCTCTCTAACAACCATATGCACAACCCCCTCGTTTCGTACCATTCATAACCGTATTATAAGACGAAAACCGTTTGCGTATTGATTTATCCAAGACGCAAACGGTTTTCGTCTTGATTTGCGTACGGAATCAAGACGCGTAATTTCGCTTTCGTATGGCTCAATATCGGACGCAGACAGTTTTCGTCTGTCAATACGCCTGCAATCCAAACGAAAAGAGCCCCGAGCTCGTATGAACTCGGAGCTCTTTGTGCCGCACATCTATGAGAGGAGCAATTCGATGCGTACGGACGCTACTCCATGAAGCCGCCCTGGGATGGCGGCGACCTCGTCGAAGAGACCATCCGCACTCACCGTGGCGTGGCCGACGCCATCGCCGCGCGCAATCCCACCGCCGCGCACGACGCGATGTATCTGCACCTGGTGTATAACCGCAACATGATTGCGGAGGGAGCAGAAGCAAAAGGCATTTAGGGCCCGACAATAATCTTTCTTTGGCAAAACGCAGGCGGCGGCTGCCCAACACACAGGGCAGCCGCCGCTTTTTGCAATCGATTGGTGCAAAGGGAGTGACTAGAGCTCGCAGGCAACCTTATAGCCATCGCCGATGGCATCGCGGATGTTGCCGCACTTGTTGGCGTCGCCCAGCACGTGGGTGGTAACGCCGGCAGCGGCAAGGTCGTCGGCCAACTTGGTATTGGGACGATAGCCCATGGCAAGCACCAGCGTATCGGCACCGGTGATGGTGTGGACCTCGCCGTCCTTTTCGTAGCTGATAGTGTCCTCGGTAATCTCGGTCACCTTGGCCTCTGTCAGCACATGAACGCCCTTGGAGAGCATGCGCGTGATGAGCACCGCGCGACCGGCACCGCCCTCGTTGGCGGCAAGCGTCTTGGTCATCTCGATGACGGTGACATCGCGATTGGCCGGCGACAGGTCGTTGACCAGCGGGGCCAGGTAATCTGCCGTCTCGCAGCCAACGGTGCCGCCGCCCACAATGACGATCTTCTTGCCCGGGAAAGCCTTGCCACCCAGCAGGTCGTCAGCCGTCATAACCTGCTTAAAGCCCTGCATGAAGGCCGGAGCGATGGGCTCGGCGCCATAAGCCAGGACGACCTCATAGCCGGCATAGTCGCGCTGAATGTCCTCGGCAGTAAGCTCGGTGCCAAATATGCACTTCACGCCCGCCTCGGCCAGACGACGGTACTGATACTTGATCACGCGGGTGAGCTCCTGCTTTGCTGGCGGAACGGCCGCGATACGCATCTCGCCGCCCGGCTCGTCCTGCTTATCCACGAGCACCACGTTGTGACCGCGCTTGGCGGCAATGAACGCCGCCTCCATGCCCGCGGGGCCGGCGCCCACAACGAGCACGTTCTTGGCCTTGGCGGCAGGCTCGTAGCCGGCCTCGTCGCGCTCCACGTCCGGGTTGACGGTGCAGGAGATGCGCTTGCCAAACATAATGCCATTCAGGCAGCGCAGGCAGCCAATGCAGGGGCGGATGGCGTCAGCGTTGCCGGCAGCGGCCTTGTTGCAGAACTCGGCATCGCACAGATTGGCGCGGCCCATCATGCAGATGTCGGCAGCGCCGTCCTCGATCAGCTCCTCGGCAATCCAGGCCTCGTTGATACGGCCGACGGTGGCGACGGGAATGTTGACGTGCTTTTTGATCTCGCGCGAGCAGGCGGCGTGCGAGGCCTGCTGGGTACCGGCGGCGGGAATCGCGGAGCCGCGCTTGATGGTGGTGCCGCCCGACACGTGAATCATGTCGACGCCGGCCTTCTCCAAGCGACGCGAGACATAGATCATGTCGTTGAGGGTCAGGCCGCCATCGGTGTACTCATCGCCCGAGATACGAACGTCGATGATGAAGTCCTTGCCGCAGCGCTCACGAATCTCGGCGATGACCTCGAGCAAGAAGCGCATACGGGCGTCGAGCGAGCCACCATACTCGTCGGTACGCTTGTTGTAGAGCGGAGTCAAAAAGCCGCCGAGCATGCCGTGGGCGTGTGCCGCATGGACTTCAACGCCATCGACGCCAGCCTTCTGCATACGAACGGCAGCGTCGCCAAACTGATGCGTGAGCTCGTGAATCTCGTCGACCGTGATGGGGCGCGGTGCCTCGCGGGCATAGGACGGGCCCACAAAAGACGGAGCGATCAGGCGCGGCGTGCCCGGAATGTTAAAGGCCATGTAAGCGGGGTGGAAGAGCTGCGGCATGATCTTGCAGCCGTACTCGTGGACGGCCGCGGCGAGCTTTTCCCAGCCGGGGATAAACGTATCGTCGTAGCAGCACATGTCACCCGGCAGATAGGTATAGGTGGGCTCGACCGTCACGACCTCGGTGATGATCAGGCCCACGCCGCCCTTGGCGCGGGCACGGTAGTGGTCGACCAAGTCGTCGGTCACATAGCCATGATCGGCCAGGTTCGTGGATACCGGCGGCATAAAGACGCGGTTCTTGACCTCGGTCGTACCGACCTTGATCGGGCTAAAGAGCATCGGGTAGGCGGATGACTCCATACAGGGTTCCTTTCGTTTGAGCCGCTCGGCGGCAGTTGCTAACGTACCTATCGTATCAGTATCCGCTGCATTCGCACTCGCTCGCACTCCCCACCTTCAATCCCGACCCTCACAAAAAAGTTGCGGTGGAATACGGAGTAGATAAGACTTTTGACA
The DNA here is from genome assembly GCA_900549745.1 of uncultured Collinsella sp. Taxonomy (GTDB): domain Bacteria; phylum Actinomycetota; class Coriobacteriia; order Coriobacteriales; family Coriobacteriaceae; genus Collinsella. The sequence continues at coordinate 49,295 of URPJ01000004.1, read as the reverse complement.
GGCAAAACAGTCCGTATTCCACCGCAACTGATGGGCGGGATGGACCTGAGGGCTCAGATAGTCAGTCATGCCCTCATCCGCCACTCCCTCACCTACAGCGCGCCGTCCAGCATAAGGTTCACCTTGAGCACGTTGACCGTGGGCTCGCCGAACACGCCGAGGAAACGGCCCTTGGTGCACTGGGCGATGATCTCGCGAACCTCGCCTTCACTCTTGCCCGTGGCCTTCGCCAGGCGCGGGACCTGGTACTCGGCGGCATCGGGAGAGATCTCGGGGTCGAGCCCTGAGCCGGAACACGTCACCAGGTCGACGGGCACAGCGTCCATATCGGCATCGGGGTTGGCGGCGCGGATCTTCTTCACGCGCGCATCCACAAGCTGCCGATACTCCTCACTCGCCGGGGACAGGTTGGATGGGGCACCATACGCCATGAGCTCGCCATCTTCGCCTTCGAAAATTGACACGTTCTGGATGCGGCCCCACATGTGATCCTCATCCTCGAAGTTCTGGCCGATGAGCTCGGAACCCACAACCTTGCCGTCGACCGTAATGAGCGAACCGTTCGCCTGATACGGGAACGCAACCTGGGCAATGCCGGTCACGACAAGCGTATAGCCCAGGCCGCAGACAACGGTAAACAGCGCGAACACGCCCAGTGCGCGCGATGCAACACCTTTGAACATACAAACCTCCACTTACATAATGCCGCAGAACGCGAGCAGCATGTCGATGAGCTTGATGAATACGAACGGGGCAACGATGCCGCCCAGACCCCACACGAGCAGGTTGTGGGTCAGCAGCTGTCCGGACGGGACCTCGCGGTACTTAACGCCCTTCAGCGCGGCCGGGATCAGCGCGACGATAACGAGCGCGTTATAGATGATGGCCGAAAGAACCGCGGACAGCGGGCTTGCCAGACCGAGGATGTTGAGGGCGTCCAACCCGGGGTAGATCGGCGAGAACAGGGCCGGGATGATAGCGAAGTACTTCGCCATGTCGTTGGCCACCGAGAAGGTCGTGAGCGAACCGCGGGTCATGAGCAGCTGCTTGCCGATACGCACGACCTCGATGAGCTTGGTGGGGCTGGAGTCGAGGTCGACCATGTTGCCGGCCTCCTTGGCAGCCTGGGTGCCCGTGTTCATGGCCACGGCGACATCCGCCTGCGCCAGCGCCGGCGCGTCGTTGGTGCCGTCGCCGGTCATGGCGACCAGGTGGCCCTCACGCTGGAACTCGCGGATCTTCTCGAGCTTGCCCTCAGGGGTGGCCTCGGCCAGGAAGTCGTCAACGCCGGCCTCGGCGGCGATTGCCGCGGCGGTGAGCGGGTTGTCGCCCGTCACCATGATGGTCTTGATGCCCATCTTGCGCAGGTCGGCGAACTTCTCCTTAACGCCGGACTTGATGATGTCCTTGAGGTACACAACGCCCAGCACGCGGCAGTTCTTGGTCACGACCAGCGGGGTGCCGCCGGCCTTGGCGATGCGCTCGACGGCCTCGTCGCACTCCTGGGAGAACACGCCGCCGGCTGCCTCCACATAGGTGCGCACGGAATCGGCAGCGCCCTTGCGGATCTCATTGCCCTCGTAGTTCACACCGGACATGCGGGTCGCCGCGGTGAAGGGGATGAACTCCATACCCTTATCCTCGAGTGTGCGGCCGCGCAGACCGAACTGCTCCTTGGCGAGCACGACGATGGAACGGCCTTCGGGGGTCTCGTCGGCCAGCGAGGAAAGCTGGGCGGCATCGGCCAGCTCCGCGGGATCGATGCCGTCGACCGGGATGAACTCGGCGGCTTGGCGGTTACCCAGGGTGATGGTGCCGGTCTTGTCGAGCATGAGGATGTCGACGTCGCCGGCGGCCTCGATGGCGCGGCCGGACATGGCCAGCACGTTGGCCTCGTTCAGACGGCTCATGCCGGCGATGCCGATGGCGGAAAGAAGGGCGCCGATGGTAGTAGGAGCCAGGCACACGAGCAGCGCCACGAGCGTGGTCACGGCCGTGGGGTTGTCCATGTCGTTAAGACCGACCGAGAAGCAGGAGTAACAATACAGGGCCAGCGTGACCAGGATAAAGACGATGGAGAGGGCCACCAGGAAGATCTCCAGAGCGATCTCGTTAGGGGTCTTCTTGCGCGCGGCACCCTCGACCATCGCGATCATTTTGTCCAGGAAGCTCTGGCCGGGCTCACTGGAGATCTTGACGATGATCCAGTCGGACAGCACCGTGGTACCGCCGGTAACGGCAGAGCGGTCGCCGCCGGCCTCGCGGACCACGGGGGCGGACTCGCCGGTGATGGCGGACTCGTCAACGGAAGCAGCGCCCTCGATGACGTCGCCGTCGCCGGGAATCTGCTCGCCGGCGCGTACGATCACCAGGTCGCCGCGCGTGAGCTCGGTGCCGGGAACGACGGTGAAGTGCTCCTTGTCCTCAACGGACTCGATGCGATGGGCCTCGACATCCTTCTTGGCCGCACGCAGGGAATCGGCCTGGGCCTTACCGCGGCCCTCGGCAAGCGCCTCGGCGAAGTTCGAGAACAGGTCGGTAAGCCACAGGATGACCGCGATGGCGACCACATAGTAGGCGGGCACACCCGCGTCCTGCACACCGAAAATGGAAGCGACGGCCAGGACGGAGGTCATGACGGCGGAAAGCCACACCAGGAACATGACCGGGTTTTGAATCTGGACGCGAGGATCCAGCTTGGCAAACGAGTCGCGGACCGCGCGGCCCATCATGTCTTTTTGCATAGTCATAAATCTGCGCCCTCCTTTACGCAATCATCTGGAAGAACTCGGCAACGGGGCCAAGCGCCAGGGCCGGAAAGAAGCTCAGGGCACCGATCAGCAGAACGATGAACACGAGCAGGAATACGAACATGCCGTTGGTGGTAGACAGGGTACCGGCGCTCTCGGCGACCTTTCCCTTCTTGGCCAGCGAGCCGGCGATAGCCAGCGTACCGATGATGGGCATGAAGCGGGCGAACAGCATCTCGAGGCCGAGCATGACGTTGATCCAGGGAATGTTGCAGTTCATGCCTGCAAACGCCGAGCCGTTGTTGCCGCCGCATGAGGTGAAGGCATACAGCGCCTCGGAGAAGCCGTGCGCGCCACCATTGTTGAGCTGGTCGGCAAGACCCGGCACCATGCAGGCGATGGCCGAGCACACCAGAATGGCAAACGGAGTTGCCAAGCACAGGACAACTGCCCAGCGCATCTCGCCCGGCTCGATCTTCTTGCCCAGGAACTCAGGCGTGCGTCCGACCATGAGGCCGGCGATGAACACTGTGAGGATGGCGAAGCCGATCATGCCGTACAGGCCGCAGCCCACGCCGCCGAAGACGACCTCGCCCAGAGCAATCTGGAGCATCTGGACAAAACCGCCCAGCGGGGTGTAGGAGTCGTGCATGGAGTTAACCGAGCCGTTGGAAGCAGCCGTCGTGAAAGCGGACCAGGTAGAAGAGGAGGCGATACCGAAACGGCTCTCCTTGCCCTCCATGTTGCCGCCGGCCTGGCCGTCGGTCATCTCGATATTGACCGCTCCGCCATCGGCCAGCTGCGGGGTGCCCGCATGCTCGTTGACGGCGATGATGCCGGTGAAGATCACCAGCAGGATGAACATGGCGGCAAAGATGGCCTTGCCCTGCTTGGTGTTCTTGACGCCGATACCGAAGGCGAAGCAACAGGCGGCCGGGATCAGCAGCAGGCTGGTCATCTCGATGATGTTGGTGAAGGCACTGGGGTTCTCATACGGATGGGCGGAGTTCACGCCGAAGAAGCCGCCGCCGTTGGTGCCGGACTGCTTGATGGCGACCTGAGGAGCCGCGGGACCCTGGGGCAGGAACTGCTCGGTGACCACGCGCGCGCCCTCGACAACCTTGCCGTCGACCTTGACCGTGTCGCCCTCAATCTGGGCGCCGTCGATGACGCTCCAGCCGCCGTCTGCATTAGGCTGAACAGCGACGGGTTCTACGAGCTCAGCCTTCTGAGCCGGCTGGAAGTTGGAGATGACGCCACCGGCAGCCAGGCAGATGCCGAACACGAGGTTCAGCGGGATGAGCACATACAGGACGGTGCGGGTGAGGTCGACCCAGAAGGAACCCAGACCCTGCTCCTTGACCTGACGGAAGCCGCGGATCAGCGCGAACATGACCGCGATACCGGTGCCAGCGGAAACGAAGTTCTGCACAGTGAGACCCATGAACTGCACAAGGTAGGACAGGGTGGTCTCACCGGAGTAGGACTGCCAGTTGGTGTTGGTTATGAAGGAAGCAGCCGTATTGAACGACAGGTCCCATGACACACCCGGCAGGTGCTGGGGATTGCCTGGCAAGAAGGACTGAAGCGCCTGGAGTGCCACAAGAGTCACGAGGCCGATCCCCGAAAAGACCAGCACGCTCGCCAGATAGCGCCTACACCCCATCTGTTCTGCCGCGTCGATGCGAAGCAGACGATAGATGCCACGCTCCACAGGAGCAATCACAGGCGACAGGAACGTATGCTCACCATCCATGATATGGGCCATGAACCGACCGAGCGGAACGGCCAGGACGACGAGTACGGCAAAGTACAAGATGTACTGAATCGCAGCGTCCATAGTTTACGAATCACTCCTCATCAGAATGTAGATGTAATAGATAAGAAGTCCAATGCAGACGACTCCGATGATGGGAATGAGGATGTCCATTTACCGCCCCTTTCACACGCGGTCCGATGTCTCGGACGCCTGCCCTCGCAAGCGTCTGGGGACAGTAAACGCTTCTAGGGATTAAAGAGGCGTGAGGGCCGGGGCTCACGTCCTTAAGATGCCGTAAAGATGCAGGTAGAAAGCACTATTGCAGCTGCAGTGCGCCTATACTCGACCTCGCGAGCATACAGTGGTGTCTTCACCGCGTATGCACGCATGGACAACGCTTCAGAAAGGCTACGCTATGCAGCGCGACGCATCGGACACTCGCGTCAATCCAGACCTCATCCTCAAGGCAATTGAGAAAGACGGGGTCGCCGATGACACTCGAACCAGCCGGGGACACCTCAAAATTTTCTTTGGCTACGCTGCTGGCACAGGCAAAACCTATGCGATGCTTCAAGCCGCCCACGCCGCCAAGCGGCGAGGTGTCGACGTCGTCGCGGGATACATCGAGCCGCACGAACGTCCGGCAACTGCCCATCTTGCACAAGGGCTTGAGAACGTGCCCTGTAAACTCATCGAGCACAACGGCATTGCGCTCAGCGAGTTCGATCTAGATGCGGCTATCGAACGCGCCCCTCAGCTCATCCTTGTCGACGAGCTCGCCCATACGAATGCGCCGGGGTCTCGCCACGACAAACGCTATCAAGACGTCGAGGAACTTCTACATGCGGGCATCGACGTCTATACGACCGTGAACGTTCAGCATATCGAGAGCCTAAACGACATGGTTGCATCCATCACCGGCGTTGTCGTGAGCGAACGAATCCCCGACCGTATCTTCGATGATGCCGACCAGGTCGAGCTCGTCGACATAGAGCCCGAAGACCTACTTGAGCGCCTTCGCGCCGGCCTCGTCTACCGTCCCGCACAAGCCGACCGAGCGCAACAGCATTTTTTTACCGTCGAGAACCTCACCGCACTCCGAGAAATCGCGCTGCGCCGCTGCGCCGATCGCACCGGTCACCTCACAGACGCCGCACGCGTGCTGGGAAACCGTGACTACTACACCAGGGAGCGTATCTTAGTCTGTGTCTCCCCGGCGCCGACCAATCCCCGCATCGTCCGTGCCGCCGCACGCATGGCGAAAGCGTTTCGCAGCGAGCTCGTCGCTCTGTTCGTAGAGAGCCCGCGCACGCAAGCCATGAGCGATGATGAGCGCGCCAAGCTTGCAGCCAATATCGCCCTAGCCGAGCAGCTCGGAGCACATATGGAAACCGTCTATGGCGACGACATCGCGTTTCAGATCTCCGAGTTCGCGCGCCTGTCGGGTATTTCGAAGATCGTCATGGGGCGCACGGGCGAGCGCAGCAGCGTCCGTCAGGCCCTCTTCGGCCGCAAATCTCTCGTAGAACAGCTCATAACATTCGCTCCGAACCTCGACATTTACATCATTCCAGAACAGTCGACTCCGCCCTCCCGACCCAAAGGACGCCGCCATGCGCTCGCCCCGCAGCCGCCCAGCAGCCGAGACGTGCTTCGCACGCTGGCCCTCTCTCTTGTCGCCACGGCGATCGGCACGGCTTTCCGCCATCTGGGATTTGCCGATTCCAGCATCATATCCCTCTATATCCTCACGGCCCTGCTGACCGCCGTCACCACGACGGGGCGTATCTGCACGATCGTATCGAGCGTGCTTTCTGTAGTGCTTTACAACTTCTGCTTCGTCACGCCTCTGTTTTCGCTCGCCAGCTACGACCGAAGCTATCTGGTCACGTTCGGCATCATGTTCGCTACCGCTATGGTCGCCGGCGAGTTAACTGCGCGCATCGCCGACAACGCTCGCACCTCCGCCGAGAACGCATTCAAAACACGTGTACTCCTCGAAACGAACCAGCTCTTGCAGCAAGCCCATAGCGCGGAGGAGTGCGCCCGCGTCGCCATGAACCAACTCATCAAACTGCTAAAACTCGACGTGGTCTTCTACACCGCCGAACACGGCACGCTCGGCAAGACGCTCTATGAGTCCGCTGGCACCGAAAACCGATCCACGTCGCTGCTCACCGACTACGAGCGCGCCGTTGCAACCTGGACCTACACCAACAACAAGCGCGCAGGCGCAAGCACGCGGACCCTGCCTGAGGCGCGCTGTCTCTACCTCGCGGTTCGCACCGGCGACAAGGTATTCGGTGTCATCGGCATCGACCTGGAGGGGCGCGAGATCGAAGCCTTCGAGCATTCGATCGTCCTATCTATCGTGGGTGAATGCGCCTTGGCGCTCGAAAGCGACCGGGCGGCGCAAGAGCGCGAAGAGGCTGCGGTCTTGGCGAAAAACGAGCAGCTGCGTGCCAACCTTTTGCGCTCCATCGGCCACGATTTGAGGACACCCCTCACGGCTATATCCGGATCTGCGGCAATCCTTCGGAAGAGCGACGAGAAGCTCAGCCTCGAACAACGCTGCGATCTTGCCGATGCCATCTACGACGACTCCCTCTGGCTTATCGATACCGTGGAGAACCTCCTCGCCATCACACGCGTCGAGGACGGCACCATTCGCCTCAACTTAACATCCGAGCTTATCGACGAGGTCATCGAGGCCGCCCTCAGCCATGTCGCCCAAGCATCGCATGGACGCGCCGTCACCATCGAGCGCACTGACGACATCCTGCTGGTACGCATCGACGCCCATCTCATCATGCAGGTGCTTACGAATCTCATCATGAACGCCTTCAAATACACGCCCGAGGACTCGACTGTCACCGTCAGCGCACGTCGCGAGGGCTCGTTCGTCGTGGTGGACGTCGCAGACGATGGGCCGGGTGTGGCAGACTGCGACAAGCCTCATATCTTTGAGCGCTTCTTTACCTCAGGCAATACGCGGCCCGTGGATTCGCGTCGAAGCATCGGCCTTGGGCTGTCGCTCTGCCGCTCCATCGTGGAGGCGCATGGCGGCGTCATCGAAGTTCGCGACAACCACCCCCATGGGGCCGTCTTCCGTTTTACCCTGCCCGCTGAGGAGATCGAGATTCATGAATAATGCCGCTAAGCCACGCATCCTCCTGGTCGAAGATGACCTGACCGTTCAAAACCTCGTTTCGACCGCGCTTGACCTCCACGGCTATGTCGTGAGCAAGGTTTGCAACGGCCAGGCCGCCATCATGGATGCGGTGTCGCACGGCCCCAGCCTCATCATGCTCGACCTCGGCCTTCCCGACATTGACGGTATCGAGGTCATCACGAAGATCCGAAGCTGGTCGGCAGTCCCCATTATCGTCATTTCAGCGCGCACCGAAGATTCCGACAAGATTGCAGCACTTGACGCAGGGGCAGACGACTACCTCACCAAGCCCTTTTCTGTGGATGAGTTGCTCGCGCGCGTCCGTGCGAATTTGAGGCGCTCCTCGATGGCGTCGAGCGAGTCGACAGAAGCGAGCACGTTTGACAACGGTCCGCTGCATATCGACTACGCCGCGGGATACGCGACGAAAGACGGACGCGAGCTCTCGCTCACCCCAACCGAGTACAAATTGCTCGTCCTTCTGGCGAAAAACGTCGACAAGGTGCTCACCCACACCTTCATCACCCACGAGATATGGGGCACGAGCTGGGACAGCGATCTGGCGAGCCTGCGCGTGTTCATGCGCACCCTGCGCAAGAAGATCGAGGCAGACCCCTCTCACCCCAAGATGATTCAGACGCACATGGGTGTCGGGTACCGCATGCAGCGTCTCTAGCCCACTCCACAAAAAGTTGCGGTGGAATACGGAGTAGATAAGGCCTTTGACAGCCAAAACAGTCCGTATTTCACCGCAACTGATTTAACGAGACCCCAAAATACTCTTCGACTCGCCGCGCTCTCCCTCAAATGCGCAAAGCGCCCCGCGAACGGATGCTCGCGAGGCGCTTAGATGTCTGGGCCTTACTTGATTCCGCGGCCCAAGTCTTCGGCGATTTTGTCTACGCCCTTAAGTGCGGCGCACGTCTTTTTGTTGGAGCAATGCCCCGTGCAAACGCCACCCTGAGCGCAGTCGGCGCAGGTGCCCTTGCGGTAGACGCGCACGCATACCGCGACAAACGCAACGCCGATAACAGCCAGTACAACAATATCGATAGGTGCCATAGCAAGCCTCCTCTAGTTAACCATCACTTACTTTACCCCATTCTCCACCTACCAAAAAGGGACAGGTTTATTTTGGTCGGTTTTATCTGCGGAAACGCCACATCTTAACTTCTGGGGCAAAGTAATCTGTCTCCCATGCACAAAAAGCCCGGGGTCGCTGGGACACCCGGGCTCGTGAAAAGGGGTTAATCCTTATTCGGACTTAAGCGGAAACTGCGGCGGAAGCAGTGTTGGTCTCGTCCTCGTCGGTCCATGCATGCTTGGGCATGGGACGGAAGATCTGGAAGAGCATCGCAACCAGCAGCACGATGGCCACAATCGTCCAGATACCAAACTGTCCAAGAACAAGCAAGTTGTAGAACTGGTTGATGAACAGGCCGATCACCCAAGCAAAGGCGCACTCGTAGCCGATGGCAATCGCGGTCCACTTGCCGGAGTCCATCTGGTTGCGGATAGTGCCCATGGCGGCAAAGCACGGAGCGCACAGCAGGTTGAACGCGCCAAAGGCAACGCAGGCGCCCATAGTCGGGAACATGCCGGCAAACGCGGTCCACAGGCTCGGGTCGGTCTCGGCGGCGTCGGCCACGGACAGCAGCGAGCCGGCAGTGGCGACGACGTTCTCCTTAGCGACGAGACCCGAGACGGTCAGCGCGGTGGCCTGCCAGGTGCTAAAGCCAAGCGGGGCGAAGATCCAAGCGACCAGGTTGCCGAGCATGGCAAGCACGGAGTAGTCCATAAACTCCTCGGGGATGCCGTCCATTGCAGGCAGGAAGCCAAAGGAACCGTTGTAGCTACCAAAGTTGGACAGGAACCAAACCACGACGGTGGACGCGAAGATGACCGTGCCGGCCTTCTTGATAAAGGCCCAGCAGCGCTCCCAAACGTGCAGTGCCCAAGAGCGGATCGCCGGGAAGTGGTAAGCGGGGAGCTCCATGACAAACGGCGTCGGACGACCGGCGAAGAGCTTGGTCTTCTTGAGCATGAGGCCCGAGGCGATGACGGCAAAGACGCCCAGGAAGTAGAAGAGCGGGCTGATCCACGCGGCGGTGGTGGAAGAATCGCCGATGATGGAACCCATGAGCAGGGCAATGATCGGCAGCTTGGCGCCACAGGGAATGAACGTGGTGGTCATGACCGTCATACGGCGGTCCTTCTCGTTCTCGATGGTCTTGGTGGCCATGACGCCGGGAACGCCGCAGCCCGAGGACACGAGCATGGGGATAAAGGACTTACCGGACAGGCCAAAGCGGCGGAACACGCGATCCATGATGAAGGCGACGCGGGCCATATAGCCGCAGTCCTCTAGGAAGGACAGCATGACGAACAACAGGAACATCTGCGGGACGAAGCCGAAGATAGCGCCCAGGCCTCCGACGATACCGTCGCAGACCAGCGAATCGACCAGGCCACCGTCCTCGGTGCCGCCCGCCACAAGCGCGTCGTGGACCATGGTGGTAATACCGGGAACATAGGGGCCGTACTGCGCCGGGTCGACCGAGTCGGCATCATCGCCCGCAGCCTCGACAGCCGCGTCGTAGGCGTCGCGGCCCTGGCCGAGCACATACCAACCGTCGGTACCGAAGAGCTGGTCGTTGGTGAAGTCGGTCACCGTGCCGCCCAGGGTGGAAACGGCGATGTAGTACACGCAGAACATGATGACCACAAAGATCGGCAGGCCCAGGATACGGTTGGTAACCACACGGTCGATCTTCTCGGAGGTGCTCATCTTGGCCGGAGCCTTGGTCATGCACTCATCGATGATGTGCGCGATGACGCCATAGCGCTCACCGGTGATGATGGACTCGGCATCGTCGTCGCAGTCCTGCTCGCACTGGGCGACCAGCTCCTCCACGCGAGCGGCCTTCTCCTTGGTGAGGTTGATGAGTCTGCAGGCGTCTGCATCACGCTCGAACAGCTTGACGGCGTAGTAGCGGCGCTTGTTGGCGGGAACGCTCGCCGGAAGGTTGTTCTCGATGTGGTCCAGAACGTCCTCGATGGAGGAGTCGAACTTGTGCTCCGGCACCTGGCCCTTGGAAGCAGCGGACTTCTTGACCTGCTCGAACAGCTCCTTGATACCCTTGTTCTTAAGGGCCGAGATCATCATGACCGGGCAACCGAGCTTCTTGGAGAGCTTGTCCGTGTCGATCTTGTCGCCGTTCTTCTCGACCAAGTCGGCCATGTTGAGGGCAACGACCACGGGCAGGCCGGTCTCGATAACCTGAAGTGCCAGGTATAGGTTGCGCTCGAGGTTGGTGGCGTCGACCACCTGGACGACGACATCGGGCTCGCCGCTCATGAGGTAATCGCGCGAGCACTGCTCCTCGGGGCTGTAGGGGGAAAGCGAGTAGATGCCGGGGAGGTCCGTGATGGTAACGTTCTTGTCGCTTAGGAGCTTGGCCTCCTTTTTCTCAACCGTAACGCCGGGCCAGTTGCCAACGTAGCCGTTGGCGCCGGTGATCAGGTTGAAAAGCGTGGTCTTGCCGCAGTTGGGGTTACCCGCCAGCGCGACATGGATCTGAGAATCCGCCATTCAATCCTTCTTCCTTGTGTGCCTGCGCTGCTTTCTCCGCACAGGCTGGATAATGTGCTTCAAAGTTGCAGCATTAAGTTAGAAATACCTAACTTTATCTGCAGAAATATACGTCGCGAGCCCTTACTGAACCTCGACGACGGCGGCCTCCTCCTTGCGGATGGAAAGCTCGTAGCCGCGCACGTTGATCTCGACCGGATCACCGAGCGGTGCAACCTTCACGACCTTGAACGAAGTGCCCTTGATGAGCCCCAGGTCCATAAGGTGGCGGCGAAGCGCACCCTCGCCGTGAAGCTTGACGATGGTAGAACTCTCGCCCACCTTAACGTCACCCAACGTCTTCATCCTCTTGTCCCCCTTTCGGTTTTTATGAAATGCTGCGAACTAACCGACGGTCATGATGTGCATGGCAACCTTGGAATCGATGCCAAAGCGTGCGCCCAGCACCGTGACGATGATATTGGCGCCGCTCGAGCTCACCACGTGGATTTCGCTTCCCTCGACAAAGCCGAGGTCCTTGAGGTGGTGCTTCATATCCTCATTGCCCTTTACCCGAGACACGCGCACGGTTTCGCCCGCTTTTACCATCGAAAGCGGCATGGCCGGCATCTGCGGTCCGCAAGACATGAGTGAGCTCCTAACGTCGGTTCGTCCTCAACATCGACGCGGTAAAAGTTAACCACGTCTATGTTCGCTATAGTAAACTAGCACGCGGTTAACTTTTTGGAAAGGGTCCCCATTCAGATTTCGAAAAAGTTTCCTATACGAAACAAAAAGGCGCGGCAAAGGACCATCCTTTACCGCGCCCTATCATGCCTAGAGCGAGAGATTTCTGATCGATGTGACGCAAGAGGCCTCATCCACGCCCGAAACACGAAAGACGACGTTCTCTCCGCACTCACCATAGAGGGCCATGAGCCCCATGACATCGCGGCCATCCGTGTGGCGGTCGCCGATACTGACTGACACGTCGCTACGATGCTTGGCAATGATGTCATAGAGCAGCGCAACCGGGCGGGCATGTAGTCCCAACGGATCTTTAATCGTCTTTGTAAACTCGACCATGTCCCCTCCCGCGGCATCGCACATTCGGCCGGCAAACCCAGCCACGTGGTAGTTATTGTAGCGTTAGATGCTTGTTGAGGGTGGGACGGAAACCGCATCCCACTTCGAGCGTCAATGATGGGACACAGTTTCCGCCAGAAGGCTCAATCGGAAAGCGCGTCCCGTTATTTGGCTGGATTCTGGGTCGCAGTTTCCAAAGGGACTCTGTTTGGGAAACTGCGACCCGTTCTGGACCCAGATTCCGGGACGCACTTTCCGCGACGCCCGGTCACCCCATGTCCTCACAATCTCGGCGCATAAAAAACGAGGGAAGGCACACGTCCTTCCCTCGTTGCAAGCAATATGTAGCCGCTTGCCTACATCAGGCGCAGGCTGACGTCCTTGAGCTGGGCGCCGGAAACGGCACTCGGAGCACCCGACATAAGGTCGGAGCCGCTGGCCGTCTTGGGGAACGCCATGACGTCGCGGATGGAGTCGGAACCGGTGAGCAGCATGCACACGCGGTCCAGGCCCAGAGCAAAACCGCCCATCGGGGGCGCACCAAACTTGAGGGCCTCCATGAGGAAGCCGAACTGAGACTCGGCACGCTCCTCGGTAAAGCCCAGGAGCTTGAGCATGGACATCTGCATCTCGGCGTTGTGGATACGCATACCGCCGCCGCCGGCCTCAAAGCCATCCATGACAAAGTCGTAGGTGCAGGAGCCGGCTGCCAGGGGATCGGCCTCGATCTTGGCGATGTCGGTCTCGGTCGGCAGAGTGAAGGGCTGGTGCTCGGCAGCGTAAGCCTTGCGGTCCTCATCCCAGTGGAACAGCGGGAAGTTGACGACCCACAGGAAGTCGTGACCCTCACGCTTAATCTCGAGGGCGTTGGCCATGTGCGAGCGCATGCCGCCCAGGATCTCGTCAGAGAGCAGGCGCGGACCGGCGGCAAACATCACAAGGTCGCCGGGCTCGACGTCCATGCGCTCACGCAGAGCGGCCATCTCCTCGTCCGAGAAGAACTTGACGATGGGGCTGTTGATGGAGCCGTCCTCGCGGAAGGCGATCCAGGCCAGGCCCTTGGCGCCAAACGTGGAGGCCACGCCGGCGAGCTTATCGATCTTGGCACGTGCCCAGGCACCGGCGCCCTTGGCGTTGATGGCCTTGACGACAGAGCCCTCCTCATTTGCGGCGGTCGCAAAGACCTTGAACTTGGAGTTGGCAAAGATGTCGGTCAGGTCGACCAGGTGCATGCCATAGCGGGTATCGGGCTTGTCGGAGCCATAGGTGTCCATGGCATCCCAGTAGTTCATGCGACGCAGCGGCGTGGGCATCTCGACACCCATGCGACCGAAGGCATCGGCAAGAACCTCTTCGAGCGCGCTCATGACATCGTTCTGGTCCACGAAGGACATCTCGATATCGACCTGGGTGAACTCGGGCTGACGGTCGGCACGCAGGTCCTCGTCGCGGAAGCACTTGGCAACCTGGTAGTAGCGCTCAACGCCACCGACCATGAGCAGCTGCTTCAGAAGCTGCGGGGACTGCGGCAGGGCGTAGAAGTTGCCCGGCTGGATGCGGCTGGGAACGATGAAGTCGCGGGCGCCCTCGGGCGTGGACTTGAACAGGGAGGGCGTCTCGACCTCCATGAACTCACGGTTGTGCAGTGCCTCGCGAATGGCAAAGGTAAAGTCGGAGCGCAGCTTGAGGTTGGCCATCATCTCGGGACGGCGGAGGTCCAGATAGCGATAGCGCAGGCGGGTGTCCTCGCTGGTCTCGATGCCGTCCTCGATCTGGAACGGCGGGGTGACGGACGTGTTGAGAACCTCGGCGTGGTCGGTCAGGACCTCGATCTCGCCGGTCGCGAGCTTGGTGTTGGTGGTCTCCTCGCCACGGGAGCGCACGACGCCGTGGATCTTGATGGGCCACTCGGGACGCATGGTCTCGGCGATCTTAAAGGCGTCGCCGTCGGAGTGCTCGGGGTCGAAGGTGAGCTGCGTGATGCCCTCGCGGTCGCGAAGATCGCAGAAGATAAGGCCGCCGTGGTCGCGGCGACGGCTCACCCAACCGGTGAGGGTGACCTCTTCGCCCACGTTCTCGCGGCGAAGCTCGCCGCAGGTACGGGTGTGCATGGAATGCTCGTCGATGGGACGGGTCTGGCTCATACCAGTGATCCTCCTTTATGGATCTGTGCCGCCCCGTGTCGTTCCGGGCGGCGTCGTACAGATTTGCCCAGCCTGCGTAAACCGCGCAGCCAGACATGGCGTTCTATCTTATCGCACCTGTGTCGATGTGCCGCGGAAAAGTAGCTCCTGCCCAAAGACTTGACGGAGACGAAACAATTGACGCACCGCGGCCGTCGCCAACGCGCGCCACGTGCGACAATGTGCCCCAATACAACTGCGCTCGGAAAGGCCCGCCATGACTGCACGCCTCATCGTTATGGATATCGACTCCACGCTCATCAACCAGGAGGTCATCGACCTGTTGGGTGAGGAAGCCGGCGTAGGCGAGCAGGTAGCGCAGATCACCGAGCGCGCCATGCGCGGCGAGCTCGACTTTAAGCAAGCGCTCGAGGAGCGCGTGGGGCTGCTCGCCGGCCTGGACGAGAATGTGTTCGAGCGCACCTTTGAGCGCGTGACGTTTACCCCCGGCGCGCTGGAGCTTGTGCGCTCAGCGCACAGCAAGGGCTGGAAGGTCGGCGTGGTAAGCGGCGGCTTCCACGAGGTCGCCGACAAGATCGTGGCTGCCGCGGGTATCGACTTTTGTCTAGCGAACCGCCTGGAGGTCGTAGACGGCAAGCTCACCGGTAAGTTGGCGGCCGACATTGTGACCAAGGAGTCCAAGCTTATCCAGCTGCTGGATTGGGCAGTTGAGTGCGGCGTCGATATGGCCCATACCGTCGCGATCGGCGACGGCGCCAACGACATCCCCATGATTCAGGCCGCGGGCACGGGCATCGCGTTTTGCGCCAAGCCCAAGACGCGCGAAGCCGCCCCGTTTGCCATCGACGAGCGCAACCTAATGCTCGCCATGGACATCATCCTGCGCGACTAGTCGATCCGTCTAACAATTGAATCAGTCTGTCCTATAGTTTCCGAACAATTTTGTCTTAGTGTTCGGAAACATACCCTTTGAGTGCTAGACTTTGCGCCGTCGAAGGGAACATATATGGATAAGCGAGATCTTGAGCAATTGCTGAACGATGTTGCCGACGGAGCAGTCGCCCCGGCAGTCGCCCTCACGCGCATCCAGACGGCGCCAACCGCCGATCTGGGTTTTGCGCAGCTCGATCTTTCGCGCGGGGTGCGCCAGGGAGCCGGCGAGGTTGTCTACGGCGCCGGTAAAACCGCCGAGCAGATTGCCGCCATTATCAAAGCGCTGCGCGATGCCGGCCAGGAGCGCATCCTGGTCACGCGCCTGGATGCCGAAAAGGCAGCCTGCACCTCGGAGCTGCTCGACAACGGCATCGACCTGGGATATGTCCCGGACGCACAGCTCGCCCTCGTGGGCGGCAAGCCCTCCCCTACCGGCAACGGACGCATCGTCGTCGCCTGCGCCGGCACAAGCGACTTGCCCGTCGCCGAGGAAGCCGCGTTGACGGCCGAATTCTATGGCAACGAGGTCGATCGCCTCTACGACGTGGGTGTCGCCGGCCTGCACCGCCTGCTCGCTCATGCTGAGGAACTTGCCCAGGCGCAGGTGGTCATCGCCATCGCCGGCATGGAAGGCGCCCTGGCGAGCGTTATCGGCGGTCTTGTGAGCTGTCCGGTCATCGCCGTCCCCACCAGCGTGGGCTACGGCGCGAGCTTTGGCGGCGTGGCCGCACTGCTCGCCATGCTCAACTCCTGCGCCAGCGGCGTTTCAGTCGTCAACATCGACAATGGCTTCGGCGCCGCCTACCAGGCAAGTCTTATCAATCATTTGAGCGCCGGCACGCCCTGCGCCCGTTAAGGAGCATTCTATGTCCAACCATCAGCACACGCTTATCATCGACGGCACCTCGGGCATCAGCGGCGACATGACCGTCGCAGCCCTGCTCGACCTGGGCGCCAGCGAGGAGCACCTGCGCGAACAGCTCGCCACGCTGCCGGTCGGCGGCTTTGAGATTGCCGTCACCCGCGTAAACAAGCATGGCATCGACGCCTGCGACTTTGACGTTCAGCTTGCGGCCGAGCTGGAGAATCATGACCACGACATGGCTTGGCTCTACGGCAACGAGGCAACTGCTGAGCACACGCACGAGCATGGACATGGGCATGGGCATCATAACCATGGGGAGCACGAGCACTGCCACGAGCATGACCACGAGGGCCACCATCACGCCCACCACCATCACCACCGTTCTTTGGCGGACGTCACCGCTATCATCGATGGCTCGCAGCTAAGCGATGGCGCCAAGCGTCGTGCCCTCGCCATTTTTTCCGTACTCGCTGCTGCCGAGGCCAAGGCTCACGGCAAAACGCCCGACACCGTCCTGTTTCACGAGGTGGGCGCCGTCGACTCCATCGTCGACGTCTGCTCTGTCGCCATCTGCCTCGACGACCTGGGTATTGAGGACATCGTGGTCGAGTCGCTCTCCGAGGGCCACGGAACCATCCGCTGCGCCCAC
Source organism: uncultured Collinsella sp. (assembly GCA_900549745.1). Lineage (GTDB taxonomy): Bacteria > Actinomycetota > Coriobacteriia > Coriobacteriales > Coriobacteriaceae > Collinsella. The sequence goes on along the minus strand of URPJ01000004.1, from coordinate 32,366 downwards.
GGCCTCATGCCCATTCCCGTCCCCGCTGTCGTCAACCTGTGCCAGGCAGGCAATATCGCCCTCACGCCCGCGCCGGTCGCCGGCGAGCTCGTGACGCCCACGGGCGCCGCCATCGTCACCGCGCTGCGCACGTCCGAGCACCTGCCAGTCCGCTACCGCATCGAGGCCGTCGGCTACGGCGCCGGTAAGCGCCCCTACGAGGGCTGCTCCGGTACACTCCGCTGCCTGCTCGTTCACGCGGACGCATAGCCATGGATGCCCGCAAGGCAAAAAGCCGTGCCGCCATCGTTGCGGCGTTCTCCGAGCTCCTGTGCGAGGAAGATTACGGCAAGATCACCGTCGGCGTCATCATCGCTCGCGCCCATGTGGGTCGGGCCACGTTCTACGGCCTCTTTAAAAGCAAAGATGACCTGCTCGCTGAGCTCGTGCGCGATATCTGCACCCATGCCCTCGACAATGACGGTACGCCCCTCGATGACCCACTCGTACAGGTCGAGCATATCCTCAACAACCTCTGGAATCGTCGGCAGGGTGTACGGGCACTGGTAGCCGGCGCCGGCTCACGCGTCTTCGCCGACTGCCTACGCAAGACCATCATGTCACGAGCAGCCGAAACCGTGCCCGTCGACCCCTCAGGCCCCGCCGGCACCATGGACCGCAGCTTCCTACTACACCACATAGCCTCAAGCTTCGTAGCCACCGTCCAATGGTGGGCCTGGCACAACTTCCAAGCCCCAAAAGAGGACGTAGCCAAAGACTACCTCTCAGCCATAAAACCCCTCTTCAACTAAGTAAGAACCTCATCCCAAAGCATCGCCCCAACCCAAGGCGCCACGCATCCCAAAGATTCACTCACGCTTCAACGCCCCTACCAGCAACAAGCCCCTCCCATCCAAATTCAGATATATATGTTGAGTTGCTTGTTCGAACACAGCCAAGAATGCCCAGGGCTCGGTAGGGGTTAACTTTCCAACGCACTCCGCAGGACGCAAAAAGGCTCGCCGCACAAAGTGCGCAGCGAGCCTTTTTGCATGTCCGAGGACGCGTTGGAAAGTTAACCCCTACCGAGCCCGGACCTTATAGAGCCGTCCTTTGACTAGAACATGCCCAAGAAACCGTGCACAAACAGTGCAGCCAGAGCGGCACCGACAAACGGAGCGATGCCAGGAACGAGCAGGCCGTACTTCCAGTTGTTGTCAGCCTTGTTCTTGATCGGCAGCACCTGATAGGCCATGCGAGGACCAAGGTCACGAGCCTGGTTCATGGCGAAGCCGGTGATGCCGCCCATGCCCATGCCAACGGCCCAAACGATCAGGCCGACGCAGATGGCGAGCATCAGAACGTTCTCGCCGGCGCGGTTAGCGGCAGCGAGGATGGCGCTGATGAACACAAAGGTGCAGATAGCCTCGCAGAAGAAGTTACGGGCGTAGTTCGTACCCTCGGTGGTGGGGTTGGTCGAGAAGATGTTGCGCTGGGCAATGGGGTCGACGACGCCATCGGAAGCCTTGAACTCATCGGCATACATCAACCACGCGATCACGGCGCCCGCAAAGCCGCCGAGCATATCGGCAATCATGAAGGGAATGCAGCTGCTCCACGGCACCAGGCCTACGATGCACTGGGCAAGCACCATGGCGGGGTTCATGCACACGGCGCCGCCAAAGACAAACAGGCAGACCGAGATGCCAAAAGACCAGGTGGTGATGGCAAACATGTGGCCGGAGCCCTGATACTTGGTGCCCTTGAGCACGGTATCGCAGTGCACGCCCACGCCAAAGATGATCATGAGGGCCGTTGCGCCGAATTCACAGAGGAGTTTGGTAAGCATAAAACCTTATCTTTCTTGTCGGTTACAAACGATTCGTTTAGGCCGCGCACTAGTGCTGCGCGACGACAACGCCCAGGCCATCGGGAATGACGGCCACCTTGGCATCGGCACCCTTCATCTCAAAGGCGAGCTTGAGCGCCTCCTCGAGGGTGTTGACCGGCGTCATGTGCATATCCTTGATCATCTGGTGATCGCACAGGTCGGTGACCATGATCACAGGGTGATGCGCCAGGATGCGGGCAAAGATCTGGCTCGTCCACTGATCGGGCAGGGTCTCGTCCTTAGGACGGTCGATGCAGGCGCGCTCAAACTCCGCCGGGTCGTTGTCGGCGATGTTGTGATAGAAGCCTTCGCCACCGTGACCGTCGGCGCAACCGGCGACATCAATAATCACGCCGCCCTCGGGAAGCGTGGCCTCGGCAGAGCACATGCCCTTCACGGCCTGGTAGATGTTCTGGTCGAGCGGGTAGCCGCCGTTGGTGGTGATGGCAATCTCGCACTCAACGGGCTCAACGCCGGCAAGGCTCTTCACGAACTCGCAGCCAGCCTCGTGCGCCTTGTGGATATCGCCGGCAAAGGAGCCGATGACCTCGTGCTTGCCGTTGAGCACCACGTTAAGCACAAAGGCAAGGTGAGCCATCTCGGCAGCGGCAAACATGTCCTCGCTCACGTGGTTGTGGCACAGGTTGCCGGCACGCGAATGGGAATCGTTCACAAACTGACCGTTATGGTTGTACATGATGGTCTTGTAGCTGGCAATGCCGGGCAGCACGGACTTGCGGCTGCCAGAGAAGCCAGCAAAGAAGTGCGGCTCAATAAAGCCCTCGGCAAGCAGCAGATCGCAATCGGCCGCAATCTTGTTGATGATGCACTCGCCGCCAGAAGGCAGGGTGCCGATCTTTTTCATCATGCTGTCGTCAGTCGCGACGTGCATAACGATTTCCTCGTTGGCAACGATCTCCTCGCCGTACTTGTTGACGAGTTCCTCGTGCGTCGACGGACGGTGCATACCCGTAGCAACCAAAATACGCACACGAGCCTCGGGCGCAGCGGAATGGATGTGATGCAGCAGAATAGGCATCGTTACACGCGAGGGAACGGGACGCGTATGGTCGGAGCTAATAATGACAATATCCTTCTTGCCAGCACAGAGCTCCTCGAGCGAAGGCGAGCCATAAGGGTTGGCAAGCGACTCCTCTACCAGCTCTTCCTGCGATTTCGTGGTCTTAAACTCGTTTTGATGACCTTCCATCACACCCGCGAAATTCTTATCCTCGAGCTCCAAATGCAACGTCTTGTGGTCAAACGGCAGTTCACATTCAAACAATGACGAGCGCCCTCTTCCTTTCAACTGACACACTAGATAAACCGTTGGAAGGATACGCCGCTCACCGAAAAACGCCACCGTCCACCGACTCATTAACACAACGTTCATATTTGGCCCACAACAAAACGGCCGCGATCCCAAACGGGACCGCAGCCGCCTGTAAAAGACACAATAGACAGGATGACTTACGCAGCGCCGAGGCAAACATCTACCCCGAGATGTACGCATGTAAGCCATTTTGCATAAATGCGTTAATATATTGCATAAAATGGTGCATGGATTTCAACCGTAACAGGGTAGTACCCTCCGGAGCGTGCATTTTTGCGAGTATTCTGCATCACGAAATCAGATTATGGGGCCAAGAGTCTCTTAAAAGGCCGAAATCCCTCACGACTCATCCCGTCAGGACGACGTACCGCGATAAGCCATCCATATTTGAACATCGTTAGCCTCCAATTGGCGCGCAGAGGCATCAATAAAGGCAGCGAAAATCGGCTATCGCCTTATACATCAATCTTTGGCTGCTGAAAACTCCGTTTTTTGCACGTCGCCCCAAGCACCACCCTCAGCCAACGGCCAATCCACCGAAGACCGGACATCGCAGGGCCCGCCATTAGTTTACTTTTAGGCACACTCCGCAGGACGCAAGAAGCCCTCGCCGCACTCCGCATTAGGCGCGAAGCGCACTATATTTTCATCAGCTTTAATCCCTGAAGACCGAGTACGAAGGGACCCGATGGGCTTCCCTCTGAATGCATTCCACAGCACGAAGCCCTTTCCAAACGCGCGAAGCGCGCCATTATTCCCCCAGTAAGTAATCCACCGAAGACCGGACATCGTAGGGGCCGCCGTTTGTTTTCTTTCCGGCGCATTCCGCAGGACGCAAGAAGCCCTCGCCGCACGAAGTGCGCAGCGAGGGCTTCTTGCATGTCCGAGGACGCGCCGGAAAGAAAACAAACGGCGGCCCCGGACAACGACTACAGGGTTATCGATTACCCCGTGTTCTGCAGTCCTGCCGAGACGCCAGTCACAGTCGAAAGAATCAGGCTCATGTACTCGGCCTTCTTCTCCTCGGCCATCTCGTCCTGGTTCATACGCACCTCACGAAGGGCGCGGACCTGGGCGATGGACAGGGCGTCGACATAGGGGTTACGCACGCGAACGGCGCAGCCGAGCACGCGACGACGCTGCAGCGGCCACTCGTCACCGACGATGGCAAGGACCCACTTACGCGTGAGCTGCATCTCGGTGAAGACCTTCTCGGACAAATCCTGGCGATCGCCCAGGTGTAGATACATCTTGGCAATGCGCTGATCGGTCTTAGCAATCGACATCTCGATGTTGTCGATGAACGTGCGGAAGAACGGCCACTCCTGGTAGGCAGCCTTGAGCTGGTCAAGGTCACCAAGCTGCTCGCAGGCGGTGCCCAGGCCGTACCAAGCGGCCAGGTTAATGCGTGCCTGGCTCCAGCTGAAGATCCACGGAATGGTACGCAGGTCGTCGAGCGACTTGGCGCCCAGGCCGCGCTTAGCGGGACGCGAGCCGATCGGCAGCAGACCGACCTCGGTCAGCGGCGTCACGGTCGAGAACCACGGCGTAAAGTCCTCGGTGTTCAGCAGGTCCAGATAGCGCTCGTGGCTTGCGGCGTTGAGCTTCTCGGCCATATCCCAGAACTTCTGCGTGGTCTCGGTGTTGGTCTTCTCGACACTCGGGGCCGACTGCAAAAGCGTTGCGGCGGCAACGGACTCAACATGGCGCTGAGCCAGCGTGCGGTTGCCGTAACGGGCAAAGATGACCTCGCCCTGCTCGGTGAGCTTAAAGAAGCAGTTGACCGAACCCTTGGGCTGCGCCAGCACGGCCTTGTTGGCCGGGCCGCCGCCACGGCCCACGGCACCGCCGCGACCGTGCATGAGCACCAGGTCGATATCGTTCTTCTCGGCCCACTTGGCAATGCGCTCCTGCGCGGAGTGCAGCGCGAGCATGGCCGTGGTAGGACCGGCATCCTTGGAGGAGTCGGAATAGCCCAGCATGACCTCCATGCGGCGGTTGGTCTGGGCAAGGCGCTTTTGCACCACAGGCAGCGTAAGCATCTGGTCGAGCACGTCGACGCAGCCCTCGAGGTCCTCGAGCTGCTCGAATAGCGGGATCACGTCGAGCTCGGGGACATCTTCCTCGTGTGCGAAGGACAGGTGGGCCAGCTCGAAGACGTCAGCCACATGCTGGGCGCTCTTGGTAAACGAGATGATGTAGCGGTGCGCCATCTTCTTGCCGTAGCGCTTTTGGATGGAGCCGATGGCACGGAAGGTATCGATGACTTCGCGCGTCATGGGCTGCAGGTCGCCATGGATACCGTTCTCGTGGATATCCTTGAGGGCGCGGGCATGCACCACGGAGTGCTGACGGAACTCCATCTCGACCATATGGAAGCCGAAGGACTCGACTTGCCAGATGATGGTCTGGACCGGGCCGTAGGCGGCACGGACGGCACCGCAGGCGGCCAGCGAACGCTGGACGACGCGCAGGTCATCCAGGAACTCGTCGGCGCTGTGGTACATGGTGTCGGTGATACGGCGCACGGTGGCGTTCAGACGGTCGGCCATGACGAGCATGACGGCGCGATGCGGCTCGTGCTCGGAGATCAGCTCGGCGCGGGCCGTGTACCGAGGGCTCATCTCGACCTGATGGTTCCACAGGTTAATGAGCTCGGCCGACGGCTTGCTGTAGGTAGCCTCGAGCGTGAGGTTGCGGCCGATGTGGCGGCACTTGTCCTCGAGCTTGAGCACCATGTGCGTAAAGTACTTGGCGGCGACCTCACGGCTCACCTTGGCGGTGACGTTGGGGTTACCGTCGCGGTCGGAACCGATCCAGCTGCCGGGATGGAAGAACGCCGGGCACAGCGGCGGCACAGTACCGGCCTTGTCGCCCAGCACCCAATCGTCAAAACGACGATAGATAACGGGGATAACGTCGAACAGCGTGTTATCGAAGATGTCGATGATGGTATCGGCTTCCTCGACCGGCGTGGGCTTCTTGAGCGCGATGGGGCTCGTACGCACCAGGGCGTCGATCTCCTGCAGCATATGGCGCTCGTTCTCCACCAGGTCGGAGCCGCCCAGACGCGGACGCTCCTCCAGCAGGTTGGAGATACGGCGGATCTTGCCCTCGACGGCCTTACGACGGGCCTCGGTGGGATGTGCGGTAAAGACAGGGTGGAACTCGAGCTTGTCGAGCAGCTCGTTGGCACCCTCGACACCCAGCTCATTCACCAGCTGGTGATAGGCAACGGTAAGCTCGTTGGCAGGATCGACCTCGGTATCGGTCGACGCACCGGCCTCGCGCTCGCGCAGCTGCGCCACACGGTAGTTCTCCTCCGACAGGTTTGCCAGATGGAAAAAGCTCGTAAAGGCGCGGACAATGACCTGCTGCTTATCGAGCGGCAGGCTGTCGATCAAATCGACGACCTCACGAAATGCCACGGCAGTGGGCTCGTCGGCGGTGGGCACGCCCTGCTCGTCGACGGCTTCGTCGGCAGCGCAGGTACCGGGGTTGCCGGCATTGACCACAATCTCGGCTGTCAAAATCTTGTCGAACAGGTCCGCGATCTCGGGATCATACTCGCTAAGCACACGGCGCTCCAGGCGCAAGAACAGCGCCAGATTGTCGCGCAGCTCCTCGGGGATCTCGATCTCGGCGAGACGCTCCCTGGACTCGGCATTCGAGCCGATTCGGTTAACGAGGCGGTTGACCACGGCAGCGACGCGCGCCGCGGCTTCGGGTACAGACTGGTTGCTTAGGTTCTCAGCCACGTTTCCTCCCATTCCTCCTTCTATGCACGTAACATGCGGTATTCATTATAGGCGCTTGAGAAATACTTTCGACACTGATTGCGCTTTACCACACAAAAGTATTTTCTGCATTGCAAAGGTTTTTGCCCTAAATGGTCGTATTTCTCGGTGGGCGGCATACGTAAACGGAGGCATTCCGCATAAAAGCGAAACACCCCCGTAACAATCGCTCTCCATGAGCAGGGCACGTTAGCAGGCCCGAAGCTCAAAAAGATGCGCTACAGGCGCTCGCGAACCGCCTCGACGACGTTGTCCAGATCGGCGAGCACCTCGTCATGGCTCTGCATGTCGCGCACTTTGACCTTGCCGGCGGCAAGCTCGTCGCCACCCAGGACCAAGATGAGCTTGGCGCCTACCTTATCGGCTTGCTTAAACTGGGCCTTGAGCGAACGACCCTGATAGTCGGCCTCGGTCACAATCCCTGCGGCGCGAAGCTCCTGCGTAATGGCAAAGACGTTCTGACGCAGCTCCTTGCCGGCGTTGGCGACATAGACGCACGGGGCCTCATCGGCACCCAAATCGCTGCCAAAGGCCTGCAGGGCCAGCAGGGCGCGCTCAAAACCGACAGCAAAGCCGACGCCCGCCGTGGGCTTGCCACCCTCGAGCTCGACCAGGCCATCGTAGCGGCCGCCGCCGCCGATGGAGCCGACGCCGGCGCCAGGGGCCTCGACCTCAAAGACAGTACGGGTGTAGTAGTCCAGGCCGCGCACCAAGGTGGGATCCTCGACATACTCGATACCGGCGGCATCCAGATAGCGCTTGACCTGCTCGTAGTGCTCGCGGCACTCATCGCACAGGTTGTCACCCATCAGCGGAGCCTCGGCCATGATCTCGCGGCAGTGGTCGTTCTTGCAGTCGAAGGCACGCAGCGGGTTGAGCTCGGCGCGCTCGCGGCACTCATCGCACATCTCGTCGGCGTGATCGAGGATGAACTGCTTAACCTGCTCGCGATAAGCCGGACGGCACTGGGCATCGCCCATCGAGTTGATGAGCAGACGAAGCTTGGAAAGATCGAAGCCCAGGCGCTTGTAGAACTCCATGAGCATGATGATGCACTCGGCATCTGCCGCCGGATCGGGAGCGCCGAGCCACTCGATGCCCACCTGGTGGAACTGGCGCAGGCGGCCCTTCTGGGGACGCTCGCCGCGGAACATGGCCTCGGCGTAGTACGCCTTAAACGGCGTGGAGCCCTGGGGCACCAGATTGTTCTCGACGACGGCGCGCACCACGCCGGCCGTGCCCTCGGGGCGAAGTGCTAGGCGCTGCTTGGGCTTGAGTTTGGTGTCGGTGCCCTCGGTAAAGACGCGCTCCAGGTTGGCACCGCTGAACACACGGAACATTTCCTTGCGCACGACGTCGGTCGACTGGCCGATACCGTGGACAAACACGTCCACCTGCTCGATCGCGGGCGTCTCGATGGGTTTAAAACCAAACGGCTCGAACACGCCGGCCGCAATCTGCTGCATCTTTTGCCAGGCGCGCATCTCGGCGCCGATAAGGTCGCGGGTTCCCTCCGCCTTCTGTGCCTGCATGGGCAAACACCTTTCTTTTGTATCGCGTCATAGGTAACGGTCATTATACGGCACAAACTCAAACCGCGGCGGTGCATCTGACCGAACGAGGGTATGGGGACTCGTTCGGCCAGACGCGCCGCCGCTGTTTGTGACCCGTTTTCCTCCGTCCCCTTCGGATCACGTGATCTGTTGGGGACGGAGGAAAACGGATCATTTCGTAGGCCCGTGACCGCCTTGGAAACCGAATGATGGTACGAGCATCCATTCGGCTTCCAGGGCGGCCACAAACAGAACGGGGCGAACAGAAAAGAGCACGTAGACCTGCCACAGCTCACCGACAAGGCTCATGCCGGCAAGAACGGCAGAGGTGGCGATTACAGTGAGGGAGCCCAAAACGCGACCGCTTACTTTATCGGCAACATGACCGATCACAAGTGAGCCGATAACGCTCACCACGGTGGAGATGGCATTGGAGATGTTGTACTGCGCAAGGGAAATGCCCAGGTCGCTGACGATCAGCGGCTGGAACAGGCTCATGCAGTTGACGAAAATCGTGTAGCACGTGGCCATGATCACGAAGCCGGAGGTCACCACGAGCCAGCCGGGGAAGAACTTACGCTGCTGGGACATACTGCTCCTTATTTAACAAACGAATAGCCGGCACCGGGCGCCGGTAGTGCCCAAGATTGCCTTGAAAGACAAGGGCATAGGCCTTACGGCCATGCCCGCAGGCTTGAAAGACAAGGTTGGTGCTACCGGTGGTCGGCGATATAGCCCAAAGCGACGGCGGTATAGGCCGCGGCACCAAGCGGCAGCTCGGCATCGTTAAAGCGCGCCTTGGGATGGTGCTGGGCAAAATGCTCATCCGTATCGGTTACAGCGGCGCCCACGGTAAAGTACGCGCTCGGGATCTCGCTCGAGATAAGCGCAAAGTCCTCGCTCGCCATGGCGTGGAACAACGGCAGGAAAGCCGCCTTGGGCAATGTCGCACCCACATAGCCCAGCGATGCCTGGGTCATATCGTCATCGAGTACGAGCGGCGGAACATCCGAGAGCGTCTCGATGGCCGCCGGCGTGCGATACGTTGCCGCTACGCCATTGACAACCTCGGCGATGCGGGTCTTAAGATGCGCCATGAGCTCGACATCAAAGCCGCGCAGTGTTCCTTCGAGCACGCAGGTGTCGGGAATGACGTTTGCCGCCTGTCCGCCGGCAAACTTACCCACGGTGAGTGCGACCTCCTTGGCCGCCGGCACTTCGCGGGAGATGAGCTCCTGGAGTGCCAGGTGCACATGGACGCCGGCCGTGATGGGGTCGATGGAGATCTCGGGGCTCGAGCCATGGCCGCCCTTGCCCTGCAGTGTAATGCGGAAACCGTACACGCCCGAAAGCGCCGGGCTCCCATAGAGCACCAGGCCGAGCGGCGATTGGCTGTTAACGTGCATGGCGAAAGCCGCCTGGGGACGCGGGTTCTGCAGAAGGCCATCGGCAATGGCAGCGCGGGCGCCCTCAAAGGTTTCCTCGCCCGGCTGAAACAGCAGCTTAACCGTGGCATTGGCATCGACGAGCTCGGTCTCGCGAGCCTTGAGCAAGCGGGCGGCACCAAGCAGGGCCGTCGCATGCATATCGTGGCCGCAAGCATGCATGCAGCCGTTGACGGAGGCGAAAGGCTCGCCCGACTCTTCCGCGACGGGAAGGGCATCCATGTCACCGCGCAGCATGATGACCGTGCCGGCCTGATCGTCCGTGCACGTACCGTTGCCCTGGGCCGCCACGGCCGCACCGGCACCGATGAGGCCAACAACACAGGAGCCGTCGACGAGCGTGGCATAGGGAATATCCATCTCGTCCAGACGCGCCTGGATAAAGGCGGACGTCTGCGGAAGGTTGTTACCCAGCTCGGGCATCTGGTGTAGATCGTGTCGCCACACAGCAAGCTCGTCTGCAAAAGTCTGAGCTTCTGCAACAAGACCGTCACCGATAGCGGCCTGCGCCGCTGCGGTAGCCTTGGGCGCTGGTTGCGGTTGAAAATCGGACAAAGCTGGTGCCATAGATGCCCTCCAGTAACGTTTTTGCAGCAAGCACTTTGATAGCATAAAGTGCAAGGTACAACTTTAAGGGCGACGCATAAAAAATGCCGCCCCGGGAGGGCGGCGCAACAAGTTGTTTACAATTGCGGGCGCGGCTTTTTGCGCAAAAAATCGAAGTGAGTCTCACTCAAGATAATCGACAGGAAGATAAGCACGAAGCCGGCGAGTAGGCGCGAGGTGAGCGCCTCCCCCATCAGCAGCACCGAAAACAACACGCCCGAAGGCGACTCCATCGAAAGGAGCAGTGAGCCCGTCGAAGCCGGGACATGCGCCAGGCCGACGTTTTGGATGAGCAGAGCCACGCATGTGCAGCCCACCGAGAGAAACGCCATCACACCGATAAAGTTCGGCGTCCACACGGACAGAGGCGCCTGGGTCTCGAATAGCAGCGACGAGACCAGGCTCAGCACGCCGTTGCCCACAAACATCCAAAACGTGATAACGTTGATGTCCATTTTGCGACCGTACTTGGCGGTCACCGCCATCTGGATGGCGAAGAAGACCGCGCCTGCCAGCGTAATGACGTCACCGATGTTGAACTCGACGCTATCGAGCGCCACCAAGCCAATGCCCGCCAAGCACAGCAGTGCCGCGCCCAGGTTATAGCGGGTGAGTTTTTCTCCGCTCAGAAAATAGCTCGCGAACGGCACGAGGATGCAATACGTGCCCGTCAAAAAAGCATTCTTGCCCGCCGTAGTATATGCCAGACCGACCGTCTGCAACGCATAGGCCGCCCACATGAGCACGCCCATACTCAGGCCAACGATCAGATTGCGAGCGTTGAAATGTGCAGTGATGCGCTTGCGGAAGACGGCAAACATGACCAACGCTGCAGGCAGAAAGCGTACATAGAGCAGCTCGAACACCGGAATGGTGCCGAGTGCGTCCTTCATAGTGGTAAAGGAGTAGCCCCAGATGACCGCCACCGAAAGTAGCAAAACTTTCCAGAACAGCGGGGAGCGTGCGCCGGCGCCCCTGGGAATACCGCCCGCGCCCAAATCCTCACGGGCCACAGGGCTATCGGGCATGTTTTCGATTTCGTTGGCAGCGTATTGGGCCATGGAACATCCTCACACTCAATCTGGGCGTGGTGTCCGCACGCGTATGGCTGCGTGCCGCCTCATGGTCAAATAAAAACGGGGCGCACCGGACCCCCGGCACGCCCCGCTACTGTAGCAACAACCAAGCAGCCCACGCAATCCAGCCCACTAAAGCGTTTTGTTCCGCCGTTCTACCGAACGGCGGACCGGCCGACGCTGCGCGAGCCGCATTCACGCCAATCTGACGTTCAATTTCAAGGGCGCGACCAGAAGGTCAGCGCCCTTTCATTTCACGTCACCTTGGCGCAAATGCGGCTCGCTCGCTGGCATTAGTGCTACATCAGCGTTAACGTTGCCGCACTAAATTAGCTTTGTCGACTCCAGTTTTTCGATGATCCAGTCGTTGGCTTTGATGACCGGGCGGCGGAAGACGACGCCCAGTGCCAGCGACGGAATCAGATAGCTCGCCAGAATGCCTAGCTCAATCCAGTACTCCATGTGGTACGCACCGGCCATGGCGGCATGCATGGCGTTGATGCCGTGGGTGAACGGCAGGAACGGATAGATCGCCTGGAACACGGGGCCGGTCATCTCGATGGGGAACGTGCCGCCCGAACCGCCGACCTGCATGACCAGCAGCACGACGGCGAGCGCCTTGCCGATATCGCCAAACGAAACCGTAAGCGTGTAGACGATATTGGAGAACACGAGACTCGCGACCCAGCCCGCCAGCACAAACTGCAGCGGGTCGTCGCACTGGATGCCAAAGAACAGGATGTCGCCCGCACACACGAGCGTTGCCTGCAGCAGGGCCAGACCGCCAAAGAACAGGTAGCGGCCCAGGTAGATCTCGTGCAGGCGCACGGGGATGAGCTCGTTGATAAGCTCATCGTCAACCGAGACCTTCATCATGGCCGCCAGCACAATCGAGCCCACCCAGAGCGACAGAATCGTGTAGAACGGTGCCATGGCCGAACCGTAGTTGCGGATCGGATAGACCGGCTTGCGATCGAGCGCGACGGGGCCGGAAAGCGACACGGCCAGACCCTCGGGATCATTGCCGATCATCGTCTTGATCGTAGCGAGGTCATCCGACATCAAGGCGCCGTCGAGCTCGTCCTTAAACGCACTGATCTTGTCCGACGCCTCGCCCAGCTGATCAGAAGCCTTGTTGACCAGCTTTGCAGCCTTGGAGAGGCCCTTTGCCAGCGAACCGGATGCGTCGGTCAGGCCAGCAACAGCACTATCCAGATCGTTCGAAATACCGTTCAGCGAATCCAAAACGCCCGAGATGGTCTTCTTGAGCTCCTTTGCCTTGGCCGAAAACGTAGAGTCGTAGTCAGTCTTGGCGCCCGAGATACCAGCCTTGGCATCCGCGATTGCCTGATCGACCTCGGCACGCGACTTATTAACCTCTGCCATGCTGTCAGAGAGAGACTTCGCGGTGGCCGTCAAGTCCTTGGCGTTGTTGCGATACTCCACAGCAATCCTGCTCAGCGATGTTGCCACAGACTTGAGGCTGTCCTGGAGTTTTTCGTCAGTCACCTGATCGGCAAAGCTGCGGAGCTGGTCGGCCGTGGCGTCGATATCGTCGGCACGCGTGTTGAGCGCTGCCGCGGCATCGTTGAGCTGGGACACTGTAAGGTCGACATGTTGATTCGCGGCATCAAATGCCTTCGCAAGCTCGGCGGACACGTTGTCAAACGAGCCCGCGCTTCCGTCAATCGCGGCATTGATGGCGTCGTTGGCGTCCTTCAGCGCTTCCTTGGAATCGCTAATACCGCTCTTGACATGCTCCATCAGCTGCTTCGTTGACTCATCGACCGTGCCCGTCTGCTTGAGCATGCCGCTCGCCGACGTCAGCGAATCGGACGTGGAGCTCAAAATGCCCGCCAGCGACGAAGCATTTGCCCGAACGTCTCGCAGGTCCTCAATCGAATCGCCGAGCGTCGAGGACAGGTTGGCGATAAAGTTACCCACCTGGTCGGTGCTCATGTAATCGAGCAGGCTGGACACCGTCTTAAGACCGATGCTCGTAATGGTCTCGGTAAAAGATTCGTTAACCTGGTGCTGAACGGCGCTCGAACCCTTCTCGGTCACGATCTGCGCGATGGCGTTGGCCTTCTGGTTCTCGTAAAACTCGATATCGGCGTGTTTCACGTCGGTCGAGAAAAGCGTCATCATGTCAGCGCTAAACGTTTTGGGGATAACGACGGCAGCATAGTACGCGCCCGACTTAACGCCCTCGATAGCCTTTTCGCGATCGTTAAGCACAACCCAATCGAAGCTCTCGTTGCCGCGTAGGGTGGCGGTCACGTTTTCGCCCACGTTAACCTCGACGGGAATCAGATCGCTCTCGTAACCCTCATCGGTGTTGACCACGGCGATCTTAAGATTGCCGGTGTTGCCGTACGGATCCCAGCTGCCGGCGATGTTAAACCACGCGTACAGACACGGCACGATAATGAGGCCCATCACGACAATCAAGCCGATCACGGAGCGAGACACGTTTTGGACATCGCGCCTAAACAGATGCAGGATGTTCTTCATTTATGCCTCACCTCCTTTGGAGTGCTTGCCAAGCGCGGTGGTATCTCCATCATTTGTGGCTGTGCTGTCGCTGCCCTGAGATTTATGGTGCGAGCCGATATGCGGCAAGCGGTCCGTGGACTGATCGCCGCCCTTGGCACCACGCTCGCTGGCGTTGAGGCCAAACATGTGGCGGGCGGCAGGAATGGCGGCCGTGTGCTCGCGCATCTCGCGACGCAGGTCCTCATCCGAAAGCGCCGAGATGCGCATCTGGGTATTGAGGCTCGCGCGGATATATTCGATATTGATAAGCCAGCCGCAGATGGCAATAACCGAGATGATCCAAATGACAAGCAGGATGATCTTGCCGTTATTGTCGATATCGAGAACCGTCGACAGGACAAAGAGCAGGACCTGAACGCCTACCACGGCGGCAAAACCGCCCTTGATGTAGTACGGGTAGCGATGTTCAAAGGCGACCGCATGATCGAGCAGTTCGCGACGGTACGAATCGGAATCGAGCATGACACGCATGGCCGTGCGCAGCGAGTAGCGCTGGCGCGGCAGGTCGTTGGACTCGCAAATCATCATACCGGTCGTGGAAAGCTGTTTATCAAAGAGCAGGTTAAGGTTGAGCAGCAGCGGACGCAGCTGCAGACCGATAAAGAGCGCCACGATCAAGAACACGCCCAGAATGCACAGGTTAAACAGGTAGTTGAACGAATACATGCCGCCGACCGTCTCGCGCAGCAGATTGATGCCGTAGGTAAAGGGCAGCAGCGGGTGCAGCCACTGGAAGAAGCCTGGCATCATCTCGATGGGGTACATGCCCGACGAACCCGGGATCTGCACGATAACCAGAATGACGCCGATAGCCTTGCCGATGTGCTTAAACGTGGTGGACAGCGCATAGATGATATTGACGTAGGTGAACGAGATGGCGATGCCGCCCAGCACGAACAGCAGCGGGCTGACGCACTGCACGCCGATCACCAGATCGCCCACCGTAACGATAATGGCCTGGAACGCACCCAGGATCACCATCAGCAGCCAGCGGCCAAAGTAGCCCTGACGCGCCGTAAAGCTACCGATGCCCTCGCGGTCGACCTCGAGCTTGTAGATAGCGATGAGCACATAGCCGCCTACCCACAGCGCCAGATTGGTGTAGAAGGGCGCGATGCCCGAGCCAAAGCTCTTGACCGGATAGATTGACTTGGACGTCAGCTCAACCGGAGATGCCATGAAATCTGCCACGTCATTGACGTCGACGTCCATGAGGTCGGCTAACTCGCCCATAGACTCAGAGGTCTGCAGCGCCGCAATGTCATTAGCGGCGGTCGCGAGCTTGTCCTGAACCTTGGCAAGGGAGGCATCGGTTTGGGACAGCGTGGTCTTTGCCTGCTTGAGCGTGGCGTCGAGCTGCGCCAGCGTGCCGCGCGCATTTGCAAGTGTAGGTGTCATACCCGAGACGATACCGGTCAGGTCGCCCGAAACGGCAGCAAAAGAGTCGAGCGCGCTCGAGGCCTTCGGCAGCGCGTTTTGGCCCAAGTCCGTCTGGGCTTGGCCAAGGTTGGTCGCACCGGTATGAATTGCGTTATTGATAGCGTCACTGGCACCCGAAACAGCCGCTGCGTCATTCGCCATGGCGCACGACTGCGCGGACAGACCGTCCTTGATGCTCTGAAGCTTTTCATTCTGCTCTCGAAGCAAATCGATGGTCGATACAATGCGCGCGTCAATTTCCTCGGAACCTGTCGACGTGTCATTGGCGAGAATCTCCAAGTGCCCGATAACGGCCTTATTGTGGTCGATCGTCGCTTGAAGAGACTCGAGCGAGTTGTCGATACGGGTGGTCGTAGATGTAACCGCGCCCGTCAGCTTGCCGATGGCAGCGTTCGCAGAGGCCGACGTCTTGGTGAGCGCAAGGCTGCCTTCCGAGAGCGCCTTGGAGAGCGAGGTGATGGAGTTGCCCGCCGTGGTGCGAGCTTCGCTCAGCAGGTCGTTGCCCTGGGAGATCGCCTGCGTCAGCGACGGTGCCTGGCCTTGCAAGCCGGCAAGTGCCGCATCAGCCGAGGCGATAGCGCCACTCGTCTTATCGATGGCGGCATTCATATCGCCAATCGAATCGCGCACCTCGCCCAAGGTGTCGGACGCCTCGGACACCGAACTTGCCAGCGAGTCCTGAGTCTGGGTTGCCTTGTCCTTTAAATCGACACCGGCATCCTTGGCGATACCGGCAACAGTCTTGCCTACCGTAGAGACAAATTCCGAGTTGATCTGCTCCTCGATGGTGTTTGCACCGGTATCGGTAACCTTGGGCGCAATGGCGCTCTTCTTCTCATTGACGTAGTACGTGAGCTTGGGCTGATGGTAGTTGCCGTCGAGCATCGAAACCAGGTTATCCGAGAAGTTCTTGGGAATCACGATAGCAGCATAGTACTCGCCGCTCTCGACGCCCTCCTTGGCATCGGCCGTCGAGTCGACGAACGTCCAGCCCAACTGATGATTCTCCTTGAGCTGGTCGACCACTTTGTCGCCAGCGTTGAGCTCACCCACCAAGTCGTTTTGGGTGCCTCGATCGTTGTTGGCGATAGCAATCTTGATGCCTTGGGTGTTTCCATACGGATCCCAGTTTGCCACGATGTTATACCAGGCATACAGCGAGGGAATAACGCACACGCCTAGGGTAACCACCAGGGCGACGGGGTTCACAAGCAGTCGCTTAATGTCGCGCTTAAATATCGCAAAGGACACCTTTGCATTGGATAGTTTGCTGCCGAGACTCACGCTTGGACCATCCATCCTGTCGTTAAATCGAATCGTACTATCGACAACCATTGTAGTAGGCGCTTTAACGTCTCAAAGCACAATGGTGTTGAGTTTTGCGGGTAGCAATATACTACGAAGATGAGTTAACGTACAGATGTACAGTATCCTAAATTTCAGCAGGTCACAAAACCACAACCCGCACAAATTAGCAATTCAAATAGTCATCGGGGACGTTCTTAAACGACTAGTCAAACAAGAACGTCCCCAATGACTACTTAGGACCACGGCAACGTCGATGTTTTGGCAATGCCAGCGAGCGGGCGCCAGAGCGAACAAATTGGCATGAAAAGAGGACGGCATAGACCTTCTGGTCATGCCGTCCTCTTTGAATGACAAGTTGTCGCTCTGGCGCCCGCGCAGCGTCGACTGGTCCGCCGTTCGTTAGAACGGCGGAACTGAGGGCAGCGTCGAGCTGTTACGCGGTTTGGTAAAACCGCGTAACTACCTAACTACATCAAGTTGCAAACAGCCGCCGCGAAGGCCACGGGGTCCTCGGGGAGGATGCCCTCGACCAGCAGGGCCTGATCGTAGAGCAAGCCTGAGTACTGCTTGATCTTGTCAGTGTCGCCCGCCTTCTGAGCAGCGACGAGCTTGGCAAAGACCGGGTGCTTGGCGTTGAGCTCGAGCACGCGCTGGCTCTTGGGCATACCGTCGGGCGCGCCCTCGGGTCCCTTCTGGAGCACCTTCTCCATCTCAAGCGAAAGCGGGCCCTCGGTGGTGATGCAAGCGGGGGCATCGGTCAGGCGCGCGGAGACGGCAACCTTCTCGACCTTGTCGCCGAGTGCCTCCTTCATGGCGTTAAAGAGGTCCTCGTTCTCCTTGGTGGCGTCCTCGGCCTCCTTTTTCTCGTCCTCGGTCGCCAGGTCAAGATCACCGGTTGCGACGTTCTTGAGCTCCAGGTGACGATCCTCAACCTCGGGCTCGGCACCATCGGCCACGGCCTTTTCGGCAGCCTCGCGGGCGGCATCGTCCTCGTAGATCTTGGGCATATCGGCGGCAACGTACTCACGCATAGCCTGGAACGTGAACTCATCCACATCCTGCGTCAGCAGCAGCACGTCATAGCCGCGGTCGAGCACGCCCTTTACCACGGGCATCTTGGCCAAGCGCTCACGCGAGTCGCCGGCGGCGTAGTAGATGGCCTTCTGATCCTCAGGCATGCCCTTGGCATACTCGGCCAGGGTAATCATCTTCTGTTCCTTGGCAGACCAGAACAGCAACAGGTCGGCGAGCTCATCGGCCTTCATGCCATAGCTCGAGTAGATGCCGTACTTAAGACCGCGGCCAAAGTTCTCAAAGAACTTCTCGTAGGCCTCGCGGTCGTTGTCACGCATATCCTCAAGGTCGGCGGTAATCTTCTTTTCCACACGCTTGGCGATGGCCTTGAGCTGACGGTTCTGCTGCAGCGTCTCGCGCGAGATGTTGAGCGACACGTCGGCGGAATCCACGACGCCGCGGACAAAGTTGTAGTAGTCGGGCAGCAGGTCGTCGCACTTCTCCATGATCAGGACGTTGGAGCTGTAGAGCGCCAGACCCTTCTCGTAGTCCTTGCTGTACAGATCGAACGGCGCGCGTCCCGGCACAAACAGCAGGGCGTCATACTCGAGCGTGCCCTCGGCGTGGAAGCTGATGGTGCGCGCAGGATCGTCAAAGTCGTGGAACGTGGACTTGTAGAACTCGTCGTAGTCCTTCTGCTCGACATCGGAGCTGTGCTTCTTCCAGATCGGTGTCATGGAATTGACGGTCTCGAGCTCCTGGTAGTCCTCGTACTCGGGCTTGTAATCGTCGCCGGCGTCCTCGGGCTTGGGTTTCTGGCGGCTCTTGGACACCATCATCTGGATCGGGTAACGCACATAGTTACTGTACTGCTGAATCAGGCTCTTGAGACCCCACTCGGTCAGGAAGCGATCGTAGGTCTCGGCCTCGCCGTCGGCATCGAGCTTCTCGTTCTCGCGCAGCGTCAGGATGACATCGGTACCGTGCTCGGCGCGCTCGCCGTCCTCGATGGTGTAGCCCTCAAGACCGTCGGATTCCCACACATGGGCGACATCCTCGCCGTAGGCGCGGCTGACGACCTTCACATGGCTGGCGACCATAAAAGCCGAGTAGAAGCCCACGCCAAACTGACCGATGATGTCGACATCGGAGCCCTGCTGCTCGGCGTTCTCGGTCTTAAACTCCTCGGAGCCGGAATGGGCGATGGTGCCCAGATTGCGCTCCAGCTCCTCGGCGGTCATGCCAATGCCGTTATCCGAGATGGTAATGGTGCGGGCGTCTTTATCAAAGGAGACGCGAATGGCCAGGTCGCCCTGGTCGATCTTGACGCTCGGGTCCTGCAGGCTCTTAAAGTTGAGCTTGTCGACGGCGTCGCTCGCGTTAGAGATAAGCTCGCGCAGGAAGATTTCTTTATTGGTGTAGATGGAGTTGATCATGAGGTCGAGCAGTTTTTTGCTCTCGGTCTTAAATTGACGCATGTGCAGTCCTTTCGCGCTACCCCTGTCCGCAAAAAACGGCTCGGTCGCCCGAGCCGCATCGCAGACCTGCTATGTTCAGACTTAGATTTTATAACCCATTAACGCGCATATATACATACGGAATCGAAAAACTGTATGTCCGAGCGCTCTGATGCGCCAATTGCCAAGGAGTGTCCCCAACTGCCGGCAGGAAAGGAACGTTCCTATCTGCCATCTACGCGCTTGGCCATCCAGGCATGAGGCTGGCCCTCGTCTTCGTAGTCCACCGGGGCAATCTGCGTGTAGCCCGCCTTGGCATAGAGCGGCAGCACGTATTCCTGAGCATGCAGCTTAATGAGCTTGGCGCCGGCATCACGCGCGCACGTATCACTGGCCTCGACAATCTTGCTCGCCAAACCGCGACGGCGCATGCTCGGCAGCACGGCCACGCGCCCCATAATGTAGGTCTCCCCCGCCGCGACACCTTCGTCCAAGTCGCACGCCGGCGACACCGGAGCCTCTGCGTCAGCCGCGTGCTCAAGCTCTTCGGGAAACACGCGCGAGCAACCGGCAAGCTCGCCGTCTACATAGAGCGTCACATGAATGCAGTTCGGATCCTCGTCGATAGCGTCGAACTCATTCTCGTAGCCCTGCTCGTCCATAAAAATGACGCGGCGCACCAACGCCGCGTCATCAAAGCATCCCGTCTTAAGTTGGATATCCATGGCTGCCCTTTCATTCAATGCGAACGTTAGGGACAGATTTTAGCGAAAATGAGCTCCGCGCACGCTAAACTTCGCGCGAGCCTTCGCCAGGCAATCGTAATGACCCACGTTATGGGCATCGCTCGCGATGAAGCTGTACAGGTTCTGATCGAACAGGCGCTGTGCCGGCTTTTTCTCGCGACCAAAGCGACCGCCGGCAATAAAGTCCGCCGAAGCCTGCAGCTTGCAGCCCATATCGACCAGGCGCTCCGCCACGCTTACATCCTTTTGAACCGCACGATAGCGCTCAGGATGAGCGATGATCACCTGGTAGCCACGGCACTGCAAATCGTAAATCGTGTTCTCGTACTCTCTAAACGCATACGCATCGGCATGCGTCGAAAGCTCGAGCAGAAACTCGTTGGTCCCATCGAAATGCAAGTGCTCCGCGGCATCGATACCAAGCTCAACGAGCTTTCGATGGTTGACCTCGAAGCCCATCTGGAGCGGAAAACCGTCAGCGTTATCGCGCAGCAGCTCAAAGGCATCCCACATCTTGTCGTAATCAAAATAGGGATCACGGCAGTGAGGAGTGCAAACAATTCTGGTTACACCAGCCCGCTTGGCAGCCTCGAGCATCGCCAAGCTCTCATCGAGATCGGCGGCGCCGTCGTCTACACCCGGCAAGATATGGCAATGAATGTCACGCATAGGTCAGCCTTAATCAACTAAACGTTTGCTCGGTTGGTGAAGATGCCCTTTTTGGAAGTCCCCTGATCGTCGGAGCCCTTCTTCACCTTCTTACCGTCCTTGGTGTAGTAGGAGTAGTAGTACTCGCTGGTCTCGGTCTCGCAGTAGTTCATAACGGTACCGATGAGCTTGACCTTCTCGGACTTTTTAAGCTGACCGATGGCGTTGAGCGCCTCCTCGCGCTTGGTGAAATCCTCACGCACCACGAACAGCGTGCCGTCGGTCAGGCTGGCAATCTCGGCAGCATCGATGAAGGTGCCGACCGGGGGAGCATCAAAGATGACGTACTGGAACTTGGCGGACAGCGCCTTTACCAGCTTGGCAAAGCGGTGAGAGACGATGATGTCGGCAGGATTGGGAATATGCGGCTCGGCATCGAGGAAGTAGAAGTTCTTCTGACCCGTCTCGACAATTGCCTGGTCAATGGAGATCTGCTCGGAAAGGACCGCATAGAGTCCGCCGCGCGAACGAACGCCGAGCATATCGGAAAGGGACCTGCGGCGCATATCGGCCTCGACCAGAAGCACGGACTTGCCGCTCGTGGCGATTGCCTGAGCAAGGTTAATGGAAACCGTAGACTTGCCCTCGTTGGGAATCGAGGAGGTAACGGTGATGGTGCGGATGGGGTCGTCCACGCTCGCAAAGCGGATGTTGGCCAGAAGGGTCTTGGCGGCATTCTGTACAACGAGCTTGTCGGTGTTCTTTGCCTTAGCCATGCCTATTTACCACCTTTCATAGCCGGAATTCGGCCAACAACGGGAATGCCCAGGAGCTCTTCTGCCTCTTCGGCACCGCGGATGCGGGTATTGAGCATGTCTGCCAAAACGACATAGGCGACTGCGATAAAGATACCGGCGAGGAACGCGACGGCAATATACAGCGTGCGCTTGGGGCCGCTGGGGGCTTCGGGGGTCTTAGCCTCGTCGATAACGTTGATGCTCTGGGCAGCGCCGACGTTCTGAGCGACCGTACTCACCGAGCTGGCCATGGCCTTTGCGACCTTAGCCGTCTCCTTGGCATCGGTGCCGGTAACCGAAAGCGTAATGACACGCGTGGTGGTCTCGGAGGAAACAGACACCTTGTAGTCATCCAGATCAGTGAGGCCCAGTTCATTGGCTGCGCCGCTCTTAACGCTATCGCTATCCAGCAGCGTGGCGATATCGTTGGAAAGCATCTGACTCGCCGAGAGATCGTTGTAGCTCATCTGACCGCTATCGTCGGTCTTGGCGAGAATGTACATGCTCGTCGTCGCGGTATAGGTGTTGTCCATCGCAACGAAGGACACGATGCCCATGGCGATCGCGCAGACCACCGGAAGGGTGATGACCAGCTTAAGGTGCTTCTTCAGCAGCTGGAACAGTTCGAGAAGGGTCATGCAGCTTGCCTTTCATTTCCCCAGTTCGGATTGACAAAACTGTCCGTATGTTATCGCATCTTTTTACCGAGACCAAACTCTATACATAAGAAACAGGCTCTCCTGTAAAAATGTCGGAAGCAATCGTAAAATTGCACAACAACGCCGCACCCAAAAGTCAAATGCGGCGTCTGCATCAATACCTATGTTGTATCGCTATGCGAATGGCTCGTCCTGCCGTATGGGAAACGTCACCGTAATGGTGGTTCCCACGCCCAACTCGCTCGACAGATCGAGCGTGGCGTGATGATACAGGGCCGCATGCTTGACAATTGCAAGCCCCAGACCGGTTCCGCCGCGCGCCTTGGACCTACTCTTGTCCACGCGATAGAACCGCTCAAATACCTTGCCCTGTTCTTCAGGCGCGATACCGATTCCCGTGTCGGCGACCGCAAGGAACGGATGGCCTTCGTCGTTGGTGCCGCACTGCAGCGTAACCGCACCGCCGGGTCGATTGTAGCGGATGGCGTTGCTCGCCAGATTATAGATGAGCTCGTCGATCAAGCGCGACACGCCTTCGATGACCACAGGCTTGGTCTCATGACTTATCGTCACATTCGCCTGACGGGCGACCTGTTCAAGACGCTGCTCAACCGCGTAGATGGCACGCGAGAGCTCAATAGGCTCCGTGGAACCAATGGGCACCGCCTCGCCCTCAGTTGCACGCTCGGCCTCGTCCAAGTTAGACAGCGTAAGGATATCGTTGACAAGCGCTGCCAAGCGGCCCGCCTCACGATAGATGCGACCGCCAAAGTTGCGCAGGTCGCCCTCGCCCTCGACCATGCCGTTTGCGATGAGCTCGGCATAGCCCGAAATCGCCGTAAGCGGCGTCTTGAGCTCATGGGTGATATTCGCCGTGAACTCGCGGCGCATACGGTCGTTGTCCGCCAGCACCGCCATTTGGCGCTTGAGTTCCTGGCGCTGCGACTCGATACGCTCAAGCATGGGGACCATCTCGGCATAGGCGTGCTCATAGCTACGGCGTGGGTGGTCCAAATCCACCTCTTGCAACGGCGCGATGATGGCACGGGACTCGCGGCGCGCCATAAAAAACGAGAGTACCGCACCCGCTGCTGCGATAAGCAGCATCGGCGCCACCATCGACAGCAAAATCGCCGTAACGCCAGGCTGGGCCTGCGCCAAGCGGACAACCTGGCCGTTATCAAGGGCGACGGCGCGATACAGCATAATCTCGTCGAGCGTAGAGCTTGCGCGCTCCGCGGAACCCAAACCACTCTCAAAGGCCTCGATGACCTCGGGGCGATCGCCATGGTTGGGCAGTGCGGAAGGCGACGCCTCGTTGTCGTAGGCAACCGATCCATCCTTGTTAATCAGCGTGATTCGCAAGTCCTCGCGATCAAGGCTACGCAAGAACGGGATGGGCTCCTGCTGTTCGTCGAGAGCGGCAGCAATGAGCTCGGTTTCCTGCGCCAGATTGGTACTCGTGGCATCCGCCAAGGTGTTTTGCACAAAGAACGCACCCAGCACCGTAAACGCCACGATAACCGCCATGGCGCAGACAAAGATCGTCACAAAAACGCGGTGCGACAGCGTATGTTTTCCCTGGGGGGCGAAGACCACGGGTTACTCCTCCGATGCGGTGGCCGCGGTGTCGTCACCTTCGGCACCATCACCGGCAGAAGGCTCGGCCAAGCGGTAGCCCACGCCGCGCACGGTCTCGATGGCGCTGGCATGCTCGCCCAGTTTTTGGCGAAGCGTCTGCACGTGCACGTCAACGGTGCGCGAACCGCCGTCGAAGTCCCAGCCCCACACGCTCTGCAGCAACGACTCGCGGGTAAAAACCACGCCGGGCTTGCGCATGAGGTACTCGAGCAGGTCGAACTCGCGCAGGGTGAGCTTAAGCGGCTCGCCGGCAACGGTCACCTCGCGATGGCTGGGCGAGAGCACGATGTCGCCCACGCTGAGCACATCGCTCGCCTGCTTGACCATGCCGCCGCGACGCAGCAGTGCGCGGCAGCGGCTCGCAAGCTCCATGAGCGAAAACGGCTTAGTCAGGTAATCGTCGGCACCGCCATCGAGCGCCATCACCTTGTCGTGCTCGGTATCCTTGGCGGTAAGCATCATGATGGGCACCGTCGCCGTCAGGCGATCGGCACGCAGTCGACGCATAATCGCCAAGCCATCGGTATCGGGCAGCATGATGTCGAGCAGGACGGCATCGGGTACCCGTCGCGCCACGGCAGCCTTAAACTCACCGTCGCACGAAAAGCCTTCGGCCTCAATCCCCTGCTTGCGCAGCGCATAGACCGTCAAATCCCTGATGTTGTCATCGTCCTCGACGTAATAGATCATGTTGAACCCCTTTGCGGCCGGCATGACCGCATCTTAACCCTAAAGGTACCTTTACTAGATGGTATCAGCCAAAACGCCCCGTCAAATAATCCGCCGTGCGCGGATCGGTCGGATTCTTGAAGAGTTGCGCGGTGGGCGCGTGCTCCACCAGCTCA
The DNA here is from genome assembly GCA_900549745.1 of uncultured Collinsella sp. Taxonomy (GTDB): domain Bacteria; phylum Actinomycetota; class Coriobacteriia; order Coriobacteriales; family Coriobacteriaceae; genus Collinsella. The sequence continues at coordinate 7,575 of URPJ01000004.1, read as the reverse complement.
CCCAGCAAAAAGAATGCGACCGAATCGGAGATACGCGCCGCCTGCTGCATATTGTGCGTAACGACCACGAGCGTGCAGGTCTCTTTGAGCTCACAGGCCAGCTGCTCCACCACCAGCGTCGACACAGGGTCGAGTGCCGAGGTCGGCTCGTCCATCAGCAGAATGTCGGGCTGCACGGCAAGTGCGCGGGCGATGCACAGACGCTGCTGCTGGCCGCCCGAAAGACCCAGACCCGACTCTTTGAGCTTGTCCTTGACCTCATCCCATAGCGCAGCGCGACGAAGGGAGTCCTCGACCAGCTCATCCAGCGCAGCGCGATCGCGCACACCCATACCGCGCGGACCATACGCGACGTTGTCGTAGATGCTCATGGGAAACGGGTTGGGGCGCTGGAACACCATGCCCACGCGCTGGCGCAAGCGGCAGATGTCGTAGTCGCCCAGGATATCTTGACCATCGAGCGCAATCTTGCCCTCGATGCGGCAATCCTTGATGCCGTCGTTCATGCGGTTAAAGCAGCGCAGCAACGTGGACTTTCCGCAGCCCGAAGGCCCGATGAACGAGGTGATCTGCTTGTCGCGGATCTTGATATTCACGTCCTTGAGCGCATGATGGTCGCCATAGAACAGGTCGAGGCCCTCGACATCGATTCGCGTCGGCGAGGCGGCAAGATCCTCTGCCGTGGGGCGAGTCGCATCCCCAACCTCGCGCTCGTGCGCGGCCTCGGCCTGCGCTTTCATGAGTTCTTCAAGCTCCGTGGGCTCCGCAGCCGCAGCAGCCGTCATACCGCATACCTCCACATCGATATCAATTCAGCAGTATCGATAGTAGGAATCGCGGCTCATATGCACGTGAGCGCATTGTCAAGTGTTTGTAAGGGCACACTGGCTATGCGGCGGGCAGCTCGATGGTGAATATCGTGTGTTCGGGCGTCGATTCGCATGCGATGGTACCGCCGTGCGCGCATACGATCTCCTTGGCGATGGCAAGCCCCAGTCCAGCGCCGCCGCGATTGGTCGCACGCGCCGCATCCAGGCGATAGAACTTCTCAAAGATCACCTTGAGCTTTGCCTCAGGGATGGGATCGCCCTGATTGATAAAGCGCACGCGCACGCCACCGTCGTCCCGGCGTCTGGCCTCGATCGTGATGGTCGAGCCCTCATAGCTATAGGCAATAGCGTTTTTCATGATGTTGTTGAACACGCGAGCCATCTTGTCGCCATCCACGAGCACCGTCAGGTCCTCGCGAATATCAACTTGGGCTTCCTTATGCTGCTCGTTGAGGATGGGATAGAACTCGTCAGCCACCTGAGCCAGCAGCAACCCCAGATCAACATAGCCACGCGTGAGCACGATATCGTGGAAGTCAAAGCGCGTGATATCGAAGAACTCTTCGATGAGCGCATCGAGCCGGTGCGCCTTGTCGAGAGCCACGCCCGTAAAGTGCGCACGTTGCTCAACCGGCAGCTCAGGAGCCTCTTGCAACAGCGAAAGATAGCCCACCACACTGGCAAGCGGGGTGCGTAGGCCATGTGCCAAGTACGTGACCAGATCGTCCTTGCGATGCGACTCGTCACGCAGAGCTTGCTGCACCTTGCGCTCACGGTCACGCACGCGGTTAAGGGCGCCCTCGACCTCCAAGAAGTCACCGTCAATGTTGTCCCAGGTGTCGGGGTGATCGATCAGACGATCTTGAATACGAGCGGCCAGCACACAATCGGCATGCTGCTCGCCCTGTTCGTAGCCCTGATAGTACAGGGCGCGGCCACACAAGAACAGCACGCACGCGGCAAGCGCCAGCACAAAGCCAAGCATGTTGAATACAAAGCCGGCATCGAACAGCACCGGCCCTTCGATGCCGCCGAGCGCCATGGCGCCAATCGCCAACGTCATGGCCCACGCGGCGCCGCCAATCACCACGCAGCGGCGCACGATCTCAAATCGATCGATCAGCAAAAAGCCAACAAGCAGCACCGCCAAGATTCCGACGATGTTGTCGATGCCAATCAGCAGCAGGCTCAGCAAAAAGAGCAGCACCGTTGCAAGCGCACGGTTGTCGACGACCGACCTCACGTAATCAAAGAGCCGATCGGGTACCTCGAATGCCTGCCTATCGTCTTTTGTCATATCCACTTCCCCACCATCAAAGGCGTTATTCGATTATGTAGCCGACGCCCCAGACGTTTTTGATAAAGCGCGGCTTTTGTGCGTCGTCGCCGATCTTTTCGCGCAGGTGGCGAATGTGCACCATCACCGTATTGTTGGAGCCGGGCATAAAATCCTCGTTCCACACCGCACGGAACAGGTCCTCCACGGCCACCACGCTGCCGCGATGCTCGACCAGATACAGCAAGATTGAATACTCGGTGGGTGTGAGGCGTACCGGTGCACCGTCCACCGTCACGGAACGAGCGTCGCGGTTGATCTCCAAGCCGTCGAGCTGAATGGTCGGCGACTCGGCCGCCTGTGCACGGCTACCGTAACTGGTGTAGCGGCGAAGCTGAGCGTGCACGCGCGCGATGAGCTCCAGCGGGCGGAACGGCTTAACCACGTAATCGTCCGCGCCAAGCGAAAGGCCCTCGATCTTGTCTTGCTGGGCATCGCGCGCCGTCAGCATGATCACGGGATAGGTATGGCTGGAACGGATCGTACGCAGCAGCTCAAAGCCATCGATATCGGGCAGCATGACATCAAGCAGCGCCAGATCGAACTCCTGCTCCAAAATCGCCTTGGCAGCATCGGCCCCGCTATAGGCAATCTGGACATCAAAGCCCTCTTTTGTAAGGTAGATGCCAACCAAGTCGGCGATGGCCTTCTCGTCATCAACTACCAAAATGCGCTCGTTCATGCGTGCTCCTCTCGCGCTCCATTATGCCTGAGGCGACGCACGCCACACACAACAAGCGTGGGTGATTAAGTCGGCCTTAAGCACCCTTGTGCCCGTTCGGGTGCGGATGTGGGCCAAGCGCGCACGCGATGATCGCCGACGCCGGCAAACGATATACTCTAGTTTCAGAAGAGACCATCCCGTCGAAAGCGAAATCTGTGAAGTCCCTCACCTCTTTTGCAAAGCGCTCAGCCCAGCTTGCCGCCGGCTTTGTCTGCGCTATCGCCCTTGCCGCTGGCGCGCCCACCGTCGCCGGCGCCCAAGTGCTCACGACCGACAATGTTTGCGGCAAAACCGCCGATGCGCGCGGCATCACGGCCGAAAACCTGCCCGATATCGATGCGACCAATGCCCTCGTCATGGGCAAAGACGGCACCGTCTACTATGGGCGCGGCGCCGATGAGCAGGTCAAGATTGCCTCGATCACCAAGGTCATGACCGCAATCCTAACCGTCGAGAATTGCAAGATGGACGAGAAGGTCACGGTGAGCAACGCCGCAGCCACCGTGGGTAATTCGACCGCCGGCTTGCTCGAAGGCGACGAGCTTACCGTGGAGCAGGCGCTGCGCGGCCTGATGATTCCCTCGGGCAACGACGCCGCCATCGTGCTCGCCGAATATGTGGGCAAGAAAATCGACCCTAAGACCAAAGACGCCGAGGCCACATTTGTGAAGGCCATGAACGAGCGCGCTAAGAAGCTCGGCTGCACCGGTACGCTTTTTGAAAACCCGCATGGTCTGGACTTTGATGGGTGGGCTGGCGATATGCACTCAACCGCACACGACGTAGCGCTGATGATGCAGGAGGCCATGAAAAACGACACGATCCGCGAGGTCGTAGCGAGCGAGGATTCCTGGATCGAGGTCACGGGCGCCGACGGCACCGACCATTCGCATTCCATGGACACGCATAACTATTTGCTGGGCCAAGATGGCAACATCGGCGGCAAGACCGGCACCACCGACGATGCAGGCTATTGTTTTACGGGTGCCTACAACCGCGATGGCGACGAGATCTACACCGTTATTTTGAACTCCACCACCACCGACCAGCGCTTTACCGATACCGCAACCCTTGCCAACTGGTACTACGACCACAAGGTGACGGTCGCAATCGCCAACACGCAGGAAAAGACCGCCAACGGCAACCCGCTTATGGCGCGCATTAGTCAAACCGACTGGACGGATAAGACGATCGACGCCACGCTCGCCGATCCCACGGCGCAAGCGACCGTGTTTTCCCTTGCCGGCGAGGTGACCGAAAAGGTTAGCTACGACGATCTTTCGGGCACGGTGCATGTGGGCGACAAGGTGGGCAGCGTTACGCTCAAGCAGGACGGCACCAAGATCGCCGTCATGGACCTGGTTGCCGACGAGGAAGGCGCAGGGCCGAATCCCATTGAATGGCTGCTCGTGAAGCTCGATCGCTTGGGCCGCCGCATCGACAACCGCCCACTTGCGGCAGAGAGCGAGACCGTCGCCAAGGCTCCTGAGGTGTAGAGCGCAAGAATAATCAGCCCACTGAAAGGAGGCGTCCGAAAGGATGCCTCTTTTTTTGAGGGTTCGAATCCCCAGCCTCCTTTCTCCACACAAAAAAAGGGCCCCCAATGGGACCCTTCTTTAAAGTTAAACTGGCGGAGAGCTGGGGATTCGAACCCCAGATGCCCTTTTGGGGCATACTCGCTTAGCAGGCGAGCACCTTCGGCCTCTCGGTCAGCTCTCCGTAACAGCCGTTCTATAGTAACCAAACAGCCGAAGTTGAGCAAGAGGGAATTTTCTAATTGCCTAGCGGCCTTTCCTCCTTGCAGTTTTCGCCCCTACCCCAGCGAGCGGTTGAGGGAGCCGAGCTCGTCGTTGCCCATGGTGCGCCACATTTGGAAGATGCAACCGCGCGCCAGGAAAAAGAAGCCGTTGTCGACCAGTTGCACAGCGGCATCTGCCAGCTGATTCGTCACGGCGGACACTGGCGGCAGCTCAAGTCCAGCCTTGCGGATGGTCTCGACCGCCTCCTCGAACGTCGGAGGCTCACTGACGCCCATCTCGTTCATAAGGCCCTGCATTTCTTCCAGCGCGCTGCTGCCCGACTCCTCGCCGCGCGGCACCAGACGGTAACAAGCCAGCGCCAGGTCGAGCTGATCGCAATTCCAATAGGCAAACGCCAAGCGATAGAACAGGTAGCCAATTGCAGAACGATCGCTGGCAATACGTAGGCCGTGGCGCGCCACCTCGATAATCTCGTCAAAGCGCTCCAGACGCGCAAGCACGTTGATGAGCGCAAAGTGCGATTGCATGGACGAGCGCGCCAGATCGTAAAGATGGCGCACCTCGGGCAGCGCTCGTTCAAAGTCCTCTTGCTCGGCGTAAAAGCTACAGATCTCGTGCTGGGCAAAGTACAGCGCATCGGGCGCACGAAGGATTCGCACAGAGCGGTCTTCTTCCAACACCGGTAGCACCATGCGCACCAGCTGGTTATCGCAAAACTGCGTTTGAACCGAACCTGTCGCCAAAAGCTCGGCGACGGCGCACTTAGCCTCCAACTCCTCGACAAGACGAGAAAAGCCTTCAAAAGCACCTGTACGGTCGACTTTTGCCTGCTCGCGCAATTCAACAACACGGGCCACGTATGGGTCGTCGTCCTCTTCCATGACCTCCAACTCGTCAGCCGTATCGGCAAGTAGCAGATCGCGCAGCGCCGGCGGCAGCGTGCGATGGTCATCACGCGGACGAGCATGAACCTCCGCAGGCTCAATCGTCTCCGGAGCGGTTGACTCATACGCCTCAAGCACACGCTTGCACGGCATATCGTCCATGTCCATGCTCTCAAGATCCTTGGCGACAGGCACGCAATCGGCCAGATAGGCCGCACGCCCAAAGAAATACGTTGCGACAACGCGCTCGCCCTGCTCACTGTCGGTAGCAGCAATCTGCACATAGCAGCGCGTGATGCAGGTGCCCGCGGCAAAACACGCTGCCGCAAGCGTGAGTGCCACACGTGCATCGTGCTCCGCGGCCCAGATCGCGCGCGTGTCCTTGTCCAGCTCGCGCCAGGCGTCATCTTGAGCGTCGTATTCACGTTGCGGCATGGCATCAACGACAGACTGCCCAAACCGAACGAGCATAATCCCCTCGGCAACGTTTACTCGATAGGTATAGTCGAGCCGCGTGACCACGTTGAGCGCCTCGACAATACGCGCGAAGCGGGTACGCACATCCCACTCACCGCCCGGCTGGCAAGCCACCGTACCCGGTTTGCCCCACGGGTTATCGCTCGAGGCCGTATCGAGCAGTCGGGGAACATCGTTGGTCGTCTTGGCGATATGCCACGCATCAAAGAGCGCGCAGCCCTCAAGGCTCGGCGAGGATGCCGCAGGGGCCAATCCGGCCCCGATGCGCTCGAGGATGCCGGAGAGGCGGTTGAGACGGCACTCGATGGCAAGCAGCATGTCAATCTCGTCCCGGTCCAGCAGGCTACGATCAAAATTGAGATAGAACAACTTTGACCGGTCGATGCGCGCTAGGCTCATTTCTGACTTGCCGGCAATGGTGCGCAAACGGGGCAAGTCGACCTCGCTCATAAGGGCGGCGGCATAACGCTCGATACCACTCGGATTCTCGGCATGGTCAACGCGGTAAAGCAGCGTCTCGATAGCATCGGGGAGCGGTGCCGTGTTAAAGCCCAAAAACACCTCGACCGGCTCGGGCAGCTTTACGAGCTTTATTTTGTCGACAACGTTTTGCATGTCCGCATCGAGACCGTCGACGCCCGCCGTGTTCGCAATAGCGCTTTCGGAGTTGGCAAATATCACGTAGCGCAGGAACATCGATGCCATGAACTCGCCGTAAGGAAGGGCGCGGATCGAATTCCATGTCTCGTGGTCGGACCGCTCGCGCATGGGGCCTTCGGGAGAACCGACAGTTTGCGCACATGCGTGCATTGCACCGTTGGCTTCCCTTACCATAATCTCACCAATACTGGAATCCGACTCGTCAAGGACCAGTTCCATGTCGGGATCGTTGGGCAGCGGAGCCTCGCTGACGGGGCGGTCCACCTTGTACACCTCACCCGAAACGCTTACGTAGCCCAAAAGCGACACATGACTTTTGCCAACGAATTCGACGACATAACAAGATTCAAGCTGATCCTCGCCAAAGAGTTTCCAGACCACGCCATATGAGCGTCCCGCAGGCTGCTCGGGCATCACCGGAAAGCGCTTCTTGGGATCGAGAAACCTGAGCTTGTATGTCGGACGCTCTGCCACGAAGTATCACCCTGATCGGTCGTTGAGAGAAGGAGTGATCGCGGATGGGCCGCGACACCTACTCGGAATCTTACACGAGTCGACAGGAAATAGTCCGCTTTACGCCCGCGCCTCGACCGAGGTTCGAATCCATGCGGTGCTTACGTAAAAGAAAAGCCCCCGTTGCCGGGAGCTTTAATCTCAAATGGTGCGGCGTATAGGATTCCGCGCATCCGCTGCGCGGATCCGCACCGGCTTCGCCCGCCTGCCGGCGCGCTCGCCCGCGGGCTAAAAACGCTCCGCGTTTTCTTCACGCCCGCGCCTCGACCGAGGTTCGAATCCATGCGGTGCTTACGTAAAAGAAAAGCCCCCGTTGCCGGGAGCTTTAATCTCAAATGGTGCGGCGTATAGGATTCGAACCTATGACGTTCTGATTCGTAGTCAGACCCTC
>URPJ01000003.1 GCA_900549745.1 uncultured Collinsella sp. | reverse complement strand
GGGGGGGGGGGGGGGGGGGGGGGGGGGGGGGGAAGGGGTGGGGAAAGGTGTTGAAAAATGGGGCGGTTCCCCATATTATTGATGACGTCGACAGGCGGGGTGGTTCCCCGCGTACGTGCCATCTGAGTAACCGAGGGGAGGGCGCACATGGGAATGACGGGTGCATACGAGCGCAATCTCGATGCAAAAGGTCGTCTATCCCTGCCTGCACCCCTTCGTGAGGAGCTTGGAGAGCACGTTCGCGTGTTCAAAGCCCTGGATGTCGATGCTCTGTACGTGTTCTCTGCCGAGGCCTTCGATAAGTGGGTCGAAGGACTCTTCGCGGGTCGTGAGGGCCACGAGGGTTTTAACCCGCGTGACATCAACGACCAGAAGCTTATGAGGGCGATCAACAAGCGCACCACGTCGATGGATGTGGACAGCGCAGGTCGTATCGGTCTTTCTGAGTCTCTCCGCAAGCAGGCGAACCTTGACCGCGAGGTCACGGTTGTGGGCAACTACGACCACCTTGAGGTTTGGGACCGCGCTACGGCCGATGAGGACGATGATGACGAGGCCCTGCTGGACCTCTTCTTCTCGTAAGGGCAAGGCACGAGTAACGGATGGAGCGTGGGATCTTGACACAAGAATATCGGCATGAACCTGTCATGCTCGGCGAAGTGCTTGAGTCGCTGCAGCTAAAGAGCGGTTCCGTCGTCTGCGACTGCACCCTTGGCGGTGCCGGACATTCGGTAAAGATGGCCGCGCAGGTGGGGGAGACCGGCCTTTTGCTCGGCGTCGATCAGGACGACATGGCCCTCGAGGCTGCTGGCGCCCGTTTGGACCGCGAGGTTCCCGGCGTACCGCACCAGCTGCTGAAGGGCAACTTCGGCGACTTGGACGAGCTGCTTTGCTCGGCCGAGGTGCCCGGGGTCGATGGCTTCCTGTTCGACTTGGGCGTTTCGTCGCCGCAACTCGATATCCCTGGCAGGGGCTTTTCGTACAACGAGGACGCCCCATTGGACATGCGGATGGATCCGGGTAACAACACCTTAAACGCAGCTGAGGTCATCAACACCTATAACGAACACGACCTCGCCCGGATTCTACGCGTCTATGGCGAAGAGAAGTTCGCCTCGCAGATCGCGCGTGAGATCGTGCGCCGCCGCGAGCATGAGCCGATCGAAACCACCGGTCAGTTTGTCGAGATCATCAAGGCTGGTATCCCCGCTGCCGCTCGTCGGCATGGCGGACACCCAGCCAAGAAAAGTTTCCAGGCCATTCGCATCGAGGTCAATCACGAACTCGATGTGCTCGAGCGAGGGCTTGACGCCGCCACAAGGTGGCTCAACCCGGGCGGACGTATCTGCGTCATCTCGTATCACTCGCTCGAGGACCGTATCGTAAAGAACCACTTTAAGGAGATGAGCCAGGGGTGCACGTGTCCGCCGGAGATTCCGGTGTGCGTGTGCGGCAACGTGCCGATACTCAAGGTCATCACCCGCAAACCCTTGGTTGCCCAGCCTGATGAGGTTGAGCGCAACCCTCGGGCGAGATCAGCCAAAATCCGCGTGGCGCAGCGTCTGTAGGCGCGACCGCGCGATATTGGACCTCCCGCTCGCACCTTAAACGAAGCTTAAACACACTACCAACGTACTCGGGATGGGAGGCGGCATATCATGGGCTACAACACTTCAAGCGCAGCACTCGCCTATGATATGAACGCCATGCCCGCCTATCGTGAGACGCCGCAGGCCCCCGTTGCTCCCCGTGAGCAGCGCGCGCCGCGCTTTGATGTCTACACGGGCGCGGGCCGTCAGGCAAACCAGGCGGTAAGCCCGGTTTTCATGAGCGTTCTTAAAACGTTTTGCATCATTGCGGCTATCTTCATGACGATCGGCGTCGCCCGCGTGGCGCTCGCCGGCGTTACGGCCCAGGTGCTCAACAGCAACGCCGAGCTTACCAGCACGCTCGAAAAGGCGACCGATGAGAGCTCCGACCTGGAGGTCATGCATTCGGTCTATGGCGCCGACACGCGCATTCGCGACCTTGCGGGCGCTTATGGCATGGTGGAGCCCAGCGAGAGCGTTACACTTGACTTTTCGCAGGATGCAGCCGCGGGCGCCAACGCGACCGCGACCGCTCAGTAGCAAGACGGTAGCTGAGTATGACAAATGACTATCGCCGCGGTTCCGATGGGGGCCGCGGTTCTGGACGTCCCTCGTCGCGGGGACGTTCTGGTTATCAAGGAACGGGTCGGCAATCTTACAACGCCGGGCAGTCCCGTGGCAACGACCCGGCGTCGCGACTTCGCGGCTCGGGCGGCCCTCAAGTGCATAACACCAGGTCGCGCAAGAGTTCGTCGACCGAATGGCTCACAGGCGCACCTCTGCCTCGCCGCAAAGCCGTCATGGGCTTCATCGGGCTTGGCTTGGGCTTGGGCGTCTTTCGCCTTGCCGACTATCAAATTGTCGAAGCCGATAAACTGCGCGAGCGTGCCGATGCGCGCCGCCTGCTTGCGCAGACCCTCTATGCCAAACGCGGCACCATCTACGACCGCAACGGCAACGTGTTGGCGTCGTCGGTCGAATGTCGCAACATCGCCGTGAACCCGCAGCTTGTCGAGGATGTTGACAAGACGGTGTCGGCGCTGGTCAAGGCAACTGGAATCGATAAAAAGACCTGCCGCAAGCTCGTTGAGTCCGATGGAACCTGGGTGTATATCAAGCGCCAGGTGGACGAAGACGATGTTGCGGCGCTGGAGAAGAAGAACCTGCCCGGCGTGCTTTTTGAGCAGGCCATGAAGCGCGTATATCCATACGGCAATCTGGCATCGCAGGTGCTGGGCGTAGTGAATGTAGACAACGACGGCTTGACGGGTCTCGAAAAGCAATACAACAAGCTTCTGACCGGCACGAACGGTTCTCTCGTACGCGAGCGCGCGAGGGACGGCAGCTATATCGCGGGCGGTGCCTATAAAAAGGTGGCTGCGGTCGACGGCGTTGATATCGTGACGACGCTCGACGTCAATATCCAGCGTGCGGCCGAGGATGCCCTGGCAGAGGCAGTTGAGAAGACTAAGGCCAAGAACGGCTCGGCGCTGGTCACCGATCCTACGACAGGCGAGATCTTGGCAGCCTGCTCGTATCCGACTTACGACCAGACCGATCTGGAAAACGCCAAGACCGAGGATATGAACTTGCGCCTGGTCACCGACGCCTACGAGCCCGGCTCGGTTTTTAAGACGCTCGTGGCGGGCGCCGGCTTCGACTTGGGCGTCGTGCGATCGAGTACGTCGTTTGAGGTGCCGGCGAGCATCAAGGTGGGCGACGATACCGTCACCGATGCCGACAAGCGCGACTATGCCATGACCATGGATGTGCGCGAGATGATGCGCCGTTCGTCCAACGTGGGCTTTGTCCTAGTGGGGCGCAAGATCGGTGCCGACGACTTTGCCGCCTATGTGGACAAGTGGGGCATCGGTCACAGCTCGGGTGTCGATTTTCCGGGCGAGAGCCTGGGTATCGTCAAGGAGCGTGACCAGTATGACGGCGCCACGCTGGGCTCGATGAGTTTTGGACAGGCACTGTCCGTCTCGCCGATTGAGATCGCACGTGCCGTGGGCGGTATCGCCAACGGCGGCGTGATGATGACCCCGCACTTCTATAAGTCCAGCAAGGGCGACGAGAAGGACTGGGGCGAAGGCGAGCGTGCGATTTCGGAGGACGCCGCATCCCAGGTGACATCGTGCATGCAGACGGTCGTGTCCGAGGGAACGGGCGTTGGCGGCGCGGTTGACGGCTATGACGTGGCGGGTAAGACCGGTACGGCCGAACGTGCCGACGAGAACGGCGGCTACCTCAAGGAGAACTACATGTCGTCCTTTATGGGCTTTGCACCGGCACAATCGCCCAAGGTGCTGTGCTATATCACGCTCGACGGAACGCCGAGCGGCTCAGATGCCGCTGCGGTGCCGTTCCAGTCCATTATGGCCAACGCGCTCGACGTGCTGGGTATCCCGCACACGAAGTAGGGGGTTACAATCTTTGGGGTGTTGTTTGTTGTCCCATATGAGGGTGTTCACATGCCCTGCACCACGCATGTGCGGCGCTGGGATACAATACGCCGATAGCATTATTAGGTTTACAGGGGAGCTGCAATGATAGAGATCGCCGTCAACAACCTCGTGGCCGCAACAGGGGCCCGAACCGTGACGGGAGAAGCCGATCGGGTATGCCGCGGGTGCGTTATCGACTCGCGCCAGGTCGAGGAAGGGACGATTTTCGTCGCCTTTCCCGGTGAAAACGTCGACGGCAATGATTTTGCTTCCCGTGCCGTCCAGTCGGGTGCCGGCGCCGTCGTGATGACGCGTGAGCCCGAGGCCGAGCTGGTCTCGCTGGCGCAGGACAAAGGATGCGCCATCCTGCTGACCGATGATCCCGAGGAGTTTCTGCTGCGTTTGGCGCACGCGTACCGTCTGGAGCTTGGCTGCCTGGTCGTTGGCATTACCGGTTCCATCGGCAAGACGACGACCAAGGACGTGCTCGCCGTTGTGCTCGCCAAGCGCTATCGTGTCTGGGCCACCAGGGGCAATTTCAATAACCTGATCGGCATGCCGCTCACGGTGCTCTCCGCTCCGGCCGATACCGAGGTCCTGGTGCTCGAGATGGGCATGAACCATTTCCACGAGATTGAGCGCCTGTCCCAGTCCGCCAATCCCAACCTTGCCATCGTGAGCAAGATCGGCACCTCTCATATCGGCATTTTGGGTAGCCGCGAGAACATCGCCCGCGCTAAGGCCGAGATTGTCCAGGGTATGTGCGCCGCTGGCGACTTCTTGCCGCTGCTGGTTTTGGGCGGCGAGGACGACTTTACGCCGTTCATTCGCGATACGTTCGCCCAGCCTGCTGGTATCGACGTGATGCTGGCCGGCGTCTCGGACGATGATGAGGTCCGTGCCCGCGACGTTCGTGTTGATGACGAGGGCCGTCCGGTCTTTACGCTCGATTTTGGCCAGGGTGAGACGATCGATACCATGCTTGCCATCCCCGGCGTGCAGTCCGTTCCTAATGCCGTTAAGGCCGCCGCGGTTGCCTATCGCTTGGGCGTGACGCCCGAGCAGATCGATGCTGCCTTTAGGGGCCTCACGATCACCGGTCACCGCCAGGAGATCAAGCGCGCCAAGAGCGGTGCCCGCGTCATCGACGATTCCTATAACGCCAGTGCCGAATCCATGGCTGCTGGCCTCGATCTACTGTGCTCGCTTTCGTGCACGGGGTCTCGCATGGCGATCCTGGGCGAGATGGGCGAGATGGGCGATGAGGCTCCTCGCATGCATGAGCTCGTGGGCGCCTATGCGGCCGCCAAGAAGCTCGACATGCTGGCGTGCGTGGGTGGTGAGCTGGCCCAGCTTATGGCCGATGCCGCGCGCATGATGGGCATGGACGAGGACCGCATCCAGGTGTTCTCCGATTATCAGCAGGTGCTCGACCGCATGGGCGGCGCGCTTGAAAAACATGATGTTGTACTGGTCAAGGGTTCCCGCTTTGTTGAGCTCGACCGCTTTGTGGAAGGTGTGTGCTAGCCCATGTTCGGCAATCCCTCGTATCCAACGTATCAGGCTTTTTTGGGGCTTGGCATCGCCGCTGCCATTGCGCTGCTGCTCATGCCGTGGTGGATCAAGCTGCTGAAGGTCGAGGGTATCGGCCAACAGGTCCGAGCCGACGGCCCCAAGCGTCATTTGATTAAACAGGGTACGCCGACCATGGGCGGCGTCATCATCCTTGTTGCGATTTCGCTGACCTGCCTGCTGATGGGCAAGCTCACCACCGAGCTCGTGCTCGTGCTGCTCGCCACGCTGGCGACCGGCGTGCTGGGCCTGATCGACGACCTGACCTCCGTTACGCATGGGCGCTCGCTCGGTCTGACGCCTCATGCCAAGATGATCGGCCTAACCATTATCTGTGTCACCTTTACGGTACTTGCCGTTAACTGGTGCGGCGTCGCCCCCGAGATTCGTTTTCCCGGCGGCCTGACGATTGACCTTGGCGTGCTTTCGACCACCATCTGCGGCCTTTCGTTCCCGTGGCTCTACATTGTCTTTTGCTGGCTGATGATCGCCGGTCTTTCTAATGCCGTGAACCTGACCGATGGCCTTGACGGTCTTGCTGGCGGCACCTCCATGATTGCCATGCTCGCCATGGCTGCCATGGCGTTTTTGCACGGAGACGTGAACCTGTCCATCTTCTGCACCGCGTGTGCCGGTGCCTGCTTGGGCTTTCTGTGGTTCAACTGCTATCCGGCGAGCATCTTTATGGGCGATACCGGCTCGCTTGCCCTGGGCGCCGCGTTTGCCTGCACGTCCATCATGACCAACACCGAGGTCGTCTCCCTTATCATCGGCGGCCTGTTTATCGTTGAGACCCTGTCGGTCATGATTCAGGTTGTCTACTTCCACTTTACGCACAAGCGCGTCTTCCTTATGGCGCCCATCCATCATCATTTCGAAAAGAAGGGCTGGGCCGAGACCAAGGTCGTCATCCGTTTTTGGATTATCGCTGCTGCCTTTGGTGCCGTTGGCCTTGCTCTGTTCTTCCAGTTGGGATAGTGGTCTTTCATGTCTCTTGCTGATGTCTTTAGCCTGCTCGTTTTGGGTCAAGGCAAATCCGGTCTCGATGTCGCCCGCTGGGCGCTGGCACATCCCGAGCGCGTAAGTGCCGTTACCGTGTATGGCGGTGGCACCTCTGAGCCCAATGACGCCACGCGTGCGCTCGAGGCTGCTGGTGCGTCGTTTGTCTATGGGACCGAACAGGTCGAGGGCGCCTATGACGTATGCGTGACGTGCCCGGGCATCTCGGAGTTCTCGGGCTTCTTTAAGGCTGGGCGCGAGCATGCCGCCCAGATTATGGGTGAGCCCGAGTTTGCCTATCGCCTGTCGCCCGATAACTGGATTGCCATCACGGGCACCAACGGCAAGACGACCACCACGTCGCTGACTGATTATCTGCTTAAGGCTGCCGGCGAGGCCAGCGTTGCTGTCGGCAACATCGGCGAGCCGCCGGTCAACGAGATTGACGGCCGAGCCCACAACGAGTGGTTTGTGGCTGAGCTCTCGAGCTATCAGATTGCTACGACAACCGAGCTCCACCCCCGCGTGGCGGTGCTGCTCAACATCACTCCCGACCACTTGGGCTGGCATAAGAGTCATAAGAACTATGCGCTTGCCAAGATCAAACTGTTTGACAATATGGTCGATGACGATCTGGTGGTTGTCGACGTCGAAGACGCCGGCATTCACGAGTTCGATGAGTACATCTACACGCCGGGTCATCGCATCTGCAAGGTTGCCTTTGACGAGCCTGAGGGCGAGGATGCCGCCTTTGTGCGCGATGGCAAGATGATCGTGCGTCTGAAGGGTGTCGAGACCCCGCTCATCGCTACATCCGAGCTCAAGATCTCGGGCCATCACAATGTTATCAATGCCCTGTGCGCTGCCACGGCTGCCTTGGCAGTCGGTGCCGATGTCGACGGTGTCTGCCGCGGTCTGGCCTCGTTCCAGCCGCTCGAGCACCGCGTGGAGCCGTGTGGCGAGATTGACGGCGTGCGCTACGTCAACGATTCCAAGGCGACTAACACCGATGCGGTCGAGAAGGCACTGACGGCATTTCCCGATGACGACGTGATCTTGCTGCTCGGCGGCCACGATAAGGGTACGCCGCTTGCGGACTTTGCCCGCGTCGTTATGGACAACGTGCGCTCGGTCGTTTGCTTTGGCGATGCGCGCGAGCGCTTTACCGCCGCTATGGACGAGGCCGATGTCGATGGTGACGTGGATATCGCCCAGGCGGATGACCTGCGCGATGCCGTGGACGTCGCCCGTTCGCTGTCGAGCCGTGGCGACGTGATCTTACTTTCTCCTGCCTGCTCTTCGTTCGATGAGTTCTCGGGCTATGAGGAGCGCGGCCGCGTGTTTAAGGACTATGTGGCCCAGCTTGCCGCTGCGGCGAAATCGCAAATGGAATAGGGGTTGCCGGTGAGAGAGGAGAGCCCCCGACAAGGTATGAGGAGGCCCGACTCGGACCGTGCTTCCTCGCGGCGCAGCACACCGCGTTCCGGTCGCGGCGGGCAGACGTTTAGCGAACGCTATATTGCCGGCGTTCCCGCCCGTATCATGCGCCCCCGTTTGATATTCATGGCCTGCCTGTTTACATTGGTGTGCTTTGGCCTGCTGATGGTGTACTCGGCGTCTTCGGTCGAGGCGCTGCACGAGAATGGCTCGGCGACGTTTTTTCTGTTTCGACAAGCCGCGTTTGCCGGAGTTGGCGTGCTGGCTATGGTTGCCATCGTGCGCATCTTGCCGGACAGTTGGTTTGGGGAAGACGTGCTCAGGATCTTCCTCATAGGCATGATAGGGCTACTGTTTCTGGTGTTCTTGGTGGGCAGCGGCAGCCGTGGCGCCACGCGCTGGCTCAACATTGCCGGCATTCAGTTCCAGCCTTCCGAGTTTTTAAAGCCATTTGCCATTGCGTATTCGGCCATCATGCTTGATCGTTTCTTTTCGCCCGGTGGCAACATCAACGAATTCCTTCGCAAGATGGGCATCTACTTGGGCATTTCGCTCTTTCTGATCTTTATCCAGCCCGATTTCGGTACTGTCCTGATCATCCTGTTGACCCTCATGTGCATGGCGTTGTTTGCGGGTCTCGACCCCAGATTTATCATCGGCGTGCTAATCTTCGGCATTCTCGTGATTGTGATTGCGCTTGTTGCAGAGCCGTACCGTATGGTGCGTATTCAGGTTGCCTTGAACCCTTGGGCCGACGAGTATGGTGACGGCTATCAGGCTACGCTTGCCATCATGGCCTTTGCCTCGGGCGGTCTGTTCGGCCGTGGCATCGGCAACTCAACCATGAAGTACTCGTATCTGCCCGAGGCGCACAATGACTACATCCTGGCCATCATTGGCGAGGAAGTCGGTTTTGTCGGAACCGTGCTGTTCTTCTTGGTGTTTGCGATGCTGATCTATTCGGCGTTTCGCATTGCCGAGCAGGCGACCGATCGTCGGGGCGCGCTTATGGCGTCTGGCTCCGCGGTCATTCTCGCGGTGCAGTTTTTGATTAACGCGTTGGGCATCCTCAACGTGTTTCCCATGACGGGCAAACCGTTGCCGTTTATTAGCTACGGCGGTTCGTCGATTATTGTGTCGCTTATGCTTGCCGGATTGATCCTGCGCGTTTCGTACGAGAGCGCCCGTCGCGATGAGTACGACCGTCGCCGCGAGAGCTTTGCCGTTATGGATGAGAGTACCGCTGGCGTGCCCCACGTGCGCGGCGAGCGATCTTCGCGTAACGGTTTTACCGTCCTGGATGGCTCTGCGACCGAGCCGGCAGTCCGCCCGCGTCAGCGAACGGCGCCGCAAGGTCGTCCTCAGCGCCCCAGCCCTCGCAACGCGGGCGGCGGATATAATCGAATCGATTTGAACTCGGACCCGTCGGCGCGTCTGCGCACCGACGACCAGGGACCGCGTGTACGAAGGGACTACCATGACCGATAAGATGACCGTTGCTATTGCAGCCGGCGGCACGGCAGGACACATCAACCCCGCGCTCGCCTTGGCCGAAGAGCTGCGTGATCGTGGCCACCACGTTGTGTTCGTGGGCCAGTCGCGCAAGCTCGAGGGTCGTCTGGTCCCCGAGGCTGGGTTTGATTTTGTGCCCATTACGGTCACTGGCTTCGACCGCTCCCGTCCTTGGACGGCGCTGACCTCGCTGTGGCGTGTCAACAAGGCCAAGCGTGCGCTCGCTGGTCATTTCTCAAAGGTCGGCAAGCCCGACGCTGCCATCGGTTTCGGAGCCTATGTCGAGGTTCCGCTGCTGGGGTGGTGCAAGGGCGCGGGCGTTCCGTATCTGCTGCATGAGCAGAACTCTGTTCCGGGCCTGGCCAACAAGATGATGAACTCCCACGCCGCCCGCGTGTGCATCTCGGTGCCGGCAGCGCGTTCGGTCTTTGAGCGCGAAGGTGACCCTGGCCACGTGCTCATGACCGGCAACCCCGTACGTCGCTCGGTGATCGAGGGCGATCGCGCTCGCGGCCGCAAAGCACTTGGCGTTCCCGAGGACGCTACGCTGCTGCTCGTCTTTGGCGGTTCACTTGGCGCCCAGCACCTCAACGAGCGCGTGGTTTCGCTCAAAAACGAGCTGCTTTCGCGCAAGAACCTCTATGTGTTGCATTCGACGGGTGCCGACGGCTTTGAGGAGACCGAGCGCGCTTTGGCGCTGACGCCCGAGGAGGCGAAGCGTTACCGCGTCCAGTCTTACATCGACAACATGGGCGATATGCTGGCTGCTGCCGATTTGGTGCTCTCGCGTTCGGGCGCATCGAGCGTGGCCGAGATCGCTGCGCTCGCCGTACCTTCGGTGCTCGTGCCGTATCCGCATGCGACGGCCGACCACCAAACCACCAATGCCCGTTATCTGGTCGACGCCGGGGCCGGCGTGCTCTGCGCCGATGCCGATATCGACGGTTTTGCCTTTGCCGATGAACTGCTGCACCTGGTCGATGACGCGGCGGCGCGCGACGCCATGCGTCAGGCGGCGCGTGGTCTGGCTCAGGATAGGGCCGCCGCTCTTCTGGCGGATGCGGTAGAGGGTTTGCGTTAGTTAGACGGGATATCGTCGGTCGCCCTCGCGCTGATGCGGTAGGTGCGGTACAGTTAACGGGTTACAGGCAGTGTTTACGCAAGGAGTACACGAGCACATGGCTGATTCCCAGACTGCAACCTCCGCGCCCGAGTTTAAGAGCGCCCACTTTATCGGTATCGGCGGCGCCGGCATGAGCGGCATCGCCCTCGTTCTGCACGAGCGCGGTTATGCCGTTACCGGCTCCGACCTTAAGACGTCACGTTATATCCGCCAGCTTACCCGCGCTGGTGTGAAGGTGCATGTGGGCCATGAGGCCGCCACGATCGACGAGGTCAAGCCCGACGTGGTTGTTGTCTCCACCGCTATTCCGGAGTCCAACCCTGAACTCGTGCGCGCTCGCGAGCTTGGTATTCCCGTGTGGCCCCGTGCCAAGATGCTCTCTGCTTTGGGCCACGGCTACACCACCGTCGCTGTTGCCGGCACGCATGGCAAGACCACCACGTCTTCGATGTGCGCCACCATGCTCGACCGCATGGGTCTGGATCCGAGCTTCCTGATCGGTGGCATCGTCGAGGGCTATGACACGAACGGCAAGAACGGCTCGGGCGACTACTTTGTCGCCGAGGCCGACGAGTCCGACAGCTCCTTCCTGTTCCTGAACCCCAACGTGGTCATTGTGACCAACGTCGAGGCCGACCACCTCGATCACTACTCGGGTATCGAGGAGATCGAGGCAACTTTCGCCAAATTCATGAGCCTGGTGGGCGAGGACGGCACCGTCATCGTCTGCGGTGAGGACCCGCATCTGGTCGAGCTCGCCAAGTCGACGGGCCGTCACGTGCTTTCCTACGGCTTTGCCGAGAGCAACGACATCGTCTGCATGCACCCGGATGTCAAGGGCATCCAGAGCGACTTTATCGTTCGCTTTGAGGACGGCACTGAGCACGCTGTGGAGATCAAGAGCAATCCCGGTCGCCACAACATGCTCAACGCCACGGCGGTGCTCACCGTCGCCCATGTCCTGGGCCTTGACATCGACGCCGCCGCCAAGGCGCTCTCGAGCTTTGAGGGCGTCCGCCGTCGCTTTACCCACGTGGGCGATATCGATGGCATCACCGTGGTCGATGATTACGGCCATCACCCCACCGAGATCAAGGCGACGCTTGCTGCCGCTTCGTCGCTGGGCTACAAGCACGTCGACGTCGTGTTCCAGCCGCATCGCTATTCGCGCCTGCAGGCCCTGTGCGACGACTTTGCCGATGCATTTGCCAATGCCGATAAACTGCTGCTGATTGATGTGTTCTCGGCTGGCGAGATGCCCATTCCGGGTGTCACCTCTAAGATGCTCGCCGATACCGTGCGCGCCAAGCATCCTGGCAAGGAGGTCGTGTACTGCTCCAGCCGTCTTGAGCTCAATCAGGAGCTCGAGCAGATGGTGGGCGAGGGCGACCTGCTGCTCACAATGGGTGCCGGTGACGTTACGACCGTCGGTCCCGAGTTTATCGAGTATCTGACTGCCAAGAAAGACGCTTAAGTCTAATGGGTCTGTTTAACGCCGTCATGGCGCTCTCGGGCATGATCGACACGGATGTGATCGAGGACGAGCGCCTTGCGCGTCATACGAGCTATCGTATCGGCGGCAAGGCCGACCTCTTTGTGACGTGCCATAGCTATCATGCCCTCCGCCGCGCCGTGGCGGTGCTCGATCGCGAGCAGGTGCCGTGGGTCATCATCGGCAAGGGCTCCAATCTGCTGGTTGCCGATGGCGGTTATCGCGGTGCCGTCATTTCGCTCGGACGTGAGTTTCAGCGCACGGTTGTTGCAGATGACGGTTGTACGCTGACGGTCGGTGCGGGCGTGATGTTTGCGCGCCTGGTCAACGATGCCCTGTCGCGTAGCCTCTCGGGCCTTGAGTTTGCCGTTGGCATCCCTGGCTCGGTCGGCGGTGCGATATCTATGAATGCCGGCACACGGACCGAGTGGATTGGCTCGCTGGTTGAGGATGTCGTAACGTTTGACCCGGCATCCGGTATCAAGCATTATGCGGGGTCCGAGATCACTTGGGGCTACCGCGAATGTAGCCTTCCCCGCAATGAGATCATCCTCGAGTGTGTGCTCAAGCTTAAACCGGCGCCCAAGGCCGACATTCGCGAGCGCATGGAGCGGTACCTGACGAGGCGCAAGCGAACGCAGCCCATGGGTCGCGCGTCCTGCGGGTCGGTCTTTCGCAACCCGCCCGATGCGAGTGTGGGCAAGCTTATCGAGGATTGTGGATTAAAGGGTTTTTCGATTGGCGGCGCAGAAGTTTCGCCCGTTCACGCTAATTTTATCGTTAATAACGGAACCGCCTCGGCCGATGACGTTGCCGCGGTTATCAGACATGTGCACGGAAAGGTGAGGGAGGCGTATGGCATCGAGCTCAGACCGGAAGTTAAATTCCTCGGCTTCTAGAGCATCGAAACCCACCTTCCGCCGCGCCGGAGGGCGTTCCGGCGCGCCTGCCAAACCTCAACGCAATACCGTCGCGCGCTCTAAGTCTGTCGGGCATGCTCGACAGACCAGTCGTCCGGTCGTCGGCTCGCAGCTCGGTAATCGTCCGGCCGCAAAAAAGTCCTCGCGTCCCTCGGTGACGTCAAAGCCTGTTATGGGCGCCAAACCTGCCCGTCCCATGGCAACTCCTAAGCCCTCGACGGGAACTAAAGCGCCGCGTCCAGGTCGCACGCTGGGCGCATCGAAACCGCGCTCGCTGACATCGGTGCCGGCTACCGCCAAGAAGCCTTCGGGTAAAAAAAACGTCAACCCGTTGTCTTCACTTAGGGCGATGGCAAATAAAACATCAGACGCCGCTTCTGTCGTTACAGGCAAAGGCAAAATCGTGGGCGGCGTTTTGGCCGTCTTGGCCGTGCTCGTCGTCGTTGCCATCGTGGTGATTAACTCTGGATTGTTTACCGCCACTGATATTCAGATTCAAGGCAGCGAGCACGTGACGAAGCACGATGCTATCCAGCTGATCGATTTGCCCGAGGGAACGTCGCTTTTTAACGTCGATCCCGACCAGATTACCGAGGACCTCAAGCAGAATCCGTGGGTCTCGGGCGTGGATGTCCAGCGTCAGTTCCCGCATACGCTCATCATTACGCCGATGGAGCGCAAGGTCATCGCAATTGCCTATATCAGCTCCGATGACCTTGCCTGGGCCATCGGGGATGATGACACCTGGATCGCCCCGCTGTCGACGTCGGTCGAAGTGGATGACCAGGGCAACGTCATCACGACGGGGCAGGGCTCAAATACCCTGACCGGCATTGATGCCGCGCTGGCGCTCGCTAAGCACTATGGCGCGGTGTTGTTGACTGATGTCTCGGCGGATGTCGCTCCGGTTTCCGGCCAGGCGGTGAGCTCCAAGGCCGTTAAGGCTGGCTTGGATTATGTGCGTGGTTTTTCGAGCGAGTTCTTGGGACAAGTCAAGGATATTTCCACGCCTTCGGTCGAAGCCATCTCGGCAAACCTCAATAACGGCATTGAGGTGTCGCTGGGCGATTCGAACGATATCGTCAAGAAGGAGCGCGTAGTCACCAAGCTGCTTTCGCAGGTAGAGGGCGTAACGTATATCAATGTGCGTTCTCCGGGTAACTATACATTTAGGAACGCTCCGACCTCGTAGCGCTGGTTGATGCTTTGTTGAGGGGCCATACCACGCCGTTTATCTGGTTTGTTTGGTTTTCACGGTCAATTATTTGACTGATACGTTCATAATGTGCAAACATAATACGGTTTACCTTTGCATTTACTTTCAACCTGAAGGTTAATGTGCGCAGGGGTCGACCCATGCTATGGCTATAACCTTTGTTCGGAGGACCGACATGCACGAGACAGAGATCAACAACTACCTTGCCGTCATTAAGGTGGTCGGCGTCGGCGGCGGCGGTACCAACGCGGTCAATCGAATGATCGAAGAGGGCATCCGCGGCGTCGAGTTTGTTGCCATCAACACCGATGCTCAGGCACTCGCGATCTCTGATGCCGATATCAAGGTGCACATCGGCACCGACCTTACCCGCGGCCTGGGCGCCGGCGCCAACCCCGAGGTTGGCCGCAAGGCTGCCGATGAGTCCCGCGACGACATTGCCGAGGCGCTCGCTGGCGCCGACATGGTGTTCATCACCTGCGGCGAGGGCGGTGGCACCGGTACCGGCGCTGCTCCCATCGTTGCCGATATCGCGATGAACGAGGTCGGTGCGCTGACCGTCGCCGTCGTGACCAAGCCCTTCACCTTCGAGGGCCGCAAGCGCAAGAAGAGCGCCGAGGAGGGCATTAAGACCCTCTCCGATTGCGTCGACACCATGATCGTCATCCCTAACGATAAGCTGCTCGACATCGCCGAGAAGAAGACCACCATGCTCGAGGCCTTCGCGATTGCCGATGGCGTCCTTTCCCAGGGCACCCAGGGCATCACCGACCTCATCACCGTCCCCGGTATCATCAACTTGGACTTCGCCGATGTTAAGACCATCATGAAGCAGGCCGGTACCGCCATGATGGGTATCGGTACCTCTTCTGGGGATACCCGTGCCGTCGACGCTGCCCAGCAGGCCATCTCCAGCCCGCTGCTCGAGAGCTCCATCGATGGCGCCACGCGCGTGCTGCTCTCCATCGCCGGTTCCAAGGACCTGGGCATCCAGGAGATCAGCGACGCCGCCGACGTTGTCGCCAACGCCGTCGACCCCGAGGCCAACATCATCTTCGGTACCGTTGTCGACGAGTCCCTGGGCGATCAGGTGCGTATCACCGTCATCGCTACGGGCTTCTCCGACTCCAACGTCAACCGTCAGGACGAGCTCTTTGCTGCTCAGCAGTCTCAGAGCAAGGCCGCTGCCTCCGCTGAGCCGCAGCGCACCGCTCCTGCCACGAGCCCGGCTCAGGCCGCTCCGACCCGCAACGTCGGTGGCACCGAGCTTCCTAACTTCGGCAACGATCAGTTCGAGCTTCCCGACTTCCTGAAGCGCGGTAGCTTCTAAGTCGTTCTTTGCATTGTTGTGCACAGGGGCGTGTCCGTATGGACGCGCCCTTTTTATTTCGACTTTGTAAACTAGAACCTCCAATCTCTTTACGTTCCCTTTACGATTGCCTCCAGCGCAGCAGGTATCCTTTTAGAGAAGTATGACAGCCGTATAAACGCGGGCTGTAGCGGCGATGCCGCGGTACTTGTGTTATTAGGAGGCTTTAGTATGGCAGCACGTGCGGACAACGTTTCGCGTGTCGACCATGATGGAGTTACGTTGGTGGAGGGCGCGACATCCGATGTTCGCTTTGCCTTCACCGAGCGCGCCGGTGGTGTTTCCGAAGATGCGTACTCCTCACTCAACTTGGGCTCGCATGTTGGCGATGACCCCTTTGCTGTTCAAGAAAATCGTCGTCGCGCGCTCGAGGCTATGGGTGCCGCCGAGTGCGAGCACAACCTGCTCGTTCCCAATCAGGTCCATGGTGACCATATCGTTGCGGTGACCTCGAATGGCGCCGATGACCTTGAGGACGTCCGCGAGCAGATTGCCGAGGGCTGCGATGCCATCGTCTGTACGGCGCATAACGTGCCCGTGCTGCTCTGCTTTGCCGACTGCGTTCCCGTGGTGCTGGTGGCCCCTGGCGGATTTGCCGTGGTGCACTCCGGTTGGAAGGGCACGATTGCACGTATTTCCGCCAAGGCGTGCCAGGCGCTTTGCGATGCTGCCGGTTGCGATGCGAGCGACGTTTCCGCCTATATCGGCCCCCATATCTTGGGTGACGAATATGAGGTATCCCAGGAGCTCGTGGATCGCTTTGCCGCCGAGTTCTCGTGCATCGATGCGAGCACCTCTCGCATGCTCGATCTTTCCGCTGCCATTTGCGAGGCGCTGGTAGATGTCGGTGTCGACGCGGATAATATCGTGGATACCCAGCTTTCGACCGTGCGTCAGAATGACCGCTTTTATTCCTACCGTAATGAGGGCGGTACCTGTGGGCGCCATGCTGCGATCGGCGTGATGCTATGAGAAAGATCGTATCGGCCCTGAGCGCTGCTGTGCTAACGCTTACGCTGTGTGCCTGTTCTTCGGGATCTTCTACCTCTTCCATTACCGTCGCCGGCTCCACGACCTGCCTTCCTATCGCCGAGATTGCGGCCGAGGGCTTTAAGGAGGAGACCGGCATCGACGTGCTCGTTTCCGGTTTGGGTTCTTCCGCTGGCATCGAGGCCGTCAGCGCCGGCACAGCCGATATCGCCAGCTCCTCCCGTGGACTCAATGCCGACGAACAGGATCTGGGCCTGACTCCCATCGTCATTGCCCACGACGGTATCGCGGTCATCGTGAACGACGATAACCCGGTCGATAACCTCTCGACCGAGCAGCTCCGCGATATTTACGCCGGCAAGATCACCAACTGGAAAGAAGTCGGTGGCGAGGACCTGAGGATCCAGGTCATCAATCGAGATGAGGCGTCCGGCACGCGTGAGGCCTTCCGCACCATCGTGATGGACGGCACCCCGTTCGATCGCCGCTCGGCCGTTCTTTCGGGCACGGGCCAGGTGCGCGACGTGGTATCTCGTTCGCGCGGTGCCATTGGCTACATTTCGCTGGGCTTCGTCGATAGCCTCAACGCCAAGACCTCGGTCAAGGCCGTCTCGGTCAATCATGTTGAGGCGTCCGAGAAGACGGTCGCGAGCGGCGGCTATCCCATCTCACGCGACCTTTACTTCTTTGTGAAGGGTGCGCCTTCGCAGCAGGCGCAGGATTACATCGACTATGTGACGTCCGAAAAGATGGACAAGCAGATTCGCGAGGCGGGCTTTATTCCCGTCACCAACGACGAGAAGGGGAGTGAGTAGCATGGAAGCACAGGAAAACTCCCAGACTGAGCAGAATGTTCAGACGCCCAAGAAGCGCGAGCTGGCGCTCGTATCGCACAGTACCTATATCAAGGAGAAGGCGCTGCAGTGGATCTTCTTTGCCTGCGCGTTCTTGGCGGTCGTTACCGTCATCCTGATTTTTGTCTTTACCACGTACTCGGCGCTGCCCGTCTTTACCGACATCGGTCTGGCGGACTTCTTTAGCTTTACGTGGGCGCCTTCCGAGGGCCACTACGGCATCTTGTCGCTGCTTGCCGGCTCGGGTCTGGTGACCGTCGGTGCGCTCGCCATGGGCGTGCCGCTGGGCGTGGGTACGGCCGTTTACCTGGTCGAGATTGCCAGCAAGCGCGTGCGCAAGCTCATCAGCCCCGCCGTTGACCTGCTGGCGGGCATACCCTCCATCATCTACGGCTTCTTTGGCATGATCATCATCCGCCCGTTTATCGCACAACTGACCGGCGGCCTTGGTTTTGGTGCGCTGACGGCGTGGTTTGTGCTCGCCATCATGATCGTCCCTACCATCACCACGCTTACCATCGATGCTCTCAATTCCATTCCCATGGGCATTCGCGAGGCATCGTATGCCATGGGCGCCACAAAGTGGCAGACCATCTATAAGGTCGTGCTACCTGCCGCGAAGCTGGGTATCGTGGATGCCATCGTGCTGGGTATGGGCCGTGCCATCGGAGAGACCATGGCCGTGCTCATGGTCGTGGGTAATGCCCCGGTTATTCCCGACAGCATTGCGAGCCCTATCTCGACGCTCACGAGCCAGATCGCACTCGACATGAGCTATTCCTCGGGTCTGCACCGCTCGGCGCTGTTCGGCATGGGCGTGGTCCTGTTTATCATCTCCGCCACGCTGGTGGGCATCGTCCGTCTGATTTCCAAGAAGAAGAGGGGGTAGGCTATGTCCGATTCCGTTGACACGACGGTCGATACGACCTCGTCGCGCGAGCGCATCAAGCGTGCCCTTTCCCACGGCAAGAAGGGCCGCATCAACAAGGACCTGTCCAACAAGATCATGCTTGGCGTGTTCCGTGCCGCGGCATACATCACCACGCTGGTGCTGGTCGCTATCATCGCCTACGTGGTCATTAACGGCCTGCCGCATATCTCGCTCGACTTTATCTTCGGTTGGCCCCAGGGCGTCAACGCCGAGGGCGGAATTTGGCCCACAATCGTCTCGACCGTCTATGTGACGGCACTCGCCATGCTTATCTGCACGCCGATCGCTGTGCTGGCAGCCGTCTATCTGGCCGAGTACGCCAAGCAGGGCAAGGTCGTCGAGCTCATTCGCTACGCTGCTGACGCTTTGGCCTCGGTGCCCTCCATCGTTATGGGCCTGTTTGGCTACGCCTTGTTTGTCGAGGCTATGGGTCTGGGCCTTTCGATGGTCTCGGCCGCCCTGGCACTCGCGCTCTTGATGCTTCCCATCGTCATGCGCACCACCGAAGAGGCCATTCGCGCCGTTCCGCGCTATATCCGTTGGGGCGCGTACGGCCTGGGTGCCACCAAGTGGCAGGTTGTCTCCAAGATCGTGCTTCCTTCTGCCTTTGGCCGTATTGCCACGGGCATCGTCCTTGCCATCGGCCGTGCCATCGGCGAGACCGCCGTGGTGCTCTACACCATGGGCCAGGCCATCAATCTACCTATTTCGCCGCTCGATTCCGGTCGTCCCATGACCGTTCACCTGTACCTGCTTGCCAACGACGGCATCAACATGAACGCAGCCTACGGCACCGCGCTCTTGCTGATGGTGATCATTTTGGCCTTCAACCTGTTTGCGCGCTTCCTGTCGCGCAAGCGTCGCTAGTTAAGGAGTCCCATGTCCGTTTATCAGTCCGCTCCCGCGTTGGAGCAAGCGGCCATTACGGCCAAGGATTTCAACTTTTGGTACGGTGACTTTCATGCGCTGACGGGGCTTGACCTCAACATCGCCAAAAACGCCATCACCTCCTTCATTGGCCCTTCGGGCTGCGGCAAGTCGACGTTTTTGCGCTGCATCAACCGCATGAATGACCTGATTGAGGGCACGCGCGTCGAGGGCACCATGACGCTCGACGGCAACGATATCTATGCCGAGGGTGTCGATCCGGTCGATCTCCGTCGTCGCGTGGGCATGATCTTTCAGCAGCCCAACCCGTTTCCCAAATCCATCTACGAGAATGTCGCCTTTGGCCCTCGTCTGCAGGGCGTGACTAGCAAAAGCGACCTCGATGACATCGTGGAAGAATCGCTCAAGCGCGCCAACCTCTGGAAAGAGGTATCCAATCAGCTCAACAAGGATGGTTTGGCGCTCTCGGGCGGTCAGCAGCAGCGTCTGTGCATCGCGCGCGTGCTTGCGGTGCAACCCGATGTCCTCCTGATGGACGAGCCCTGCTCCGCCATCGACCCCACTTCCGTCTCTAAGGTCGAGGATCTGATGGCCGAGCTGGCGCCCGAGATGACGATTATCATCGTCACGCATTCAATGCAGCAGGCAGCTCGTATCAGTGACTACACCGCGTTCTTCTTGCAGGAAGTTGCCGGCGAGCCCGCTACGCTCATCGAGTATGGTCAAACCGACGCGATCTTCACCAGCCCGGTGGACTCGCGGACGGAAGACTATATCACCGGCCGCTTTGGCTGATCGGTGCGACTAGTCCCAAGCCGATCGGATCTGGTCCGGTGCGTATTCACTGTGCGGGCGGCATGACCGCACCCAACTGATTGGAGTGAACCATGCGCAAACTGTTTTCCCGTCAGCTCATCGAGGCCCGTCACGAGATGCTGAGCATCTACGAGGCCGTCGATCTGGCCCTCCACGATGCCGTGAAGGCCTATGTGACCGACGACCGCAAGCTCGCCACCAAGACCAAGAAGCGCACGCTTTCGATTGACGCACGCTGCGCCAACCTGGAGGCCGTCTGCTACAACCTGATTGCCACGCAGTCACCGGTCGCCTCCGACTTCCGCTTGCTGCAGACGATCATCTACGTCGACTTTAACCTGCAGCGCATGACCGATAAGGTTCGCCAGATTTGCCGCGCCACGCGTCATATGATCAAGGCCGACATCTCGCTGCCCAAGGAGCTTGTCGGCACGGTCGAGGCCGAGGCTGAGGCCGTCTACCAGGTGCTGGGCTCTTCGCTTTCTGCGCTCGTCACCAACGACATGTCCATCATCTGCAACTTGGCCGTCGAGGACGAGCCAGTGCACGCCGCCTACGAGAAGTTCTTCCGCACCTTTAACCGCATGGACACGGGCGATTTTATGGACGACGACAGCAACTATGACGACCTGCGCCGCGCCATCATGGTATCGCGCTATCTCGATCGCATCGCCTCGATTTCCATCGATGCCGCCTGCCGTCTGACCTTCCTGTTGACCGGACAGCGTATGACTGCCGGTGATATCGCCTGCACTGATGAGGATGAGCTCGAGAGCATGCGCGTGCCTTCGGGCGAGGGTGTTATCATGAGGCCCGCCGTCGATGCACGCTACGTTGCCAAGGTGTCCGTTAACGAGGTCAGCGAGGGTCTTCGCTACCTGCTCGATCATCTTGAGGATGAGGACGATGGCGAGGACGACGAGGAGTAAGTAACCCCGTTCGTCGAAAGATTGTAAATACCTAAGTGAGCGCGGCCTTGCACATGCGGGGCCGCGCTCTTGCGTTAGCATGGGACTACTTGTTTGGCTGTCAGCGGAGGCGATTGGCAATGGATAACTATTTGGACTTGATGCGCGCTCGCCGCGAGCAGATTCTGGAACGTTTTTATGCGGCGCTCGATCGCGCGGGCCGTCCCCACGACGCCGCGAGCCTCATTGCCGTGTCCAAGACCGTTGGTGTCGATGAGACCGTTGCCGCCATCCAGGCGGGGTATCGCCATTTTGCCGAGAACCGCCCGCAGGAGCTGGTTCGCAAGCTCACGGGTCTGGCGGAGCATCCGGAGCTGCCCGAGGTGCGCTTCGATATGATCGGCAACCTGCAGACCAATAAGATCAATGCGGTGCTGGGCTCAGCCGAGCTGATTCACTCGGTGGGTTCGCTGCATCTGGCGCAGGCGATCTCGAGCCGTGCTGTTCGCAAGATTGAGGCAGGCGAGCTCGTCGGCCCCCAGCGTGTGCTCATTGAGGTCAATGTGAGTGGTGAGGAGTCGAAGGGAGGCTTTTCACCCGATGAGATTCGCGCCGCCGCGGGTGAGCTTGCAGAACTTGAGGGAATTTGCGTACAGGGGCTTATGACTATGGCGCCCCGGGGGAATAAGGATGTGGCACGCCGCACCTTTGCGGGGCTTCGTGAGCTGAGGGATGAGCTGGAGGCGGCGCATCCCGATTTGAACCTGCCTGAGCTTTCCTGCGGTATGAGCGAGGACTTTGAGTCTGCCCTTGAGGAGGGCTCTACGCTCGTTCGCCTGGGCAGGGTAGTATTTAGCCCGGAGTTTGCAGTAAAATAAGGCTCTGAAGTGCGCACTGATTATCGGGGCGCCTGCACTAAACCGCGAGAGGACACAACCATGGGCTTCCTTGACGAGATTAAAAATAAGATGCACCTGGGCGGCCAGCAGGGTTACGACCAGGGTTATGGCCAGGACGACGACTACGGCTACGATGACGGCTACGACGATGGCTATCAGAACAACGGCTACAGTGGTGCTTCGGGCGAGGGCTTCTACACCCAAGACGAGCCGAGCAACGGCCTGCTTGGCCAGACGCGCCGCGGTGAAGCTGAGTCGGTTGCCGTGTATACGCGCTCCGGTCAGCTGGTCGGCGATGACTCCCGCCATGCCACGACGTATAACCCGCCTTCGCGCTCGCAGGACAGTGTTGCGAGCGGTTATCGTCCTGGTGCCTATGACACGCCGTCGAGCTACGCCGAGAATACCCGCGCCCGTGCCGCCGCTGCACCCGCGCCTGCACCGAGCGATGCCTCGGCCTATGCGAGCAATATCATCAACGCCACGCCGCAGCTGCCGGCCTATGTCCTGCGCCCCGAGAGCTATGACGACGTGGAGACCGTGGTGCGCCGCGTTCGCACCAAGCAGCCTGTCGCACTGATTTTTGTGGGCGTACGCACCGAAGTTGCCAAGCGCGTCTTGGACTTCTCTTACGGCTTTGCCTGCGGTCTGGGTGCCACGGTCAAGGAGGTGGGCGACCGCGTGTTCATGGTGCTGCCCGCCGGTTGCGAGGTCAAAGATTCCGATCTCAAGAAGCTTCGTGCCGACGGCTACCTTAAGTAAAGACAAGACGAGGAGATTCCCATCAACATCTACACTATCGTCCAGCTGGTCAACACGCTGTTCAACTTCTATTCCACGCTCATTGTCGTCTACTGCTTTATGACGTGGATTCCCATGAAGCAGGGTGGTTTGCTTCAGGATATTGCCGCGGTGCTTGATAGCGTGTGCGGTCCGTGGCTCAACCTGTTCCGTCGTTTCATCCCGCCGATGGGCGGTATCGATTTTTCGCCGGTCGTTGCGATTATTGCGTTGCAGTTGGTGCAGAGGCTGGTTCTGCAGCTTCTTATAGGTATACTCGTGTAGAACTGACTTAGTAACTTACGTCGGGCGTGTAGCGCCAAGGCGATGAAAAAGGAGACTTGTTATGGCTATTACCCCTGCAGACATCCAGGCTCAGACTTTCTCTGAGGCCAAGCGTGGCTACGATCCTGCTGAGGTCGACGTCTTCTTGGAGACGCTGTCCTCCGAGGTTGACGCTATGCTCGCTAAGATCGTCGACCTTAAGGGTCGTCTGACTGCTACTGAGCAGCAGCTTGCCGATGCGCAGGCTCAGCTTGCCCAGGCTCAGGATGCCACCGCGCAGGCCGTTCCTGCCGCCCCCGTGGCTGCTCCCGCCCCTGACTTCTCCGCTCAGGAGCGCCAGATTTCCGCTGCCCTGATCGCTGCCCAGCAGACCGCTGAGACCATCGTTAACGATGCCAACGAGAACGCTGAGCGTATCCGCAACGAGGCTGACGCCAAGGCCCGCGAGGTTATCCGCCAGGCTCTGACCGAGAAGCAGGCCGAGCTCGAGGAGATCGATCGTCTCAAGGCTTCCCGTGAGGAGTTCAAGGCAGAGTATCTCAAGCTCATCCAGCACTTCATGGACGATGCCCAGAATTCCTTCCCGGCCGATCTGATGGCCTCCACGCCGGTCGGTTCTGCCGCTTCTCCTGCAGTGACTGTTCCCGCCGAGCCGCTGCCCGTCGCTGACCCGGTTGTCCCCGTGGCCGATCCCTTCGCCCCGATCGACAACTTTGCTGCCGACGACCTGGACTAGCGCCAGAGCTACAATCTCGTGTCCTTAAGAGGAGCTCGCACCTGCGGGCTCCTCTTTTGTGGCTGCATACGGGTTGGGAAACAAAACGCCGAGCTCTGCGTGTGATAGGGCAGAACTCGGCAAAGGGCGCGTGGTAAAAAGTAGATTTTAGGGCATGTGCCAAAAACTACTTGAGGAGGAAGTCGGAGAGGGGAATGGTGCGGGCATCGCGATGCTCGGGATCGGCGATGTGGTCGGCAGGATAGCCGCAGACGAGCATGTGATAGGGATAGACGCCCTCGGGCAGGTTGAACCGCTCTCGGGCTAGCTCGGGCTTAAAATGGCATACCCAACACGTTCCCAGGCCTTGCTCCTCGGCCTCCATCATCATATGATCGCAAACAATCGAGGTGTCGATAGCGCTGGAGTTCATCTGGTCATAGGGGCGAACCCAAGCGTCGTCGGTAACGCTGCAAATGAGGAAGATGAGCGGAGCGCCAAAGATGGACCCATCACGAGCAAACCGAGGCTGACAAGCAGCCGCCTTCTCCAAAAGCTCGGGCGTATCTAACACCATCACACGGGTTGGATGATTATTACAAGCAGAAGGAGCAATACGCCCAGCCTCAACAATGGCATCCACCACAGCCTGCTCCACAGAACGATCCTCAAACAAACGACAAGAATACCGACCCCGAGCCAGATCCAAATACCCCATAACCAAACCCTCCAAAGCTAATAAAACAACCCAAAACTAAGCAAAAGGGTACCCAAAGCCCCATCCAGCCAAACGTTTAAGGCGGTCCCAAAGTTTCCAATCGGTCCCCAAGGTCCTGCCAACAAAAGCCTCATCGCTTTCAAAGTATCAGCCAAAGTTTCCAATGGTGGTACGTAAGGGAGCGGGCCCGACCGCCGGGACACGTACCCCCAATTAACTGTTCTTCATGACAATCGAATCCACGACATCAGCCACATTCTCGCAGCAGTCGGCGCAGTACTCCAGGAAAGCGTAGACGTCACGCCAGGCGATGACCTCGAGCGGGTCCTTGCCATTGACGTGCAGGTTGCGCATAGCGTTGATGTAGAGCTCATCGGCCTCGGACTCAATGGTGTTGATCTGGATGACCAGCTCGCGCAGGGTCTTGGACTTGCGGTAATTAGGCAGCTCGACCATAAGATCCTTCATGGCGCGGCAGGCGTCGGTCACCTTGTGGGCGATGACAATGGCATCGGGGTGGATGCTCTGGATGTTGGTGAAGTAGACGCGCTGCACGACGCCCTCGATACGGTCAAGCACAGTGTCGAGCGAGCAACTCATCAGGTCCAGATCCTCGCGCTCAAGCGGGGTGATAAAGGCAGTGAGCAGGGCATCCTCGAGCTCATGGTGCTTCTTGTCGGCCGCATGCTCAATCGCATGCATCTCCTCGAGCATGTCGTGGATATGCGCGGGATCAAAGTTCTCAAAAATCTTGATGAGCAACTCTGCGGCCTGGACAGCAAGGTCGGCGCAGGCGACGTAGTTGTCAAAGTAGAACGAATCGGGTTTCTTTGCCATGAGTGGGTCCTTTCGAGGCGAAGACGGGTGGGCGAGGTATTGCGGTCCGGATGGACGTTCGGTTTGACTAGATGAACATCATGAACAGCTTGGCCATGACAAAGCTGATAAGTCCGCAGGCGGGGAAGGTGAAGAACCAGGTGAACATCATGTCCTTGACGACACCGAAGTTGATCGCCGAGAGGCGCTTGACGGCACCGACACCCATAATGGCGCAGGTCTTGATGTGCGTGGAGGACACGGGGATGCCGGTGAGCGTGGCAAGCAGCAGGTTTGCGGCGCCCGCCAGGTCGGCGGAGAAGCCCTGGTACTTTTCGAGCTTGACCATGCTCTGGCCGACAGACTTGATGATGCGCTCACCGCCCACGCTGGTGCCGATGCCCATGGTGGCCGAGCACAGCAGCATGATCCAGATGGGGATGCCGGCGTCGCCGACGCTCGTCTGTCCGCTGGCAAAGGCGACACCTAAAAAGAGCACGCCGATAAACTTTTGTCCATCTTGCGCGCCGTGCATAAAGCTCATGGCCGCGGCACTTGCGATCTGAGCATATTTAAAGAAGACATTGGCACGTCGCCTGTTGGCGGCGGCGAAAAGAATCGAGACGAGCTTGCACAGGACCCAGCCCATGATAAAGCCCAGGCCGATGGAGAGCGCCAGGCCGTAGATGACCTTCATCCACTCGTGGACGTTGACGCTGCTCGCACCGCCGAGGGCGATGGCGGCACCGGTCAGGCCGGCGATAAGGCTGTGGCTTTGCGAGGTGGGGATGCCAAAACGCGACGCTGTGGCGCCGTAGACGACGATGGAGAACAGCGCCGCGCATAGGCAGGCGAGCGCCATGGTGCTGTTTCCGCCAAAGTCGACGATATGCGAGATGGTGTTGGCGACGCTCGCGTTAAAGTGCGTCATGATGAGCACGCCGAGGAAGTTGAATGCGGCGCTCATGAGAATGGCGGCGCGGGCGGGCATGCAACGCGTAGTGACGCAGGTCGCGATGGCGTTGGGCGCGTCGGTCCATCCATTGACGAAGATGGCGCCCAACGCGAGGATCACGGTGACGGCAAGGACTGGGTTCGACACAATTTGGCCGAGGAAGGTTGAGAACGTTACGTCCATATATGGGCTTTCTCGAAGTTTGCAGACACGTTACAAAAACATGATAAATCGTATCACCTCCTGTGGGTTTCTTTACCGAGTTCTGATGGGAGAAGTGAACTTTTTGGCACTAAAATTGAATATTAGCCCTGTTGACCGCGGGTGTTCTTTTTGCTAACACGCCATGCGGACACGTGCGATTACTACGACACTCCAAAACCACAGTCTGTTCGCTTTACAACATGCAAACATGCGTTCGATAATAGGAGGCATGGAATATCGACAGACAGATGGCAAAACTCGACGCGTGCACAAGCAGTATGTGGACGTTGTAGCTCGCATCCTCGCGGGCGGACAAGTCGTGCCGGTTACCGTCTGCTGGGTCGACGGTCGCTGCTTTACGATTGACGAGATTGTCTCGACCACTGGGTTTGGCCTGACGGTCCACGGCATTCGTACGGCAACCTATAAGGTGCGTTTTGGCGGGCACGCGACCGAGTTGTATCTGGAGGACCAGACGCGCGAACGACCAGATGGCTCGCAGGCCCATCTGATACGTTGGTGGGTCTGGGCCTTTGATCGTACGCTCGAGGGCGAGCGCCGTGGGTAAGGACATATGGCATTCGGGTACAATGACAGGAATCTTGTCACCTACGGCGCTGTCGCGGCGCTTTTGAAAGGACGAAACTATGAACGATATCCAGGGCTATCAGAACGGCCCCATCGAGAGCAGCGCAAGCCGCGCCAAGGAGATGTCGCCGCGCGCGTACAACCTTGTCATGTCTGCCCTGATCTTCTTGGGCTTTTGCGCCATGGGCGCCGGCGCCTACTTTACGAGCACCATGTCGTTTGCGCGCATGATGATGAGCGGCGCCGCCTTGCCGCTGGTCTTTGGCTCGTTTATTTTGACCATCGTCGGCATGGTCATGATGTCGGCCGCCGCCAGCAAGCAGTCCGTGGGCCTGTCCCTTGTGGGCTACGTAATCTTTGCGAGTACCTTTGGCCTGACCGCGTCGTTTGGCCTTGCCAACTACGACCTGCCCACCATCAACACTGCCTTTATCGCCACGGCCGCCATCACCTTTGTCTTTGGCGCCTTGGGCGTGACGTTCCCCAAGTTTTTCCAGCGCGTGTATGGCATCGGTTTTGGCATTCTGCTCGCCACTACTCTGGTTGAGATCGTGCTGATGTTCATGGGCGTCTCGCAGACCATCACCGATCTGATCGTGATCGTGGTGTTCGCCGGCTTTATTGGCTACGACACCTATGTTGCCACGACGGTGCCGCCTACGCTGCCCAACGCCGTGCTTATGGCATCCAACCTGTTCGTGGACATCATCAACGTGTTCCTGCGCATTCTGAACATCCTTGGCCGTCGTGACTAGTGGCGAATTGCGGCGGTGCTTGCCGTGCGTGTAAATCGATGCGAAAGGCGGTCCTTCGGGGCCGTCTTTTTTGTACGCGGCGGGGTATCATGGATGGGAAAAGCCGATAGCGGCAGCGACAGGAAAGGTGGCCACGTATGGCAGACGTCGACAACAGGAACCGTAACCGCAGGTCCAACCGAGCGGGTCAGCCCAATCCCAAGCGCGAGGCCCGTGCCAAGGCCGCCGAGCGTCACGCGGCAACTGTGTCCGAAGCGTGCGCCAAGGATATCGAGCGTTCGCTTGCCGGTGTTCGCGAGTTTGACGGTATGCCTGCCGGCTTTGTCGCGGCGATGAAGGCCAAGGTTCAGAGTGCTGTGGCCACCGAAGAACAGGTTGCCGAGGACGTCGAGGGCGCGGAGGCTGCCGAGACCGAGGCGGCACCCGAGAGCGAGGCAGCGCCCGAGACCGAGGCAGCTCCTGAGCCCGTCGAGGAGCCTGCCGAGGAAATCGCCGGAGCTGAGTCCGCGCCTGCTGAGGAGCCTGCTGCGTCCCTGCCTGAGGTCACCGTGCTCGATGCCTCCGCCACGCAGGCCATCTTGGACAACGGTCGTGGCTATGCGCAGTTCTGCGACATGGCCGTGCTCGCCTTTGCCTCGTTCACCAACCCGGGCGGTGGCTATATTCAGGGTTATCTGGGCCAGGAGGCCACACTGTGCGCCGATTCGTATCTGTACAACGTTCTCGATAAGCAGCGCAAATGGTACGGCGAGAACCGTCGCCGCAACATCAACTGCGAGCTCTATCGTAACCGCGCCCTAGTGGTGCCTGCGGTGCGCTTCGACCGCAACCACGTGCATGCATACGCCGACGTGATCGTGGCCGCCGCGCCCAACGTTAAGCGCGCCCGCCAGGAGTATCGTGTGGGTGACGATGCCCTGCTGGACGCCCTGCGCGATCGCATCCGCTTTGTGCTTGCCATCTGCGACGAGCTGGGTCGCGAGAAGCTCGTGCTGGGTGCTTGGGGCTGCGACAACAACGGCTTTGACGCAGAGGCCGTGGCCGAGCTCTTCCGCAAGGAGCTCGCGTCGGGCGACTTTAAGGTCAAGCAAGTCTTCTTTGCCGTGCCTTCTACGCGCTGGGATGAGGATTTTGCCAAGTTCGAGCACGTGCTGGCAAACTTCCCCGAGCGCAACGAGGAGTCCTATGCTCAGGTTGCCGCTCGCGCTGCGGCAGCTCGCGCCGCCGAGCAGGCCCAGGCTGCTACCGAGAATGATGAGGACGAGGACGATTGGCGCAAGTACCTGTAACCGGTACGTGTTGACAGATAGGTCGAGCCGGCGGGAGAGGCTGCTCCCGCCGGCTTTTTACTAAAAGGAAGGGCTTACGATGAAAAACGTTCTATGCTTTGGCGACAGCAACACCTATGGTTACGATCCGGCGGGCATGCGCGACGGCACCGCGGTGCGCTATGCGCGGGATGTGCGCTGGTGTGGCGTGGCCCAACGTGACTTAGGCGAGGGCTGGCATGTAATTGAAGAAGGCCTCAACGGCCGCACGACGGTACGCGACGACATGTGCCATCTGGACACCAATCTTAACGGCATTCGCGCGCTTCCGATGATGCTCGAGGCCCATAAGCCGCTGGACGCCATTGTGATCATGCTGGGCACCAACGACTGCAAGACGGTCTTTAACGTGACGGCTGCCGATATCGCTCGTGGCGCCATGGCGCTGATTCGCGCCGTCCGCGCGTTTCCGTGGACCGACGCTGCGCCTTGTCCGCGCATTCTGCTGATGGCGCCTATCAAGATTAAGCCGCAGATCGCCGACGTATATATGACCGATTTTGACGAGCATTCCGTAGAAGCCTCGGAACATTTTGGTGAGTACTACGCGCATGTGGCTGAGCAGTTTGGCTGCGACTTTTTGAATGCCGCCGACTTTGCCGAGCCGGGCGATATCGACTATCTGCATATGATGCCCGAAAGCCACGAGAGCCTGGGCCATGCCGTGGCAGCCAAGCTCCAAGAGATGCTTGGTGAGTAGCGCGACCCAAAGCAGTACAGAAGTTCCCCTTGCGACGGCTTGTTTCGTTGGTTTGTTTTGATCTGTAACAGTTGTAAGGCCGAAAACGGGCTAGATGTTACAGATTAAGATTATTTAGGTCGATATCGGTCGTTTGTCTCGATCTGTAACATCTAGGGTCGATTTCGCCGAGTTGCTGTTACAGATTGAGATTTTCGTTTCAGCGGAATTTGAATGTCTCAATCTGTAACAGGTGGGCCGAAAAATGGACTCTAACTGTTACAGATCGAGATGTTTGTGGGAACCACCGCAAGGGTGCCTGTCCCCTTTGCGGTGGTTTTGGACTGCGAATCTCAGTACTGCCACAACTAACGGCGTGCCATCTACCTGCGGCTTTGCGGGGTAATAACCTAACTTATCCCAAGCGCGTCGAAGGCGGCGCGGACGACCTGCTCGGCGGTGGGGCGGATATAGTGCCGTCCCGACACGCCGGGGAGGGCGTGGCCCATCAGCATCTCTATGAGGTCCCACGGCAGGCGAAGCTCGACCTCCGCTATCGTACGCCACGAGTTGCGGAGGTTCGACCACGGTATGTGCTCGATGCCGCGGGCGGCGCAGGGTTTCCGCCAGCGGTCGTTGCATATGCCCCGGTTCATGGGCAGCCCGTCGCCCCGGTCGCTCAGCCACTCGCGGCCATCGGCGGCGCGGGCGGCCGCTATCTCGACGAGGCGGTCGGCGGCCTGTGGCAAGATCACGACGGTGCGGGCGGACTTGGCGGTCTTGAGGGCGCCCACCGGCTCGGTGCCGGACTGCTGCATCTGGCGGCAGATGTCGGCCGAGGCGAGTACGGTGCCGCTACGCTCCCAGTGCAACACCTCCTCGGTGCGCACGCCCAGCGACTCGCCCGAGCGGCAGGAGCCGAAGCACGCGAGGATGAACGCGGGCTCCAGGGGGTTGCCGCGCAGTGCGTCGAGGACGCCCAGGGCCTCGTCGAGGGTGTAGACGCGCTTTGAGCGCTCGCGGGTCTTGCGGGTGGGCATGGTGTACCTGACGCTGGCGGCGAACGGGTCGAGCGGCAGGCGGATGAAGGTCGAGACGCAGGCGCAGACCTTGCGCAGGGTGAGCAGGGCGGTGTCGGCGGTCGCGGCGGGAAGTGTCAGCAGCCAGTCCTGCAGCTCGACGGCGCGCAGCTGGTCGACGGGCATTGCGCCCCAGCGGGGTCCGACGTAGTTCTTCCACGAGCGCAGCACGAGGTTGCGGGTGTTGGGGGCGAGGGTCCCCGCCTCGACCTGTGCGGCCATCTTGGGGACGAGCCACGTCTCGTAGGCCTTGGCTATGGTGGGCACGGGCGCGTCGTCGGCGTGCTCGACGTGGATGCGGTCCAGCTCCGCGCACGCCTCGCGGTAGGTGCCGTACACGGTCTTGGTCTTGCGCCTGCGGCCCTGCGGCGTGTTCTGCATCCAGCGCAGGACGTACTTCTTGCCGCGCCTCATCTCGGTCACGGAGCCCCAGACGCGGCGGCGCTGCTTCTTTGTCATATAATCAGATCCGTTCAGATCGCGGGCTTATTCTCCGTTTCGCCCGGTTCTGACTCCGGCCCCGTCTCACGTTCCAAAGTGCAGGGGCCGTCTCCTTAGTCTCGGGGCCGCGGCATCAGCCTACGGTCCCGAGATTTTTCGCTTTCATGGGCATCACCTCCCTGCGATGAGCTGCGGTCAGCTCGGACCGCTTGCGCGTCGGGCTATGACTGCGCCCCGTCTTCTGGCAGTTCGCCCGCTATTCCGTCGTCGGCCTCTATCTTTGCTATCACGGGGCTACCCTCGAGGGTCGAGAGTTGGCTGATAGCCATCTCTCGTAAATATGCCGCCCTCTGCCTGCGGTCGATTCCCCTTTTGATCAGTTCGGCGTTCATGCTTTCGAGGTTCGCGAGGACGAGCAACTGGTGCAGGCTCGCCTCGTCTCGGATGTTGCTCGTCGCGCCCTCGTGCGACTCCCTCCACTGCTTTGCCGTCATCCCGAACAGGGCGACGTTGAGGACGTCCGCCTCGTTTGCATAGGTGTAGCCCTCGACCTGCCGGCTCATGCTCGGCTTCAGCAGGTTCTCCTTTACGGCGTCGGTGTGTATGCGGTAGTTGATCTTCGAGAAGAGCCTCTTCTCGTTCCACTCGCCGGAGATCCTGCTGTTCTCGTCGCTCTTCAGGCGCTGGTAGTCCTTGATGACGTAGAGCTTGAATTCCGGGGAAATCCACGAAGCGAACTCGAATGCGATGTCCTTGTGGGCGAACGTGCCGCTCGCATACCTCCCCCTCTTGGTCCTTATGCCGATGGCGTTTGTCCTCGAAATCCACTTCGTCGGCGTCAGGGTGAAGGAGTTGAGCCCGGCCTCTTCCCTAAAGGCATCGAATTCGATGCCTTTAAAGTCGGGGTTGTGGAGCGACTCCCAAACACCGAGGAACTCGATGGTGTTCCTGTTCCTCATCCAGTTCTGCACCACCATCTTCGGCTCATCGCTCTTGTACCTTGCTATGTCCGTGAGTGAGATGTAGTCGTCCCCGCTGCCGGTCGACGCGACCCCGATCTCTATACCGAGTGCGTTGATCTTCTCGATTGCCTCTTTCGGAGCCATCCGCGCTCCTCCGTTCTTCCAGTCTGGTTGGCAGGGGCCCGGTCGGCCCCAATGTTTCTACCTCTCGTCCCGCTCGCCCATGTACCAGACGACGCGGCCCTTGCAGACCACGGGCTCGTCGCCCGGCCCGGCGAGGATGTCGTCGTACTCGTCGCTGTGGCTGTCCGCCGTGAGCATCACGGTCGAGCGGCCCCGGGTGTAGTTGCGCACCACGGCGCCGTAGTCGGACGTCTCGGCGAGCACGGGCTGGCCGTTGACCGGCTCCATGTCGGGGTCGACGAGCAGCAGGGCGTCGTGCGGGAAGCGGTTGTCCATGCAGCCGCCCTGGGCGTGGACCATGAAGCCGCGCGGGTGCGCGTCGGCGATGGAGGCGGGGACCTCGACCTCGTCGGCGAGGCTGCCCTCGTCGCACGGCTCGCCCATGTGGGCGAAGCCCAGCAGGGGGACCATGCGCGAGGTGCCGCTGATCGCGGCCTCGGCGGCGTCCTCTCCCATGAGGTCGGCTGCGCTCGTCCCGAGCAGTTCGGCAAGTTGCCCTAACTTGGTTAGGCGAGGTTTCGCCCGCCCGTTTTCCCATGCTCCGATGGCTGCTGCCGACACGTCGAGCTTTTCGGCAATGTCTAGCTGGGTCAATCCTGCTTTTGTGCGTAGCGACCGGAGCTTATCACCAAATTCCATAGTGCCTCCTAACTGGGTTACTTTCATCCTAAGCAAAAATAATTTTGGTTTAAAGCAAAAAGTAATTGTGGTTTGACCCAAATTAGATTATGATTAGGACAACGAAAGGAGGAGCGGATGCAGAACCTTAAGGAGTTTCGAGAAGCTGGGGCCAAGCGATTCCAGAAAAAGGAAATCGCCGCAGCTCTGGGAATTACCGAGCCGACGCTTACGGCTATTGAAGACGCACAGGCAGACAAGCTAACGGCCACGATGGCGGACAAGCCAGGCAAGCACTTCGGCATTGACGGCAATATTTTTTTGGGTATCGACCCTAAATAAATTTGGGTGCAAAACGAAACGGAGAGAACCATGAACGAGAACTACATCGACATCGAGCTGGGCGGCTGGAACATCCCCGAGGCCATCACGGTCGAGGCCGAGCCCGTCGAGGCCCGCGACTTTTCCGACTTCGAGCTGTAGGGGAGGGCGACATGGGAGACGTGAAGATGCGCCGCGAGAACATCAGGTACGAGGCTCGCGGGAAGTCCTTCGAGATCGAGTGCCCGAGCGGCTTCGCGAGCATCGAGGCCATCGTCAGCTGGTGCGACGACGGGGGCGGCTGGCACCGCGAGGCCTTCGAGTCGTTCCTCGACGCCCGCGGTCGCCTGGACGGGCTGCTGCGCGGCGAGGCGGTCATGGCCTACGTCCAGCGCACGGTGGTGATGAACACCGCCGACGCCATCGACCCCGACATCCAGCCGGTGGAGGTCGGCATCGCCGCGGGCGAGTGGACGCGCTTCCACCTCAAGGGCGGCGAGTAGCCCCGTGCCCCATCCCCGGGGCTCTCTAGATTTGACCAAACGAAATGGAGGAAGACATGATTCAACTGATTATCGGAGCAGGCCTTGGACTCGGCGGCGTGGCCGCCGCCGTCGCCATCAAGCGGTATAACGAGGCCGAGTGCGAGAGGGCCGCCGGGCCCGCGGACCATTGGGGCAACAAGTACGAGGCCCGCATCGTCTCGCCCGCGTGCGCCCTGCCCCTCGTCCTGGTAGGCGCCATCATCGCCGCCACCGCCTGCTTCTACACGCAGGACACCGGCGAGGTCTGCGTCATCCGCAACCTCGGCGGCTCGCTCGCCGGCTCGACCTCCGAGGCCGGCTTCCACGCCAAGGCCCCCTGGCAGGACGTCGTGACCTACGACACCCGCAACAACCTCATCAACTTCTACGGGGACACCGACTACGAGGTGGACGGCGGCTCCTACGAGGGCAAGCAGGTCTCCATCAACGACAAGTCGGGCGCCAGCGCCAACATCGACATCCAGGTCAACTACTCCCTGAACCCCGACGCCGCGCTCAGCCTCTACAGCGAGTACGGCACGCAGGAGAGCTTCGTGGAGAAGTACATCTCCAACGACGTCCGCGCCGTCACCCGCGAGGTCTCGGGCGGCTTCGACACGGTGACGATGCTCACCGACCGCTCCCAGTTCACCAAGGCCGTCCAGAAGGCCCTCACCGAGAAGTGGAAGGGCATAGGCCTCACGGTGGAGCAGGTGAGCGTTCAGGACGTCCGCTACCCGAAGAACATCACCAAGAGCTACAGCGAGGCGCAGGCCGCCGAGGTCGCGAAGCAGAAGGCCCAGAACGAGCAGGAGACGGCCAAGGTCGAGGCCGAAACAAAGAAGATCGAGGCGCAGGGCGAGGCGGACGCGAACGCCGTCCTCGCGAACTCGCTCAACGACCAGGTCCTCCAGCAGCACTACATCGACGCGCTCAAGAGCATCGGAAAGGACGGCAACCTCGTCGTCGTGCCCGAGGGCTCCCAGCCGATCGTGGGCACGAAGTAGGGGCGGTGGAGATGTTGAACCTTATCCATGCGGCCGTCCGGGTCTTCCTCGACGTTCTCGCGGTCGCGTTCGTGCTAGAGCACACCCGCGAGCTTCATGAGAAGCATCGCGAGATCAACGACGCGCCCAAGCAGGTCGCAGGCGTCGTCGATGAACCCGGCGAGGACGATCGCGGCGCTGATGCGAGGGTGCCGCTCGACCCAGTCGACGAGCCGCACGAGTAGGGGGCCCGCTGGTCGGACGTGCTTCGGGCGATATGTCTGGCGTCTCCAAATCATGCCCCGAAGCCTACCGCGTTCATAACGCGGACACGTGGGTATTGCCGCTCAGGCAATGGCCGCGGGCCCCATCCCCGGGGCGGCACCGTTGCCCCGCGGCTCTCCATAACCATCCGCGGGGACGTTCCCTACCGGTGCCGTGCCGGGGGCGAGGCCCTGAAAGCAAGCAACAAAAAAGAGCCGCCCGGTGTGGAAAGCGGGGACGGCTCCAGACCTGAAAGGAGGTCACTCATGGATTCTAGCAGAGCCAAAACGTTCCAGCAGATGGCCGACGAGCTAGGCATCCGCCACAAGCTGATGTACACGCTGCGCGAGGCGTCGAGGGTGACGGGGGTGCCCTACGACACGCTGCGCATCGAGTGCAAGGCGGGCCGCCTGCGCTCGCAGCTGCCCGAGGGGCGCAAGGTGGGGCGCATGGTGCGCCCGGAATGGGTGGAGCAGTGGATCGAGGAGGGAACGCATGGCATCGAGGCTGCTTAGGTGCGCGGGGTTCGTCGTGCTCCTGTTCGCGGTGTACGCGATCATGCCGTACGTCCTGCGGGCGATGCTGCTCGCGGCGGATGGCATCCGCGTGGCGCTCGGGATGGGGTCGGTACTGTGATCGGCAGGCGATTCGCGTTCACCGTCAAGTTCGCGGCGGGCAAGCAGCGCCACAGGCTCGACCGCAGGCACGCCCGGATGTACACGCCGACCGAGACGCTGAGGGCCGAGCGGGCCATCGCGGCGGCGTGCAGGGAGGCGATGGCCGAGGCGGGCATCCAACCCCTGCCCTTTGGCCCGCACGAGCCGGTGATTCTCAACGTCGACGCCTACCGTCCGCTGCCGGAGAGCCGGCCCAAGCGCGTGCGCTCGGAGCCGGACACCTACAAGCCGGACGGGGACAACGAGGGCAAGCTGGTCATGGACGCGCTCAACGGGCTCGTCTGGGCCGACGACGCGCAAGTGGTCGACCTGCACGTGGTAAAGCACCCCAGGGTGCGCGGGCAGGCCGAGCGCATGGACATATCGATAGCGCCCGGGTGGTCCGGGCGCAGGGGTGAAACGGAGATTAAGTAATGGAGTACATGCATATAAAAGTCCAAGTCGGTGGCGATGCGTTCGAGGTGCTTAACG
The DNA here is from genome assembly GCA_900549745.1 of uncultured Collinsella sp. Taxonomy (GTDB): domain Bacteria; phylum Actinomycetota; class Coriobacteriia; order Coriobacteriales; family Coriobacteriaceae; genus Collinsella. The sequence continues at coordinate 130,202 of URPJ01000003.1, read as the reverse complement.
AGTTTGCCACGAACTTAATCCTCGTCGCAGACGAGAAGGGCGCTGAGATAGGGAAAATGGGCCTTAAGCCCGCGTGCCTGCGCGGCATCGCCTACGGGCTTCTGTTCAGTCTGAAGCTATTGGGAGCCGATGCGCAGGACCTCGAAATCTACGACCGCATTGTCGACAGCGCTGGCCGCATGGAGCGCATCTACAAGCTGGACGGGCCGCGTGGCGTGTTCGCCGAGCTGGCAGGCGTGAACATCGAGAAGGTCGAGATCAAGGACGGAGAGGTGACCATCAATGAGTAACGAGATCATCGAGTTCAAGGACGATGCGGGCATGCCCGTCAAGTTCACCTCGCAGGACATCCGCGAGCGGCTGTGCCCGAACGCGACCGAAAGCGAGCTGGCGCTGTGTATCGAGCTGTGCAACCGCCAGCACCTGAACCCCTTCACCAAGGAGGTCTACCTCATCAAGTACGGCAACGCGCCGGCGAGCATCATCACTTCCTACCAGGTGTTCAACCGCCGCGCGAACAAGCAGCCGAACTACGGCGGCATCGAGAGCGGCGTCGTGGTGCTCCGCGACGGCGAGGTCGTCAAGAAGAAGGGCTCCGCCGTCTACAAGATGATCGGGGAGCAGCTCATCGGCGGCTGGGCAGAGGTCGCGTTCACCGACGGCAAGAAGCCTGCATACGTCGAGCTGGCGCTCACCGACTACAGCACCGGCAAGAGCAACTGGGCGAAGATGCCGGGCGTCATGATCGAGAAGTGCGCCAAGGCCGGCGCGTGGCGTCTGGCCTATCCCGACGAGTTCGGCGGGATGTACACGGGCGAGGAGATGGACCAGAAAGTCGCGCAGGACATGCGCGCCGGCACTCAGGCCGTCGAGGCCGAGAGCGTCGAGCCCGTGGCCGACCTGCAGCCCGTGCGTGACCTGTTCAAGCCGTTCATGGCGGCGACTGGGCTTGACAGCGCCGGGGCCATGGCTGCCATCTGCGCAGCCGTGGGCTGCACGTCGGGCTCCATGCACGACATGACGGTCATGCAGGCGCGCCGCGCGGCCTCTTGGATGGAGGAGGAGATCGCGGCACGCAAGGCACAGCCCGAGCCCGCCATCCCCGAGCCGGAGCCCGCGCCCGTCTATGAGCCCGCGCCCGCTGAGTATGCGACCGACGACGACCTGCTGGGAGGCTTCTAATGGCAGACGAGGTTTTGGCGGTCGAGGCCGTGCCGCTCGAGGAGGACTTCGACACGCTGGTGGCGTCGCTCGCCATCGACGACACGCTCGAGGACAAGCTGGCGAAGCTCAAGAAGAACGTCGATGAGAAGCTGGCGGACTACGTGGACGTCAAGCACATCGAGAAGGACGAGGACTTCAAGGCGGCGAAGAAGTACCGCGCGGCGGTCAACGACGTGAAGAAGCCCATCGAGGCGCAGCGCAAGGCCGCGAAGAAGAAGTACAGCGACCTGCTCAAGACGTTCGACAAGACCATCGGCGAGATAACGGCGCCCATCGACAAGCTATCCGGTGAGTACAAGGCCGAGATCGACCGGTACGACGGCGAGTGCAGGAAACGCCGCCTCACCGCGCTCAAGGGCCACTACTACGACCTCGCGGGCGAGATGGGTCCGCTGGTGCCCTACGAGCGCATCGCCGACGACAGGTGGCTCAACGCGAGCTTCGGCGAGGTCAAGGCCAAGAACATCATCGAGCGCCACGTGGGCGAGCTGCTGCACCAGTTCAAGTTCGTCAACGGGCTCGACTACGCGGACGAGGACGAGAAGGCGTGGGCCGTGGCGTGGTGGGCGAGGACGCTGCCGGCGGACTCGGGCGAGGTTGCGGCTGCGGTCGCCGCGCATCGCGAGGAGGTCGCCAAGGCCGCCGCGCTCGCGGCGACCTACGAGCAGGCGACGGCGCCCGCACCGGAGCCCGAGCCGGAGCCCGCGCCGCTGCCGCCCGACCCCGAGCCGATGCCCGTCGAGGAACCAGAGCCGCCCTTGGGCGTGCCGAGGTGCGTGCGGGTGGTCCCGTCGCGCCCCGAGCCGGATGTGGCCGAGGATGCGGCCTCGGCACCGCAGAGGGGCTACCGCGTGGTCATCGAGTGCGCCACGGCGGACGAGCTGCACCGCGTGAGGGCCGTCATGGTCGACAACGGCATTCACGGATACGTCGAGAGGATGTATGACATGAAGGAGAAGAACCTGCCGCCGCTCCGAACGCCGGAGCAGCGCAAAGAGGCGATGGCGAAGGCCGTCCACACGCGCCGCGAGCGCGCCGCGTTCAAGGCCGCCTGCAAGGCGGGCAACATCCCGCCCGAGGCGGCCATCGAGGCGCCCATCGCGCAGAGGCTCAAGGTCGAGGAGTTCGTCCGCTCGTTCCCGGGCATCGGCACGGTCAAGGCGAAGGTGATCGTCAAGGCGCTTGACATCCCCGATGGTCGCCGCGTGAGCGGCCTGGGCTACATGCAGGGGCCGCGTCTTGTCGCGTTTATCAAGAACAACATGACCGCGAAGGAGGACGGGCAGTGAGCATCAACCGAGTGAACATCAGCGGCAACCTCACCCGCGACCCCGAGCTTCGCGCCACCGCCGGCGGCACGCAGGTCCTGTCCTTTGGCGTGGCGGTAAACGACTGCCGCCGCAACGCGCAGACGGGCGAGTGGGAGGACTATCCCAACTTCGTCGACTGCACCATGTTCGGCAACCGCGCCGAGGCCGTTGGCCGTTTCCTCGCCAAGGGGATGAAGGTCGCGATCGAGGGCAAGCTGCGCTACAGCTCTTGGGAGCGCGACGGCCAGAAGCGCAGCAAGCTCGAGGTTATCGTCGACGAGATCGAGGTCGTGGTGCGCCGTGAGGGGCAGACGCAGGCCCAGCCGCAGCAGAGCCTCGCGGACACGGTGCCCGTGCAGCCACAGGCGCAGGCCGCGCCGCAGTGGAGCGCCCAGCAGGCCTACGCCGCGGTCCCGCAGTCCGAGTTCTACGACGAGGACGTGCCGTTCTGATGAGGCACGTACTCGACATCATCCGCGACCACTGGGAGGCGGCCCTGTTCGCCGCCTCCTTCTCCGCGGGTTTCCTGTTCTTCTCTTCGCTTCTATGGGGGTGGTTCTGATGGCCTTTACCGTGTTCGACAGCTTCGCCGAGGTCTACGACGACTTCGACGCGAGCGACCCCGAGGACCTGCGCGACCGCGCGATGCTCGCCGACGCGATCATGATGTACGGGCTGCACGGCGTCGAGGCCGACCTTCCGAAGCACCTCCGCCGCGTTTTCAAGGCGATGAAGAACGCCATCGACAACTCCAAGGACGCGCGCGGCAGGGGCGGCAAGGGTGGCCGCCCGCGCAAGAAACCAGTTTCCGACAAACCCGAAACGCAGGTTTCGGAAAGTGAAAACCTAGGTTTTTCAAACGGGAAACCAGTTTCCGACAAACCCGAAACGCAGGTTTCGGAAAGTGAAAACCCTAACCTAACCTACCCTAGCCTGTCCTGTCCTGAACTGGATTGTGCTGAGCTGTCCTGTGATGGGGGCGATGCCCCCGCCGCGCCGCCCGAGTTCGAGCCGCCGACCCTCGACGAGGCCCGCGGTTACTTCGGCGCCAACTGCCTGAGCGGCGACCCGGACGCCTTCTGGGCCTACTTCGAGTCTCAGGGATGGGTCAAGGGCAACGGCCAGCCGGTGAGCAACTGGGGCGCCCTCGCGCTCGACTGGTCCAGGCGCCAGAAGCGCATCGACGCCGACGACCGGGCGAGGGGCAAGCCCACCGCCTCTGAGGTCGAGGCCGCCACGTTCAAGCCGACGAGGACGCCCGAGCAGACGAGGGCGGAGCTCGAGCGCAGGTGGCGCGAGGAACATCCGGGCATCGACCCGGCGAAGGTGAAGGCCCCGAGGGGGACGACCGCCGATCCGGTGGCGCTCAAGGCGTACCAGGACGCGCGGCGTCTGTTGGATGCGAGGGCCGCATGCGAGAGGAGGGCGTCATGAGCTTGGACGCCGAGAGGAGCGAGAACATGGGCAGACCGAAGGGGTCCGCGAGCATCTACGACGACGGGCCGCGCAGCGCCCGCTGCGAGACGTGCGGGTTCTGCGCCGTGAGCGAGGCGGTCATGACGGCGTCTGGCGAGGGCCGCAAGCGGTACACGTGCATGCGCTGCCCCGACTTCGTGCACGCCACACAGGGGCTCGCGAGGTGCAACTACTGGGAGGCGCGACATGAGGGCTGAGTCGCGGGACAGGCGCGGGGGCTATGTACTCGAGTGCAGGCAGTGCGGCAGGCGGTTCCGTGCGGTTGGCAGGAACCAGAGGTACTGCTGCGGGTGGTGCGAGAACGTTGCCCACAGGAACGAGAGCAAGCGGCCGGTCGACGTGTACCTCGGCGCGAGGAGCGAGACGGTCCGCGAGATCAACGCCATGCGCACGGCGCTGGCGGAAGGGAGGTGCGTCTGATGCGGGACGGCTACAGGCTCGCGTTCGGCGCGTTCGACAGGCCGGATGCGCCCAAGGCGCAGGCGCTCAAGCCGCTCGAGGAGGCAGCCGAGGTATACGGCGCTTGGCAGGATTGCGACGACATGCGCCTCAGCCCGATCATGACGGCGCGCAGGGAGTACCGCCAGAGCCTTATCGACGAGTGCATGGACGTGGTCCAGGCGGTCGTCAACCTGCTCGATGCCGAGGGGTTCACGCAGGAGGACGTGGACGCGGCCATCGGGCGCTGCAATGCGAGGAATTGGGAGAGAGGACGTCTTTGATGGAGACTTTGGAGCAGATCAAGGCCGACGCGGTCGAGGTGTTCCATTTCGACCGCGAGTGCAGGCCGCAGGACAGGGCGCACGCCTATCTTGGGAAGTACCGCGTCAGGCGCAGCTACAACGACACGGCGATGCAGGTCGCGGTGACCGACATGATCGAGCGCGCCTACGAGGCGGGAAGGGCGGAGGTCACCGGCGCGAACCTCGTGCAGAACCTGCGCCGCCAGCTGACGAGCATCGAGGCGACCGTCGGGGATGCCATCGACCTGCTCGACGAGAGCGTAGGGGGGGCGGACTGCGATGAGTGACTCGAGGGTCGGCGGCTACCCGATGGGGGTGACCGACGCCACGATAGAACGCTGCTACGGCGGGGCCTGCGAGCCCAGGATGTGCGGGAACTGCAGGCATTTCTGCGGCAGCGACATCCACGTCGACTACGGCTACTGCCACCTCGAGTTCGAGCGCGCCTACGACGCGGAGGCGCCTGACCGCAAGGAAGGGTTCTGGCGCCTGGCGAAGTGGGCCGTGGCGTGGCTCATGGAGAACCTGCTGTACTGCGAGGACGAGTGTGGCGAGTGCCGCGACTACGAGGAGGTTGAGTGATGAGCGTCGAATTGCCGAAAGATGCCGAAGGTCGAGAGATTCCGCTTGATACCGTGGTGCTGTTCGGCGGCAACAACAATGCCTACAACATCACTGGCTGGATATACGTCACCGACTTCGACCTGAACAACAGCATGGCAGGTCAGTGGCGAGCGCTCACCGATAAGTTTACAAGGCTCGACCCCGAGCTCATGTACCTCACCCCGTCCGACAGCTGGGAGAAGCTGCTTGAAGACTTGGGCGAGGCAGGTGACGCGCGGTATTACGAGGCTTGCGCCTACTTCCACAGAGACAAAGACGAAGATGGCTGTACATCGTGCCCCGGTGGCGAGGACGGCTGCGCTCGAATTGCCATGCGCGACATTGCCTACCGCATCCGCAAGCTGAGGGGTGAGGTCAAATAACGACACACCGACTCAAGGTCCTTATCAAATACGCCGACGCAATCATGAACGGCACCAAGACGTTTGAGGTCCGCAAGAATGACCGCAACTTCAAGGTCGGCGACAAGATCGTATTCGACGTCGTCACGAACGAAGGCTACGCCGTCGGGGCGGCGGCAAGGCATCCGCTCAACGGGGCGACCTACCGAATCGACTACATCCTCGACGACTTCGAGGGCCTCGCCCAGAAGTACGTGGCGCTGGCCATATCCAAGGAGGACTGATGGACGAAATCGAGCTGAAGCCCTGTCCGTTCTGTGGTGGCGATGCTGAGATGCAGCGGGGCAAGTATCAAGGTCTGCGCACCTTCTACGTGAGCTGCTTGGGATGCGGCGCACGGACGGACCTAGAGTACGCCGAGGAGTTCGCCGCAGACCTATGGAATGAAAGGGTGAGCCATGTTGAATAAGCGAGCGATGATTTCACAGCCTATGGCTGGCAAGACCGACGAGGAGATCGCGGAGGCGAGGGATAGGGCGCACGCCAAGCTGCACGAGATGGGCTACGAGTTCGTGAACACCCTGTTCACCGACGAGTGGTACAGCGACGAGGCCATGGAGGAGCGCGGCGTGGTGCAGGTCCCGCTCTGCTATCTCGCGAAATCTCTTGAGAACATGAGCCTGTGCCATGCCGCCTACTTCTGCAAGGGCTGGGAGAACGCACGAGGATGCCGCATCGAGCATGGTGCCGCCGTCGCGTACGGGCTTGAGGTGCTATATGAAGATTAGCGATGAAGAGCGCCGCGAGGCCGTCGAGTTCCTGCGCTCAGGCAAGTGCCTATACTTTGACGAGCACCGGAAAACGGAGCTCGACTGCAACCAGTGCATGAAGGTGAGCACGATGCTTTTCGGTCACTACGATGCGCTTTGCGGGTTGGACAGCTGCGGGACCGATGCGTGGCAAAGACTTGCCGACCTCATCGACCGCCCGAGCGAGAATATCGAGCGTCCTCGGTGAGTTGGTCTCCGGCGCTTGATAAGATTCTGCCGTGGCGGGCGAGCTTTAGGGGTATGCGAATGGCGTGTAGGCCACCTGTAGGAGATGGGCCAAAAGGCCCATCTACAAAGTCAACACATCCGTTGAGGGACGAGTGGGCGCTCCGGAAGGGGCGCTCCTCTTACGTCCTGTGGACGGACGAGATGATAAGTCGGATGCAGGCGCACCCGGAGCGGACGGCGGCGGAGATCGCGGCGGAGCTGAGGGTGACGCCGAGCGCCGTGAGGCACGCGCGGCAGCGGTACGGGCGCTTCTCGACCGGAACGGACGGTCTGTGCATCGTGTGCGACGCGCGGCCCGTGTTCGACACGTCGGCGCAGGCGAAGAAGTGGAGGCTGTGCAAGGGGTGCTATCTGGCGGAGAGGAAGAGGCGGCTCGAGGAAGAGGCGGAGAGCAACCGCATACGTCAGGCCGCGCACAGGAAGAAGGTCGAATAGCCGAAAGGCCCCGGGAAACCGGGGCCTTTTCTTTAAACGTTATCCCCTTTTTACGCTCGTGGGCAAACGCACGCGCTTGTCCACGTGCGTAAAAAGGTGGGAACGTTCGCGTTTCCATAGGGCTATCTACCAGCGGAAACGTGATTTTGTGGCGGGAAAAGGGCGTGAAAAACTGACCAAGGAGGGCATCGAGGATGCCCTCCGCCTGTGCCGCGTCGGCATGACCGACAAGGACATCGCCGCATATCTCGGGGTGGCCCCCGAGACATACAGTCGCTGGATCAACCACCCCAGAACCGACAATCAACGTCAACTGTGTCAAGCCATGAAAAAGGCCGAAGTCGAGCGCAAGGCGACGCTCGTGGGCCGCATCATGGACGCGAGCGGCGACAGCTGGCAGGCGGCGGCGTGGCTGCTCGAGCGCAAGTACCCGCAGGAGTACGCCAAGGCGCAGCGCATCATGGATACCACCGACACGGCGGTGCTCAAGGCCGCCAAGGAGCTGGTGCTGTCCGTGCCGTCTTCAATCGGCGGGGACGAGTAGCCGATGCCGCTCACGAGGATGCAGCGCGAGTACCTCGCCAACTGCACGCACCGCTACAACGTGAAGTGCGGGGCGACGGGCTCGGGCAAGAGCTACGTCGACATAGCCGTGACCATACCGCAGAGGCTTCTCGCCATGCGGGGCGAGGGGCTGGCGGTGATGATCGGGAACACCCGCTCGACGCTCGAGCGCAACATCCTCGAGCCGATGCGCTCACTCTACAGCGAAGACGTCGTCAGCCAGATCGGGCGGGACAACACGGCCCAGATTTTCGGGCGCAAGGTCTACTGCCTCGGGGCGGACAAGAAGACAAGCGTATCCAAGATTCAGGGCGCCACGTTCGAGTGGGTCTACGGCGACGAGGTCGCCACGTGGAGCGAAGACGTGTTTCAGATGCTCAAGAGCCGCCTGCGCTGCGAGCACAGCCGCTTCGACGGCACCTGTAACCCCGACAGCCCGAACCACTGGTTCAAGCGGTTCCTCGACGGCGACAGCGACATCTACAGGCAGGACTACACGATCTGGGACGGTGCGCTGGCACCGGATGTCATCGAGGCCCTCATCAAGGACTACGGCAGCGGCGTGTACTACGACCGCTACATCTTGGGCAAGTGGACGTTGGCCGAGGGCCTGGTCTACCCCGAGTGGGAGGGTGCCCTCGAGAGCCGGTATACGGGCGGCGCTGTCAAGTACGCGGTGTCTTGCGACTACGGCACGCAGAACGCCTTCGCGGCGCTGCTGTGGGCGTTTGACGGCAAGGTGTGGCACGTGGTGGACGAGTACCGCTACTCGGGCCGCGACACGGGGCACCAGAAGACGGACGCCGACTATGTGGCCGACATGGCCGACTTCGTGCGCGGGCTGGGCAAGCCGCCCAAGTTCATCATCGACCCGAGCGCCACGAGCTTCATCGCCGCGATGCGGCAGGCCGGGTTCAAGACCAAAAATGGGCGCAACGACGTCGCGGACGGCATACGAGAGACGGATGTGTGCCTGGGCAACGGCACGGTGCGTATCTCCGACGCCTGCACGGGGCTGATAGGCGAGCTCGGCGGCTACTGCTGGGACGCCAAGGCGGACGGCGACAAGCCCGTCAAGGTCGAGGACCACAGCTGCGACGCGCTCCGTTACGGCGTGGCAACACTGCGCATGTACAAGCCTGCGAAACGGCAGGTAAACCCATTTTTTGAAGGGAGGTAGCGGCTTTGTCTAAGGGTCCTTTGGTGACCGATGGCGACCTCAAGGCGGCGGCGTCGGCGACGGCGTTTGCGGCAGATGCCATCGAGCGACACATGTCGAGCGAGATGTACCGCAACGCCGTCACCGCGAACGAGTACTACCGCCAGCACAACGTCACGATCAACCGTTTCGTGCAGAAGATCTACTCGTGCTCCGGTGCCGAGGCCGAGGACTTCACGGCCTCGAAGCTGAGGCTGGCGAGTAACCTGTTCAAGCGCCTAAACGTCCAGCGCTGCACGTACTCGCTCGGTAAGGGCGTGAGCTTCGTGGACGTCTCGGCGGGCGGCAAGGACACGACCAAGGAGGGGCTTGGCGACCGCTTCGACGACGACGTCATGGAGATGGGGCTCAAGGCGCTCATCCACGGTGTGTCATTCCCGTTTTGGAACCTCGACCACATCGACGTGTTCACCGCCGACGAGTTCTGCCCGGTGTGGGACGAGTACTCTGGGGCGCTATACGCCGGCGTGAGGTTCTGGCGGCTCGACTCCGATCACCCGTGGCACGCGACCCTCTACGAGCAGGACGGCTACACGGAGATGGTGTCGGGCGGCAGCGGCTTCGACTTCGAGGTGGCCGAGGCCAAGCGCGCCTACAAGGTCACGTATCGGGAGATACCGGCGGACGGGATGAAGCTGGCCGTCGATGCGGAGAACTACTCCCGTCTGCCAATCGTGGCGGTCTGGGGCAGCGACGCGCACCAGAGCACGCTTGTCGGCATGCGCGAGAGCATCGACGCCTACGACCTGATCAAGAGCGGCCTGGTGAACGACACGCGCGACTGCGCGCAGATCTACTGGCTCATCAACGGAGCCGGCGGCATGGACGACAGGGACCTCGACCTGTGGCGGGCGAAGCTCAAGCTGACGCACGTGGCCGAGGTCGACGCCGAGCAGGGGCAGTCCGTGACGCCGTACACGCAGGAGGTGCCCGTCGAGGGCCGCAAGGAGACGCTGGCGCAGATCAAGGCCGACATCTACGAGGACTTCGGCGCGCTGGACGTCCACACCATCGCGGCGGGTGCGACCAGCGACCATATCGACGCGGCATACCAGCCGATGGACGAGGAGGCCGCCGAGTTTGAGCGCCACATCCGCGAGGGTATCATGGACATCCTTGCGTTGCAGGGCATCGAGGACACGCCCGTGTTCACGCACACTCGCATCAGCAACACCAAGGAGCAGGTCGAGACCGTGTGCCTGGAGGCCGAGTATCTGGACGACGAGACGATCCTGCGAAAGCTGCCGAACATCACGCCCGACGAGAGGGCGAAGATTTTGGAGCGCAAGCAGCGGGAGCAGGAGGAGCGCATGGCAGCGCTGCCGCCCGCCCTGGCGGCGAACGCGAAGGGTGCCCAGGAGGGCGACGAGGACGAGGAAGGTGATGAGTGATGGCGGCATTGCAGGTGCTTGACGGCGAGCTGTGGCAGTGGGACACCGGGCGCGAGGTCGAGGTTGTCGGCTGCGAGCAGGTGCATTTCGCCAAGTCGACCACGGGGACGTGCTACACGGTTGCGGTGGCCGACAGCAAGGCGAAGATTCCCGACGAGCTGCTCCAGGCGGCTGGGCGCGTGTACGCATGGGCCTACATCACGGACGAGGCATACGGCGGGCGCACGCGCATCGAGGCGCTCTGGGACGTAAAGAGGCGAGCCAAGCCCGCCGAGTACATCTACGAGCCGAGCGACCAGCGCACCATCAAGGACGCGGAGACGGCGCGAGACGAGGCCAAGGCCGCGCAGAAGGCGGCGGAGGCCGCACGCGACAAGGCTGTCGCCGCCGAGGTCAAGGGGGCACGTGCCACGACTCTTGCCTCGGGCTCGGAGGCAACGGCGGCGATGGAGGGCAACGTGCTGGTCGTCGGCGTGCCGAAGGGCGACGCGCTGAGGTACAGCGACCTCACCGCCGAGCAGATCGCGGAGCTCAAGAAGCCCGCGACGGACGCGGCGGCTGGCGTGAACAAGGTCAACAACGAGTTCAAGCAGCTCAAGGCTTCTGTCGAAACGGCGGAGAAGGACCGCGCCGACGCCGAGGCGGGGCGCAAGAAGAAAGAGACCGAGCGCGGGCAGAACGAGACGGGGCGCAAGGAGGCTGAGGCGGGGCGCAAGACCGCCGAGCAGAAGCGCGAGCAGGATTCGGCCAAGGCCCTCGCCGACGCGCAGGCGGCGCTCAAGGACGCCAAGACGGCAGCCCTGAACTACCAGTCGATTATCGACTCGGCGGCTGCCGTGACGGCGCTGGGACTCAAGAAGGTAAACGGCAAGATTTGCCAGATGCGAAAGGTAGGTGCCTAAATGGCCGATACGCAGGCAACCGAGCAGGCAACCGAGGGGTTCGAGTACGCGGACCCGCTGGCATCGGACAAGGCGGTGTGGGCGCTTGTCGGCGCGGTAAAGAATCTGGGCGACCAGAAGTCGCTCGAGCGCGACGCCTCGACGGGCCGCTACTCCAACGAGAGCGTCGCCGCGATGGTGGACAAGCACAAGACGGGGCTGGTGTACACGTTCCTCATCCCGGCAGGCAGCCCCACCGACATACAGCCCATGAGTGCCGCCGCGAAGCGCGTGGCCTCCACCGAGTTCGTGCCCGCGACGGCGACGAGCGCGGCTGTCGACCCGTTCGACACCGAGGGCGGACCGTGGTTCCACGTGTCCGCCAACGCCGGTGCCGACGCCGACGGCGTGCCGTGGGTTGAGGCCATCGACGGCGTCGACTACGGATTCTCGCGCGTGGACAACGGACACGGCAACAACGTCTACGAGATCGCGCCGGTCGTTTGGCAGGCGGTCGAGGTGCTGACGAACGGCAACCTGCTCGTCTCGTGGTCCGACAGCCGATTCAGCGGCTCGCAGCCGAACCCCAAGGCGTTGCTGCCAGACGGCACGCTGCGACCGTACATGCTGACGCCGACGTATCCCATGAGCATCGACGCCGACGGGCGCCCGCGCTCCGTCTCGGGCGCGAAGGTCGCCAACCGCACGACGTCGCACGACTCGCTCGTCGACCTTTGCAAGACCGCGACCACGGGCTACTCGGGCATGAGCGTCTACGACCAGTGGTATATCAACTTCCACCAGTTGACCAAGACGCTCTGCAAGTCCTCCCAGGTGGACTTCCCGGGCTGCACGGACTTCAACATCCAGATCCACCCCGCGCTCGCCGAGACGGGCGTCACGCGCGTGGTCGTCACCGCCGAGCAGGCGGCGAAGATTCCCGTTGGCGCGTCGATGATGTACGGCACCGACACGGGCACCACGTGCCCAGACCGAGGTGCCGCAGCCGCATACGACGTGTTCGACGGCACCGTTGTCGGCGGCAAGGAGACGCTCGCAGACGGCAACGTGGCGCTTCTCATGGACGTCACCAAGGCGTTCGACACGACCGTGAACACATGGCTCCAGAGTGCGCCGTGGTGCACGGGCAACACCGATGCCCTCGTTGGCGACGGCCAGGTGGCGAAGGACGGCAAGCATCCGTTCAAGGTCGGCGGCGTCGAGACGGGGCTGGGCCTGTGGGAGTTCATGGGCGATACGCTCTTCGTTTCCGACGGCACGGGCTTCGGCGTCGCGGTCAACCCCGACACCCGCAATGAGAAGAAGAACGCCGTGGCGGACGGGGTGACCCCGACGGCGGCGTGCATGCCGACGGCAGATGGCTACATGCTCGACATCCAGTTCGTCAACGGCCTTATCTTGGGAAAGGGGCTCGGCGGCTCGGCGACGACTGGTGTCGGCGACTACTTCTACTTCGACACATCCGGCGGTAAGGTCAAAGGCACAATCCGTCTGGTTCGGTTCCTCGGCAACCTGGGGTACGGCTCGTGCGCCGGTCTTCGTTACGCGTACTCGTGGTACCGGTCCGGTTGGGCCACTTGGTACTTCGTCTCCCGGCTTTCTGCTACGGGCCGTAGCCGGGGGTGAATCAGGGCGTAGCCCTGAGAGGGGGCTGGCCCCCTCCTAACCCCAAACAGGGATTCACGGTGAGGGCGGCGCTGGTTTCTGGTTCAGTTCCTCGGCAACCTGAGGAACGGCTCGAACGCCGGTCTTCGTTACGCGAACTCGAGGAACAGGTCCGGTAGGGCCACTTGGAACTTCGTCTCCCGGCAATCTGTCTATAAATCTCTACTCGCACCGTGTCTACCGCGCCCGCCGCTTTCTGGCGGGACGCGGCTCTGCCTGACTCCTTTGAGTGAAATTTGTCCGCAAGGCTCACGGGCTGGTAGCCGCAAGGCGAACGCTCGTATGACAGACAGAAAGAGCTTTGATCTATGAAAACCTACTGCAAGGGCATCGAGTTCACGCGCAAGAGCGTCGTCGAGGCCCTGCACCGATGGAAGAAAAGTGACTCCGGCAAGGAGAACGGCTGGCGCGTCGCCGACGAATACGGCACCGAGACGGCGTTCGTCGACCGCATCTGGCTAGAGCTCTCGACCGAGACGCTTACGTTCGAGCCGATTCGAACCTACCTGAAGCACGACCCAAACAACGGCAAGCTGCGCGAGATAAGCGTCGAGAGCATCAAGCGGCAGGTCTGCAACTACCTGTGCGTTGGGGCACTCGAGCCGCTCCTTGTCGCCAAGGTCGGCTTCTGGCAGGTGTCGAGCGGCGTCAAGGGCAAGGGCGCGGCGCTGGGGATGCGCAAGTTCAGGCATGAGGTTCACCGCTTCGCCTACCACGTACACGTCGACATCCGCAACTGCTACGGCTCGATGCGGACGGAGATAGTGGAGGGTCTGGTGGCGCACTACGTCAAGAACAGCCAAGTCCTCTACCTGCTCCATTCGCTGCTGTCGACGATGAACGGCGTCCTTATCCTCGGCAGCTACCTGTCGCTTCGGTTGGCGGCGCTCGTGATCTCGTTCGCGTACCACGCGGTCGAGGAGGCGGCGAAGGAGCGGCGCGGCAAACGCGTGAGGCTCGCGGGATGCCAGGTGTGGTACGCCGACGACGGCTATTTTCTCGGCAACTCAAAGCGTTCGCTCAGGAAGGCCGCGGCCATCGCCGCGCGCGTTTTGGGGCGGCTAGGATTGTCGCTGAAACCGTGGAAGGTGAGGCGCAACGGCGCCGAGCCCATCGACTTCGCGGGCTATCGCATCTGGTGCGCTCGCGGGCGCCGGGTCGACTTGCGAAAGAGGCTCTGGAAACGACTGCGACGCGCGTTCGCGCGCTACATGCGCAGGCGCACCGAGCGCTTGGCGAGGCGCGTGTGCTCTTACTGGGGCTGGCTGAAAACGGCTGTCATGGAGCACCAGATGAACGTCAAGCGGTGCATATTCAACGCGGCGAGGGCCGTGGGTTAGGAGGAAAAATATGGTTGTGAAGTCGGAGCGAACGGGCGAGAGGCCCGAGACGGTCGAGATCGCGGGGACCGACGTCTGGCTGCGCCGCGGCATCGCCGAGGGCGAGCGCGAGGAGCAGGGAGGCGAGGGCGGTTCCGTCAAGGTGAAGGTGTTCACCTACGAGGAGCTGCACTTCACCGACCCGACGGGCGAGCTGACGGTCGATGGCGCAAAGGCCGACTTTGACACCGTCTGGACGGCACACGAGGCGGACGGCATGAGCATGGAGGAGCAGATCGCATCGCTCCAGCAGCAGGTCGCCGACTCGCAAGCGGCCCTTCTCGAGCTCGGCGACATCGTTGGAGGTGAGTAACTTGGCGAAGATCTACTACCGCGCCGTGAAAAGCGGCAAGCGCACGCTCGAGAGCGTTCCCGAGCGCTGGCGCGACGAGGTACGCCAGATGCTAGAGGCAGACGGCGAGTAGGGAAGGGCCCCGGCTTCGGTCGGGGCCCTTTTCCGTTATGCGCGGGCGACCATGCGTGCCGACGATTGGAGGCGGCGCATGGCGAAGGATAGCGCTCACGAGTTCTCAGACGCCGAGATTCGGGCGTTCGAGCGCGAGGTGGCGGGAGTGTACGGCGAGGCGAGCAAGACGGCCTACGACAACCTCAAGCGCTATCTGGCGCAGTTCGAGGCCGACGACGAGAAGATGCGCGAGCGGCTTGAGGCCGGCAAGATCACCAAGGCGCAATACAGGTCTTGGCGAAGCGGGAAGATAGCGGCTGGCAGGCGCTACCGAATCGTGCTCAAGCAGTGCGCCGAGGCCATGACGCACGCGAACGTCGTCGCGGCCGCCGCCATCGAGGGCAGGCTGCCCGAGGTCTACGCCGAGAACTACAACTACGGCACGTGGCAGGTCGAGAGCGCCGTGGGCGTTGACACGGCCTACGCGCTGCAGGACGCGTCGACCGTCCAGAGGCTGCTCACCGACCACGACAGCTACCTGCCAAAGCCGTCCGTCAACGTCGCCAAGGACGTGGCGTGGAACCGCCGGCTCATAGCCAACCAGATCACGCAGGGCGTGCTGCTCGGCGAGTCGATACCCAAGATCGCGAAGCGCATCCAGGACGTGGCGGGGTCCAACCGCGCGGCGGCGGTGCGTCTGGCGCGGACCTCGACGACGGCGGCAGAGAACGCCGGACGCGTCGACAGTTACAAGAGGGCCAAGGGGCTCGGCATCAAGGTGCAGCAGGAATGGGTGGCGACGCTCGACCTGCGCACGCGCTCGAGCCACAGGAAGATTGACCGCGAGAAGGTCGAGGTCGGCGAGAAGTTCAGCAACGGGTGCCGCTACCCGGGCGACCCGGAGGCGCGGTATGCCGAGACGTGCAACTGCCGCTGCACGCTGGTGGCGTGCTGTGACGGACTCGACGTGCTCGACGGCGAGCGTTTCAGCCGACTGCCCGAGGGCATGACCTACGAGGAATGGAAGGCGGGCAAGCCCGCCGTCACCGGCGCGAAGCCCGCGAACCGCACCATCTCAGAGTTCATGGAGATGCCCGGCACCAAGCGCAAGCTGGACGTGGCGGGCGTATCCAAGACCGAGGCGCGCAAGCGGCTCTCGCGGCAGCTCGAGGACTACGGCATACCGTCCGGCTCGTTCCGCAAGATGAGCGCAGGCGACCAGCAGAAGGTGTTGGACACGGCGCTTGCGCCCGGTTCGACGCCCATTGTCAACGGTCGGCGCGTTTTCAAGGAGATCAAGGGCGAGCATTCCGCAGGCTCCGACCTTGCCAAGGTCAACCAGAACTTTAAGACAAAGAAGGACAAAGACGGCAGGTACTCGTACAACTGCCAAAGGTGCGTTCCGGCGTATGAGGCGAGACGGCGTGGGCTCGACGTCGTTGCGAAGCCGATTAAGATGAATAAGTGGGGGAAAATATCGGCATATGACCCCTTCGCGCGCGCCGAGTCGTACAAAAAGGTGTTTCCGGGGGCCACTTGGAAACGTGGTGGCGATAAGCCGGAGAAAGAAATAACGTCATTCCTCCTTGCGGTAAACGGGGACGCGAGGGCCGAGGTCTCCGTTTCCTGGGACCACGCGCTTTGCGGCAAGAGCGGACGACACGTTTTCGTTGCGGAAAAGACGGGAAACGCTATCAAGTTCATAGACCCACAGAGCGGCGATGAGGACGTGAGCTGGTATTTTGGTATAATCAAGGCCGAGGAGACGGAGTTCGCGCGAGTTGACGACGCCGAGTTTGGCGATCTTGTCGACGAGTGCCTGACGACAAGAGGTTGACATGCTCACATTGGAAGAGGCCATAAAGCCGATTCTGGAAGAGGAGGCCGTAGACGGATACGGCCCGGTGTGCGCATACGAGGGCAAATACCATTGGTTCGTCGGTTTCGGTTTCGATGGAAAGATGGCCCCGGGCGACACTCCGTATGCCATCGACAAGGAAACGGGGAAGATTGACTTCTTCCCGATTCCATTTTTCCTCAGAGGCGAGAGCCCGTCTGCTATCGAGCTTGAGATGGACAAGGCCCACGAGGTAAAAATCCAATAGATCACAGCGGGCCCCGCCACGGCGGGGCTTTTTTCATGCCGCGTGACCGTGCCGTGACACTGCCCGCAGAGAGATTGGGGCAGGCATGAAAGAGCTATTCACTTGTGCGAACTGCGGCGACTGCGCCGTAAAGCTGGGCTTCGGCTTCACGTTCCCGGATACCTACATCTGCACGCAGCGCGGCGACGAGGTTGAGCCCGACGACGGCTGCACGCTCGGGTGCGCCGGCGTGCCGATGCAGGCCATCGAGGCCATCGAGGCGGACGTCGACGGTCGCGTTGGCTACGGCTGCGAGGTGCCCGACTGATGGCTTACGGGCTCGTCGGCGGCGTCGGCGACCACGGCCGGCACGGCACCCTCATCACCGAGGAGATCGTAAACGCCACGAAGCTGGATACCGCCGAGTGCATCGAGATACGGCAGAACAACATCGAGCAGGTCGAGAAGGCCCTCTTGCGCGCCTACAAGACGGGCCTAGAGGAGATAGGCCTCGTCGCGGAGGGCTACGCCAAGGCGACGTGCCCGGTCGATACGGGCAGGTTGCGTAACTCCGTCACGCACCTACTCAAAGGCTACGACTGCTTCATCGGGACCAACGTCGAGTACGCGCCGTACGTCGAGGAGGGGACTTCCCGCATGAAGGGCAAGCACTTCCTGCGCAAGGCGGCAACGGGTCACGGCGATACGTACCGGGCGATTCTCGAGAAGCACCTGAGGGGTGGCGCGTAGGGCCGCGTTACTCCGCTTGGATACTCACCCTTGCCGCGAGGTATTGCGGCGCGGGCCCTGCCGAGGCAACAGGTGGGAACCCGCCCATTCCGAAGCAAGGGAGATTCTGTTGGCACTCACGCGAAAGATGCTCAAGGCAATGGGCATCGAGGACGAGAAGATCGACCAGATCATCGACGAGCACGCCGAGAGCGTGGACGCGCTCAAGGCGCAGCGCGACGAGTTCAAGGAGGCCGCGGGCAAGGCGGACGGCTACAAGAAGGAGCTGGACGCGCTCAAGGCCAAGGGCGAGGGCGCGGGCGAGTACGAGGAAAAGTACAAGGCTGCCGTCAAGAACCTAGAGGACTACAAGGCCAAGGTCGAGGGCGAGAAAGCCGCAGCCGAGAAGCGCAGCCTGTACCGAGAGCTGCTCAAGTCGGCGGGCGTCGACCCCAAGCGCATCGAGACCGTTCTCAAGGTCTCCGACCTCGAGAACGTGACCGTCAAGGACGGCGCTATCGAGGGTGCGGACAAGCTCACCGAGGGCATCAAGGCCGACTGGGCCGACTTCATCGCAACCACGACCGTCAAGGGCGCCGACGTGGCCCACGCCCCCAAGGGCGAGGGCGGCAAGGACATCAACGAAATGAGCACCGCCGAGTACATGAAGTACAAGGCGGAGCAGAGAGGCTAAGGGGTTTCTATGTCGAACACCATCCTTACACCCAACATCATCGCCAACGAGGCGCTGGACGTTCTGCGCACCAACGCCGTCATGGCCAACCTCGTCCACCGCGACTACTCCTCCGAGTTCGTCGCCGGCGTGGGCGACACCATCACCGTCCGCAAGCCCGCCACCTTCGAGGCCAAGGAGTTTACTACCGAGGTCGAGGTGCAGGACGCCACGGAGGGCAAGGTCCCCGTCAAGATGGACAAGCTGCTCGACGTGACGTTCGCCGTCACGTCCAAGGAGCTGACGATGGGCATCGTCGACTTCTCCGCGCAGTTCCTCGTCCCGGCCATGCAGGCCTTCGCCGACAAGATCGACGGCTACCTGCTCGCGCTCGAGAAGGACGTCACGAACCGCGTCGACCACACCAAGGGCGCCATCGCCGTGGCGGACATCATCGCCGCCCGCAAGTTCCTCGTGGACGCCAAGGCGCCCTCCACGGAGCGCCGCTTCGTCTACGGCTCCCAGGCCGAGGCCGACCTGCTCAACACCGAGGCGTTTACCAATGCCTCCGCCGTCGGCGACAACGGCACCGCCCTCAAGGAGGCATCGCTTGGCCGCAAGTACGGCCTCGACTTCTACTGCGACCAGAACGTGCAGAAGACCACGGCAGAGACGGCCAACTACACGCCGTCCATCGCGTTCCACAAGAACGCCTTCGCGCTCGTGACCCGCCAGCTCGAGATGCCGCTCGGCGCGCCCAAGGCCTTCTCCACCTCCTACGACGGCTTCGGCCTGCGCGTCGTGCAGGGCTACGACCAGAAGACCAAGACCGACACCGTCTCCATCGACATGCTCTGCGGCGTCAAGACCCTCAGCCCCGAGCTCGCCGCCGTCATCACCGATAAGCGATAGGCGCAGAGATGCTCGAGCAGGTGCTTCTGTCGCTGCGCAACTGGTTCGTCGCCGACAAGCGCACGGGGCGCGTCCGCATCGAGGGCGGTAGCCTCGTGCCGCCCGCGGCCCTCGGCCTCAAGGAGGGCCAGTACGTCCGCATCACGGGCTCGACCTTCAACGACGGGCTGCACGCGTGGCCCTACAACGTGCTCACGGACGAGGAGTTCGTCGGCACCGTCTGGGCGCTCGCCATCCCGCAGGCCGTGGTCGACCTCGCTGACGAGATCGCGGCGTGGCAGACCGAGCACGCCAAGGAGCTGGACAGTCCGTACGCATCCGAGAGCTTCGGCGGCTACAGCTACACGCGCGTCGGCGGCGACGGCTCGCCCATCACGTGGCGGCAGCAGTTCAAGGCGCGTCTCGACCCTTGGAGAAAGCTGTGAGCCGCCTGTACGAGCGCATGGCGGTAGCGTGCACGAGGCTCGTCGCAAAGACCGAGCCTGATGGTGAGGGTGGCTTCAAGACCGTCCTCACCGTCGGCGACGGCTTCACGGCGGCGATCGTGCGCGACAGCTCCACGGCCTCGCGCATCGCGGAGCACGACGGCGTGAGGAACGTCTACACCGTGACGACCGCCGAGCCGCTGCGGTACGGCGACCTCTTCCAGCGTGCGTTCGACGGGCAGGTATTCCGCTGCACGTCGAACGCGGACGACGGCGCCGCGCCGTGCTGCGCGTCGTTTGGCTTCGGCCAGTGCAGCGCGGAGGAGTGGGAGGTGTCGGATGGCGACTAAGGCGGCAGCGCTGCAGGCTTGGCTCGAGGGCTTCGGCCTTCCCGTGTACCGCGACTCGGCGGTGCCGGGCGAGGCGAAGATGCCCTACATCACCTACGACCTGCCGACCGCGGCATTCGGCACGCAGTGCAACTCCGAGGTGAACCTCTGGTTCCGTACATCGTCCGAGGCCGCGCCGAACGCCAAGACCGAAGAGATCGCCCGGGCGCTGGGGCTGTCGGGCGTGCTGCTGCCGTGCGACGGCGGCGGCATGTGGGTGATGCAGGGCGAGCCGTTCTGCAACGCCATGGCCGACGAGGACAACGCCGTGAAGCGCCGAATCATCAACCTGACCATTGAGTACATGACCAGCTACTAGGAGGTCATATGTCTAAGTTCACGCGCATCCCCGAGAACACGTTCAAGGAGATCGTCATCAACGCGGGCCTGCTCGCCACGAATTTCAACCCCAAGACCGCAGAGGTCGCGGAGTCCGAGCTGATGGGTGCGACGAGCGGCGGAACCAGCTTCGCCGCCACGCCCAACTTCATCGACTACGGCGAGGACATCGACAACTGCCCCGCCAACACGATGGAGCTCAAGCGTATCGACAGCATCGAGGCCAAGCTGAGCGGCACCTTCGTGACGCTGAACACCGCGCTCGGCAAGAAGCTCGCAGCCGCAGCCGACGAGACCGAGGGGAAGATCGTCCCGCGCTCCGCACTCTCGGAGGCCGACTTCGCCGACATCTGGCTCATCGGCGATTACTCGGGCGAGAACGGCAACGGCTATATCGCCATCCGCCTCATCAACGCGCTCAACACGGGCGGTCTGCAAATCACGACGCAGAACAAGGCCAAGGGCCAGTTCGCGTTCGAGTTCACGGGCCACTACTCAATCAAGAACCCCGAGATCGTGCCCTACGAGCTGTATATCAAGCAGGAGATTGGAGCCTAACCATGAAGCTGGACAACCTTAACGCCGACGAGTTCCAGAATGCCATGTGCCTGTTGGCGGACGTGGCGGAGGACGTCATGAACGGCGAACTCGGCGCAAAGGCAAAGGCCTCCTACGCCAAGTTCCGCTCCGACTCCGCCAAGGCCAAGGCCAAGGCGACCGCCAAGGCGAAGGGCGACCCCGAGGCCGCGAAAGCAGCCGCCACCGCCGAGGTCAACGGCCTCGCCGTGGACATGGTGGCGGGGCTTCTGCCCGACGTGCTGCGCCAGGGCGGCGAGATCAGCTACAAGCTGCTCGCCGCGCTCGACGGCCAGACGCTCGAGGAGTACAAGGCCGACTTCACCGTCAAGAAGTGGGTGAACGACATCAAGGATGCCATCGACGGCATCGACGGCATCAAGGACATCCTGGCTCCTTTTTTTGGATAGCCGCCGAGGACCCATCCCACATATGGCTCTGTCTGGGCGAGTACGTCGGGCCACGGCGTGCTCGCCCTTTCTGTAGGTACATGGTCGCGCGGTGGCGCGAGCGGGACGAGCGGGAGGCGTTCCGTGTGTACCTGAGCGAGTCGGTGCGCCTCATGGCGCAGGGGAAGTGGCTCAAGGAACCCTTCCTGAGCATCGTCAACGGCGGTGCGGGCGATGGGTCCGAGGCGGAGGACACGCGCGGCGGCGACGAGATCGCCGCAGACATCATCGAGCGGATGGGATTGAAGGTGGTCTAGGTGAACCTTCTCGACCTGATGATTAAGGTCGGCCTCAAGGACGAGGCCAGTGGCAAGGCCGAGGGCGTGGCCTCGAAGGTCGTGGGCACGCTCGGCAAGGCCGGCGCGACCGCCGCCAAGGCGATAGGCGTTGGCGTCGCCGCCGTGGGGGCGGGCGTCACCGCCATCACGGGCATGAGCATGAGCGCATACGCCGCATACGAGCAGAACGTCGGCGGCATTAAGAAGATATTCGGCAACATGGGCAAGTCCCTCGAGGACTACGCCGCCATGACCGGCCAGACCGTCGAGCAGTGCTCCGGTAAGTGGGAGCAGCTCGAACAGGCCCAGACGACGGTGCTGGCCAACGCCGACGCAGCCTACAAGACGGCCGGCATTAGCGCCAACCAATACATGGAGCAGGTGACGGGCTTCTCGGCCTCGCTCGTTTCCTCACTGGGCGGCGACACGGTAAAGGCCGCGAAGTATGCCAACACGGCAATGGTCGACATGAGCGACAACGCCAACACCTTCGGCACGGCGATGGAGGACCTCCAGAACGCGTACCAGGGCTTTGCGAAGCAGAACTACACCATGCTCGATAACTTGAAGCTCGGATACGGCGGAACCAAGGAGGAGATGCAGCGCCTCGTCAAGGACGCGCACGCGGTCAACTCAGCCGTGGACGAGTCGAGCCTATCCTTCGATAACGTCGTGCTGGCCATTCACACGATGCAGGAGCAGATGCAGATCGCCGGCACGACCTCGCGCGAGGCCGCCACGACCATCGAGGGCTCCTGCAACATGGCGAAGGCCGCCTGGGAGAACTGGGTGACGGAGCTGGGCAAGGACGACGCCGACATGGGCAAGCTCACCGAGGAGCTGCTACAGTCGGTCGAGACGGCGGCATCGAACGTCGTCCCGCGCGTTGCGACCATCGTCGGCACGGCGCTGTCGCAGCTACCGAGCCTTGTCACGTCGGTCGGTCCCGTGCTCGGCCAAGCGTTTGTCGACATCTTCACTCAGGCGCTCGACAGCGCGGCTGAGGCCGTGCCCGGGCCTATGGGCGACATCCTCTCCGCCGTGTCGGACGGCGTGGACGAGATCGGCGAGCGCTTCAAGGGCCTTGTCGAGATCTGGGCGGTTGGGGACAACCCGTTGGAGTCGCTGCACCTTGCCATGGTCTACGGCTTGACGCTGCTCGAGGGCGACCTGTCCACGCTGCAGGAGAACATCACCTCATCGCTGCCCGGCATCGCCGAGGGCTTCGCCGACGTGGGCGGCGAGGTCGTTCCCAGGCTCGCCGAGGGAATCGAGATGGGGCTGTCGTTCCTCTCCGAGACTGCGGCATCGCTTATGACATCGCTCGGCGGCTATCTGTCCGAGAACCTGCCATCCATCACGGAGAGCGGCCTGCAGATCCTCACCGGCCTCTCCGAGTCCATAGCCGAGAACGCGGGCGTTCTGGCAGAGGGCGCGGCGAACCTCATCGTCGGCTTGGCGCAGGGCATAGCGGACAGCCTGCCGACGATCATCGAGCAGGCCCCGGTCATCGTGCAGAACCTCGCCAACGCGATCAACGACAACGCGCCGATACTGCTCGGTGCCGGCATCCAGGCAATTGTGACGCTGGCACTTGGCATCGTGCAGGCGATACCGACGCTCATCGCCAACATCCCGGCCATCTTCTCGGCTTTCGTCTCGGCTTGGTCGGCGCTCGACTGGCTGAGCCTAGGCAGGAACGCCATCACGTTCCTGGGCAACGGTATCACCGGCATGGCCGGCTTCGTCAGCACGTGCGGTACCAACATCGTGTCCGCTATCCGCGGCGCAATCCAGAATCTGCCGTCCACCCTGGCGAGCATCGGACGCAACGGAATCAGCAGCCTGGGCTCCGCCATCCGCGGCGCGGTTGGCTTCGTGACCTCGGCGGCCTCGAGCATCGGCAGCTCCATCATGAGCGCCCTGTCCTCAATCCCGGGCCGCGTGGCCTCCATCGGCTCGCAGATCGTGCAGGGCATCGCAAACGGTATCAGCAGCGCGGCCGGCGTGGTCGTGAGCAAGATTACCGGCGTGGTTGGCGGCGCCATCGACGCGGCCAAGAACCTGCTGGGTATCCACTCCCCCTCGCGCGTGTTCCGCAAGATTTTCGGCTACGTCATGGAGGGCGCGGCCCTCGGCATCGACGACACGGCGGACGAGCCGGTTAAGTCCATGAGGTCGGCGGTGCGCAACGTCGAGAAGGCCGCCGTGTTCGGTGCGAGCGTTACCGGCGGCGGAGCATACGGGGCGACCGCCAGCGGAGCCGCGGGCATCGCGGGCGGCGGCAACGTTTACAACCTCTACCTCGACAGCGACCTGCTGGGCGTCGACGGGCGCGTGGCGTCCGCGTTCAGGGCCTTCGTCGCGGCGGTGGAGCAGAGCATGGCGATGGGGGTCGCGTAGGATGGCGCAGGGAAACTGGGTTCAAGGCGGAAGCGGCTATCGCAAGTACTGCTGGTGCGCGTACGTGGACGTTGCTGAGGTCGGGCGCACGGACACCACCGTGACCTACCGCGTCACGCACGGCTACGGCACGCGCTACGCCATCGACTGCTACGCAAACGGCAGCTCGTCGGCGGGCGGCTCGTGGAACGGCTCGGTATACTCGACGAACAACTCCGGCTGGGTATGGGTGCAGTGCACGTCGCGTGACGTCGTGCTCGCGCGCGGCAACGGCGACGCCTACAACCACACCTTCACTGGCCAGATTAACGTCACGGGCGGCTTCGGCAACGGAACGTCCAACGCATCAAACACCGTCACGGTCCCGTGCCGCGCCTACCACACGCCGCACACGCCGAAGAACATCAGGGCGGAGCGCCTGAGCGACACCAGCGCGAAGGTCAGCTGGGACGTCGACTACACGGGTATGAACGGCGACTACCCTTGGACGACCGTGACCGTCGGCGTGGCGAAGAACGGCCCGGGGAAGTTCACCGACGTCGGCACCGTTAGTTGGAATACCACGAGCCACACCTACAACGGCCTCGAGCCGGGCTGCATGTACATCTTCTCGGCCAAGGCGACGGGCCCCGGCGGCACATCGGACTACGGCGTGAGCGCGCCGGCGATCTATACCACGCCGACGGCGCTCGGCATGCTCGAGGCCGTCAAGGCGGAGGCGGCGAAGGTCGTGCTCAAGGGGCACGACGCGCCGGCCTTCGTCGACAGCTGGGAGTTCCAGCTCACGACCGACGGTGGAAAGACGTGGGTCGATGCGGACGTGAACGCCTCATGGGAGGACGAGGAGGCACCGGCGGGTACGGTGCACTACCGCGCCCGCGCGGTCAAGAGCGGCCTCAAGGGACCGTGGACCGAGTCAAACGAGGTCACGACAATATGCCCGCCGCTCGCACCGTCCATCAGGGGCGTCAGGGCGGCTTACGCCACAGGTTCGACCGCGACGCTCGAATGGGTGCCCAACCATCCGGACGGCTCGGCGCAGACCTCAGCCGAGGTGCAGGTCACGACGCCGACGGGTCCCACCACCACGACGGTCGAGGGCCCGGCTACGAGCCTGAAATTGCCGACGGATGCCAAGGGCATGTACACCGTGCGCGTGCGCACCAAGGGCCTCGACGAGGACTGGGGAGCGTGGTCGAGCGCGGCGGCCTATACCGTTGCGGACGCGCCCCAGGCATTCTTCACCGACCCGGCTGCGGACGGGGCGACCCTGCGCGCGGTGCCGCATACCTTCACGTGGAAGGTGGCCGACGAGACGGGCGTCAGCCGACAGTATCTGTCTTTGTGCGACATCAGGGGCAACCTCCTGTGGAGCGGGACTGTGGACAAGGACGCACGCTCCTTTGTCCTCGGCTATGCGCAACACGCCTTCGTCAACTTCACGCCCTACAGGGTCATGCTAACGGTCACGGCCGGCTCGTCGCTATCGGTCACCGTCTCGAGAACTTTCCGGACCGACTGGGCACCGCCCGCCAAGCCGTCGCTAAACATCTTCGTCGACGAGAGGCTGGGATGCCAGCTGTCGGTATTCCCAGGCAAGGCCGACAGCGACGACACGCCCGAGACGTCCCACTTCACCGTGTCGCGCGTCCTGCCCGACGGCTCGACCCTGCAGCTCGGCTCTCACCTTGCGGCGGGCGAGGGCGCGAGCGACCCGCTGCCTCCGCTCAACAGCGAGTTCGAGTACGTCGCGGTCGCCTACGCCGCGACGGGCGTGAGCACGGCGACGAGGGTCAAAACGACCGTGGCGAGCCGCGAGGTGGCTCTCAACTGGGGAGCCGGCGCTGAGAGGTCGTGGCTCGGGCGCTATCTCAAGAAGGGCTCGAGCCGCAAGGTGACGCACGGATACAAGATGCTGCACTTCGCCGACGGCGGGGAAGGGCTGCCCGTCTCGTACGGCATCAACGAACGGGACGTCAAGGACAGCATGGACTTCCTGCTGCTCGACGAGGAGGACTACAAGTCATTCCTCGAGGTCATGAACACCGCGGGACGCTTTTGGGTGCGCGATCTCTACGGCGAACGGTTCCGCGCCCGCCTGAGTTGCAGCGTGAAGCGTTCCGACGGCGCGTGGGTAGCCTCGTGCGACCCGACGTGGGAGACGTGGGAGGAGCCCGCTAATGGCTGATAGCTGGACGAGGCCGTTCGACGCCTCCTACGACTTCGTGCGCGTATCACGTGAGACGGGGCTCGAACTCGACTTCGTGCGCGACATCGAGAACGGCGGTTCCATCGAGCGCAATGCGAACACGGCGCTCTACGAGACTGCATCCCTGGACTTCGCCGACAAGTTCGACGTCGGTAACGACTTTCTGCGTGTGTACCTCAACGCCACCTTCACGGACGGCAGTAAGAGGCGCGAGTGCCTCGGAACATTCATGCCGCAGGTAGACTCGGTGGACATCGACGGCGCCTACCGCGAGGGCCAGATCAACGCCTACGGCCTCCTGAAGCGGCTCAAAGACGACGACTTCGACGGGCCGTACGTGATCGTTGCGGGCAGCAATCTGGTTGATGAGGCCGTCAAGATAGCCGAATCGGTCGGCCTCACCGTTTACGCCGACCCCAGCAGCCTCCTTCTGGGCAGCACCTTGGTTTTCGGCGTGGGCAGGGACAACGACGCTAAGAACAAGCTGGACGCGGTGGACCTGCTCCTCAAGGCGGCCGGGTTCCGCTCGCCGGCGACCGACCGGATGGGCAACGTGATCTACAGGCGCTACGTCGAGCCCGCCGACATGCCCATCTCGGCGGAGTTCACCGAGGGCAGGGACGCGCGCTTCATGCCGGACATGACCGAATCGACCAACCGCGCCGAGGTCTGCAACGTCGTGCACGTGGACTTCAGCACGCAGGACGCATCGGTGCGCGGCACGGCGGTGGACGACTCGCCCGACTCCGACCTGTCGACAGTCTCGGTCGGTCGTCGCATCGTCAAGAGTTACAGCTACGACAGCCTGCCGGGCGTTGACACCGAGGATACCAACCTCATCGAGGGCGCTGCCAACGCCCTCATCGGCACCGGCAAGAAATCGGATAAGAACTTCCGCAAGAGCGACTCGCACGGCAGCATCCAGACCGTCTACGTCCCCGACTCGCCGCAGGTGGGCGTGCTCTTCGGCATCAAGGTCGTCTCGAGCGGCGGGCGTATCGGCTTCTGTCAGGACGAGGGGCCGAGCGTCAAGAAGGATACGGACTACACGCAGAGCGTGTGGGTCAAGGGCACTAAGGGCGCGACGGGCATCATACAGTCTTTCTGGGATCAGGAGAGGGCGCTTGGCCCGGTGACCAAGGGGTTCACCATGACTGGCGAGTGGCAGAAGGTCAGCTACACCTACCACGCCACGGAGAACCACAGCAAGGTCAGCTGGGGCTACTGCTACATCGACGGCGGCGAGGCCATCTTCGTCGCCGACAAGGTCGAGGAGGGAGGCAACGCCACGCCTTGGCCCCAGGACGCCATGCAGGCGGCGGCGGACCGCAAGGCGGCGGAGCTGCTCGCCACCGAGCGCGCCGTGACGCGCACAGACGAGTTCAGGAGCGTCTACAAGCCCGTCGAGCCGTGCATGGCGGTGGCGATGAACTACAGGACCGGCGGGGTTGTCGGCAAGCTGGCAATCCAGAAGCAGACGCTGACGCTCGACGCCGGCTGCGTCATAAAGCACACGGCGAGGAGGTACGAGCGATGAGCGATTCGGCAGCCGAGATCAAGGGCGCGGCGGCGCGGCTGGCGGCGGCGATGCCGTCGGGCGGCAAGCGGCTGACGATGGAGTTCGGCACGGTCGTGGGCGTCCACGACACGGCGCTCGACGTGATGCTTCGCGGTGCGGTCGTGACGGTCCCGATGGTGCGCTCCTGCACGGGGTGCATCATCACCGACCGCGCCGTGATCCTGTCGCAGGGCCCGCTGGCCGTGTGCGTCGGCACGATGGCGGCGGTGTAGGCCGGCGTTACGGGGGCCGAACCTGCAGTGTGGCGAGGAATGGGCCCCACAACACTGCAGAACGGAAGGGAGGCCGGATGGAGGTGCTCAAGCTCTTCGCGCCGTACGGACCCGGATGGCTCGGAGGCGCAGCGCTTGTTCTCATTGCCTTCTATTTTGGGCGGCAATTTTTGGCCGAGTACAAGGTCCAGAACGAGC
Organism: uncultured Collinsella sp.; assembly: GCA_900549745.1. Lineage (GTDB taxonomy): Bacteria > Actinomycetota > Coriobacteriia > Coriobacteriales > Coriobacteriaceae > Collinsella. The sequence goes on along the minus strand of URPJ01000003.1, from coordinate 102,010 downwards.
GCAAGGCGAGCCTCGACCTCAAACGCGAGGAGCGCAAACAGGCCGAGGTGGACGAGCGGGCGCAGCGCGACCGGGAACGCTCGCAGATGGAGGGGCGCATCGCGGCGCAGATGGAGCGCAGTAACACCTTGATTGAGGGGATGAAGACCCTCATGGAGTCGGTCGTCGCGTCAAATGACGTGTTACACGCCGATCTAGTCCACAGCCAGGCGCGCAGCCAGGGGATGGCCGAGAAGGTCGACCACATCTGCGACCGCGTCGACCTCATGTACAACAAGGAGACAAGCAGATAGGAGCAATCAAATGACTGAGATTCAGGCCGGCCTCACCGTCGCCACGGTGCTCGTGGTGCCGTACATCGTGCAGGCCATCAAAACCAAGGCCATGACGGGCGGCGTCGCCCGCTGGACGGCCATCGCCGTCTCGGCGGGGTGCGGCGCCCTCACGGCCATGGCAGGAGGCGTGCCCACCGACCCCTCGGCGTGGGTGACGTCCATCTTCGCGTGTGTCGGCGGCGTGCAGGTGGCCTATGCCGCCTTCAAATCCGTCGGTATCACGGACAAATGGCTCGACGCGCTGCTCGCGCTCGGCGACATCAAGGAGGACTAACATGGCAGATTTCGTGAACGTCCAACCGGACGAGTACAAGCTCCTCGGCTGCAACTTCTCGGCGGGACGACCCTTCGGCATCAAGGGCGTCACGATCCACCATATGGCGGGTGACCTCAATGCGGCCCAGTGCAACAGCATCTGGGCCGCCAACGGCTGCTCTGCCCACTACTCGGTCGACCGCAACGGCTACATCGTGCAGCACGTCAACGACACCGACCGCGCCTACGCTTGCGGCGACGGCATCGGCACGGGCGGCGGCAACGACACGACCATCAGCATCGAACACGCCAACAGCGCGCGCGGCCCGTGGACGGTTCACGAGGCCGCTATCGAGAGCGGTGCGCACCTCGTGGCGGCGCTGTGCCTGTACTACGGGCTGGGCCGCCCGGCATGGATGGTGAACGTGTTCCCGCACAAGCACTGGTCGTCCACGGCCTGCCCCGGCGAGCTGGCTGGCTCGCAGCGCGACCACTACATGCAGCGCGCCGTCGAGTGGTACGACGCGATGGTCGGCGGCGCGCAGCCGTCCGCGCCGACTGTGCAGCCCGCGGCGACCCCCGCTGCGCCTTCGGCGTCGCAGGGCGCGCCGGGCGGTTTCCCTCGCTCCACTGGCGCCCGTGTTCCCGTACACTACTCGCTGCACCTTAATGGTGGCGGCTGGCTGGACGAGGTGACCGACTTCGGTGCCGGCGACGACGGCTTCGCGGGCTACCCGTGCCGACAGCATGACCTCCTTTGCGCCCGAGTTGATCGCGGTACGCTCAAGTATCAGGTCCACACCGTCGAGGACGACTGGCTCGACTGGGTCGCCAAGGGCGACCGCAACGACACCGTAAACGGCTGCGCCGGTATCGCCGGCCATACCATCGACGGCGTGCGCATGTACTACGTGACACCGGGTGGCGAGGAGTATAAGCAGGCGTGGTATCGCTCGCAGACCACCGCGCGCGCCGGGTGGCTCGATACTGTGTGCGACGATGGCTCAACCTATAGCGGCGATGATTACGCCGGTATCTACGGCGAGCCGCTCGACCGCCTGCAGGTGTGCGTCACGGACGGTGTGCCGTGGTGATGGATTTCATCATGGGCGCGGCGCTCGGCGCGATTCTGGGCGGCTTCGTCGCGGTTATCGCCCTCGCCCTAATCCAAGGCGGGAGCGACCGCGAGCGATAGCGACAAAAGGGGCCGTGGCGGTTCGTCGCCACGGCCCCTTTCTCGTATCCCTCGAATATCCCAAGTGGGCGTAAAACCCTAAGTACGGTCAGTGTGTTGCGGTACGTTCAGCGTGTTTTGCCTGTTGGTCAGCATCAATAGCGAGCTGCGGCAAACTGTCTCAGTACTGCCACATGTGGTTGACGGGGCCGGAGCCTTTGCCCATGTCAAAGCCGGCGGCCAGAGCGCCGGTTAGGTAGGCCTTGCCGGCGTTGACGGCGTCGGCAAGATCCATGCCCTGAGCCAGCGCGCAGGCGATGGCGGACGAGAGCGTGCATCCGGTGCCGTGCGTGTTGTCGGTCTCGATGCGCTTGTGGCGGAACCACGTGGTGAGTGGATCTCCCAGATGGTTGCCCTCGTCATCGAGTGGCGCGGGTTCGGCCAGTACATCGTTGGCCTCGTTGACAAGATGCCCACCCTTAACGAGGGATGCGCAACCAAAGCGGCGGGTGAGGAGCATGGCAGCATTTTGCTGCGTGCGCTCGGAGTCGACCTCATAGTCGAGCAGTGCCATGGCCTCGGGAATATTGGGCGTGATAACCGTCGCTAGCGGGAACAGGCGGCGGGTGAGCGCCTCGGCGGCATCTTCGGCAATCAGCCGCGCGCCCGAGGTGGCGACCATGACGGGGTCGACGACCACGTTCGTTGCGTTCCAGGCGCTCAAGCGGTCGGCGATGACTTCGATAATCTCTACAGAAGAAACCATGCCGATCTTGACGGCGCTGGGGCGGATATCGTCAAAAACGGCGTCAATTTGCGCGGCTACGATATCTGGCGAGATATCCTGCACGGCGGTAACGCCCAGGGTGTTTTGCGCTGTGATGGCGGTGATGGCCGTCTCGGCATACAGGCGGTGCGCCGTGATGGTCTTGATGTCGGCCTGAATGCCGGCGCCACCGCTGGAATCGGATCCCGCGATGGACAGGACGGCAGGTACCTTACTACGATCCATGTTCGCTCCCTTGTTCGGTCGGAATCAAATGGGTCTTTAAGCCAGCATTATAAAGATGCCCGGGCCGACTCTATGCCGAACCCGGGCGGGCGATGCAATCTCTACGCAAGTGTAAGTAAATGTTCACAAGTCAACAATTGACAGGCACCAGCTCGCCGCCAGAAGCGGCCGCGGCGACAGGGTTAGTCCTCCATGCCGAGGTCGATCGTGGTGCCCTCGAAGATCTTGTTGACGGTGCGGACGGCGCACATCTTGCCACACATGGTGCAAGTGCCCTCGGTGGCGGCAGGGGATTCCTCGTAGCGTTTTTTGCCGGTGACCGGGTCGAGGGCGCACTTCCACATGGCGTCCCAGTCGAGCTTGCGGCGTGCCTGGCCCATCTTGTCGTCCATGTCGCGGGCGTGCGGCACCTTCTTGGCGATATCGGCGGCGTGCGCGGCAATCTTGGTGGCCATGAGGCCATCGAGCACGTCCTGGGCGTCGGGCAGGCACAGGTGCTCGGCGGGCGTCACGTAGCACAGGAAGTCGGCGCCGGAGCTTGCGGAGATGGCGCCGCCGATGGCGGCGGTAATGTGGTCGTAGCCCACGCCGATATCGGTCACCAGCGGCCCCAGCACATAGAACGGGGCGTTGTGGCACAGACGCTTCTGCAGCTTCATATTGGCGGCGATCTCGTCGAGCGCCATGTGACCCGGGCCCTCGACCATGACCTGGACGCCGGCGGCCCAAGCACGCTTGCACAGCTTGCCCAGTTCGATCATCTCGGCGGTCTCGGTGGCGTCGTTGGAGTCGTAGAGACAGCCCGGGCGGCAGGAGTCGCCGAGCGAGATCGTTACGTCGTACTCGTGGCAGATTTCGAGCACCTCGTCGTAGAACTCGTAGAAGGGGTTCTCGTTACCGGTGACTTCCATCCAGCCAAACAGCAGCGAGCCGCCGCGGCTGACGATGTTCATGAGGCGGCCGGTCTCCTTGAAGGTCTTGATGACCGATTTATTGATGCCGCAGTGGATGGTCATAAAGTCCACGCCGTCTTCGGCGTGTGCACGCACGACCTCGAGCAGATCGTCCTTGGTCAGCTTGACCAGCGGCTTTTCCATGTAGCCGATGGCATCGTACATGGGGACGGTGCCTACCATGAGCGGCGTCTCGTCGATGAGCTGCTGGCGGAACTGGCGCGTCTTGCCCGAGTTGGAGAGGTCCATGATGGCGTCGGCACCAAAGTCCTCGGCGATCTTGACCTTCTTCCACTCTTCGGCGGCATCGGCCTTATCGCCCGAGATGCCCAAGTTGACGTTGACCTTGGTGGACAGGCCCTCACCGACGCCAAAGGCGCGCATGCCCTTTTTGATGTGAACGATGTTGGCGGGAATGGCGATGCGGCCGTCGGCCACGCGCTCGCGGATGTACTCGGGGTCGCGATGCTCGCGCTCGGCGACCTCCTTCATCTGCGGCGTGATCTGTCCGGCGCGGGCGAAGTCGATTTGCGTGACAAGCTTGGACTCGGTCTGTGTGCTCATTGGCACGGCTCCCTTCGTTGGCATTACCCATATCAGGTTTGCGGGTCAGGGCGGGCGCGCCCAATCTCAGCCTGCCGTCCTGTCCTGCAAGCTCCCCGTTTATGTAGTGGGCTCAAGTATAGCCTGAATGGGTACGATTGGCCTAACGAACGTGCCTGTGGGGAGGCGTACATGGAAGACAAGCATCTATATCGAGAGACGCAATGGGACATATCGGCCGAGGAGGGCCGTGCGCACCATGGGTTGGTCGCGATTGGCTTTGCGGTGCTTGCCGTGCTGGTGATTGCCTTTTGTATTTGGACGTTTGGCGGTCGCGGCGGCGCTGCCTGGGAGTTTGAGGCCGATGATAGCCTACCGATTATGGCGGTGAGGAGTACTGGCGGTAATGCCAATACGCTCGCCATTCCGGGCGATTATTGGTACCCGCGCGATGAGTTTGTGCAGTTGCAGCTGAGTGGTGGGTCCATTCCAGGCGAAGAAATCGAACGCGTGACGTTTGACGCGGCGCTCAAAACGCTGACGGTGAAGCTCAAAGATCAAGGAGATGTGCCCACGACCATGGATATCGCCCTGACGGAATGGCGTCTGGAGCCTCCGTCGGGCGTCAAGGTGTCCGAGGTTGAGCATGTCAAGATTACCTATCAGGACGGCACGACAAATGAAATTGCCAAAGCCGACGGCTTGGCGGAATAGACGTCGTGCCTAGGCAGTACATTCAAGAGTAGCGGTGGTCCTACAAGGCCCGTTCGTTCAGGAAGACCAAAGTGTTTTTATCTGAAAGCTCGGGAAGGTGACGATAGCCAACGTCGAACGCGGTGAGCCCGCTTACATCCTCGAGCTTGTTTTCTGCCATCCACCGCACCATGGAGCCGCGCGCCTTTTTGCTGGCGGTCGACCGTTGGATGGGCTTCCCGTTGCGGATACCCTCGCCAAAGAGGCACGTGACGGCTGTGGCGTCGCCCGCGAGGTGGGGCAGAACGGCTTTGGCATACTCTACGCTGGCGAGGTTGACGATCGTGGTGTTTGAACCTGCCGGGGCGATAGCCCGCGCGAGCTTATCGCTCCAAAATGCGTAGAGGTCTCGGGCACCGTCGACGACAAGCTTCGCGCCCATCTCCAGCCGATACGGTTCGACGGCATGAAAGGGACGAACGCACCCGTAGAGGCCGGAGAGGATCCACAGATGGTCTTGCAGCCATGCGAGCTGCGCGGAATCCATCACCTCGGGTGCCATGCTCTGGTATTGAATGCCGTGATAGGACATGACGGCAGGGGAGAGGTGGCGAGCGAGTGCGGGATTGTCGAGATCGCCGCTTTTCAGGATGGGCCCGAACTCATGCAGGGTGTTGAGGCAAGGCCCCAGCAGTTTGTCACTCACGTTCCACAGCGCCTGCAGGCCGCCGCTGCCTTCATTCCGCTCGATATCTAGCAGTGCGCGGTGGAGGCGAGCCGTCTCGCGCACAAAGGGTGGGATGCCCAGGACTTCAAAAGCATCTTGGGCCGCGCGCATCTGCTTGGCGGGCGAAATGATGACCTGCAGCATGGACTCTCCTCTGCCAAAAAAGTTGCGGTGGAATACGGTCTGTTTTGGCTGTTTATGGGCCAGTTTAGTCCGTATTTCACCGCAACTGATGAAGGGTTGGTTAGGCTCGCTCGATGAAGGCCTTGTAACCGCGATATGCCTCGTAGATGTCGGCCTTGTTGGCGACCTCCCACAGGGCGTGCATGGACAGGACGGCAACGCCGGAGTCGATGACGTTCATGCCGTACTTGGCCATGATGTAGGCGATGGTGCCGCCGCCACCAGCGTTGACGCGGCCGAGCTCGCAGGTCTGGAAGTCCACGCCGGCCTCGTCCATGATGTCGCGGACGAGGGCCACATACTCGGCGTCGGCGTCGTTGGAACCGCCCTTGCCGCGGCTGCCCGTGTACTTGTTAAAGCACAGGCCGCGACCCATGAAGGCGGCGTTCTTGGTCTCGAACTTGCCGGCATAGCCCGGGTCGAAGCCGGCGGACACGTCGGAGGAGAGCATACGGCTGCGGGCGAGCGCGCGGCGCAGAGCCAGCGGGCTGTCCTCGCCGGCGAGCATCATGATCTCGGCGACGGTGTTCTCGAAGAAGCGACTCGTCATGCCGGTGGCACCCACGGAACCGATCTCCTCCTTGTCGACGATGAGCGTGATGCTCGTGCGCTCCACGTTGGTGACGTTGATCTGGGCGAGCATGGAGGGGTAGGCACAGACGCGGTCGTCATGGCCATAGCCCAGAATCATGGAGCGGTCGAGGCCCATGTCGCGGGCGGGGCCGGCGGGCACGACCTCGATCTCGGCGGAGAGGAAGTCCTCCTCCTCGACGTCGTACTGCTCCTTGAGGATATCCAGGAACATCTGCTTGACGGGCTCCTTGGGGGCGTCCTTGTCGTCCTCATCGAACTTGACGGGACGGCCGCCCACGATCACGTCGAGGATCTCGGCGTCGACGGCGTCCTTGGCGGGCTTGGACATCTGCTCGCTCGAGAGATGGATCAGCAGGTCGGAGATGGTAAAGACCGGATCGTCCGCCTTGTCGCCGATATTGATGTCGACGGTGGTACCGTCCTTTTTGCAGATGACGCCCACGAGTGCGAGCGGGGAGGCTACCCAGTGGTAGCTCTTGACGCCGCCGTAGTAGTGCGTGTCGAGATAAGCCATGTCGCCGGCCTCGAAGGCGGGGTTCTGCTTAAGGTCCAGGCGCGGCGAGTCCACGTGCGCGCCCAGGATGTTAAAGCCCTGCTCGAGCGGGGCGGTGCCCAGATTGACGAGCATAAGGTCCTTGCCGTGGTTAGCGGCATACACCTTGTCGCCTGCCTTAAGCTCGCGGCCTGCGGCGATTACGGTCTCCAGGTCGACGTATCCCGCCTCCTCGGCCATCTTGATGCCGGCCTTGACGCACAGGCGCTCGGTCTTGTTCTCACTCAAAAACTGCTTATAGCCGCGGCAAAGCTCCTCGAGCTCCTCGATTTGCTGTGGCGTGTACTTTTTCCATGCGCAGGGACGCTCCATGACGCAGGCTCCTTTCGGATCGATCGTGCTGGTTGATGTACCGTGAGCCATCGTATCACGCGCGGGCTCACGGTGGCGGGGGAGCTTGATGTGAGGTGGCCGCGGGGCGGGGAGCGTGTAAACTGGAGTGAGCAAACCGTGCCCAGCCCAAAGCGAGGTATTCAATATGTCTGACAAGCGCCGCACCTTTGCCGTTATCGACGGCAACTCGCTCATGCATCGCGCCTTCCACGCCGTGCCGCCGACCATGAACGCGCCGGACGGTCGCCCCACCAACGCGATCTTTGGCTTTCTGAACATGTTTCTCAAGATGATCGATGCCTTTAACCCCGACGGCGTCGTCGTGGCGTTTGACAAGGGTAAACCGCGCGTGCGCATGGAGATGCTGCCGCAGTATAAGGCGCAACGCCCGCCCATGGACCCCGATCTGCATGCGCAGTTCCCTATGATTAAGGAGCTGCTCGCCGCGCTCAACGTGCCGATTCTGCAGTCCGAGGGCTGGGAAGGCGATGACATCCTGGGAACCATGGCGCGCCTGGGTGAAGAGGCCGGCTGCGACATGCTACTGGTGACCGGCGACCGCGACATGTATCAACTCGTGACCGAGCACGTCAACGTGGTCTCGACCCGCAAGGGCCTGTCCGACGTGGCGATCATGACGCCCGAGAGCGTGGACGACCTGTATCACGGCATTACACCGGCGCTCGTGCCCGATTTTTACGGTCTGAAGGGCGATACGTCGGACAACATTCCCGGCGTACCGGGCATCGGCCCCAAAAAGGCGAGCGCGCTTATCGCGCAGTACGGTAGCCTGGACGAGGTCATCGCGCATGCCGACGAGGTCAAGGGCAAGATGGGCGAGAACCTGCGTGCGCACATCGACGATGCGCTGCTGAGCCGCAAGGTCGCAACCATTCGCACCGATGCGCCTGTCGAGCTCGACTTTGACGAAACGTCCTTCCCGGCGTTTTCTGCCGATGAGGTTTCCGCGGCGCTGGGTACGCTTGGTATCACCGCCATGCAGAACCGTTTCTTGGCGCTGATCGGCGGCGAGGGCGGGGCTGCTGCCTCCAGTGTTTTTGAGATACCTGCGATGGTTCGCGCAGCCGCCGGCGATGCTGACGCGCTTGGTGCCGTTGCGGCTGAGGTCTCCCGCGCGATTGATGCCGGCGAGTGGGTCGCCGCCGTGGTGGACGATGACAAGGAAGAGGGCGCGCTCTTTGGACTGACGCGCACGCTGTGGTTGGCGACGTCCAAGGGCCTGTTCGCGCTCGAGGAGGGCGACAGCTGTGCGGCGGCTGAGGTCGAGGGCTTCAACTTCGTCCACGGCGTGATTGCCGGCGTGCTCGCGCGTCTGTTTATGGAGGGTCGCGTGGCGAGCCCGGATATGAAGGCGCTGTTGCACGAGCTTTCGCCCATCGATTCTTCTGAGCCCGAGCTCATGGATCCGCTCGCTGCCGATTCCACGCGCATCTTCGATACCGTGGTTGCCGCCTACCTGCTGGATTCCGACCGCTCCGAGTTCGACGAGGCATATCTGGCCGATACCTATCTGCAGATGGCGCTGCCTGCGGCGCGCGGTGCAGAGGATGCCGGCGAGGACGCTCCGGCTCCTGCCGCCCGCACGGCGGCCTTAACGCTGGCGCTGGTCGCACCGCTGCGCGACCGCATGGCCCGCGAGAACGCCGCCAACGTGTTCGACGGCATCGAGATGCCGCTTGTGCCGGTGCTTGCCAAGATGGAGCGCGCGGGCATGCTCGTGGATCCCGACCGTCTGCGCAGCCTGTCCGAGGGCCTGGCGGCCCAGATCACCGAGGTCGAGCGAAGCATTCGCGACCTTGCCGGTGACGAGACCTTTAACATCGGCAGCCCCATGCAGCTCTCGCATGTGCTCTTTGATGTGATGGGCCTTCCGACCAAGGGTCTCAAAAAGACCAAGCGCGGCTACTATTCGACCAACGCCAAGGTACTGAGTGATCTTGCCCGCGACCACGAGATTGTTCGTTTGATCTTGGACTGGCGCGAGAAGTCCAAGATCAAGTCAACCTATCTGGACACGTTGGGCCCGCTACGCCGCGGTGACGGCCGCGTGCACACCACGTACAACCAAACCATTACCGCAACGGGGCGTCTGTCCTCGAGCGACCCGAACCTGCAGAACATCCCGACGCGCTCTGAGCTGGGGCGTACCGTCAAGACGGCGTTCTCGGCGGGCGAGGGCAGCGTCTTTTTGGCGGTGGACTACTCGCAGATCGAGCTGCGCCTGCTCGCGCATCTTTCGGGCGACGAGCACCTGGTGCGCGCCTTTAACGAGGGCGAGGACTTCCACGCCGAGACGGCCGCGCGCGTGTTTGGCGTTCCCGTGTCCGAGGTAACGCCCGACCTGCGCAGCCGCGCCAAGGCCGTGAACTTTGGCATCGTGTACGGTCAGCAGGCCTACGGTCTCTCGCAGTCGCTGCACATCTCGATGGCCGAGGCGCGTGGCATGATCGACCGCTACTACGAGGCCTATCCGGGCGTGCGTACGTTCCTCGACAACGTGGTGGCGCGTGCCAAGCAGACGGGCTACGCCGAGACCATGTACGGCCGCCGTCGCCATATTCCGGAGCTCAAGGCTAAAAATCCGCAACTCCGCGGTTTTGGCGAGCGCACGGCCATGAACCACCCCATGCAGGGAACCGCAGCAGACATCATCAAGATTGCGATGGCCCGCGTTAGCCGTCGCCTGGAAGAAGAGGGCTTTGCCGCCCACATGATCTTACAGGTACACGACGAACTGGACTTTGAGTGCCCCGTCGACGAAGTCGAGCGCCTCACCGCCATGGTCCGCGACGTCATGGAGCACGTAGTAGACCTCCGCGTACCGTTGATCGCCGAAGCCAGCACCGGCATAACCTGGGCTGACGCTAAATAGGGAAGCGCTCACAATTCCAAAGTAACCAAAAGCAGAAGGGGGCTCCTTGCCAACAAGGAGCCCCCTTCATTCCAAAAAAGTCAGCCAAAGTATCTAGGCGCCAAGACGCCATCCAGGCGGCAAGCAAGTCACCGCAGGACCTGGCCGGGCGAGGCGGGTAAGTTTTTCGTAGATTCCGCACGAGCCGGAAAGCACTTAATGTGCTTTCCGAGCGAGCCCAGGACCTGACCGAACGAAAAACTTACCCGCCTCGCCCGGCCAGGTCCGACGGGCGCGTTAACGAGCCGCCAAGATGGCGTCGATGAGCGTCAGTACGCCCCCGTCGTTGTTGCTCGGAATGCGCCATTTGGCGTGCGCGTTCATGTGCTCCTCGGCATTGTCCACGATAAAGCTGTGACCGACGCGCTCGAGCATGGGGATGTCGTTGTAGGTATCGCCCACGGCGGCGGCGTCGGCGATATCAATGCCCAGGTGGTCGCACAGGTGCGCGACGCCGGCGCCCTTGTCGACGCCCAGGTTCATAAAGTCAATCCACTCGCGCCCGGCGTTGGTGACGTAGAGCTTGTCCGAGAACTCGGGGCTATAGGTCTCGCGAAACGCGGGCTCGGCGTCGTAGCCGGGGAAGAAGACCGAGATCTTGTTGGACTCGAAATCAATGCCCTCAAAGCTGTCGACGTAGTTGATCGTGTTGTAGTAGACGCTGATCTCGTCGTGGTATTGATGGTCGCGGGCGAGCACGTAGAACTCGTCGAAGCAGCACAGGACGGGGACAGCGCGCGGATCCTCCGAGGCGCGGCTCAAGACCTGCTGGTACAGCTCCACGTCGATATTGCTCTTATAGATATAGCTGCCGCGATAGATCACGCACGCTCCGTTGTCGGGACAAAAGGCGAGGCGGTTCTTGATGCCCTCGAACATCTCCTCGAGCTTGGGGGCGGGACGTCCGCTGGCGGGGCAGAATACGATGCCGGCGTCGGCGAGCTTGTCCAGGCGCTCATCAAGACCCTGCGGTAACACGCGCTCGTCGGTGAGCAGCGTCTTGTCCATGTCGACGGCGATGAGTTTAATGTTGCCGATGTTAGCGTCTGATTCGTAAGTCTGCATAAAATGCGCCTTTCCGTTTCCAGATTGTTTCGGGCGTAATGACCCTCTGCTATGTAATCGAGCGTATTTTCGCAGGATTGGCGCGTTTTTGCATCACCATTCACAAACTAATGAAAAAACTTTTCAGAAATTTGAATTTGTCGATAGTGCAGCGAGCACTTTATCGTAATATAGCGAACATCGAAAACGGCGACGGCAAAAGAGCCGCTTACCGAGGAAAAGGTACCGTTTGCGATATTTGAATTGCGCCCGGCGATACGTGAAAGGAGAGGCAGATGCAGTTCGTACAGATCATCACCACTGCAGACAATGCCCTCCGACGCCAGCGCGCAATTTCCCGACGACGATAACAATCGTCTCTGTCCGCATGGGGCGAATTGCCTCAACAGAGTCATTTTGAGGTCGTTGGGTTTTAGCACGACATTGCTGCATGTTTCTAGGGCATGTATGTGCTGATTTTTGCTATTTAACCTGATATTGCACGGTATTCGACCTCAAGGTGACTTGCAACTGACCGATGTTCTAACTAGCTACCAAGGGCGAAAGGAAACAGCCATGAGCAAGGAAAAAGTCGTTCTCGCATATTCCGGTGGTCTTGATACATCCGTATGTGTCAAGTGGCTCCAGGACGAGAAGAATCTCGATGTCGTTTGCGTCTGCGGCAACGTGGGCCAGGAGGAGACCGGACTGGATGCCAAGAAGCAGAAGGCACTCGACTTGGGCGTTCTCGATTGCCAGGTGCTCGACCTGCGCGACGAGTTCTCCGATGAGTTCCTGACCAAGGCCATCGCCGCAAACTCCATGTACGAGAACAAGTATCCGCTGCTCTCCGCTCTTTCCCGTCCGCTGCTTGCCAAGAAGCTTGTTGAGGTCGCCCACGAGTTTGACGCGACCTACGTCGCCCACGGCTGCACCGGCAAGGGTAACGACCAGGTTCGCTTCGAGGCTGCCGTCAAGGCCCTCGACCCCGAGCTCAAGGTTATCGCCCCGGTTCGCGAGTGGGACCTGAAGTGCCGTCCCGACGAGGTCGCCTATGCCCACGCTCACAACGTGCCGGTTCCCGAGGGTGCCAACGACAACCCCTACTCCATCGACGACAACCTGTGGGGTCGCGCCATCGAGTGCGGTCACCTGGAGGACCCCTGGAATGAGCCGCTCGATGACGCTTGGGTTATGACCAAGAACCCCGAGGACACGCCTGACACCCCGACTTACACCGAGATTGAGTTTGAGGCCGGCAAGCCCGTCGCCGTAGACGGCAAGAAGATGAAGCTCTCCGAGATCGTCATCGCCCTCAACAAGATCTCCGGCGACAATGGCTTTGGCCGTCTCGATCTGGTCGAGGATCGCCTGGTGGGTCTTAAGAGCCGCGAGTGCTACGAGGTTCCCGGCGCCCTGACGCTCATCACCGCCCACAAGGCGCTCGAGGACATCTGCGTCGAGGGCGACCTGCTCAAGACCAAGATCAAGCTCGAGCAGGATTGGGCCACCGCCGTGTACAACGGCCAGTGGTACAGCCCGCTCAAAAACGCGCTCGATGCCTTTATGGCCGATACCCAGAAGTTCGTGACCGGCACTGTCCGTCTGAAGTTCTTTAAGGGCAACTGCCATGTCGTCGGCCGCAAGAGCCCCTTCAGCCTCTACGACTACGGTCTGGCTACCTACGACCGCGACACCACGTTTGACGAGAAGGCCAGCGCCGGCTTTATCGAGATCGATACGCTGTCGCTCAAGACGTGGGCAAAGGTCCAGGGCCCCAGCTCTGCTGCCGCCCAGGCCTAGCGCCCCCTTCCCTTGGTATCCGCGCGGCCCATCCGCGTGATACATAACGGGCGCACGGGGTCCCTACCTTTCGTTATGCTTGCTGACACTTCTTAACATCGGTGGCCCCTACGTTCCGCCCGCATATATGATGCCGCGTCTGCGGCTGAGTCCGAGCCCCGCCGGGGTTGTCCGGCGGGGCTCCTTCTATCAATTTGGCGGCTCTGCGCCTATATATATGAGGAGTATCCATTATGTTCAATGCTATCGCGCATGCTTTACTTGCCCTCGCGCCCGAGTTCGATGCTGCAAGGGTCGAGGACGTCCCTATGAGCCTGAAGGCCTGGATCGATGGCTCGCAGGGCAACATCCGGAGGGAGACGTTGGGCGCCAAGTGCATGGCGCGTCACTTCTTTGCAAATTAGCTACATGGCTCCGCACACGGTGGGGAATGTGTAAAACTAGCGGTTGAAAAATCGCTTTAGCGATATGGCGCATTGCTTTGGGCGCTTGTTTTGGTATTTGGAGAAAGGGGACGGTTCCATGGCTCTTTGGGGCGGTCGTTTTGAGGCGGGCGTGGCCGAGGTCACGCAGGAGTTTGGCGCGTCGCTGCCGGTCGACAAACATCTCTATAAGCAGGATATCGCCGGCTCTAAGGCGCATGCCAAAATGCTGGCGGCCCAGGGCATCATCAGTGCCGAGGACGAGCAGGCGATTGCCAAGGGCCTGACCGGAATCGAACAGGATATCGATGCCGGCAACTTCACCTTCGACATCAACGACGAAGACATTCATATGTCCATCGAGAGCGAGCTGACGCGCCGCATCGGCGAGGCCGGTAAGCGCTTGCATACCGGGCGTTCGCGCAACGACCAGGTGGCGACCGATACGCGCCTGGGCGTCAAGGCGCTGGCCAAAGAGCTCATGGAGGCCAATCTTGGGCTGCGTCATGTGCTGGTTGATGCGGCCAAGAAGTACGACAAGGTGATTCTGCCGGGCTACACGCACATGCAGCATGCTCAGCCCGTGCTGCTGTCGCATCATCTGCTGGCGTATTCCTGGATGTTCGCGCGCGACTTTACACGCCTGAAGGCCGCCTTTGATGCCGCCGACAACTGTCCGCTGGGCGCTGCCGCGCTTGCCGGCACGAGCTATCCGCTCGATCGTCAGATGACGGCTGCCGAACTTGGCTTTGCGGGCGTGATTCCCAACTCGCTCGATGCGGTTTCCGACCGTGATTTCCTCCTCGACCTGCATTACGCCGGCTCTGTCATGGCGATGCACCTGTCGCGTCTTTCCGAGGAGATCGTGCTGTGGTCGAGCTCCGAATTTGGCTTTATCACGCTTTCCGACTCTTACTCCACCGGTTCGTCCATCATGCCGCAGAAGAAGAACCCCGACTTTGCCGAGCTTATCCGCGGCAAGAGCGGCCGAGTCTATGGCAACCTGGTGCAGCTGCTCGTGACCATGAAGGGCTTGCCGCTCGCTTATAACAAGGACTTGCAGGAGGACAAGGAGGGCGCGCTCGATACCGCCCATACGCTCATGCAGTGCCTGTCCGTTATGGCCGGTATGATTTCGACCTGGACTGTCAACGAGGATGCCATGGCGCGCGAGTGCGGCGTGGGGCACCTTGCCGCTACCGATGTTGCCGATTACCTGGCCAAGCGTGGCCTGCCGTTCCGCGAGGCACACGCCGTGGTGGGCCATCTGGTCCTGATGTGTGAGAAGCGCGGCTGCAATCTTGAGGACCTGCCGTTTGAGGTGTTCCAGGAGGCAAGCTCGCTCTTTGAGCACGACATTACCGAGGCGCTCGACATCCCGTCGATTGTCGCTGCACGCACGACCGAGGGCGGTACCGCCCCTGCCGCCGTTGCCGTGCAGCTGCAGCGTGCCGAGGCACAGCTCGTGGCCGACGAGGGCGTGTTTGGATTGCTGACCAAGGTCGTCGAGATGGGCCACGGGATAAAGTAAGGGTTTGGCCGAAGCTGTTTTTGCCATTTATTGAGGAATCATTTTTTGCTTTACGGACGTCTGCTGATGTGAGCGTCCGTATTTTGTTGCTATGGGGGAGGGGCTTGTCGAGAAGTTCTGTAGGACCTTTGGGCAGGTTGTGAAGGGGGTACGTTCGCGGGCGGCAACCGACCGTCTGCTCTGCTCGATGCGGTTGATGGGCAGTCGGATGGTACTCTAATCGAGCTTCGAAACAGAAGTGACACATATGGAACGCTTCAATAAATTGTAACGTTTCAATAAACAGCTTTTTGTTTAACTGCAGCTAAAACTCTGTTACGATGCAGTCCAGGCGGGTGCCGGAATGGGACTTGGGCACGCGCGAACCTACTTGAAAGGCTACCTTATGGCTATCGAGAAGACCTTCATCATGATTAAGCCCGACGCCGTGCGCGACCGCAAGATCGGCGAGATTGTTGCTCGCATCGAGCGCAGCGGCCTTGTCATCGAGCGCATGGAGATGACTACGCTCGAGCGCGCTACCGTCGAGGAGCACTACGCCCATCTGGCCGACAAGCCCTTCTTTGGCGGTCTCTGTGACTTTATGACGAGCGGTCCGGTCGTCAAGATGGTCGTTTCCGGTCTCTCCGCTGTTGCTAAGATGCGCACCCTCATGGGCGCTACTAATCCGCTTGACGCTGCTCCTGGTACCATCCGCGGCGACTTCGCTGTCGATGTCAACGCCAACGTGATCCACGGCTCCGACTGCCTGGAGAACGCCGAGATCGAGATCAAGCGCTTCTTTGGCTAAACCAGCTTTGACTCCTTAAAGCTGTTAGCGTGTGGCTTGGGCGCCGCGGAACTCCATCCGCGGCGCCCTTTTATTCCAAAATCTATGAAGGGGCCCGTTCGGTCATGAGTTCCGAGCGGGCCCTGCTGTTAGCTTGTGGCACTGAGATGTTTAGGCCTCGTCGACGACCTTGAGGCCGCGCGTGTGGTCGATCTCGTTGAGGAGGTTAACGCGACGCTCGTGACGACCGCCCTCAAACTCGGCGTCGAGCCACTCGTCGACAATCATCTTGGCGAGCTCGGAGCCCACGACGCGGGCGCCAAAGGCGAGCACGTTGGTATTGTTGTGCATGCGGGAGAGCTTGGCGCTGAAGGGCTCGGAGCACACGACGGCGCGTACGCCCTCGACCTTGTTGGCAGCCAGGCTAATCCCGACACCGGTGCCACAGATGAGGATGCCCAGGTCGACGTCACCGTTGGCAACGGCCTTACCCACCTTGTAGCCGGCGATGGGGTAGTCAAAGCTCTCGGAGGTGTCGGTGCCAAAGTTCACGACCTCGCAGCCGCGCTCCTTCAGGTGCTCGGAGATGATGTTCTTGAGCTCGACGGCGGCGTGGTCGTTACCGATACCGATCTTCATGGATGGTTCCTCTCTGGTCTGTGCGGCGCAAATGCTAAAGGTGTTTACCGCGTTCGACTGCATGATAGCGCGACTTTTGCGTAAACGCTCGAGCGTTTTTTGGTCAAACGCTTTAGCAGGCAACAAGACTGGCTTCTCGTGAATGAATGCCGCCAGTTTGCGCCTGAATGCCGTCTACCGGAACCTGGGTTGCGGTTTTTGATGCATTGTTATCAAATAAAAGAGCTAACTATTAATGAGAGCCCAGCCCGTTATATAAGTAGGAGATACCTATGCCTGCCGATTCCCTTCGCGATGCCGCGTTTTGCGATGTTTTGAACCGCGAGCTTGTCTGCGCACTCGGCTGCACCGAGCCCATTGCCGTTGCCTATGCAGCGGCGTTGGCGAGCCAGACGCTCGGTTGCGAACCCGATCATATGGACGTTGCCTGCTCGGGCAACATCATCAAGAACGTTAAGAGCGTGACCGTGCCCAACTCGGGCGGTATGCACGGTATTGAAGCCGCGGCCGTGCTGGGTGCCGTGGGCGGCGACGCTAAGAGCGCTCTCGAGGTGCTCGAGAGCGTTGACGACGAAGATCGTGCTCGCGTGACCGAGCTCCTCGCCGACGCCGGCTACTGCGATGTGTCGCTTGTCGAAGGTGTGCCCAACCTCTACATCAAGGTGACTGCGACGGCCGGGGGCCATACCGCGGTCGTCGAGATTACCGACCACCACACCAATGTCACGTGCCATACCCTCGACGGTATTCCGGTGTGCGGCAAGTCGGCGGGGGAGTGTGCCGCCTGCGCCGAGCGCGTCGTGGCCGAGCGGGCGGCAGATAACGCCGATACGCCCATGTCGATTGAGACCATCATCGACTTTATCGAGGACGGTGACATTGAGGACGCCCGCGCTGCCGTTGAGCGTCAGATTGAGCTGAATGGCGCAATCAGTGCCGAGGGCCTTGCGCACGCTTGGGGCGCCGAGGTGGGTCGTACGCTGCTGGGTGCTCGTGCCGATGACGTCGCCTGCCGTGCCCGTGCCCGTGCAGCCGCCGGGTCCGACGCCCGCATGAACGGTTGCGCGCTGCCGGTCGCCATTGTGTGCGGCTCGGGCAATCAAGGTATTACCTGCGCGTTGCCCGTCATGGAGTATGCCGAGTACCTGCGTTGCGACCACGAGCGCCTGGTGCGCGCCGTGATGCTGTCCGATCTTATCGCCGTGCATATCAAGAGCTATATTGGTGCTCTCTCGGCGTTTTGCGGTGCTATTTGCGCTGCGTGCGGCGCCGGCGCTGCGATTACCTGGCTGTGCGGTGGCACGCGCGAGCAGATTGGCGCGACGGTCTCGAACACGCTCGGTAACGTGGGCGGCATCGTGTGCGACGGCGCCAAAGCGAGCTGTGCCGCCAAGATCTCGGCTGCCGTCGATGCGGCGATTCTGGGCCATGATATGGCCATGCAGGGTCGCGGCTTCCGCGCCGGCGAGGGCCTGATCCAAGATACCGTCGAGCAGACGATTGCCAGCATGGGCTACGTGGGCCGCGTGGGCATGAAGGACACCGACGTCGAGATCCTCAACATCATGATCGGCAAGACTCGAGTCTGCTAGTTACGCGGTTTTACCAAACCGCGTAACGAGTCGACGCTGCAAACGCCCCTAAGCGGCAATCTGCCTTTCAAGCCTTCGGGCATGGCCAGAAGGCCTATGCCCTCCTCTTTCAAGGCACATTGCTCGCTTAGGGGCGTTTTCGCTGACTTGTGCTCAACCTGCGGCGATATTTGGTTTGGAGCGAGGGGTCCTACGACAGTTCGTGGGCTACTTGGTGCTCGTAGAAGGCTTCTACTACGGCGTTAAAGTCGTGGGCGAAGTCTTCCATGGTTCCGCGCCAGGTGGCTCGGCTGGGCTTGCCCTGGCCCACAAAGGCGGTTTGGATGCCGCAGGCAGGGTTGGGGAAGTCGCGTTTGGGATCGTTGCCCACCATAAGGACCTCGTGCGGCTCGAGCCCCATCACCTGAAGCTGCTCTAGATAGTAGGTGGCATCGGGCTTGCAGCGGGTGGTGTTTCCCATGTGCGTCACGAGCTCAAAGGGGGCGTCGGCCAGGTCGCCCCAACCCATGCGGCACTCGATGGCTCCCTGCGTAAAGCTGGGGTTGGTAAAGAGCGCGCAGCGCAGTCCTGCGTCCTGTACGGCCTGAAGCGCGGCGTGTGCGCCCGGCATGGCGTGGGCGTTAATGACATCGTCGTTCTTGTACGGCAGGACTTCGCGGTCGTAGTAGGTAAACGCCTCGTAGATGAGTGGGTCCGAAAGGCAAATGCCGCACCGGCGCTCAACCTCTTCTTGGTAAAACTCAAGATTGGTACGATTGTCCGTGCCTCTGCGGCGATTGGCGTTGAGGTCGACCAAGATGGTGCCGAGGCGCGCCATCGTGCCACCGCGGCTGCGGCGCCCGATATCCGCGAGCATCGAAGAGACATCCTTAAAATAGCGAAGGATGAACGCGTTGAGGTTGATGCTAAGAAGCGTCTCGTCCATATCGAAAACGACTGCTTTGAGCACGCGGGCACCTTTCTCGTAAATTTAATCTAGAGTCGTTGGCTCCGGATACTTTACCCCAAAGCCGAATGCCTGGCTGGTTATCGTCAAGTTGTGGAGACGTGTGTTCATAAGATTACGAAAAAGTCTCCACACGAGTAAAAAATCGCAGTTCACGCTTGAAATCGAACTCATTTCCCCGTAACCTATACGAACGTGATTGCATAAGCGTCACATTAGTATCTGTCGGCTCCCGAGTGTTCCTAAACGTTGTGTGCTTGTCGCACCCTTCTGTAGGTCCTAGCAATCGGGGCCCCGTAGTTCGAAAGGGGTCCACCTTTGAGTGAGATTCAGAACTCGTCCATTTTCTCTCTTGACGATGTCAATGAGGAGGAGATGAACAACCTCATCGACGGTACGATTACCGACTTTGATGAGGGCGATCTCGTTAACGGCACTGTCGTTAAGATCGAGCATGACGAGGTGCTCGTTGACATCGGATTCAAGTCCGAGGGCGTTATCCCGGTCCGCGAGCTGTCCATCCGCAAGGACGCTAACCCTGCAGACATCGTTGCACTCGGTGATCCCATCGAGGCTCTGGTTCTCCAGAAGGAGGACAAGGACGGTCGTCTGGTCCTGTCCAAGAAGCGTGCCGAGTACGAGCGTGCTTGGAACCGCATCGAGGAGAAGTTCAACTCCGGCGAGAACGTCGAGGGCGAGGTTATCGAGGTTGTCAAGGGCGGCCTGATCCTCGACATCGGCCTGCGTGGCTTCCTGCCCGCTTCCCTCGTCGACCTCCGTCGCGTCAAGGACCTCACCTCCTACATGGGCACCCGCATCGAGGCTCGCGTCATCGAGATGGACCGCAACCGCAACAACGTCGTCCTCTCCCGTCGCGTCGTGCTCGAGGAGTCCCGTAAGGCCGAGCGCTCCGAGATCCTGTCCAAGCTCAAGTCTGGCATGCGTCTCCAGGGCACCGTTTCCTCCATCGTCGACTTCGGCGCCTTCGTTGACCTCGGCGGTATCGACGGCCTCATCCACATCTCCGAGCTCTCCTGGAACCACGTCAACCATCCTTCCGAGGTTGTCAAGGTCGGCCAGGAGGTCGAGGTCGAGGTTCTCGACGTCGATCTCAACCGCGAGCGCATCTCCCTGGGTCTCAAGCAGACCACCGAGGATCCGTGGCGCGCACTGGTCAAGAAGTACCCCGTCGGCGCTATCGTCGAGGGCACTGTGACCAAGCTTGTCCCGTTCGGCGCTTTCGTCGACCTGGGCGAGGGCATCGAGGGCCTGGTGCACATCTCCGAGATGGCCAACAAGCACGTCGATCAGCCTTCTCAGGTCACCCACGTGGGCGACAAGGTTCAGGTCAAGGTCATGGAGATCGACCTCGACCGTCGTCGTATCTCCCTGTCCATGAAGTCCGCTGCTGAGACTCTGGGCGTCGAGATCGAGGTTACCCCGCTGCCTTCCGAGAAGAAGGACGAGGAGACCGACGCCGAGTAAATCGGTTTGACGATCACTTGTTTGAAGGGATCCGTCCGCAATGGACGGGTCCCTTTTTGCATTTGCTGCTGACGCGCGCGATGCTACCCGTGCGTAATGCTATCCGGGCTGTTCGCAGGCTATTGGGCTGTCGGTGCATGAAAAATGCCGACATCCCGCCTCGGGGAGGAGGCGGGAACACACCGAGTAGACGGAGGGGTGCGGAGCGCGGTCGCGTCTCGACTGACGACGTTGCCCATCGACAGGGCCATTGTAGCGCATGGCGGTTCTTGGTATATCGTGTCGAGCGTTTGCGTTGTGCCATTGCCTGTGGCAACGGTGTGCTACACTCTTGCACTGCTGAGTGGGCCAGACGGTCGCGCGATGTGCTGCTTGCAGCACGCGTGAGGAAAGTCCGGGCTCCAGAGGGCGGGATGCCGGCTAACGGCCGGGCGGAGTGATCCGACGGAAAGCGCCGCAGAAAAGAAGACTCCCACCTGCGCCGCAAGGCGTAAAGGGAAAAGCTGAAACGGTGGTGTAAGAGACCACCAGCGTCGTGGTAACACGGCGGCTTGGCAAGCCCCATCCGGAGCAAGCGCGAATAGGAACGCTATGGGCCGGCCCGGTCCGCGTTCGGGTAGCGTGCGTGGAGCTGCACGGTAACGTGCAGACAAGATAAATGACCGTTCACGACAGAACCCGGCTTATAGGCCCACTCAGCAACTATGTTGACGCTGCGACGGCGTCAGCTGGCCGATTTGGCGCTCATTCGTCGGTCGCCGCCATAAGGCGTGCTCCCTCCTCTTTCGGGCCAAATCGACTCAGCTGACGCCGTCTCGCTGCTTGTGCCTGATCATCGGCAGCCTCATTTCTGTTGCAATCTCGTCTTTCAAGGCACCTTGCTCGCGCTGACGGGTTCTCGCTTTCGTTGACGGATTCATCGGCGCCGTCATCCTTGACGTCTCACTGTTTTTGCCTGGTCATTGGCGTTGCCGTTCTATTTACTGGGGTTATCGGTACGGTCTTTGCCGTATTATTGAGGCTGTTTGTTGCTTTGCTTGTTGTTGAGGGGCTTTGTTGGACAGCTATTTTACTCTGCAATCGAATATTGAGGCTTCAGGCGAGTTTGTGGACCGCAAGAGCCGGTTTATTGCCCAGCTGGTCCATATTGAGTCCGAGGATGAGGCGAATGCCTTTATCGAGACCGTTCGCAAACGTCATTACGACGCTCGACACAATGTTCCCGCGTGGATTTTGGTCGATGGACGTGAGCGTCAGAGCGATGACGGTGAGCCGAGCCGCACGAGCGGGATGCCGACGCTCGAGGTGCTGCGCGGTGCGGGGCTCAAAAATGTTTGCTGCGTGGTGACGCGCTATTTTGGCGGCACGCTGTTGGGGCCTGGTGGCTTGGTGCGCGCCTATACTGCGGCGACGCAGGCGGCGGTGGCTGCGGCTCAGGAGGCTGGGCAGATCGTCGAGATGACGAGCGTCGTGCCGGTTGACGTGCATGTGGCCTATCCGCAGTATGAGCAGGTGCTTCGTTTGGCGCAGGATTCGGGTGCCAAGGTTTTGGATACCGATTACGCGGATGCCGTGACACTTCATTTGGTGTTTAAGGCGGGGGAGCAGGAACCGTTTTGCGTTAAGATGCGCGAGCTTATGGCAGGGCGCGAGGAGATTGAGGTCGGCGCTCCCGAGTTTGCGGAGTTCTAACGACGACGGCCGGCGTGCTTTTGGATGAATACCAAGCGCGCCGGCCGTCGATTTCTGTTGCTGCCGTTTACTCGGCGAGCTGCTTTAGCACATCGCAGGCAATCTCGACGGCATCGTCGATGCAGCCGGGGCAGCTGCGGAGCGGACCCTTATCCGATCCGATGCCCTTGAGCGTGCCGCAGACGGTCGTCGTGTTCTTCTCGCCAAAACGCTTTGCGATTTCGCGCGACAGCTTGTAGGTCTGGCCCTTGGTCTTGGGGTTATCCATGCCGTCGCTCATTACAAAGCCCATGATGGCCACGGCGCCCGAGATGGCGCCGCAGGTTTCGGTCATGCCGCCCATGCCGGCGCCAAAGCCCTCGGTTAGGGTAAAGGCGGTCTGGGGGTCGAGCCCGACGGCAGGTGCGAGCGTGCAGGCAACGGCCTGGGCGCAGTTAAAGCCACGGGCGTGGTATTCGGCAGCCTGAGCCTGGCAGGCCGCGGTGTCGAGCTGGGCGATATCGATTTGCTTCATCGTTGTCTCCTTGGTTACGGTGTACCCGCCTATGGTACCCGTGACGGTGCATGTAATCGTCGAGAGCTTCATGTATGCCTCATTTTTCTCTGTCGAGCAAATGCCTAAGGCTTGAGATAAATACCCCTGATCAATTAGTCCCATAACCTATCTTGGCGATGGGTTGAGAGGGGTGCGGGGTAGCGGTATCGTGAACCGAATAAAACGTAACCCAGGCAAGGGAGCTAGATATGAGCGAGCAGACCATCGGTACTACATGTGTTCAGGGCGGCTATCACCCGGGAGATGCCGAGCCGCGCCAGGTGCCCATCTACCAGTCCACCACGTGGAAGTACGACACGTCGGAGCACATGGGCAAGCTGTTTGACCTGGAGGAGTCGGGCTACTTCTACAGCCGTCTACAGAACCCCACGTGCGATCTGGTTGCCGCCAAGATCTGCGAGATGGAGGGCGGCACCGCTGCGATGCTCACGAGCTCGGGCATGGCGGCGAATTTCCTCGCGATCTTTAACGTGGCCGGTGCCGGCGATCACGTGGTCGCGAGCTCTGCCATCTACGGCGGTACCT
The DNA here is from genome assembly GCA_900549745.1 of uncultured Collinsella sp. Lineage (GTDB taxonomy): Bacteria > Actinomycetota > Coriobacteriia > Coriobacteriales > Coriobacteriaceae > Collinsella. The sequence continues at coordinate 78,719 of URPJ01000003.1, read as the reverse complement.
ACAACCTGCTCGCCCACACCATGGGCCGTATGGGGCTGACCTGTACGTTCGTTGCCCCCGACTGCACCGATGAGGAGCTCGAGGCAGCCTTCCAGCCCAATACCAAGCTCGTCTTTGGCGAGACGATCGCCAACCCCGCCCTTGCCGTGCTCGATATTGAGCGCTTTGCCAAGGCCGCGCATGAGCACGGCGTGCCGCTGATGGTTGACAACACCTTCCCGACGCCCGTGATGTGCCGTCCCTTTGAGTGGGGCGCCGACATCGTTACACACTCCACCACCAAGTACATGGATGGACATGCTGCCTACCTGGGCGGCGTGATCGTCGACCACGGCCAGTTTGACTGGATGGCCCATGCGGACAAGTTCCCGGGTCTCACCACGCCCGATGAGAGCTACCACGGCGTGACCTATGCCGAGAAGTTCGGTCGCGAGGGTGCCTTCATTACCAAGGCAACCGCTCAGCTCATGCGCGACCTTGGCCCCATGCAGAACCCGCAGGCGGCCTTCTTCCTGAACAGCTCGCTCGAGAGCCTGCATGTGCGCATGCCGCGTCATTGCGAGAACGGCCTGGCCGTTGCCAAGTTCCTGCAGAGCCATCCCAAGGTGCGTTTCGTGAGCTATCCGGGCCTGGAGGGCGATAAGTACTATGACATGGCTCAGAAGTACATGCCCAACGGTACGTGCGGCGTTGTGAGCTTTGGCTTTAACGGTGGTCGCGCAGCGGCCGAGACCTTTATGAAGAGCCTTAAGCTCGCCCAGATCGCCACGCACGTGGCCGACGCCCGCACTTGCTGCCTGCATCCTGCTAACGCCACGCATCGCCAGATGAACGATGAGGAGCTCATCGCCTGTGGCATCTCCGCCGACATGGTGCGCCTGTCGTGCGGCCTCGAGGATACGGCCGATCTGATTGCCGACCTTGAGCAGGCGCTTGAGCAGTGCTAGGCTAGCGTTCGTGCAAGGTGCCGATGCTGGCAGAAAGCTTCGGCGACCTTTCGTTCCGATTCCGTAGGCGGGACCCCAATCGCGGCTGTTTGCAGGCGATTGGGGCCCCGTTTTTGCGTTGTGCCACTCGAAAGGATGGATATGGAAAAAACTGCAGAGCAGCTGCGCCGCGAGCACCTTGCCCTAGAGGGCGACACCCATGGCAAGAACAAATGGGCGATTCTGTTTACCGTGCTCATCATGACGTTTATGGTGTGTCTGGATTCGACCGTCGTGACCGTGGCGCTGCCCGTGATGCAAAAGGAGCTGGGCGTGGGCCTCGATCGCATTCAGCTGGTAAGCTCGGTGTATCTGCTTGCGACTTGCGTGGCTATGTTGCCGTTTGGCCGTCTGGGCGACGTGCGCGGCAAGGTGAATGTGTTCCAGCTGGGCGTCATCGTTTTTTCGGTCGGTTCGCTGCTGTGCGGCCTTTCGGCCTCGCTCGAGGTTCTAATCCTGGCACGCATTGTTCAGGGCGTCGGCTGCGCGGCGGCCATGGCTAACAACATGGGTATCATCACCGAGTCGTTTCCGGCGCGCGAGCGCGGTCGTGCCATGGGTATTCTCGCGACCTTCGTGGCCCTCGGCATGATGTGTGGCCCCGTGCTGGGCGGCATGCTGGTGGCAAGTTTTCCCTGGGAGAGCATCTTCCTCATCAACCTGCCCATTGGCGTCATCTCGTTTATCGTGGGGCTCTACACGCTACCGCATGTTAAGCCGGAGGCCGGCGAGCGCCCCATGTCCCTTGCCGAGGCTGCTCGTCGCTGCTTTGCAAATTCGGCCTTCACCATCAACCTTGTCTGCATGCTCATCGTGTTCGTTGGCATTGGCGCATCCGAGTTTATCCTGCCGTTCTATTTTCAGGACGCCCACGGCTTTGGTTCCGACATCTCTGGACTACTCTTTTTGGCGCTGCCGATGGTGAATGCCTTTATCGGCCCGCTTTCGGGTACGGTTTCGGACCGTGTTGGCTGCGAGGGTCCCACGGCGGTCGGCCTGGGTGTGTACGTGTGCGGTCTCTTTGCGGTAAGTACGCTCGACGAGCACTCTTCCATCCCTGTGATCGTGTGCTGTGCCGCGTTTATGTCGTGCGGAACGTCGATTTTCCAAAGCCCCAATAACTCGCTGTACATGGGCTCGGCTCCGCGCGAGGCACTCGGTTTTGCGGGCAGCTTGGGCAGTTTGGCGCGCTATGCCGGCATGGCAGTGGGCATTACGGTGGCGTCGAATATCCTGTATGGGCAGATGAGCGTGGCGATGGGCGAGGCCGTGACCAGTTTTGTTGCAGGTCGTCCGGATGTGTTCCTGTTTGGTTTCCGTTCGGTGTTCTACGTGCTCATGGCTGTGGCCGCTGTGGGCTTTGCGCTCGCCATGGTGCGTTTGGTGAGGATACGCGTCCGCCATTAGCGTGTTGGGAGGCTGTCTGCCACGAATCGGGCCCATCTACTGGTCTTGCGGCTTTGTGGTGCGATGCGGCTTGTGGGCCGGGCGGGGGTCGGTCCGTGGTAGACTATCGAACAACGTTTATTAATCGCGCGGTATCGTTGCCGCGAGAAGGGGTTGCGCCATGCAGGAGCTTGAGGATCGTATTCGCCATGACGGCATCGTAAAGGCCGGTAACGTCCTTAAGGTTGATGCCTTCCTCAACCACCAGTGCGACGTTGAGCTGTTCGACCACATGGGTGCCGAGTGGGCCCGTCTGTTCGAGGGTGTCGAGATCAACAAGATCCTGACGATCGAGGCTTCGGGCATTGGCATGGCCTGCATCGCTGCTCAGCATTTTGGCGGCGTGCCGGTGGTCTTTGCCAAGAAGGCCCAGTCCATCAACCTCGACGGCGAGCAGTATGCCACGACCATCTATTCCTTTACCAAGCAGAAGGAGTACCCGGTTATCGTGGGTAAGCGTTTCCTGTCCGAGGGCGATAAGGTCCTGATTATCGACGACTTCCTGGCCAACGGCTGCGCACTCGAGGGTCTTATCAAGATTTGCGAGGCTGCGGGTGCCGAGGTGTCCGGCATTGGCATTGCCGTGGAGAAGGGCTTCCAGGGCGGCGGCGATAAGCTCCGCGAGCGCGGCTTCCGCGTCGAGAGCCTGGCCCGTATCGCCGATATGGACTGCGAGACCGGCGAGATCACCTTCGCCTAAGCGCGCGGCACAAGCGATTGGTATGCGATGTGACAAAGGGATTGTCCCTTTGTCACATTTTTTGTATGAGGGGAGGTGCTGATATGGATGAGAACAAGATGGGATGGCGCGAGTATGCGCGCTGTGCCGAGTTGTCGGTCGAGGAGTTGGCGCGTGATTGCGAGGTGCAGGTGTTTCGCGCGACGGGTCCGGGCGGGCAGGGCGTGAACACGACGGACTCTGCGGTACGCATGAAACATATCCCTTCGGGGATTACCGTGACAGCGCGCGAGAGCCGTAGTCAGTTTCAGAATCGCAGCTGCTGTTTGCGTAAGCTGAGGGCAGAGCTTGAGCGTCGTGGCCGTCCGCCGCGCCGTCGCGTCAAGACCAAAGTGCCGCAGCGATCGCGCCAGCGCAGGCTCAACGACAAGCACTTCAACGCCATTAAAAAGGCCAACCGACGCAAACCGGGCAGCGACGAATAGCCTCCTCATACGTTGCGGTGAACTAGGGGTGGCTAGCGGGTGGGACGCCAGACATGGAGGGCGCCGGCGAGGATGTCGACCTCGATGCGCGAGGCGACAACGGGCTCGCCGTCGGCCTGGATGGGGTAGTCGGGCTCCTCAAAGGTCAGCTCGGCATGGCGACAACGTCGTATGCGAACCGGTGGCAGCTTGGTGTGGTGGCCGTCTTTGGCCGAGAGGAACATAGGCAGGGCAATCGCGCGAGGGACGGGGCCGCATGCGTAGCAGACGTCGAGCATGCCGTCGCAGGGGTCGGCATCGGGGCAGATGCGATAGCCCGAGCCATACGTGGGGCCCAGCTGAATCGCCATGATGATCGCCCTCACGCGCTCGGCGGGCGCGCCGTCAAAGCTGGCTGTCATGGGGTAGTTGCGATAGCGTAGGCCAAACTGCTCAAGTCCCGAGAGGGTGTAGAGCGGCGCGCCGGTGAGACCCGTCTTTTTGCGCAGCTCGGCGGTGCCAAGGCCGATGGCGGCATCGATGCCGATCGAAAGCGTCTGGTCGTAGTACTCAACGGTAGCCTCGCCTCTGCCGCTTGCGGGGTTCCATGAGCGAATGCGCCCGATGTCCTGACGCTGCAGCTCGCAGGTGAGCAGCGCGCCAAAATCTTTGCCGGAGAAATCGTCGATGCCGAGCGTTTGGGCAAAATCGTTGCCGGAGCCCACAGGCAGGATGGCAAGAGCGGGGCGGACCGCCTCATCCTGCGTCATAAGCCCGTTGACGACCTCGTGGATCACGCCGTCGCCGCCGAGTGCGATAACGGTGCGATAGCCCGTTGCCTGGGCGGCCAGCTCCTTGGCGTGTCCCATGCGCTCGGTCAGCACCAGGTCAAACTGGGATGCGCGTGCAGTCATGTCCAAAAAGCGTTGCAGGCGCTCGGCAACTTCGCGCGCCGCGCCCGACTGGGCGGCTGGGTTGGCGATGATGAGCGTGCGACCAAAATCAGTTGCGTGCATGGGGCGACTCCCGGCGTGTGACATGACAGTGCGGTCGCGCTCAGGTCGAATTGCCCCCGATTGTGGCTGCACGGCGATTATTACATCTACTCTATCAGGTCGTTGTGGCGCTCGATAGCATCCGCTACCGTACCGCCCTCATCTACAATAAGCGAACGGCGCTTGGGCGAGATAATGCGCTGGGCGGGGTACACGCCGCGGTGTCCGGCGGTTAGGTAGCTGATAAAGGCCACGATGACAAAGAACCCGGCAGCCGTGCCGTGGAACAGGTCGATGGCCATCATACAGGTGGTGATAGGCACGTTAAGGCCGGCGCAGAACACGCCGAGCATGCCCAGCGCTGCCAGAAAGCTGGGATCGATTCCGACGAGGCAACCTATCCAGCCGCCGAGCGCCGCACCGATGCCAAACAGGGGCGTGACCTCGCCGCCTTGGAAGCCCGCGCCCAGGGTAAGCGCTGTGACGACCAACTTGATGGCTGCGTCCGCCAGGGTGGTGTTGCCGGCAAATCCGGCGCCGGAAAGCCACGTGGAAAGGCCGGCGTAGTTCCAGGCGTCGAGGAGGGCATAGGCGGCCAAAACCACGAGTGCGCCGATGAGTGCGCGAACGAGGTAATTGGTGATAAAGCGACCGTAGAGGCTCTTGACGGTTCGAACCGACCAGGCAAAGAGGCGTGCCGTCAGACCGAAGATAATTGCGCTGATAACAACGATGACGACCGTTTTGGGCGTCATAGCGGGAACGCTGGCGATGACATTCGCCTCGTACTCGGTACCTAGGGCGAGTGATGTAAAGTAGCCGGTAAACGAGGCGACCAGGCAGTAGATGCCCGCGGTGTAGTCGATCTTGCCGATAAAGCACATCTCCATGCCAAAGAAAGCCCCGGCAAGGGGCGAGCCGAATACGGCGCCAAAGGCCGACGAGATGCCGGCGAGCATGAGGTCGTGGTGGTCATGCTTTTTGAGGTGGGCGAGGCTCGAGATGTTGCTGGCGATGGTGCCGCCAATCTGCACCGCAGCTCCCTCACGACCGGCCGATCCGCCGGTGAGGTGCGTGAGCGTGGAGCAGACGAAGGTGAGGACGGCCATGCGCATATGGATGAGGCGTGTGCCCAGAGCGGAGTCGATGACCAGGTTGTTACCGCGTTTGGCGGCAAGACCGTGGTTTTTGTACACCCATGCGGTGGCAACGCCCACAACGGGAAGCAGCGCGTAAATCCACGCATGGTGCTCGCGATAGTCAGTCGCGATATTCAACGAGGCCAAAAACGCCCAAGCGGCAACGCCCATGGCGAGCGATACGGTGACGACGAGCACGAGCAACTTGGCGCTCACGAGTAGGTTGCGGACGTTGCGGCGCGTGTCGGCAGCTAAGAGATGCTCGGAGCGAGTGAGCTGATGTCTGCCTGCCATGATGACGTCGTTCAGGGAGAAAAAGCCGCCGTCGTCGAGCGGCTGGGAATGATCCTGCGTTTCGTTTGCGCTTTCGGTTTTGTCGTTATGAGCCATACGTTCCTCTTTTAGGTTGCAACGCAAGCATTATAAAACGCGGTAAACGCGACGAGCCGGTGGGTTGGTTTCCATTCTGTTTCGCGGCCTGCAACCGACAGGTGTATTTGCGGGTACAGGCCGAGTCGCGGCCGTGCATCGGGGGATTATACTGAGAAAAGCATAAAGAATCGGCGCCCCTGTTGTGCGCCGTGGCATTAAGAGGTGCATATGGCAGAGAAACTCATTCCACTGGAGGACGCGCAGTCGATTGTCCTGTCGCACGTTGCTCCGACGGATCTCATCGAGATTCCCGTGTGGCAGGCGGCTGGTTTTCCCTTGGCCGAGGACGCGGTGGCCGATATCGATATCTCGCCGTTTGCCAACAGCGCTATGGACGGATATGCCGTGCGCTCGGCGGACTTGGTGCAGGCATCTGGCGAGGCGCCGGTGACGCTCGACGTTATCGGACACGAGGCCGCGGGCCATGTGTTTGAGGGCGCAATCGGTGCGGGCGAGGCGGTCCGCATCATGACAGGCGCGCCGGTGCCCGAGGGTGCCGATGCCGTGGTGAAGTACGAGATCGTCGATGTGCTCGACGGTGACGGCAACGAGGGCTCGCACGTTCGCTTTTCGGCGCCGGCCAAGGTAGGGGAGAACGTTCGCTCTGCTGCCGAGGAGGCCCATGCCGGCGATGTTGTGATGCGCGCCGGCGAGGTCGTGGCTCCGGCGGGCGCGGGTCTGCTGGCGAGCGCCGGATACGCGAGCGTGAAGGTGCACGCTGCCCCGCGTGTGGGCATTATCTCGCTGGGCACGGAGCTGGTCGCGCCGGGTGAGCTGCCGGCGCGCGGGCAGATTCGCGATTCCAACTCGTCGGCGTTGATGGCCGAGGCACTCGATGCCGGCGCCGAGCCCGTATTCTACGGCATTGCGCCCGATGATGAGCAGGCGATCGCCGAGCTGGTGCATCGTGCCGTGCAGGAGTGCGACTTTGTCATTACGAGCGGTGGCGCCTCGGCGGGCGATTACGATTTCGTGACGGCGCTCGTCCGGCGCGAGGGCGAGGTGCTGTTTGACCGCATCTCGATGCGTCCGGGCAAGGCCATCACGTTTGGCTTGCTCGGGGGTAAGCCCTACCTAGGGCTTTCAGGCAATCCGGCTGCGGCGTATGTGGGCTTTGAGATGCTTGCCCGTCCGGCGATTCGCAAGATGCGCGGTTTTGCCGAGGTTGCGCGTCCCGTGCAGCAGGCGACGCTCACACACGGCGTGAAAAAGCGACAGCATCGCCGCTTCTTCGATCGCGCCACGGTTTTGCGCGACCCCGAGACCGGTGAGTTGTTGGTGACCGAGGCTAAGACACAGAATTCGGCGCTGCTTGGAACTATGCAGCGTGCGAACTGCCTGTTGCGTATTGACGAAGGGCCGTGTGAGCTCAAGGCAGGCGACGTCGTGGATGTCGTGCGTGTCGACCTGCCCGAGGGAACGGTGTTGTAGGAGGAATGCTATGGAGTTGAAGATTTCGATCGTGACGTGCTCGGACACACGCGATCTTTTGCAGGATGAGGCCGGAGCCGCACTCGAGGAACTTATCGAGGCACAGGGCTGGACGGTCGCCTCACATGTGGTCGTGCGCGACGACGTCAGCGAGATCGGTGATGCCATTGTGGAAGCCGCCGATGAGTGCCACGCCAATGTCGTGCTCACCTGCGGCGGCACGGGGCTTTCGATGCGCGATGTAACGCCCGAGGCGACGCGTTCCGTCTGCGACCGCGATGTGCCGGGTATTGCCGAGGCAATTCGTGCCTACTCCATGACCAAGACGCGCCGCGCCATGCTCTCGCGCGCTATTTGCATGCAACGAGGTCATACACTTGTCGTAAACTTTCCCGGTTCTACGAAGGCCGCCCGCGAAAGCTGGGAGGCCATAGCAGACCAGCTGGAGCATGCGGCTCAGATGACGGCGGGCGGTGGACATACCAACTAAGCGGTTTACCTGCGGCGGGGCGACCTGAACGGCTGCTCCGCCTTTGTTTTCCGCCGAATCGACGCCGAGGTGCACGGTAACTTGAAACTATATTCTCTGACGAGAATAATATCTCACTATCATTATTCGCGCAGAAGTATAATCTGATTGCAGATTAAAGCCCGCGGCGGGGTGCCCGGGCATAGCGTTCGAAAGGGTTGAACATGTTCGATATGGTTTCTCGCCGCGGATTCGTTTCGCTTTCTGCTGTCGCCGCTGCCGGCCTTGGTCTTGCCGGCTGTTCGGGCAGCAAGACGTCCGAGCCGGCCGGATCCGATGCCGGTTCTGCTAAGGCATCTTCCAAGAAAGCTGTCGAGCTGCAGGTCTTTGCCGCCAACTCGCTCGAGAAGGCCCTGCCCGAGGTTCAGGAGCTCTACACCGAGCAGACCGGCACCACCTTTGCCGACACACAGTTTAAGGCGTCTGGCGACCTTGTCGAGCAGATGCGCGCCGGTGCCGCCGTCGACGTGCTCATCACGGCTTCCAAGGGCACCATGGACGACGCCGAGGCCGCCGAGCTCGTCGACACCGACACCCGTGAGGATATGTTCGTCAACGACCTCGTGATCATTCGCGCCGAGGGCTCCGACACCAAGATCGAGGCCATCGCCGACGTCGCGAACCTGGACGGTAAGATTGCCATTGGCGACGCCAAGACCGTCCCCGCCGGCAAGTACGCCAACCAGGCGCTGACTTCCGTGGGCCTTTATACCGGCACCGAGGGCGACGACGGCGAGTATGCGCCCGAGATCGCCGACAAGGTGGCCCTGGCCGACAAAGTTGGTACCGCCGCCGCCTATGTGTCCACGGGCGACTGCGTGGCTGGCTTTGTCTACAGCTCAGATATCTTCCGCTACGACGGCATCGAGGAGGCCTTTGTGTGTCCCGAGGATTCGCACAAGCCCATCGTGTATCCGGGTGCCGTTGCCGAGAGCTCCGAGCACGCCGACGAAGCCAAGGCGTTCATCGACTTCTGTCTGACCAACAAGAAGGCTCAGAAGATTTGGGCTAAGTACGGCTTTGAGCTTTCCGAGTAGTGCGGCTTGGCGCGATAATTCCATCGTTTTGTGTTTCACTCCGTCCTTGTATTCGCTTGGAGCTTTTCGTGCTTAATAGATTCCGCATGCTCGTCGCCTGTGCTTTGACCTTCGCGCTTTGCTGGGTGCCGGGATTTGCGTTTGCTGGGGACGCTGAGGACGGGGCCCAGGTTGCTGCGACCGCTCATGGGTTTTCCTATGGGATCGAGGGTTTTGAGCGGTTGGCCAAGGGGACCGCTCGTGCCATGGAGGGCCAGCCCGAGGGCTACCGGTTTCCCGTTGACGAGGACGTGGACCTTGTGGTGGCGCCCGCTGCCGATCGCGTTGTTGTGTGGATATCGCCCAAGGCGGTCGAGAAGTATGGATTGGATCCGCAGGACAACGAGTACGTATCGGGTCTCAAGGCCCTCGTCTGTGAGCTCGACAGCGCAAACTGCATGGGAGGTGCGCAGCTAGGGGACGTGGATCTTCCTTGGTATGTCACGGCGGAAACAACGTTTGATGCCGGCGGGTATACCTATGGCTTTGACGAGCGCGGTGCGGATGGGGACCGCTATGTGGTGATTGCATCAGCCTCTGGTGATGCCAAAGGCGGCGCGCGTTGGCTTGATAGCGCTCACATGGTAGAAGCGTCGTCTGTCGTGTTGCGGGACGAGCAGGGGCCCTTGACCTCTCTGGCCTCCTTTTTGGGCGACATCGACTATCGTCCGTTTTGGGTGTCCATCAAAACGAGTGGCCTTGCCCTGCTGATCTCCTTTGCACTGGGCCTGTTCGCCGCGTGGAAGACTATGGGTACCTCGAGCCGCGTGAAGGGTTTGCTCGATTCGGTCTTTACGATTCCTATGGTGCTGCCGCCTACGGTGTGTGGCTTTTTGCTGCTTATGCTATTTGGTCGATCGACCGGGGTCGGTCGGTGGCTGATTGCGCACGGCATCTCGATTGTCTTTACGTGGCCCGCGGCGGTGATCTCTGCCGTGGTGGTGTCGTTCCCGCTCGTCTATCGTACGGCACTCGGAGCCTTCGAGAGCCTCGACACGCAGATGCTCGATGCGGCGCGCACGCTGGGCTGGTCCGAGCGTCGCATCTTTACCAAGCTTATGATGCCGCTTGGCTGGCCCTCGATTGCCGCCGGTACGGTGCTCGCCTTTGCCCGCGCGATGGGCGAGTTTGGCTGCACCCTGTTCTTTGCGGGCAACTACGCCGGCATTACGCAGACCATTCCCATCGCCATCTACTTTGAGTGGATGGGCGGCAACACGTCGGTGGCCCTCTTTTGGGTCGTGGTCGTAATTGCGTTCAGCTTCCTGGTCATCCTGTTCATCAACATGTACACCGCTCATTCGCAAAAGTATCGCGAGCGGGGCCTTTCCCATGCGGAGCGCAAGCAAGCCAAAGATCTCGCCGGACAGGGCGATTCGCTCGACCCAGCGGGCGGCAATGCCTTGCGTATCGATCGCGAGGCGCTGGCCGAGCTCATGCGCGATGATGCTGCGCCGCAGGGAGGTCGATAGGTCATGTCACTCGTTCTGGATATCAAAAAGCGTTATCCCGGGTTTATGCTCGACATGCAGCTTGAGGCCGGCGAGGAGCGCGTGGCGCTGCTGGGCGCCTCGGGTTGCGGCAAGAGCTGTACGCTGCGCTGCATCGCCGGCGTGGAGACGCCCGATGAGGGCAAGATCGTCGTCAACGGCGTGATCTTCTTTGATTCGGCGGCGGGCATCAACCTGTCGTCCCAGGAGCGCAAATGCGCCCTGCTGTTCCAAAACTATCAGCTGTTTCCCAACATGACGGTGGCCGATAACGTATGCGCCGGTGTAAAGGATGCGGGCGACGCCGCCGCGCGCAAAAAGCTCGCCGAGCGCTATCTGAGCATTTTTGGCCTGGCCGACTTTGCCGACCGCTATCCCGCGCGCCTCTCGGGCGGCCAGCAGCAGCGCGTGGCGCTTGCCCGCATGGTGGCGGCACACCCGGGCATCTTTATGTTCGATGAGCCCATGAGCGCACTCGATGCGTATCTCAAGAGTGCGCTTGAGCAAAACATGCTTGACCTGTTCGATGTATGCAACCGCACCGTGCTCTACGTGAGCCACGACATCGATGAGGCATGCCGCCTGTGCCAGCGCATCTGCGTGATGCACGATGGGCATGTTGAGGAGATCGGCTCCGTCGAGGACGTGGTCCGCCGTCCGCAGACGCTGGCGGCGCTGCGCCTAACGGGCTGCAAGAACACAAGCCGGGCACGCAAGATCGGGCCTCAGGAAGTTGAAGCCCTGGACTGGGGCATGACCTTTAACGTAGGTCGCGAGGTTCCCGATGACGTGGCGTACCTGGGTATTCGCGCAAGCTACTTCCATGTTGACAATCGCGCTGAGCGGGGCCGCAACAGCTACGATCTGCACGTGGCCCGTGTGAGCGATTCGCGCTTTGAGCGGCTGGTGCTGTTAGACGTGCCGCGTGCTGATGCGCCCACGCGTCTGCAGTGGAAGGTCAACAAGGTGAACGTAGCTGTCGACGAGCTGCCGCAAGCAGGCGAGACGCTGCGCATGCACTTCGATGCGAATAAGATTCATTTGGTTTGTCGGTAGCGCCGGGTAATGCCGTCGGGGATATAAGCCCCGGCGGCTTTGTCTTGCTGTTTGCCGAATGGGGGATGACAAACTCTTATCAATCAAGATAATTATTTATTAAACGACGGTACACGACGCTGTCGTACGAATGTCGGCGGTGTTCGTCTGGACGACAACCGTTGATATAGTTACCTTCGACGAGAAAAGGAGGGCGCGCCGATGCCGCATAAGACATATTCGCGTCGCGTTGCCGTGCGCGCCCTGTATATGGCTCGGAGCCGCATATGAGCAGGTATGTTCACGGCTCCGGGAGAGACGACGCACAGCTAAATAATCAGCTGCAAAGCAGGTTCCCCAAAATTCCGGGTTTGAGCACGGCTGGGTTTTCGCCACCCACCGTGCAGCAATACCGTAGTTATCCGTATTTGGTTCGAGAGGGGAACCGTCATGGCTGAAGAATTCGATTTCCATCCGATGTGGGAGAGCCTCGGCATGAATCTTGCCGACCACGACATGCTGCTGGGCGCCGTGGGCCAGATGTACGGCGATATGTTCCTGACGCAGAACAATCGCCCCAAGTCCACGTCCTACCTGGATTTTGTCGCCACCAACATCCACAGCGGCCGTATTAAGGAGATGCTCGACAAGAAGGAGGCCGGCGAGGCCACCAAGATCGTCGGCTCGTTCTGCGTGTACGTGCCCGAGGAGATCGTGCTTGCCTGTGACGGCATTCCCGTGGGCCTGTGCTCGGGTGCCGATTGGGCAACCGATAAGGTCGAGGAGCACCTGCCGCGCAACACCTGCCCGCTTATCAAGAGCTTTGCCGGCTTTAAGCTGGGCGAGGTCTGCCCCTACATTGAGTCGAGTGACCTGGTGGTAGGCGAGAACACCTGCGACGGTAAGAAGAAAGCCTACGAGTTCTTTGCCACGCAAAAGAACATGTACGTCATGGATATTCCCAACGTGCACGACGATTCGACGCTCGTGACCTGGAAGGCCGAGGTCAAGAAGCTCGCCGCCAAGATCGAGGACGAGTGCGGCGTCAAGATTACGCCCGAGGGCCTGAAGGCTGCCATCCACGCCGTCAATGAGAAGCGCCGCGCCCTGCAGCGCCTCGCTGCGACCCGCGCTGCCGACCCTGCGCCCATCAGCGGTCTCGACAGCCTGCTGACCGTTCAGGCCGCCTTTATGGACGACACACCGCGTCTGACCGGAGCCATCAACGATATGGCGGCTGAGTGCGAGCAGCGTGTCGAGGCCGGCGAGGGCGTGGCACCCAAGGGGACCAAGCGCATCCTGTACACCGGTACGCCCATGGCCGTGCCCAACTGGAAGCTGTTCAACCTTATCGAGAAGGCCGGCGGCGTTGTGGTAGGCGAGGAGTCCTGCACGGGCTCGCGCTACTACAAGGACCTGGTCGACGAGTCCGGCGAGACGGTCGACGAGATGCTCGATGCCATCGCCGAGCGCTACTTTAGGATCAACTGCGCCGTCTTTACGCCCAACGACCAGCGTATGAAGGACATTGTCCAGATGGCCAAGGACCTGCATGCCGACGGCATCGTCGACGTGGCTCTGCAGTTCTGCACGCTCTACGAGATGGAGTCGTTTGCCGTGGAGAAGGCCGCCGAGGAGGCCGGCATTCCGTTTATGCACATCACGACCGACTACGCCGGCGAGGACGCAGGTCAGCTGCAAACCAGGATCGAGGCTTTCTTGGAAACCATTTAGAGCTATCCGTCTCGGCGGCTTCCCCAGGCACCCGGTCTTGCCGTTCAAACCGTCGCTTGCGTACCAAAGTACGCGGCGCTTCTCTTTCACGGCAACCTCGGGCACCTGGGAAAGCCGTTTCCTTGGTTGGTTAAAAGGTTTGTTAAGGAGCTATATGCCGGAATATATTGAGCAGCCGTTGCCGTCCACGTTTGAGGAGTTCAACGAGCAGCGCAAGGCGGCGTTTATTCGCGTCAAGGATTACAAGCAGGCCGGTAATCGCCTGATCGGTTTTCTGTGCAGCTACACGCCGCTCGAGATTATCGATGCCGCGGGCGCCTCGAGCGTGGCTCTGTGCGGTACGTCCGATGAGGTGATTCCCGAGGCCGAGAAGGTGCTGCCGGCAAATCTCTGCCCGCTCATCAAGTCGACCTATGGCTTTGCCTACTCGCAAAAGTGCCCGTTTACGTACTTTAGCGACATGATCATCGGCGAGACCACCTGCGACGGCAAAAAGAAGATGTACGAGCTGCTCAACGAGCTCAAGCGCACGCACATTCTGCATCTTCCGCAGGGTCGCGACCGTGCCTACGAGCGCGAGGGCTGGTACGAGGAGTGCTGCCTGCTCAAGGAGGAGCTCGAGAGCTTCTACGGCATCACGATTACCGACGATGACCTGCGCGCTGCCGTCCGTCGTCGCAACCGCTTGCGTGCGGCCCAGCTCGAGATGTTTGCGCTGCAGGCCAACCAGCCGGCGGCCATGAGCGGCGTCGACCTGATGAGCACCATGTTTGCCGGTACGTTCAGCTTTGATATCGAGGCCTATACGCAGCAGCTGGAGCAAAAGGTCGCCAAGCTGCGCGAGGCCTATGATGCAGGCGAGCGCCCGATCGCGGCGGATGCCAAGCGCATTCTGATCACCGGCTGCCCGGTGGGCGGCGTGATCAACAAGATCGGTCGCACCATCGAGTCCAACGGCGGCGTGGTCGTGTGCATGGACGACTGCTCGGGCGAGCGCACGGCGGCCATGATGATCGACCCGGAGGCTCCCGACATCCTTCGCGCCATCGCCGACCGCTACCTGGATATCAACTGCTCGGTCATGACGCCCAGCGACGGTCGTATGGAAAACACGCTGGCCATGTGCGAGAAGTATCACGTCGATGGCGTAGTGGAGAGCGTGCTCCAGGCGTGTCACACCTTTAACGTGGAGAGTGCGCGCATGCAGGAGGCTGTCGAGGGTGCGGGTATTCCGTATATGAAGATCGAGACCGACTACAGCAACGGCGACATGGGCCAGATCGAGACGCGCATCGTCGCCTTCATCGAAACTCTCTAGCTTCCTCAGGCACCGGATCTTGCTCCTCAAACCGTCGCTTGCGTACCCAAAGTACGCTGCGCTCCTCTTTCGGGGCAATCTCCGGCACCTGAGAAACCTAGAGCTAAGGCGCCTGAACGCGCCGCTACCTTTGATGTTTAGATTGGGAGAGAGCCATGATAGGGATCGGGATCGATATCGGGTCTACGGCGGCTAAGGCTGCTGTGGTCGACGGGGAGGGTTCGGTGTCGTGGACGTGCGTGCAGCCAACCGGGTTCTCCTCGGTCGATGCTGCCGAGCGGCTGCGCGAGGCACTGGCAGCGGCGGGTTATGACGTGGCTGCCGACGACGTGCGTGTGATCGCGACCGGCTACGGTCGTGTCGCCGTGCCCTATGCGCACAAGGTCGTGACCGAGATTACCTGCCACGGCACCGGTGCCGTGCGTCTGTTTGGCGACCACGGCACCGTGATCGACGTGGGCGGTCAGGACACCAAGGTCATTCAGCTTAAAAGTGGCCGCGTGGCCAAGTTTGCCATGAACGACAAGTGCGCCGCCGGCACGGGGCGCTTTTTGGAGATCATGGCCGACCGCCTGGGCATTTCCCAGCAGCAGATGGCCGACCTGGCGCGTTCCGGCGAGCCCATCAAGATCAGCAGCATGTGCACGGTGTTTGCCGAAAGCGAGGTTATCAGCCTGATCGGTCGCGGTGAGCTGCGCGAGAACATTGCGCGTGGCGTGATCGACAGCGTGGTCTCGCGCGTGGCCACTATGGCCGGGCAGGCGACGGGTGCTCCGTACTACCTGACGGGAGGCTTGTGCGAGAACGCTTACGTTGTGGAGCGGCTGGCGGCGCTGCTGGGGTCGCCGGTCACCACCTCGCCCCAGGCCCGCTTCGCCGGTGCCATCGGCGCGGCGATTCGCGCACAGGCGCTCAATTAATGCATCCGCCGTAGGCTCGCATTCATGCGTATACTGGGAGAAAATGATTGACCGATGAGAGGAGGTATCGATGGCTGACGATCAGATTAAGCTTACGTCTATGACTGCCGCGAGCGGTTGAGCCGCTAAGTTGGCTCCCGGAGCCCTCGCCCAGGTCCTGGGCGATTTGCCAAATGTGCATAACGACAACTTGCTCGTGGGGTTCGATACCTCCGACGATGCGAGCGTCCTTCGCGTCGGCGATAACCTGGGCCTCGTTCAGTCCGTCGACTTCTTCCCGCCGATGGTCGACGACCCGTTTCTGTTTGGCCAGATCGCCGCGGCCAATTCGCTGTCGGACATCTACGCCATGGGCGGGCGGCCGAGCCATGCCATGAACCTGCTGTGCATTCCCAGTTGCCTGGGCGTCGAGGTCGCAGGTCAGATTCTGGCGGGCGGCGCCGACAAGTGCGTCGAGGCGGGTTGCTCCATCGCGGGCGGCCACACCATCAACGACGACGAGCCCAAGTACGGCCTGTCCGTGAGCGGCTTTGTCGCGCTCGATCGTATGCTTGCCAATAGCGGCGCGCGCGTGGGCGACGTCCTGTTGCTGACCAAGGCGATCGGCTCGGGCATCATCACCACGGCCATTAAGGGCGAGCTTATCGAGCAAGATGAGGCCGCGGCCATGTTTGACTCGATGCGCACCCTCAACGAGGCTCCGATTCGTTTGGCCGAGGGACTTGAGCTTCACGGCTGCACCGACATTACGGGCTTTGGCCTGATCGGGCATGCGTGCGAGATGGCCGAGGGCTCGGGCGTGCAGATTGAGCTTGCGTCGGGGGCGGTGCCGCTCTTTGATCAGGTGCTTGACATGGCGCGTCTGGGCATTATCCCCGCGGGCTCCTACCGCAACCAGGACTTCTTTGGCCCGCGCGTGACAGCTGACGATGACTTGGAGCCGGGAATGCTGGATGCGCTGTACGATCCGCAGACCTCGGGCGGTTTGCTAATTGCGGCGCCCGCGGCGGATGTGGATGAGCTTGCGCGTCGTCTGCACGCTGAGGGGCGCGTTGCCGCCACAATCGGCCGCGTGTGCGAGCCGGTGCCGGGCGGTCCTGCTGTTCGCGTTGTTCGCTAACCCGCACGTTTATGTAACTGTTTACCGTTCTCTAGAACGGTTCTTTCGAAAGGAATTTACTATGTCTACCAAGATTGAAGTCAATGCCATGGGCGATGCCTGCCCGCTGCCCGTCGTCAAGACGCTCAAAGCTCTGAAGCAGCTCGATGGCGAGGGCACCGTCGTGACCTCGGTCGATAACGAGACCGCCGTCAAGAACATCTCCAAGATGGCGCAGGAGAAGGGTTGCACGGCCTCGGTCGAGAAGGTTTCTGACGCCGAGTGGCACGTGACCGTGGCGACCTCTGGCGCCGTTGCCGTGGCCGATCCCGAGCAGGATGGCGCTGTCTTCTGTAATGCCAGCGCCGGCAAGGGCAAGCTCGTCATTTCCGTCTACACCGACTGCATGGGCCGCGGCGACGATGAGCTGGGCCACAAGCTCATGAAGGCCTTCATCTTTGCCGTGACGCAGCAGGAGGAGCTGCCCGCGACTATGCTGTTTTACAACGGCGGTGCCAAGCTCACCGTCGAGGGCTCGCCGGTGCTCGATGACCTGAAGGGCTTGGCGGAGCAGGGTGTCGAGATTCTCACCTGCGGTACCTGCCTGGACCACTTTGGCATTAAGGACCAGCTTGCGGTGGGCGAGGTCACCAACATGTACGTGATCGTGGAGAAGATGGAGCAGGCCGTGCGCGTCGTGCGCCCGTAGCGTATTGGTTGGAGTTGCCATGAGGGAGAAGCGCCCGGCGCTTGTCATCACGTTTCCCACCACGGCGGCCGCCATGGGTTGCGAGTCCCTGTGCATCGAGCGCGGTCTTCCCGGGCGGACGATTCCCGTGCCCGGGGAGGTCGCTGCCGGCTGCGGTTTGGCGTGGAAGGCGTTGCCTGTCGATGAGGAGCTGCTGCGCGGCGAACTCGCCGCGGCGGGCGTTCCCACTGAGGGCTATACCGTGATTAATATGTGGGAGGTCGTGCGATGATCTACCTGGATAACGCGGCGACGACCATGCACAAGCCGCAGACGGTCATCGATGCCGTGACGCAGGCGATGTGCTCGCTCGGCAATGCTGGGCGCGGTGCCACCTCGGGTGCGCTCGATGCGGCACGTACCATCCACGGCTGCCGCGCCAAGCTTGCGCGCTTGCTGGGCTGCCCGCGTGCTGACCATGTTTGTTTTACGCCCAACTCCACCGCGGCGCTCAACACCGTCATCAATGGCGTGGTGCGCCCCGGCGACCGTGTGGTCACAACGGTGCTCGAGCACAACTCCGTACTGCGTCCGCTCAACCGCCTGGCGGCAGAGCAGGGTGTGACGGTTGAGCATGCGGGCTGTGATACCAACGGCGTGCTCGACTACGACGAGCTCGAGCGGCTTGTCACGCCCGGTACGCGTGCTGTGGTGGTGACGCACGCCTCCAATGTGACCGGCAACGCGGTCGACATTGCGCGCGTGGCTGCCATCGCGCATGCGGCCGGCGCGCTGGTGATCGTCGATGCTTCGCAGTCTGCCGGCACGGCGAAGATTGACATGGATGCCATGGGGCTCGACGTCGTGTGCTTTACCGGTCACAAGGGGCTCATGGGTCCGCAGGGGACCGGCGGCCTGGCCGTGGCGGAGGGCATTGACGTGGCTCCGTGGGCCATGGGCGGCACGGGCGTGCACAGCTTCGATGCGCTGCAGCCGCTTGGGTGGCCCACGCGCCTTGAGGCGGGCACGCTCAACGGTCATGGCATCGCGGGACTTTCCGCTGGTCTCGACTTTATCGAGGCCCAGGGTGGGGTCGAGGCGATTGCTGCCCACGAGCGTGCGCTCGCTGATCGCTTCCTTGCCGGTGTGCGCAAGATTCCGGGGATTAAGCTCTACGGTGCCTTTGACCAGCAGGCGCGCTCTGCGATTGTGTCGCTCAACGTAGCCGATATCGACTCTGCCGAGATCTCGGATGCGCTCATGCAAGGGTGGGGGATTTCGACGCGCCCCGGCGCCCATTGCGCCCCGCTCATGCACCGTGCGCTGGGGACCGAGCGCCAGGGCGTCGTCCGCTTCTCGTTTGGGTATTTCAACACTACCGAAGAAGTCGACACGGCTATCGATGCTCTGTGCGATTTAGCCTGCTAAAGCTGCTAGACCGTTTATACTTGCGGGACGGGTGTATTTGCCCGTCCCGTTTTTGTTTCGACCCGAAAGGTGTGCCTATGGCCTCATCCGCTCCGCGCGGCCTGCGCTCCGACCATGTCGTTACCGTCGGCATTGCGCTGTTCTCGATGCTCTTTGGCGCCGGTAACCTCATCATTCCGCCGTTGCTGGCGCTCCAGGCCGGCACGGCCACACCGCTTGCCATGGTTGGCTTTTTGATTGCCGCCATCGGCCTGCCCGTCATGGGCTTTATCGCCGTGGCGCTTGCCGGAACGGCGCGCGAGCTTGCCGGCCGCGTGCACCCCAAGTTCGGTGAGTTCTTTGTCGCGGCGGTGTATCTGGCCATCGGCCCGTGCCTGGCCATTCCGCGTACGAGCTCCACGGCCTTCGAGATGCTGGTGCCGCTGCTGCCCGAGGGCGTTTCGCTTGGCACGGCTCGTCTGGTGTTTGCCGTTGGCTTCTTTGTCGTCGCGTTTGTGCTCACGCTGCGTCCGGGTGTCATAACACGCGTGCTCGGCCGCATTACGGGCCCTGCGCTCATTGCGCTCATCGTGCTGGTTGTGGGTGCTGCCGTGATCTCGCCGCTGGGACCCGCTGCCGTGCCTCAGGCTCCCTACGATGCAGGCGCTGCCGTGCAGGGCTTTTTGACCGGCTATCAGACCATGGACCTGCTCGCGTCGCTCGCCTTCGGCATCATCATCGCCGAGACCATCCACGAGCTGGGTGTTACCGATGACAAGCGCGTGGCCTTTGAGATTTCGCGTTCCGGCGTTATCGCCGGCGTGCTCATGGCCATCATCTACTGTGGCTTGGGCCTTGCCGGAATGCAGCTCGGCACCGTGATGCCCGACGCCACCAACGGCGCCGCCATCCTTGCCCGCTCTGCCTCCATGCACTTTGGCCTTGCCGGCACGGTCGTGGTCTTCGCCATCTTCTTCCTCGCCTGCATGAACGTGTGCATCGGCCTCATCAGCTGCTGCTCGCGCTACTTCTGCGAGACGTATGTGGTTAAAGGGGGAGCGGAGGCTTCCGAGGAGGCCATGCGCCGTCCCTTTGCGGTTCTCGCCTTTGTGTTCGCAGCGTTTTCGTGCGTGCTCTCCAACGTGGGCCTCGACGTGATCCTTATGTTCTCGGTGCCCATGCTTAACGCCTTGTATCCCGTCGCCATCGTGCTGGTTCTCATGGGTTTGGTACACGGCTTTTGCGACGCTCATCCGCAGGTGTGGGTCTGGGTCGGCGGTGTGGTTGCCGTGCAGAGCGTGATCACCTCGGTCCGCGATGCGTTCTTTGGGGGCACGTGGCTGCCCTTTGATGCGCTTCCCCTGGCAGATATCGGCGCCGCGTGGGCGCCGGTCGCCGTGGTGGCGTTTGCGATCGGTCTGCTCCACAGCCGGTTTGTCGCACATTCGAGGAGCTAGGGTTTCTGCGCTTGCACAGGCGGGGAGTCTCCCCTATAATTTCCTTCGCTTTGGGACACGCAAGGTTTAGACCTTAGCTGCTCAACACCTTCGGGACGTGGCGCAGTTTGGTAGCGCGCCTGCTTTGGGAGCAGGATGTCGCAGGTTCAAATCCTGTCGTCCCGACCATATCTTGCGGGCGTAGTTCAATGGTAGAACCCCAGCCTTCCAAGCTGATGACGCGGGTTCGATTCCCGTCGCCCGCTCCATAGGATAGTTTTAACGGCTTTGGCTCTATTTGGTGCCAGAGCCGTTTTCATATACATACCGGGGACCCCACATCCCCTCCTAAGTTGCGGTGAAATACGGACTGTTTTCCGGCTTTTATGGCCCATGTAGTCCGTATTTCACCGCAACTATTTGTAAGGTTGGATTTTGATGCCGTTGGGAGGGTCGTAGCGACCGTCTACCGAGAGTGGAAATATTTTTTGAAGCTCTGACCTGCGACGTCAAGCTTTTGGTCAGCTTTTGGCAAGGCCTGCGGACGGAAGCATGCGATAGCGTAATGGTATTCTCTCCGCCGTGATGGTTATGGGGTTGGCCATGCTCGATAAAGGCAAACATTTTCCGCAGTCATATGCAAGAATGCTATTCTCGGCCGTTGGAATTCATCAAGATGGACACCTGCTTATAACAATTGATCCTTGGGATGAACGCCGTGCGCGTGAGCTTATGCAGGAAGAGCTCATGCTTCGTCTTTACAACCACGTGTATGCGGATCCGGTCTATTGGAATAATCTTGGGGTTGAAGATCGCATCTTTCAGCTGGCATCCGCTATTGCGGTCGTTGAACCGGATGCTGTGTTTTGCGGATCGACAGCAGCGCTGCTCTACGGCATCGGCTCGGCGTATACGCTTCTGGATAAAGTGCAAGTACTGCTGCCACGGTCTACAAGGCGTGATACGTATGAGTTCGTTGAATACAAGCGCTGGCGGGTGGGCGAAGTGTGGCGTCTCGGTCTGTTTACGCTGACGGATCCGTATCGAACGGTTGTTGATATCGCTCGAACGAGCGCCTTTCGTTATGCGCTGGGCTATGTCGATGGCTTGGCCCGTGAGTACGATGTCGAACGCGAAGAGCTGCGGGCATATGCGCAGGCAAATTGCCGAGGGTTGCATGGCATCGCGCGTGCTTTTGACGTTTTTGAGCATATGGATGGCAGGTCAGACAATGGCGGCGAGTCCGAGGCGAGAGCAGCGATGATTCTCGCTGGGGTTGCCGCGCCTGAGCTTCAAGTTGAGATACCGCGACCAGGAAACGCTGGCTATTATCTAGCAGATTATGGCTGGCAGATGCCAGACGGCTCATGGACGCTGGCAGAGCTGCATGGGCTGGGTAAGTTTGAAGACGAAGCTCAAAATGATCCGGAGCAAGCGGCGGCAAAAACCTATCGAGCGGCCCTCATGCGCGATGCGAACCTTCGCGCCATGGGCCACAACGTCATTCATTTCAAACTCTCGGACACCTACGAAGTAGAATCGTTCGGTGCCATGATGCGCGGTTACGGTATTCCGACAACAAAACCCTACGCCGACTCCCGATAGAGAAATCGTTCGCAGCCAACCTTCAATAAGTTGCGGTGAAATACGGACTATCGAGGCCTTTAAAGGCATGAAACAGTCCGTATTTCACCGCAACTTAGGAGGGGATGGGGCTGAGGGGCCGGCGATGCCGTTGCCTGCCGGTTAGTGGCGACCGTGGTGGCGGAGCTTGTCGATGGTGGAGTCGGTGCCGTGTCCGCGGGCGTCGGTGCTTCGGCTGCGGGCGTCGGCGGCGGTTTGGCGCTGGCGGCGGTAGTCGATCATGCCTTGGATGATGGGCTTGCCAAAGCTCACGACATCATCGTTGTAGATGGCGGTTCGGGCTGCGAGGAGGCAGTCGGTAAAGTCCATATGGGTCTTGCCGAAGAGTTTGACGGCAAGGGCGACAATGGTGGGCTCGTCGACCATGACGTCATCGAGCATCCTTTTCATGGCCGCAGCAATTTCAACGCGGGGAACCTTATAGACGTCGCGCAGCGTGACCACGACGCGCGTGATGATTTCGGGGTAGACACGTGCGGTGCGCGTGGCGATGACCTTGGCAGCGCGCGGTGACAGGACCTCGTCGTCGTCAAGCAGGTAGCGAAGGATGACGGTCTCGTCGATGATGGTGCTACTCATGGATATCTACTTCCTCGGGACCCAAAACCGACTCGTCGCTTTCTGTGGCTAGGTATTCAATCCAGGCATTGCGCTCCTCGGAGCGGCGATTGGGGTCCCCATATGCTTTGAGCAGTCCATAGGCGGACGTGCCGTCCTTGGAGCGCACGGCGACCGGCTGAAAGGGGAGCTTGCGCATCAAAATACTCTGCGCGACAAATAGACGGACAGCCTCGGCGAGCGATGTGCCCATGGCGTCGTAGAGACGCTCGGCATGCTGCTTGTCTTCCTCGCGAATGCGCACCTGCAGGATGGCTCGTTTTTGAGTCGATGACATCACTGGCCTCCCTTAATGAGCGTGCAATTTGAATAGTCAAATACAACATCGGCTAATAATAGCCAATCTTACAACCACTACTTTATTGCACTAGAGTAATTGAGTGTAAACGATATTACAAACGTACTACATCTTTCAGAAACGAGCGTGAAATCTCCCTTGGATGTACGCATGTAATACACTCACCTTTATAGCTTCTAGAGAATAATTCCAACCTGCCAAAACCCCTGCAATACACCCGTATTGCAGGGCCTATGCTCAAGTTTGCCCCCTGCAACTGCGTATATTTAACCTGTATATCGTTGGAGAAACTCTACCGAGTGCATGTTTCGCCGCATGCATTCGATTCGTCGATGCCAGGCCACGGGCGGCTTGGGTCAATGTCGACAGGGTCTCTCCGACAAGGGATTCAGGAGGGAGTGAACAACATGGGCAATAAACGAGTCGTGGCTGATTCTTCACGCTGCATTGGGTGCCAAACCTGTATGGCGGCGTGCATCGAGGCACACGATATTCCCGGCAACATCGCCGCACCTCGCTTGCGCGTGACGCGCACCTACGAGATCTCCGCGCCGGTGGCATGTCACCACTGCGAGGACGCTCCGTGCGCGAAGGCCTGTCCTACGGGCGCCTTGTTCTTTGATCCAAAGAACCATCGCATCGGCGTCAACGAGGACAACTGCATCGGCTGCAAGAGCTGCGTCATGGCATGCCCCTTTGGCGCCGTGAGCGTGGCGACCACGCAGGTCCCCGTCTTGATGGGGGACGTGCGCGTGGGTTCGCAGACTAAGAGCTTCGTGCTCAAGTGCGACCTGTGCGTGGACCGTCCCGGCGGTCCGGCGTGTGCCGAGGCGTGTCCGACCAAGGGCCTCACCCTGGTGGACGAGGAGCGTCTGGCAGAACTGACTGCCGAACGTGCCCGCGCCACCATCGAAAACGAGGCGTAAGCGTCGGGCGACAGGCCCAATGATTGTCAAATAAGTACCGAGTATTCGGTAGCAGAGAAAGGAAGGAGGGTGTCATGGAGAAGCATAAAGTGATCTGCCCGTATTGCGGAGCCGGTTGCCAGTTTAACCTCTTGGTCCAAAACGGCCAGGTCGTGGGCACCGAACCGCTCAACGGCATCACCAACCAGAGCGAGCTGTGCCTTAAGGGCATGAGCGGCTACGACTTCATCAACGACACCAAGATCTTGACTCCTCGCGTACTGCACCCGATGATCCGCCGCACTAAGGGCGCGGATCTTGAGCGCGTAAGCTGGGACGAGGCACTGGATTTCACCGCATCTAAGATGCAGGCCATAATTGACGAATATGGTCCTAACGCTGTCATGACCACCGGCTCTTCGCGAGGCGGCGGCAATGAGGCGAACTACGTCATGCAGAAGTTTACGCGTGCGTGCATCGGCACCCACAGCGTGGACAACTGCGCCCGTACTTGACACGGCCCTACTGTCCTCGGTCTGATGGACACGGTTGGTTCAGGTTGCATGTCATGCTCCATCCCCGGTATGGAGGATGCGGGCTGCATTTTCCTCTTCGGCTATAACCCTGCCGATTCGCACCCCATCGTCGCAAGGCGTATCGTGCGAGCCAAAGAAAAGGGTTGCAAGATCATCGTCGCCGACCCGCGCCATATCGAAACCGCGCGTATCGCCGATCTCTACCTTCCGATCAAGAACGGTTGCAACGTTGCGTTCCTCAACGCCTTTGCAAACTGCTTGGTCAACGATGGCCTCTACGACAAGGATTTCGTCGCCGAGCACACGAACGGCTTTGACGAATGGTGGGAGACCATCAAGAACTACACTCCCGAATCCGTACAGGACATCACGGGTGTCGAGCCCGCGTTGATCCACCAAGCTGCCGAGATGTACGCCACGGCGAAGCCCTCTGCCATCATTGGCTGGGGTATGGGCGTATGCCAGCAGAAGCAGAACCTGAAGACGGTGCACACCATCGCCTCCATCGCCTGCGTTGCCGGCCAGATCGGCAAACCCAATTCCGGCCTCGCGCCCGTGCGTGGCCAGAACAACGTCCAGGGCTCCTGCGATATGGGCATGCTGCCCAACCTGTACCCTGGCTACCAGAAGGTCGCCGACCCGGCGGTGCGTGCCAAGTTTGCCAAGGCTTGGGGCGTGCCCGAGGAAAAGCTCCCGCTCGAGGAGGGCTACAAGCTCACCGACCTGGGCCACCTGGTCGACGAGGGCAAGGTGCACTGCTTCTACAACTACGGCGAGGACCCGGTGCAGACCGAGCCCGATTCGGCCGGTATGCGCAAGACGCTCTCCGAGCTGGATCTGTTCATTTGCCAGGACATCTTTATGACGCAGACGACCATGCTCGCCGACGTCATCCTGCCCGCTACCTCTTGGGGCGAGCACGAGGGTGTCTTTACTGCATCCGACCGTAGCTTCCAGCACTTTGACGCGGCTGTTCCGCCCAAGGGCGAGTGCCGTCACGACTGGGAGATCTTCGCGGACCTGTCTACGCGCATGGGCTATCCCATGCACTACGACAACACCGAGCAGATCTGGAACGAGTGCATTAGCCTGTGCCCCAACTTTGTGGGCGCGACCTACGAGAAGATGGCTCCCGAGGGCGGTTACGCCCAGTGGCCCGTCAAGAGCACCGATGTGAACGACCACGGTACGCCTGACATGTTCGCTGGTGGCAAGTTCACCACCAAGGATGGCCGTGCCAACCTGATGGCGCACGACTGGGAGGCGCCCTCCGAGCTTCCCGACGATGAGTACCCGCTCATCCTGTGCACCGTCCGCGAGGTCGGCCACTACAGCTGCCGCTCGATGACCGGCAACTGCAAGACGCTGGCGCTGCTTGCCGACGAGCCCGGTTTTGTCCGCATGAATCCCGCGGACGCCCAGGCGCGCGGCATCAAGAATGGCGACATCGTCTCGATTCACAGCCGCCGCGGCCAGGTATACAGCCGTGCCGACGTGAGCGATCGCATCAACAAGGGCACGGTCTACATGACCTACCAGTGGTGGATCGGCAAGTGCAACGAGCTGACCATTCACAAGGTCGACCCGGTCTCGCATACGCCCGAGGACAAGTTCTCCGCCTGCCAGGTCGACGCTATCGCCGACCAGGTCTGGGCTGAGGGCGAGGTGGAGCGTCAGTACACCGAGCTCAAGCAGGCTCTGGTGGACGCCGCCGCTCCCCAGGACGTTGAGCCCGGTGCCGCCAAGTTCGACGACGAGACGCACGTGAACCAAATCGTGTAGTCCCGTTCTCGTTGGCTTTTTGGGCCGGGCGTCCCGTACGTTCGGGAGCCCGGCCCGTTATTTTGAAAGGAAGTGGGGATGAACCGCTTCATCGACATCAACCCGGAGAGGTGCATCGGCTGCGGAACATGCCAGTCCGCCTGTGCCGACGCCCACCGGATGCAGGGTCTTCAGGATACGCCGCGCCTGGCGCTCGTGAAGACCGGCGGTATTTCGGCCGCCCTTGCCTGCCACCATTGCGAGGGTGCCCCCTGCGCCGAGGTCTGCCCGGTGAATGCCATCGAGCACGATGGCGACCGCATCCACGTCAAGGAGCAGGAGTGCATCGGGTGCAGGCTGTGCGCCATCGCGTGCCCCTTCGGAGCCATCCATCCCGATGGCACGTCTATCGCCGGTGTCGCAGGCATGTGCGACCCGACGCCTTCGTATCCTAAGTCCCTGAGCAGCCTGCTTACGTGGGCTCCTGGCCAGTACACCTGCGCTGTCAAGTGCGACCTGTGCGCCTTCGATCCGGACGGCCCGCATTGTGTGGCGGCGTGCCCCACCAAGGCGCTGACCGTCATGGGCGGCGCGGCCGATCGCGAGCTCGACGAGGCCAAGCGCCTGCGCTCGATCGAAAACGGTCCGGTCGTCGACGTTACCGCTGTGGCCCAGGGCCTGTCCGAGAAAGCAGAAGGGAGCGTAAACAATGGATAGCATGACGCTGTTTATCGCATCGCTTGCCGTCTCGTGCATCGGTGCGCTCGCCTCGGTTCTGCTGATCAAGGCCGATAACGCCGCCAAGACCGCCGGCTGCCTAATCGGCGCCGTCGCCGCGGTGCTTTCGTTTGTGGCCGGTATCCAGGCCGTGCTGGGCGATGTCACGTCGGTCGACACCATCGTGTTCTTCCCGTTTGCCCATTTCCAGCTGCTGCTCAACCAGCTGTCCGGCCTGTTCGTGGCGCTCATCTCGGTGCTCGCGTTTGCCGGTTCAATCTACGGTCTCAACTACTTTGATGAGTACCCGGGCAAAAAGGGCCGCGCCGGCTTCTTCTTTAACACCTTCGTGGCGTCCATGATGCTCGTCATCACCGGCGACAACGTGTTTTGGTTCCTGGTCGCCTTTGAGCTCATGTCGCTGACCTCGTACTTCCTGGTCGTGATCGAGGAGAACGAGAACTCCATCCATGGCGGTTGGCTCTACTTTGTGATCGCGCACGTGGGCTTTGTGCTCATCATGGCGAGCTTCCTCACCATGACCAACTTCGCCGGCGGCTCGTTTGCCTTTGCGGATTTCCGCGCTACGCAGTTTAGCCCCGCGGTCGCATCCGTGTGCTTCGTGCTCGCCTTCTTTGGCTTTGGCGCCAAGGCCGGTATCATCCCGCTGCACGGCTGGCTGCCCAAGGCGCATCCCGAGGCGCCGTCCAACGTGTCGGCCCTCATGTCCGGCGGCATGATCAAGATCGGTATCTTCGGTATCCTCAAGGTGGGCCTCGACCTGCTCTCCGCCTCTGGCGTTCAGGTCTGGTGGGGTCTTATGGTCATGGTCTTCGGTGCGATCTCGTCGGTCCTCGGCGTGGCCTTCGCCCTGCAGGAGCATGACATCAAGCGCCTGCTGGCCTATCACTCCGTCGAGAACATCGGCATCATTCTGCTCGGCGTCGGCGCCTCCATGGCCGCCATGGCGCTCAACTCGGTCGGCATCGCCGTCCTGGCTCTGATGGCCGCCCTCTACCACACGTTTAACCACGCGATGTTTAAGGGCGAGCTGTTCTTGGGCGCCGGTGCGCTGCTGTACTCCACGGGTACGCGCAATATGGAGAAGATGGGCGGCCTGTTCCGTCGTATGCCGGCAACGGCCATCTGCTTCCTTATTGGCGCGCTTGCCATCTCGGCCATCCCGCCCTTCAACGGATTTGTGTCCGAGTGGTTTACCTACCAGTCGCTGTTTAACGCTGCCATGCAGGGCGACAAGGCCGTCATGATCGTGGCCGTGTTCGCTGCCGTCGCGCTCGCAATTACCGGCGCACTGGCCGTCACGTGCTTCGTCAAGGCCTATGGCGTCTCCTTTGCCTCCGCGCCCCGCTCCGAGGCCGCGTCCAATGCCAAGGAGGTTCCTGCCCCCATGGTGTTTGCGCAGGGCCTGCTCGCGGCCATCTGCGTCGTGCTGGGCATTGGCGCTCCCGTGATCGCGCCCGTGCTGGTCGATGTCGCCGCGTCCGTGCTGCATCCGTACGGTGGCGTGTTTGCCGCCGAGGGCATGGAGCTCATGAACCAGTACTCCGGCGCTGCCACCTCCACGCCCGCGATCGCCATTGCGCTCGTGGTGCTTGTCGGCCTTGCCTGCGGCTATCGCAAGCTCAAGACCGTCGGCAAGGTGCAGAAGTCCCAGCCGTGGGCATGCGGCTATGCTCCCAACGAGCATATGCCCGTCGTGGCCACGACCTTTGCCTCCGAGGTGTCCTGGTTTATGCAGCCGCTCTACACGCTGCGCGACCGCTGCACGGCCGTCTGCTGGTCCATCGCGCACTTCTTCCAGAAGCTCACCGGTGTGGCCGAGGCTGTGGAGCCCGTACCCGACAAGGTTCTCGTCGATGCCCCGCATAAGGGTGTCGAGAAGCTCGCCGATCTCGCGACTAAGCTCGAGGGCGGCAACTACAGCATCTATATCTGCTACATCGTCGCGGCACTCGTGGTGTTCCTCGTGCTCGCCGTGCAAATGGGTTAAGGAGGGGAGAGCATGAACAACATCGTACTTGCCGTTCTGCAGGGCGTGGTCGTCATGGCCGTCGCACCGTTCTTCTCCGGTCTCGGCCGCGTGATCCGCGCCAAGATGCACAACCGTCGCGGCCCCAGCATCATGCAGGACTACCGCGACCTGGCCAAGCTCTTTGCGCGCCCCGAGTCCCAGAGCGAGGATGCGAGCTTTGCGCTGCGCATCATGCCGCCGCTGTTCTTCGCCGTCGCCTTTATGCTCGCGATGGGTCTGCCGCTCTTTACGGCACAAAGCCCCATCCCGGTCTTTGGTGACGCCATTACCATCATGTACAGCCTGGCGCTCGCCCGTTTCTTCTTCGCCCTCTGCGGTGTGGATTCGTCCAACGCCTACGCCGGTATCGGCGGCGTCCGCGAGCTGCTCATGAGCGTGCTCATCGAGCCGTCCATGCTGCTGGCGCTGTTTGCCGCCGCCTTGGTGTGCGGCTCCACCGACATCGCCACCATGGGTCAGCACATCATGACGGGCGCCATCGACGCGCCGGTCGCCGTGATCCTCGCCGGCATCGCCTTTGCGATTGCCTGCTACATGGAGCTCGGCAAGCTGCCGTTTGACCAGGCCGAGGCAGAGCAGGAGCTTCAGGAAGGCCCGCTCGCCGAGCTTTCCGGCCCGTCGCTTGCGATGGCCAAGCTCGCCATGTCCATGAAGCAGGTCCTGGTCGTCGCCTGGTTCTGCGCGATCTTCGTCCCCTGGGGCGAGCCCGCAACCGTAGGCGCAGCCGCCGTTCTGGGTGCAGTCATCTTCCTGGTGAAGTGCCTGATCGACTTTGTCGTATGCGGCGTGATCGAGAACTCCTGCTCGCGCTCGCGTTTTAAGGTGCTTGGCAATCAGACCTGGGCCGTCGTGGGGATCGCCGTTCTGGCGTTTGTCTTCGTGGTCGTCGGCGTGTAGGAGAAGGGAGAAACAATGTCATTTGCAGTCAGTCTGTCCCTTCTCGGCTTGGTCGCTATCGCGGCCCCGATGGTGGCCTCGGTGCTCGTCGCCCTGTTCCCCCGTCCGTACGCCAAGTGGTTCAGCGTTTTGGGTGCCGCCGTCTCGACGGTCTGCACCATCGCCCTCGCCGCGAATTTCGCTGGCGCCGGCATGCCCGACACTCAGGTCCCCCTGATCTCGTTTGGGCAGACCCTCGTCATGGGATTCACCTTCGATCGCATGAGCACGCTGCTCGCGCCCGCCTTTGTGGGTATCGGCCTGCTTGTCGTGATCTATTCGATTCCCTATATGAGCGAGAATAACCGTGAGCATCCCGACGCACCGCGTCGTCGCTTCTACGCGTACCTCGCGACCTTCATCGGTGCCATGGCCGGCCTCGTGTACAGCTCGACCCTTTTGGGCCAGCTCGTGTTCTTTGAGATCACGGGTGCCTGCTCTTGGGGCCTGATCAGCTACTACATGTCGCCTACGGCCAAGAAGGCCGGCATGAAGGCCCTGATCATCACGCATATCGGTGCGCTCGGCCTGTATCTGGGTGCTGCCATCGTGTTTGCCCACACCGGCACCTTCGCCATCACCGCGATTGCCGGCCTCGACGCCAAGCTCAAGGCTATCGTCCTTCTGCTGGTGCTCTTTGCCGCTTGGGCCAAGTCCGCGCAGGTCCCCATGTACATGTGGCTGCCTTCGGCCATGGAGGCGCCGACGCCTGTTTCGGCCTATCTGCATGGCGCCTCGATGGTCAAGGTCGGCGTGTGCGTGTTCGCGCGTGCACTCGTCTCTGCCGGCGAGATCCCCGAGATCGTGGGTTGGGTCGCCATTATCGACGCCATGGTCACCATGCTCTTTGGCTTCCTTATGTACCTGCCGCAAAAGGACATGAAGCGTCTGCTGGCCTTTTCCACGATCGCCCAGCTCTCCTATGTGTTCTTTGGTCTGGGCCTTTCGGTCTTTGGCAGCCAGCTCGCCTTCGATGGCGCCGTCTGCCACATCTTTAACCACGCTTTCGCCAAGACGCTGTTCTTCCTGATCGCCGGTTCGTTCTCCTTTACGCTCGGCACGCGTATGCTGCCCAAGCTTCGCGGCATCGTAAAGAAGTACCCGATCTCGGGCGTGGGCTTCGGTGTCGCCGCGCTCGCTATTGCCGGCGTGCCGCCCATGAACACGTTCTTCTCGAAGTTCCAGATTATCGCCGGCGGCTTCTCTGTGGGTGCCGGCAACGTCGCGATCCTGGTGCTCGTGTGCATCATGGTCGCCGAGACCGTCGCCACCTTCGCCTGGTTCCTCAAGTGGATGGGCTATTGCCTGCCCGGCGAGCCGAGCGACGAGGTCGCTGCGGGAGCCCCGCTTCCCCGCGCGATGGCGTTCGTGTTCATCGTGCTCATCATCATGGTCATCGTCAGCGGCCCGCTTTCGGCCAGCTGGATCGGTTAGGAGGTAGAACGACATGGGTTATTCGATCGTCAACATCCTTGGCGGCCTTCTGATCGTCACGTCCACCATGGTGGTCGTCTCCAAGAACATCAAGCACGCCATTCGCTGGTATGCGGTGCAGTCGCTGGTGCTCGTGGGACTGCTCGCTACGCTCGGTGCTACTACCGGTGCGCAGGAGCTGCTTATGTGGGCCGGATCTGCCTTTATCACTAAGGTCGTCCTGGTCCCTTACATCCTCAACCGCGCATACAAGAAGATGGGCGAGCCGAGCGACGCATCGCTCAAGGCCGGCCTTAAGCCCGCGTGGGCCATCTACATCATCGCCGTCGAGGTCGCGATCTGCTTTGCCGTTGTGACGCAGATCAGCCTGCCCACGGCCGAGGTCGCAACGCCTGCGCTCGCTATTAGCTTCGCTCACTTCTTCGTGGGCCTCACCTGCATCATCTCGCAGCGCAACATCATGAAGCAGATCTTTGGATACTGCCTTATGGAAAACGGCAGCCACGTGACGCTCGCGCTTTTGGCCCCCACCGCTCCCGAGATCATCGAGATCGGTATCGCCACCGACGCCATCTTTGCCGTCATCATCATGTCCATCGTCGTGCGTCGCATTTGGGACGACTCCCACTCGCTCGATGCGCGCGACCTGTCCGAGCTGAGGGGGTAGTCCATGGAAACGTTGATTCTCGCCCTGCTCGCGACTCCTTTGGTGTTCTCGCTGGTCATGGCGTTTTTGCCCAAGAACACGTCCTATAACGTGTTTGCCGGTCTCAACCTGGTCTCCGTCGCAGCCGTCCTGGTGCTGTCGATTATGACGGCCGGCGACGTCCTTATGAGCGGCGAAACCGCGAGCGCTCTTGGCCTGTGGTTCCACCTCGATTCGCTGGGCGCCATCTTTGTGCTGCTCATCGGCTTTATCGGTTTTCTTACGGGGCTGTTCTCGCTGCCCTATGTAAAGGCCGATATCGAGGAGGGCTCCATGCCCGCCGAGCGCGCCAAGCAGTATTTTGCGCTGTTTAGCCTGTTTGTGTTCACCATGCTGCTCGCGTGCCTGTCCAACAACATGATCCTCACGTGGGCCGCCGTGGAGGCAACCACGCTTTCCACCGTGTTCCTCGTGGGTATCTACAAGAACAAGACGGCCCTCGAGGCTTCTTGGAAGTATGCGATGGTCTGCACCGCCGGCGTGGCCTTCGGCCTGTTCGGTACGCTGCTGATCTACGCCAACGCCGCCGACGTGATTCCCAACGCCCACGAGGCCGCGTTCCTGTCGTGCGTGCTGCCGTATGCCAACCAGTTCGACCCGACGCTCATGCGCCTCGCCTTTGCGTTTATCGTGATCGGCTTTGGCACCAAGGCCGGCCTGTTCCCCATGCACACTTGGCTGCCCGATGCCCACTCTCAGGCTCCGAGTCCTGTCTCGGCCCTGCTCTCGGGTGTTCTGCTTAAGTGTGCCATGCTTGTGATCATGCGCTTCTACGGCTTTACCATCCAGGCCGTGGGTGCCGAGTATCCGCAACTTCTGCTGTTGATCGTCGGCACGCTGTCCATTTTGGTGGCGGCACTCTCGATGTTTCGCCAGGACGACCTCAAGCGCCGCTTTGCGTACTCGTCTGTGGAGAACGTGGGCGTTATCGCCCTGTGCCTGGGTATCGGTGGCCCGCTGGGTATCGCCGCGGCCCTGCTGCACTGCGTGTTCCACGGCTTTACCAAGACGCTTGCCTTCTGCGTGTCCGGCAACATCCAGCACGCCTTTGGCACGCGTAGCCTGGCCAAGATCCAGGGCGTCGTCGAGGTTGCGCCCGCAACCGCCGCGCTCGCCATCCTGGCGCTGCTCGGCCTTGCCGCCTTCCCGCCCTTTGGCATGTTCATCTCTGAGTTCCTGACTTTTGTCGCCGGTGTTACCGCCGGTCCCATGTGGCTGGTCGTCGTGGTCGCCCTCGGTCTTACCGTGGCCATCTCCGCGCTCACCCGTATCGCACTCAAGTCGGTATTCGGCCATGCGCCCCAGGGCATGGGCAAGCATGAGGCCCCGGCGCTCATGCTTATCCCCGAAATCATCCTGGCTGTCATGATCTTGTGGTTTGGCATTGCCACCCCGCTGCCCCTCGTGCACGGTGTGGAGACCGCTACCGGCATCGTGCTCGAGCAGAGCACCGAGGAACTTCACGCGACGCCGATGTACCGCGCTGTGTTCGGTACCGAGACCGCTCAGAGCGAGGTGGAGTAACGAATGATTGAAACTGAGAACAAGGTGTATGCCCGTCGCTGCGAGAGCCATGTCGAGGCCCTGCGCCGCGCCGTTCCGGGCTGCATCGAGAAGGTCGAGTGGCAGTGCGAGGACCAGCTGACGATCACCGTCAAGCAGGACAAGCTGCCCGAGGCCGTCCACTACCTGTACTACGAACGCTACGGCTGGATCCCCGTGATCATCGGCAACGACGAGCGCAGCCTGTGCGGCCGTTATGCCGTGTACTACGTCATCTCCATGGAGGGGGAGGACCCCGGCTGGGTGACCGTGCGTGCCGAGGTCGATCCCGCCAAGATGACGTTCCCGTCCGTGACGCCGTTCGTTCCCGCCTGCGTGTGGGGCGAGCGCGAGCTGCGCGATATGTTCGGCCTGATCCCCGAGGGTCTGCCCGATCGTCGTCGCCTGGTGCTGCCCGACGATTGGCCCAGCGGCCTGTACCCGCTGCGCAAGGACTCCATGGACTACCGCTTCCGTCCCGCTCCCGCGAGCGACATGGAAAACTACGAGTTCTTGGCCGATACCAAGGGCAAGGAGACGACGCTCGTTCCCATGGGCCCGTTGCACATTACCTCCGACGAGCCTGGCCACTTCCGCCTGTTCGTTGAGGGCGAGACGATCGTCGACGCCGACTACCGTCTGTTCTACGTGCACCGCGGCATGGAGAAGGTTGCCGAGACGCGCCTGAACTATGACGCCGTGACGTTCCTCGCCGACCGCATCTGCGGCATCTGCGGCTGCGCCCACTCGGTGGCCTACGCCGAGGCCGTCGAGCGCGCTCAGGGCATCCATGTCCCGCCGCGCGCCCAGTACATCCGCGCCATCATGCTCGAGGTTGAGCGCCTGCACTCGCATCTGCTCAACATTGGCCTGGCGTCGCACTACACGGGCTTCGACTCCGGCTTCCAGCAGTTCTTCCGCGTCCGCGAGAAGTCCATGGACCTGGCCGAGAAGCTCTCCGGTCACCGCAAGACCTACGGCCTCAACGTGATTGGCGGCGTGCGTCGCGACATTTTGGCTGAGCAGAAGCTCTCCACGCTCACGACCATCCACCAGCTGCGCTCCGAGGTTCAGGAGCTCGTCGACGTGCTGCTCTCCACGCCCAACTTTATTGAGCGTACGAGCGGTATCGGCATCTTGGACCGCAAGATTGCACGCGACTTCTCGCCGGTCGGCCCGCTCATGCGTGGCTCGGGCTATGCCCGCGACGTGCGCTTTGACCATCCCTTCGACGGCTACGCCGATCCGGACGTCCAAAAGATGCACGCCGCCACGGCCGACACCTGCGACGCCTTCGGCCGTACCGCCGTCCGCATCCAGGAGGTCTACGATTCGATCGACATGATCGAGACCATGCTCGAGAACTGCCCGTCGGGCCCCATCCTCACCACGGATTGGGAGTACACCCCGCACAAGTACGCCATCGGCGCCACCGAGGCGCCGCGCGGCGAGGACGTGCACTGGGCCATGCTCGGCAATAACCAGAAGTGCTACCGCTGGCGCGCCAAGGCCGCCACGTACAGCAACTGGCCGGTCCTGCGCTACATGTTCCGCGGCAACACCGTGGGCGACGCGGCGCTGATCGTCGGCTCGCTCGACCCGTGCTACTCCTGCACCGATCGCGTGACGGTGACCGATGTCGCCGCCAAGCGCGACCACGTGCTCGACAAGGAGCAGTTCGAGAACGTCTGGCGCGACAAGTCGCCGCTTGCGGGCGAGGGCACCTTGGCCGCTCCGCTCGATGAGGAGGCGCTCTAATATGCTGAAGCTTTGGAAGGTTAACGCCAAGGCCGGCGACGCGACGGTCAAGTACCCGTTTGCGCCGTTCCCCACCAATAAGGACATGCGCGGCAAGCCCGAGCACAATGCCGAGCTCTGCATCGCCTGCGGTGCCTGCGGCGTGGCGTGCCCGGCCGATGCCATTCGCATGGACACCGACCTTGCGGCCGATACCATTACCTGGTCGATCGACTACGGCCGCTGCATCTTTTGCGGCCGCTGCGAGGAAGCCTGCCCCATGGAGGCCATCAAGCTCACCGAGGAGTTTGAGCTTGCCGTCATGAGCAAGGACGACCTCACCAGCAAGAGCGTCTATACGCTCGAGCACTGCTCGCGCTGCGGCAAGCCGTTTGCCCCGCACAAGGAGATCGACTACGCAAAGCGCCTGCTGCAAAAGGCCGGCGGCATGGAGGCCGAGCAGGCTGCCCGTACCGTCGGTATGTGCCAGGAGTGCAAGCGCGAGCTCGACGCCCTGCGCGCCGCCTCGGCCGTAAAGACCGGCAACGCTGCCGGCATGGCTGCCAACGAGACGCTTGCGTCCGGTGAGCCCCAGGGCCCCGGCATGGAGTATCTGGGCGGCCACGGCGTGAACCCGGAGTATATCGACCGCGAGCTCAACCCCGATGCGCCCGAGATTCCCGCCGGTCCGGCGCCGGTCGAGGGCATCATCATGGATTTTGAAACGAAGGAGGAGTAACCATGGCCGAACCCACGCTTTTGCCCGAGCGGCTCCAGTACCGCCCGACCAAGATCGAGCTCGACGAGAGCATCGAGAAGGCCAAGGCGACCCTTCTTAAGAAGATCAAGCGCTCGGTGTACGTCTACCGTGTTGACTGCGGCGGCTGCAACGGCTGCGAGATCGAGATCTTCGGTTCCATCACGCCCGTCTTCGACGTCGAGCGCTTTGGCATCAAGGTCGTGCCCTCGCCCCGTCACGCCGATGTGCTGCTGTACACCGGCGCCGTAACGCGTGCCATGCGCATGCCGGCCCTGCGCGCCTTTGAGGCCGCACCCGATCCCAAGATCGTGGTGTCCTATGGCGCGTGCGGCTGCACCGGCGGCATCTTCTACGACAACTACTGCGTCTGGGGTGGCACGGACAAGATCTTGCCGGTCGATGTCTATATCCCCGGCTGCCCGCCCAGCCCCGCGCAGACCATCTACGGCTTTGCCATGGCACTTGGCCTGCTGGACCAAAAGCTCCATGCCGAGACCACGGTGGAGGCCGCCGGCGAGCAGGCCGATATCCTGCACCCCGGCGTGCCGTACAAGCTGCGCGTTGCCATCGAGCGCGAGGCTCGCGCCATGAGCGGCTACCGTTACGGCCGCGACTTGGCCAACGAGTTTATGGATACGCTCGAGGGCGCGCCCAAGGGCGATATCCGCGGTGCCATGGCGCTGCTCATCGACAAGCAGGATGATCCTCGCCGCGTTGAGGTGTACTCGGCGTTACAGGATCTGGTACTGGCCGGAGGTCGCTAGATGGAGCTCACGGACCGCTCTGGTTACTTTGCGGGCCCCGGCATGCTCGGCGGCTCTTTTGGCGATGCCTCGCGCGCAAGCGACGAGGCCGCCGAGGGCGTCGCCGACCCCTGCCTGGGCCATACGCCCGACCAGGTGGTCTTCTATGAGCTCACGCGTAAGTTTGTGGAGACCGAGGAAGACGTTCCCCAGGAGGCCTGCGACGTGCTGTACTACACGCTCGCCGTGGGCCACCACACCGGCGTGCTCGACTGCTTTGAGCCGCGCCTGTCGGTGCCGGTGAACGTGTTCTATACGCTTATCGACGCGCTGCCGGAGGGGGAGGCCAAGACCAAGTTCGAGGCCATCCGCTCCTTTGGCGAGTGCCAGCTCGACAAGGCGGCGGTGCCGTCGCTGCTCGAGGCCTGTGACACGCTGCTCGACGATCGCGGTTTTCGCGGTTCGGCCAAGGCCGGCATCTCGGTGTTCGATGACGACTTTGGCCTGCATGCCCAGCAGGTTGCGTTCTTAATGAAGTTTCGCGATCTGGTTGAGCGCGTGCGCGATGTGTCGGGCGTGTATCTGACGGGGAGGTTGCAGTAATGGGTCGCGTTGTGGATGGCCGTGTGAACGACGCCCCGTTTGCGGGCATTGTGCTCACGGCGGGAAGCGTGCTGCGCGCCGACGATGCCGCTGGCCCCGTGCTCTCCAAAAAGATGGAGGACACGCCCATCGCCGGTTGGTACACCATCGACGGTGGTCAGACGCCCGAGGACGACATCATCGAGGTCAAGCGCGAGCGTCCGCCGCGCCTAGTGTTGGTCGATGCCGCCGACATGGCGCTGCCCGTCGGTGCCATCCGCCTGCTCGATAAGACCGACGTCGCGCGCAAGTCGATGTTCACCACGCATTCGCTTCCCTTGTCGATTCTGATCGAAGAGATTGAGCAATCGTGCGAAGATATCGTCTTCATAGGGATTCAGCCGGGCGACACGGAGTTCTACAACCCCATGTCCCCGGAAGTCTTTGACGCCGTCGACGCCGTGTACGACGCCGTGGCCGCCAACGACTTTTCCCACTTTGTCCGCTTGGGACAAGAGCAATAGGTGCGCTTGTCCCTGCTGATTAGGAAAGAAGTGATTGACATGGCAGATTCCAAGGCAGAATATCCCGCTCCCGATTGCCTGGCGCCCGCCGCGATCGAGGCCAAGACCGAGGCCGCCGGCGTGACCAAGGCCAACCTGCCGGTCGCAAAGGCCTTTCTGTTGGCAATGTTCGCCGGTGCGTTTATTGCCTTCGGTGGCCTGTTCTTTACCGTGTTCTTGAGCGACAGCACGCTGGGCTGGGGTGCCCAGCGCGTCGTGGGCGGTCTGTGCTTTTGCCTGGGCCTGGTGCTGGTACTGGTGTGCGGCGCCGAGCTGTTTACCGGTAATTCGCTTATGGTCTGCGCGCTCAAGAGCAAAAAGATCACCCTGGCTCAGATGCTCAAGGCATGGGTCGTCGTGTGGGTCGGCAATTTTGTCGGTGCCCTGTTCATCGTCTTTTTGGTGTATATGGCCGGTATTTACAAGCTCAACGGCGAGGCGGTCGCCAATTCCATGGTGAGCGTCGCCGCCGGCAAGGTGACGATCGACTGGGTGACGATCTTCTTCCGTGGCATCCTGTGCAACATCTTTGTGTGCCTGGCCGTGTGGATCGGTACCGCCGGCAAGACCGTGGTCGATAAGGTTGTGGGCATTCTGCTGCCCATCGCCGCTTTTGTGGCCTGCGGTTTTGAGCACTGCGTCGCCAACATGTACTTTTTGCCCATGGGTGCCGTGATGCACGCGTTCGGCTATGGTGCCGACGTCGCCGGCGCCGATGCACTCAACGCTGCGGGCATTGCGTTTAACTTGTCCGCCGCCACGCTGGGCAACATCGTGGGCGGCGCGGTTCTGATCGCGCTCGGCTACTGGTTTATCTACGCTAAGAAGTCCGAGGCGTAAGGTACCGTCTGTTTGACGTTGGGCCTCCCGCGGGGCGTTGCCGTGCGGGAGGCTATTTGGGTCTGGGGCTCGTTGTCGGGCTGTTGGCCTGTTGTGTTTGGCTGATGAAAGGGGTAATCGAGATGGCATCTGCTGTGAAGCGTGACGGTCGCGCCGTGGTGACCACATGCGGGGGATGCTATGCCGATTGCGCCTTTGCGGCACGCGTTGAGGACGGTCGTGTGGTGGCTGAGTTGCCGGTTGTGGGGCATCCGTGCGCGGCGCGTGCCCTGTGCGCCCGCGGGCGCCATCGCCTGGCAATGCCGTTTGACGAGCGCGACCGCATTGTGCACCCCATGCGACGCCGCCGGGATGGCTCGGGGTTCGATGCGATTACCTGGGACGAGGCGTTTGCTCAGATTGCCGAGCGCCTTTTGGGGATTGTTGACGGGCATGGTCCGCGCGCGCTGGGCATGACGCTCGGCGTTCCCTCGTTCGACCGCTACTGGGCGTATCGCTTTATGCATGCGTTGGGCTCGCCCAACGTGTACGGTGCCGATGGCGCCTGCGAGGTAAGCCGACTTACCGGTTGGGAGCACAGCCTGGGCTATAGCCCCGCCTCCGACCTGGCACATACCGACTGCATCATGTACCTGGGGCGTTCCATCGTCGATTCATCGACGATGGGGGCCGTCGATGCGCTCAACGATGCGCGCCGGCGCGGGGCGAAGATTATCGTGGTCGACCCCCGGCGCAGCGGCTCCGCCGCGCTTGCCGACCGCTGGCTGCGCGTGCGCCCGGGCTGCGATTTGGCACTACTGCTGGGCATCGCCCACGTGCTGATTGCCGAGGACTTGTACGACCACGAGTTCGTTGCCCGCTATACCACGGGTTTTGACGAGCTGGCGCAGGCGGCCCGTCCTTGGACGCCCGAGTGGGCCGAGTCGATGTGCGACGTGCCGGCCGCAGAGATTGTCGCCACGGCGCGCGATCTCGCTGCCGCCGCGCCTGCCGCTGTGGTGGATGCGGGCTTTCATGGTGGCATCGGTATCGCGTATGCCAATAGCACCCAGACCGCGCGCGCTATCTGCTTGGTCGATGTGCTGCTGGGCTGCATCGGGCATGCGGGCGGCGCGCTCAATCCGCCCACGCCGCTTGTGTTGGGCGACCTCGATCCCACGCGCTTTGCGACGCCGCCGGTGCCGCGTGGGCCCAAGCTGGGGTCCGAGCGCTATCCGCTCGTCGATCCCGAGCGCGGCCTGTGCACGACCATCGGTCAGTCGATTCTTGCCGGCGATTTGCGTGGGCTCATCGTCTATGCCAGTAACCCTGGTGCGGGCTATGGCAATGCACAGGCTTGGTTGAGTATTTTGCAGCGGCTCGACTTGCTTGTGACGATTGATATTCGCTGGTCCGAGACGGCACGTGCTTCTGACTTCGTGCTGCCCGACGTGACGTATCTGGAGGCCGACCGCGGCGTGGGAACGGTGGCGGGCGTCAACGATGCGCGCGTGTTCTACCGCAACGCCGTGCTGCCCGTGCAGCATGACGACACACGTCCCGGTCGGGAGATTTTTGCCGGTCTGGCGCAGGCGTGTGGCGCGGGCGAGTACTTCCAGTTTACGTCCGACGATCTAGCGGCTGCCCAGGTGGCGTCGTTTGGGATCAATCTGGACGAGCTCAAGGAGCGCGGCTGGGCCGACACGGGTGTTGCGTTGCCGTCGCGTACAGGCGAGCCGGTGATTCCCTTGGATGGCGGCAAAATTGCGCTGGCAAGCGACGTGTGGGAACGAGCCGGTCTGGGACGCGTGCCAGGCTGGATTGCGCCGATGGTGGAGCCCGGCCCGGGGATGTTTCGCCTCATTAGCGGCAACCGTCCCTTTGAGTCGCATACTTCGCGCAGGCTCGCGGCCCAAGGTGCCGCTGAGGCTGGATCGGACCTGGATGCCGTGCAGATGAATGCCGATGCCGCTGCGCACATGGGCATCGCCGATGGCGAGGTCGTCGAACTTGTGAGCGATTTGGGCCGCGACCGCGTGCGCGTGGAGACGACGCCGTATCTGCATCCGGCGTGCATCTTCACCTCGGCCGCCCCCGGCGGGCGTTCGTTTGGCGCCGATGCCGGTGGCGCTCAAGCCTTGGGCATGGGCCCACTCGACCATACGCCGCTGCGCTGGGACCCGTTGACGGGTGCCGCGCTCACCCAGGAAAACGCCGTTCGCGTGGAAAAGATCGCGGCGCGCGAGGATAATAACGAGTAATTGACTCAGCTGATGCATTAGACTGATCCACGTTT
Source organism: uncultured Collinsella sp. (assembly GCA_900549745.1). GTDB lineage: Bacteria > Actinomycetota > Coriobacteriia > Coriobacteriales > Coriobacteriaceae > Collinsella. The sequence continues at coordinate 37,765 of URPJ01000003.1, read as the reverse complement.
CTTTTGAAAGGCCGTACATGAGCGATAGCCAGAACATGTCCGATGAGGTACGCGCCCGCCTGCGCGCCATTCCTTCCGTCAACGAGCTGCTTGCCGAGTGGCCGGTCGTGAAGGCGGCGGGGGAGACCTGCGACGCGGTGGTGCATGCCGCCGTGACGGCCGAGCTCGACGAGGAGCGCGCAGCCATTCGCGCCGGTGCTGCCCCGCGCTCTAAGCGCGACCTTGCCTCGGCCATCGAGTGGCGTGCGCACCGCTCCGCGTTGCCGAGCCTGCGCCCTGCCGTCAACGCCACGGGTGTGGTCATCCATACCAACTTGGGCCGCGCCCCGCTCGCGGAGTCGGCGGCAAAGGCCGTGGCCGAGGTCGCGCGCGGCTACAGCACGCTCGAGTACAGCGTCGACACCTGCTCGCGAGGGTCGCGCAAGGAGCATGCCGCGCAGCTCATCCGCTCACTCACCGGTGCCGAGGACGCGCTCGTGGTCAACAACAACGCCGCCGCGGTGCTGCTGGTGCTGGCGACCCATGCCGCGGGCAAAGAGGTTATCGTCAGCCGCGGCGAGCTTGTCGAGATCGGCGGCAGCTTCCGCATCCCCGATGTCATGGCGGCTTCGGGCGCCAAACTCGTCGAGGTCGGCGCCACCAACCGCACGCACCTGGCTGATTATGAGCAAGCCATCACGCCCGATACGGCGATGATCCTCAAGGTCCATCCTTCCAACTATCGCATCGAGGGCTTTCACGAGGAAGTGGGCTCTCGGGAGCTTGCCGCCCTGGCCCACAAGCATGGTCTGCTGTTCTACGAGGACCAGGGTTCGGGCGCGCTGTTGCCCGACGACATCTTGGTGCGCGGCGGCGAAGAAACCACGCCGGCTTCGGTTTCGGCAGGGCTCGATCTGGTGTCGTGCTCGGGCGATAAGCTGCTCGGTGCCGCACAGGCGGGCATTATCATGGGCCGTCGCGATCTGGTCCAGGCCTGCGGGTCGCATCCGCTTATGCGTGCCCTACGCCCGGGCAAGCTCGCACTGGCGGCGCTCGAGGCTACACTGCGCATCTACATGGACGGTGCCGACGTGGCCCATCGTGATATTCCGGTGCTCAGTATGCTTACGATGCCACAGGCCCATTTGGAACGACGTGCCCGCAAGCTGCGCGAGCTGATTGTGGCGGGTCTCGATAAGGCTGGCTGCCCGTGTGCCGTGCAGGTGGAAATCGTCGAGGAATCGTCGACCCCCGGTGGCGGCTCGCTGCCTACCGTGGAGCTGCCCACGATGTGCGTTGCCGTGCGTCTTGTTGACGAGCGCCTGACGGTCGACGCGCTCAAGCGCTCGCTTGTCCAGGACTTCGACACGCCGGTCGTCACGCGAACCTCGCACGATCGCATTTTGTTTGACGTCCGTACGCTTGTGGGCGACCGCGATATCGAGACGGCGGCGTCGACGCTCGTCGCGTGCGTTAAGAAGGCGGTTGCTCGATGAGTGAGGTTCAAACGCTGGTGGAGTGCCCCGTTATCGTTGGCACGGCGGGTCACGTTGACCACGGTAAGTCCGCACTGATCGAGGCGCTGACCGGCAAGAATCCCGACCGTCTGGAGGTTGAGCGTCGCCGGGGCATGACGGTGGAGCTGGGCTTTGGCGAACTGGCACTGCCGAGCGGCAAGATCGTTGGCCTTGTCGACGTGCCGGGCCACGCGCATTACCTGCGCGCTATGGTGCAGGGTGCGACAGGCATCGACGTTGCCGTGCTGGTGGTCTCTGCCGTTGAGGGCGTAATGCCGCAGACCCGCGAGCACGTGCATGTGCTGGAGCTGTTGGGCGTTACGCATATGGTGGTCGCGCTGACGATGTGCGACCTGGCCGACGCCGAGATGACCGAGCTTGCCGAGCTCGATGTCGATGACTTTTTGTCGGGCACCGTGTTTGCGGGCGCGCCGATCGTGCCCGTGTCGTCCAAGACGGGCGAGGGGATCGACGGGCTGCTTGCGGTGCTCGACGAGCAGGTGGGTGTTTGCTGGGGTGCCTGTCGCGACCGTGCCGAGCGGAGCGATGCCGCGCCTCGTCTGCCGATTGACCGCTGCTTTACGATCAAGGGCGTCGGCACTGTCGTGACGGGAACGCTGCATGATGCGCCGGTTGCGGTGGGCGACGAGCTGATGGCTTTGCCGTCGCGTACGGTCTGTCGCGTGCGCGGGATTCAGGTGCATGGCGATACGCCGCGCGCGCTGCCTGGTCAGCGTGTGGCGCTCAACCTAGTTGGTGACGGTGTCGCGGCGCTTGACCGTGGCGAGATGCTGGGCGTGGCGGACCGCTTTGGCCAGACGTTGCGCTTTATGATGACGTTCACCTACCTGGGCCGCGAGGGCACCAAGCCGCGCGTGCTCGAGTCGGGCGCGCGTGTGCATGTGATGGCCGGCACGGCCGAGGTCGTCGGCCGCATCATGCTTTTGGAGGGCGAGGCCCCCATGGCGGTGGGCGAGACCCGTACCGTGCAGGTGCGCCTGGAGGAGCCGCTGCCGCTGTGTGCCGGAGACCATGCCGTGGTGCTGTCGTATTCGCCCGTTATGCTCATCGGCGGCGGGCGCGTGCTGCTTTCGCGCTGCCGTCGCTCGCGCGAGCTTTCTGCCGGCGAGCGCGCACTGTTTGCGGCGCTTGAGTCCGGCGATATCGCGGGCGGTGTGGGTGCTTGGCTGGCGCTGCAGATGCTGCCGGTTACGGCGGTTGATGTTGCCGAGGCTTTGGATCTTGGCGTCGGCGAGGTCGATGCCGCACTGCGCGGGTTGGTGTCGCAGGGCTCCGTTCGCAAGCTTGCCGTGGGTGATGCGGCCCTCTTTGCGGACGCCGTGGTGCTCGACGCCGCGATGGATGCTCTGGCGGCGACCCTGTCAGCCATGCATGCGGCGTCTCCCAAGGAGACGGGCTTTACGCCCGGCGCCGTTGCCCATGCTGCGTGGCCTTCCGCTGATGAAGGCGTTGCCGCGGCTCTGATTGCCGAGGGCTGCTCGCGCGGCGTGTGTGCCTCCGAGGGCGCCGAGGTGTTCGACCCGCACTCCGCTGCCGCCGCGGCGCGTGTGGTGCGCGAGGCCTGCGAACGTATCGTTGCCTTGCTGGACGAAGCCGGCCTCGATGCACCGACATTGCCCGAGGTGGGCGAGCAGTTGCAGCTCGGCCGCGACACTATGACGCGCGCCCTGCGCGAGCTTTCGCTCAATCGCTCTATCGTTAAGGTCGAGCGCGACGTTGCCCTGTCCGCTGCCGCCGAGGCCCATGCACGTGAACTCGTCGCCGCCGCCATTGAGGCAGCCGGCGGCGCTGCCACCACGAGCGTGCTGCGCGAGGCCCTGGGCGTGTCGCGCAAACGCGCCATCAGCATCTTGGAGCACCTGGATGCCGTGCGCTTTACGGTGCTCGACAAGGATGCCGGCGGCCTGAGGTCCCTGCGCTAGATTGGCTGCTCGGTTTGGTAAAATACCGCCGCACTTGGGAACGGATGGGCTCCGGTGGGCTCCGCGGTCCTCAAAACCGTTGCGAGGCGTGCAAAACGTCTTGGATGTGTTCGATTCACATACGTTCCCGCCATACGCTACCAGCGCTTTTGTGCTCGCGGTCTTGCTGCGTGCCGCAAAGGCGCTGTTTTGTTTTTGCATGGGTTTGCCGTGCCGCCCGCTTTATCGGCGACGGTATTTAGCTTCGTGCACCGGGTTTCGAGCATGCCGATGGGGGTGTTTTGCCGTATGACTACCGTAAGACGTGCCGATCTTTCTTGTGTCGTCCAAGCGGGCGGGCTGTCGTCGCGCATGGGTTGCGACAAGGCGCGCATGGCGTTTTGTGGCGAGCCCTTGATCGAGCGCGTGCTGGGTCGGCTGGCGCCAGTTGCCGGCGAGTTAGTCGTGACGACTTCGCGTCCCAGCGAGCTTGCCTACCTTGAGGAGTGCGCGTTTGGCGGCTTGGTGCCGCGTGTGGTGGCGGACCTTGAGGGGTCGGCGGGCGCCATGCGCGGCATCGCGAGTTCGCTGACTGCGGCCCGGCTGCCGCTCGTGGCGATCGTCGCCTGTGATATGCCGTTTGTCTCGCCGGAACTCATCGGCGCGCTTGCCGATCGTGTTGAGGCCGAGGCGCTCGACGTGTGCGTGCCGCGCGAGGAGCGGGGGATTGAGCCGCTTTGCGCCGTCTGGCGCCGTGATGCGTGTGCTCCGGTTGCCCAAGAGCTGCTCTCCTGCGACCGACAGCGCATTCGCTGCCTGATCAGTCGCGTTCAGGCCGGTTATATGGATGAGCCGCAGATTGTTAAGGCCGCGGGCTCGACGCTCTGCTTCGAAAACGTCAATACGCCCGAGGAGTTTGCGGCGGCCGAGTTGCTCGCCTAGACGATTGGAGTTGCCATGTCTCACGATATTTGCCCCGACACGGGAGAGCCTTGCACTTGCGATGGTTCCGAGCCCTGTACCTGCGGCTGCGGTGGCTGTGGTCATACTGCGGAAGAGGAAGCGGCCGCCGCGGCGTATCGTGATGCACACCGCGAAGGCCCGTCCGGTGATGCCCTCGACCACGAACGCAAGATCATCGTTTCGTTTGACAGCACCTTCGATGTGATGGAATGCGAGCAGCTGTGCCTGGATGCCGGTGTGCCCGGGCGCATCATGCCGCTGCCCGGCTCCATTACTGCAGGTTGCGGCCTGTGCTGGGCCATGCCGTTCTCGGGCGATGCCCTCGCCGCCTTCCGCGCCGCCACCGAGGGCCGCGTAACCCCCGCCGACTACCACCAACTCGTCCTCTAACCACCAAACCCCCACAAAGGTGCCTGTCCCCAATGTGGTGGTTTGGAACACGTGGACGAAACAGGTTTGAAACACGGGTTTTGCGCGTCAGACACTCGAAAACGCTTCTACCTGCATCGTAATCAAAACGAAACATCTGCTCGTCGGCTTATGCGAAACTTTGCTGCAACAGTGCGATATTATCCATATTCGATAAAGCTCGCGGCGCATGGGGTGCCGCGATCAACATTTTTCGTTTCCCATCATTGGAGGAAGCATGAGCTACACGCAGAAAGTTCTCGAAGAGCTCAAGGCCCGCTATCCCGAGCAGCCTGAGTTCATCCAGGCCGCGACCGAGATCCTCGGCACCATCCAGCCGGCGCTCGACGCCCACCCCGAGTACGAGGAGGCCGCCCTGCTGGAGCGCCTCGTCGAGCCCGAGCGCATCGTTATGTTCCGTGTCCCCTGGGTCGACGACCAGGGCAAGGTCCAGGTCAACCGCGGCTACCGCGTCGAGTTCAACTCTGCCATTGGACCCTACAAGGGCGGCCTGCGCTTTAACCCGACGGTCACCCTGGGCATGCTCAAGTTCCTGGGCCTGGAGCAGATCCTCAAGAACAGCCTGACCACCCTTCCCATGGGCGGCGGCAAGGGCGGCTCCGACTTTGACCCCAAGGGCAAGTCCAACAACGAGATCATGCACTTCTGCCAGTCTTTCATGACCGAGCTCTATCGCCACATCGGCCCCAACACCGACGTTCCCGCCGGCGATCTGGGCGTTGGCGGCCGCGAGGTTGCCTACCTGTTCGGTCAGTACAAGCGCCTGACCAACGAGTGGACCGGCGTCCTCACCGGCAAGGGCCTCTCCTTTGGCGGTTCGCTCGCCCGTACCGAGGCTACCGGCTACGGCCTGGTCTACTTTGTGGACGAGTACCTCAAGAGCCGCGGCGACTCCTTCGAGGGCAAGAACGTCGTCGTTCACGGCTCCGGTAACGTCGCTATCTACGCGGTCCAGAAGGTCGCCCAGCTCGGCGGCAAGGTGCTCGCCTGCTCCGATACTCACGGCTGGGTCGAGGATCCCGACGGCATTGACTACACCGTGCTCGAGCATGTCTACAACAAGAAGCGTTCCGGCCACGACAAGGGCGTTACGCTCGCCATGTACGTTGACGAGAAGCCCAATGCCACGTGGCACGAGGGCGACGGCCGCGGCGTGTGGCAGCTGCCCTGCGACATCGCGCTGCCCTGCGCTCGCGAGAACACGCTGCTGCTCGAGGACGCCCAGGCGCTCGTCGCCAACGGCTGCAAGGTGGTCGGCGAGGGCGCGAACATGCCCACGACCATCGAGGCTACGACCTACTTCCAGGAGAACGGCGTTGCCTTTATGCCCGGTAAGGCTGCCAACGCCGGCGGCGTGCTCGTGTCCGGCCTGGAGATGAGCCAGAACGCCGAGCATCTGTCCTGGACCTTCGAGGAGGTCGACGGCAAGCTCGAGCAGCTCATGCGCGGCATGTTCCACAACGTGGACGACACCGCCAAGGAGTACGGCCAGGAGGGCAACTTCGTCATGGGCGCCAACATCGCCGGCTTCCTGAAGGTCGCCGACGCCATGCTCGCCCAGGGCGTCTGCTAAATCTTCGCTCGACATAACATGTGATAAGGCTCTCAGCCATTCCGGCTGGGAGCCTTTTTCTATGGTGACGATGGCTGTGCCCCCTCGTTTGGTACACTTAAACGTACTGGACAAGTGAAGAGATGGGGGAGAACGTGCTCAAGTTCGGTACCTACGTCCGTGTTGGAAACGCGGCCGAAGCCTATGAGCTCTTACAGAAGAACCGCAACAACAAGATTGTGAGCGGTGGCATTTGGATGCGCCTGGGTTCGCGTCGCGTGGCGACGGCGATTGACCTTTCGGCCTGCGGACTCGATCAGATTGAGGAGACCGAGACCGAGTTTCGCATCGGTGCCATGTGTACCCTGCGCCAGCTCGAGCGCCATGCCGGGCTCAACGCGCTTGTCAACCATGTCTTTGAGTTCGCCGTCCACGATATCGTGGGCGTGCAGCTGCGCAACACCGCCACGGTGGGCGGCAGCATTTACGGTCGCTTTGGTTTTTCGGACGTGCTCTCGGCATTTTTGGCGCTCGATTCGTATGTTGAGCTGACGGGTGCCGGCCGCGTGCCGCTCGCCGAGTTCGTGGACATGGGCTATGTGCGCGACGTGATCGAGCACGTCGTGGTCGTTAAGCACGATTACCGTGCGAGCTATGAAGCCGTGCGCAAGGCCGCGACTGACTTCCCCTCCTTAAACGTCACCGCCGCCTGGTGGGACAACAGCTGGCATGTCACCGTGGGCGCCCGCCCGCTGCGCGCGACCCTGCTGCAGGGCGAGGCATGTGGCCTGGTGAACGAGCAGCCTTCAGAGGACGAGCTGCGCGCCCTGGCCGCGTCCGTACGCGCGCTGAGCTATGGCACCAACCTGTGGGGCTCGGCCGACTACCGCCGCCGCATCTCGGCCCCGCTGGCGATTCAGGCCGTGCGTCGCGCCGCCGGCATCGAGCTTTCGGCCGCGCTTGCGCACGAGCTCGAGGGCGTGCAGATTCCTAAGTTTGCCACGGATGAGTATTCCTGCCGCCGCGTGCCCGGCGTCGATTCTAGCGAGGTGCGCTAATGGCTGCCAAACTCATCGATCTTTCCTTTACGCTCAACGGCCGCAAGGTCAAGGTTCAGATTGCCCCCGACACCATGCTCTTTGCGCTGCTGCGCGAGCAGGGCTGCGCGTCGGTGCGCTGTGCCTGCGAGACCACCAACTGCGGTCTGTGCACGGTGTGGCTCGATGGCGACCCGGTTCTGAGCTGCTCGGTTCCCGCCGCGCGCGTCGAGGGCCGCTCCATCACCACGCTCGAGGGCCTCAAGGCCGAGTCCGAGGCGCTTGCCCGTGCGATGGCTGCCGAAGGCGCCGAGCAGTGCGGTTTTTGTGCCCCCGGCCTTATCATGAACGTGCTGGCGCTTGCCCGCGCCGCCAAGGAGGACCCGAGCCTCGTCGCCACGCGTGAGGAGCTCTCACGTCAGCTTGCCGGTAACCTTTGCCGCTGCAGCGGCTACGAGAGCCAGCTGCGCGCTATCGTGCGCTTCCTCAACGAGTCCGGCGTGCAGGTTGGCTTTGAGATGCCCGAGCTGCCCGTCAACGACACGAGCTCTGACGGCGTCTCCTACAAGCAGATCACCCACAAGCAGCCCAAGAAGGACTCGAAGGCCCTGCTCGAGGGTCGTCCGGTCTACACCGGCGATATGGTGCCCGCCGGCGCCCTGATCGTCAAGCTCAAGCGCAGCCCCTATGCCCGCGCCAAGATCCGCTCCATCGACACGTCTCGCGCCCTTAAGGTGCCGGGCGTCGTGGGCGTCTACACCTACGAGGACGTGCCCAAGCGCCGCTTTACCATCGCCGGCCAGAGCTATCCGCAGCCGAGTCCCTACGACCGCCTGATTCTCGAGAACCTCGTCCGTTACCAAAACGAGGAAGTGGCGATCGTCGCCGCCGAGACCGAGGAGGCTGCCGACAAGGCGCTCAAACTCATTAAGGTCGACTATGAGGTGCTCGAGCCGCTGCTCGACTTTACCCAGGCACTCGATAACGACATCGTTGTCCACCCCGAGGGCGACGTGACCTTTATGTTCCCGCAGGGCGGCGACGTTGCTCGTAACCTGGTGTGCAGCGGTACCAGCGATTTTGGCGACTTGGACGAGGCCTTCGCCCAGAGCGACATCGTCTTTGAGCGCACCTACACCAGCCAGGCCACGCAGACTGCGCCCATGGAGACCTTCCGCGCCTTCGCGACGACCGACGCGTTCGGGCGCATCTCGGTGACCACCTCGACGCAGGTGCCCTTCCACGTGCGTCGCATGGTCGCGCAGTCGCTCGACATTCCGCAGTCGCAGGTGCAGGTCATTAAGCCGCGCATCGGCGGCGGCTTTGGCTCCAAGCAGACGGGCTGCTGCGAGATCTTCGTGGCGTTCGTGACCCAGCAGACTGGCCGTCCGAGCTACTGCTGCTACACCCGCGAGGAGACCATCACCGCGGGCAATTCGCGCCACCAGATGCAGATGACCGTTAAGCTGGGCGCCATGAACGACGGCACCATCACGGCCATCGATCTGCATACGTTGTCCAACGCCGGTGCGTATGGCGAGCACGCTACCACGACGATCGGCCTGTCGGGCCACAAGAGCCTGCCCATCTACAACCACGTAAAGGCGAGCCGCTTTAGCTGGGACGCCGTCTACACCAACACCAACCGCGGCGGCGCGTATCGCGGCTACGGTGCCACCCAAGGCCAGTTTGCCGTGGAGAGCGCCGTCAACGAGCTCGCCGACATGCTGCACATGGACCCCGCCGACCTGCGCCTTAAGAACATTGTGCGCGAGGGCGAGACCATGCCGCAGTACTACAACGAGAAGCTCAACGCCTGTGCGCTCGACCGCTGCCTGCTGCGCGCGATGGACATGATCGGTTGGCGCGACAAGCCGCTAGCCGTGGACCTGGGCGACCGCGTGCGCGCCCTGGGCTGCGCGCTCACCATGCAGGGCTCAGGCATTTCCAACGTGGACATCGCCGGCATCGACATGCGCCTGGAAGAGGACGGCTTCATTACCATCGGCACCGGAGCCACCGATAACGGCATGGGCGTCGACACGATCCTGGCGCAGATTGCCGCCGAGGAACTGGGCGTGGAGAGTTCGATGATCGTGGTGCGCGGCGTGGACACTGATGTGTCGCCGTTCGACGCCGGCTCGTACGCGAGCTCGGGTACGTACGTGACGGGCCTTGCCGCCAAGAACGCCGCGACCGAGCTGCGTGAGAAGATTTGCTCCAAAGCCGCCCAGATGTGGGACGTGGACGCCGCCGATGTGGTCTTCGATGGTCAGTACGTGCGTCTGTCCGACGAGCGTGCCGCGCGCGAGCAGAACCGCTACCTCACGCTGCGCGACTTTGCCAACCTGTGCGTCAAGAACATCGCGGGCGGCGACGCGCTGACCTCGCATGCCTCTGCCTGCCTGCCCGTTTCGCCCCCGCCGTTTATGGCCGGCATTGCCGAGGTCGAGGTCGACAAGGCCACCGGCAAGGTGACTGTTGTGGACTACGCGGCGGCTGTGGACTGCGGCACCGTGATCAACGAGGCGCTTGCGCGCGTCCAGGCCGAGGGCGGCATTGCCCAGGGTATCGGCCACGCGCTCTACGAGATTGTCGAGCACGATGACCGCGGCCGTCTGCGCACCGGCAACTTTATGAGCTACAAGCTACCCACGCGCCTGGATATCGGCAGCATACGCGTGGCCTTTGAGCCGAGCTACGAGCCGACGGGTCCGTTTGGTGCCAAGTCGATCGGCGAGGTCGTCATCAACACGCCGCTCGCCGCCGTGGCCTCGGCCGTGGCACACGCCACCGGCCACCAGGTGCGCTCACTGCCGATCACGCCCGAGAAGGCCCTGCTGGGGGAGTAGCGGGTCTGCGAACAAGTCGTAATTTGCGGGGCGGGGCAACTCGCCCCGCCTTTTGCACTCGTGGTGAGGTCGTGAGCCTGTAAAAGGTGTGCGTGCGCTTGCCGCTCGTATCTGCTATCATTCCTAGTCTGTGCGCTCATGCGGGCGTGGCGGAATTGGTAGACGCGCCAGATTTAGGTTCTGGTGGGATTCCCGTGAAGGTTCGAGTCCTTTCGCCCGCACCAACGCACCCGCGTCGGCTTATGCCCTCGCGACGCTTGTTGCATAAAGGTACCAGCACCTCAGATAAGCTGGGCAGTATGAGGAGGAACGTGTTGAACATCACCGCTTCTGACGTCAAGGACGCCAAGCTCACCGCTACGGTCACCATCCCGGCCGCCGACGTCGACGCCGCGATCAAGAAGGCCTACAAGGACACCGCCAAGAAGTACCGCTTCCCGGGTTTCCGCGCCGGTAAGGCCCCCCGTCCGGTCATCGACTCTGCTCTTGGCGCCGAGGCTACCCTCGCCCAGGCCACCAATGACCTGATCGCCGCCAACGAGCCCGCCGTCCTCAACGAGCTGGACATCGTCCCCACCAAGAACGGTGACTACAAGGACCTCGACCTCGCCAAGGATCACGAGGACTACACCTACACCGTCGAGTTCTCCCTGCGTCCTGCCGCTGAGCTCTCCTCCTTCGACGCTGTCGAGATCGAGATGCCCCCTGCGGAGGTCACCGAGTCCGAGATCAACAACCAGGTCGAGATGCTCCTCAACTACCGTGCCACTTTCGAGGACGTCGAGGGTCGCGCCGTCGAGGCCGAGGACTACGTCACCGTCGACCTCAAGGCCGTCGAGAACGCCGACAACTTTGCCGCCGAGGGCCGCATGCTCATCGCCGGTAGCGACAGCAACCCCAAGGAGTTCAACGAGGCCCTGATCGGCGCCAACGTTGACGACGTCAAGACCGTCACCTGGACCGACGAGGTCGAGGAGGGCGAGGAGGCCGAGACCCACACCGTCGAGGTCACCGTCAAGGGCATCAAGGTTCGCAACACCCCCGAGCTCACCGACGAGCTCGTCAAGTCCGACTTTGGCTTTGACAGCATCGACGCCATGCGCGACGCCATCAAGATCGAGATCGAGCAGGACAAGGCTTCCCGCCTCCCGGCCGAGAAGGAGAACCGTTGCGTCTCCGCTCTCGCCGAGCGTCTGCAGCTCGACGAGATGGACGCCGACTACGAGCAGTCCGTCTTTGAGGAGCTTGGCCAGAACTTCCTGTCCAACCTCGCTGCCCGCGGCATGACGCTGGACACCTGGCTGCCCGCTTCCGGCCTGACCATGGAGCAGTTCATCGGCGACCTGCACAAGCAGGCCAACGACGTTGCCCGTGAGTCCCTGGCTCTCGACGCCCTCGCTCGTGAGCTCAAGATTGAGGTCACCGAGGATGATATCAACGCCGAGTTCGAGAAGGCCGGCGTCAAGGACGTCGAGGCTTCAAAGGCCGAGTTCATCGCCGATGGCCGCATGCCTGCCGTCCGCGAGTCCATCCGTCGCTCCAAGGCCGTCGACCACCTGGTCGAGAACGCCAAGGTGACCGAGGTCGACGAGACCGCCAAGGACGCCGAGTAATTCTCGCCACCTTGCCCGCGAGCGCATGCGTGCGCCCGTGATGGGGTAAAGTTATACACCGGTTATCCGGTAGCTTCGTACGGTGCCAGCCAATGCATAGCATGCGGGCACCGTACGTTTATCTAGAACCAATTTGGTCCGCAAGAGAGAAATGGAGATGCGTATGATCGCTAAGTTCGATTCCGCCCTCGTGCCATACGTTATCGAGCAGACGCCGCGCGGCGAGCGCAGCTACGATATCTATTCGCGCCTGCTCAACGACCGCATCATCTTCTTGGGCGAGGAGATCAACTCCGTCAGTGCCAACCTGGTCGTTGCCCAGCTGCTGCATCTTGAGAGCCAGGATGCCGAGAAGGATATCTCGCTCTACATCAATTCGCCCGGCGGCGAGGTCTACTCCGGCCTGGCGATTCTGGACACCATGAACTTCATCAAGCCGCAGGTTTCTACCATCTGTGTGGGCATGGCCGCGTCTATGGCCGCCGTGCTGCTTTCGGCCGGCGCCAAGGGCAAGCGCTTCTGCCTGCCGCACTCCAAGGTTATGATTCACCAGCCCAGCGGCGGTGCCCAGGGCCAGCAGACCGAGATCGAGATCGTGGCCGAGGAGATCAAGAAGACCCGCCGCGAGCTCAACCAGATCCTGTCCGACGCCTCTGGCCAGCCCATCGAGAAGGTCCAGGCCGACACCGAGCGCGACAACTACCTGACCGCTGCCGAGGCCCTCGACTACGGCCTGATCGACCGTATCGTCACCTCGCGCGACCTTGCCGCGAAGGACGCCTAGGATGGCCGGTAACATGCAGGACAACTTTGACGAGAACGGCAACCCCATCCGCTGCTCCTTCTGCGGAAAAGAGCAGGGGCAGGTTCGCCGCCTTGTAAAGGGTCCGACCAACATCTTTATCTGCGACGAGTGCGTCGCCGCCTGCTCCGAGATCTTGGAGGAGTCGCTGGCTTCGGACTTTATGGACGCTGCCCGCAACGGCAAGCTGCCGGGCTTTCTCAACGATCACGGGCAGGCTGCATCTCAGCCCGCCGTGGACCCCGAGGCCGAGGGCTTTGAGCTCGAGGACGACGCCCGTCAGGTCATTACGCATGTGCCGACGCCGCACGAGATTTATGACGAGCTTTCGGCCTATGTCATGGGCCAGGAGGACGCCAAGCGCGCCATGTCGGTTGCCGTGTACAACCATTACCGCCGCGTGATCGAGGGCGGTGCTGCGCTTTCGGCCTTTGACGACGGTTTGGACTCGCAGCTCGACGATGATATGGATGAGGTGGAGCTCGCCAAGTCCAACATTCTGCTGCTCGGCCCCACCGGTACCGGTAAGACGCTTCTGGCGCAGACGCTCGCGCGCATCCTCGAGGTGCCGTTTGCCATCGCCGACGCCACCGCGCTCACCGAGGCCGGTTACGTGGGCGAGGACGTGGAGAACATCCTGCTCAAGCTCATCAATGCCGCCGATGGCGATATTGAGCGCGCGCAGGTTGGCATTATCTACGTGGACGAGATCGACAAGATCGCCCGCAAGGCCGAGAACCTCTCCATCACCCGCGATGTTTCGGGCGAGGGCGTTCAGCAGGCGCTGCTTAAGATTCTTGAGGGCACGGTGGCAAGCGTTCCGCCCACCGGCGGCCGCAAGCATCCCCAGCAGGAGCTGCTGCAGATCGACACGACCAACATCCTGTTTATCTGCGGTGGTGCCTTTGTGGGTCTGGACAAGATCATCGCCGATCGCGTGGGCAACAAGGGCGTGGGCTTTAACTCCGAGATCGCCGGCCCTACCTCGGTCGACGAGAACGACCTGCTGCGCCAGGTGCTCCCGCAGGACCTCAACGCCTTTGGCATGATTCCCGAGTTTGTGGGACGTACGCCCGTCGTCACCCAGACGCAGGCGCTCGACGAGGACGACCTGGTGTCGATCCTGACCGAGCCCAAGAACGCCGTGGTGCGTCAGTACCGCAAGATGTTCCAGCTCGAGGACGTTGAGCTTGAGTTTGAGGATGCCGCCCTGCACGAGATCGCCCGCATGGCGCTTGCCCGCAAGACCGGCGCCCGCGGCCTGCGCTCCATCTGCGAGGACGTGCTGCAGCAGACGATGTTCGACCTCCCCAGCGAGGAGGGTGTTTCCAAGGTCATCGTGACCGAAGCCTCCGTAAAGGGCGAAGAGCAGCCCCAACGCATCTACGGTTAAACCAGCCAAAAACGTGTTTGCAAATAGCCTCCGACCACCCGCGGTCGGAGGCTATTTTATATATACGCAATAACCCCAACTACCTGTGCTATTCTGTGTGTTTGTTTAAGCCAAAGCGAAGTCAATTCAGACTGAAGTAATCGATACCTAAGGCGTGTCCGCCTGCTTGGTTTTCGTAGATTCCGCACGAGCCGAAGAGCACTTAATGTGCTCTTCGTGCGAGCCAGGACCTGACCGAGCGAAAACCAAGCAGGCGGACACGCTGGCGGGACAGGGAGAGATATATGGAAGAGATGCCCAAGAACTACGATCCGTCGACCAACGAGCCGGCGATCCTGCAGAAGTGGCTCGACGGCGGCTACTACAAGCGCCGTGAGGGCGTGGGCGACTGCACCGTCACCATTCCGCCTCCCAATGTGACCGGCAAGCTCCACATGGGTCACGCCACCGACGACTCCATTCAGGACGCCATCATCCGTATGGCTCGCATGCGCGGCAAGTCCACGCGCTGGGTGCTCGGTACCGATCACGCCGGTATCGCCACACAGACCAAGGTCGACAAGAAGCTCAAGAGCGAGGGCATCAGCCGCCTGGAGATCGGTCGCGACAAGTTTGTCGACGCCTGCTGGGATTGGACCCACGAGTACGGCGGCATCATCGTCGAGCAGATCAAGCGTATGGGCTGCTCCGTCGACTTCGACAACGAGCGCTTTACCATGGACGAGGATTACGCCCAGGCCGTGCGCAAGGTCTTCTGCGACTGGTACCACGACGGCTTGATCTATCGCGGCAAGCGCATCGTCAACTGGTGCCCCAACTGCACCACCGCCATCTCGGACGACGAGGCCGAGTACAAGGACGAGAAGGGCCACCTGTGGCACCTGCGCTACCCGCTGACCGAGCCGGTCAACGGCCAGGACTACATCGTCGTCGCCACCACGCGTCCCGAGACCATGCTCGGCGACACGGGCGTCGCCGTTTCCCCGAAGGACCCCGAGAAGGCCGCCTTTGTGGGTAAGACCGTCAAGCTCCCCATCGTCGACCGCGAGATTCCCATCTTTGAGGATTGGCATGTCGACGCTAACTTTGGTTCCGGCTTCGTTAAGGTCACCCCTGCCCACGACCCCAACGACTACGCCATGGGTCAGGCTCACGACCTGCCGCAGATCAACATCTTCGACGAGCACGCGGTGGTCGTCGAAGGCTACGGCGAGTTCACCGGCATGAACCGCGACGAGTGCCGCGAGGCCGTCATCAAGTGGTTCGAGGAGCACGACCTGCTCGATCACGTCGAGGACCTCGATCACTCCGTCATGCACTGCTACCGTTGCGACGCCGCACTGGAGCCGTGGCTGTCCGAGCAGTGGTTCGTCGCCGTCGATAAGCTCAAAGGGCCGGCGCTCGACGCCGTCAACTCTGGCAAGGTCACCTTCCACCCCGCGCGTTGGACGCAGACCTACACCACCTGGATGGAGAACCTTAAGGACTGGTGCATCAGCCGCCAGCTGTGGTGGGGCCACCGCATCCCCGTGTTCTACTGCGAGGACTGCGGCTGGGAGGACGCTCTTACCGAGGACACCGATGTGTGCCCCAAGTGCGGCGGCCATCATGTGCATCAGGACGAGAACGTGCTGGACACCTGGTTCAGCTCGCAGCTGTGGACCTTCGCCACGCAGGGCTGGCCGCAAAAGCTGGAGCTGCTCGAGGGACATCACCCCACGACGGCGCTCGTCACCGCCCGCGACATCATCGCGCTGTGGGTCGCCCGCATGGTCATGAGCTCGCTGTACTTCCTGGACGAGGTGCCGTTTAAGGACGTCGTCATCTACCCGACGATTCTTGCCAAGGACGGAAGCCGTATGTCCAAGTCCAAGGGCAACGGCGTTGACCCCATGGACCTCATTGGCATGTACGGCGCCGACGCCATGCGCTACAACCTGCTCACGCTGTGCACCAACAATCAGGACGTCAAGTTCGACGCGAACATCGACAAGAAGACTAAGAAGCTTATCGACAGTCCGCGTACCGAGCAGGCCAAGTCGTTTGTGACCAAGATCTGGAACGCGAGCCGCTTCCTGCTCATGAACATGGAGGGCTACACGCCCGGCGAGCCCGTCGTGGAGACGCCGGCAGACGCTTGGATGTTCAGCCGCCTGGCCAAGGCCGTGAAGATGGTCACCGAGGGTATCGAGAACTACACCTTTGGCGACATGGCCCGCGGCGTGCAGCAGTTCTTCTGGAACGAGGTCTGCGACTGGTACGTCGAGGTCACCAAGGCCCGCTTGAAGGGCGAGGGCCGTCTGCAGGCGCAGCGCAACCTGATTTTTGTGCTTGACACCTCCATTCGCCTGATGCACCCGCTCATGCCGTTTGTCACCGAGGAGATCTGGGACAACATGCCGGCGAGTGTGCTCGATCTGGACGCCGAGGGCAACGTGAACCGCGCCGAGGCGCTCATGATCGCCAAGTGGCCCGAGCCCGCCGACTACGCTAAGTATGTTGACGAGGACGCCGAGCGCGCGTTTGAGCTGTGCCGCGCCGTCGTTTCCGCCGCCCGCGCCACGCGTTCGCGTTACCGCTTGAGCCCCAAGGCCGAGCTCGACGTGGTCGTGCGCGCCGGTGCCGAGGACATCGAGAAGCTCGAGAGCCTGCGCTCGACGATTGAGCCGCTGGCGAACACTGCTTCTCTGGTCATGGGCACCGACGTTGAGAAGCCGGCTGCGAGCATCGCCGTGGTCGATAGCGGCGTCGAGGTCTTTGTGGTGCTCGAGGGCAAGGTCGATCTTTCGGCCGAGAAGGCGCGTCTTGAGAAGGAGATCGCCGCGGCGCAGAAGGAGCTCGCCGGCTGCGAGAAGACGCTCGCCAACGAGGGCTTTGTGGCCAAGGCCGCGCCTGCGGTGGTCCAGAAGAAGAGGGACCGTGCAGCTGAGCTCAAGGAGATCCTGGCGGCGCTGAACTCGCAGGTTGCTGACTTCTCGTAGGCGGTACTGGGGGACGCGGTTTGGGGCTTTGCTCGCTACTGCGGACAGTCCTGCTCGCACGAAGGCCACATTAAGTGGCCTTCGGCTCGTGCGGAACTTGTATCGAGCAAAGCCCCAAACCGCTCCCAGTTCGTTTACGTGGTTGTCTGCGCCCGGCATGTTAGGGCCACTGGGTTGTGGCCTTGAGGTTGCTGCAAAGCGGTGTTTGGCTGATTTTTTGAACGCGAGGGGCTCATTCTATTTAATGGGCCTCTTTTTCTGTTATGGGGGACTTTGGGTTATGGCTAAGCGTTCTGGGTCGTATGTCGTTCCTTTCTCGTTTGAGCTGCTTTCGTTTGATGAGGCTGTGGGGCTTGCTGCTGATACGGGGCGGATTTCTGGGGATGCTGGTCCTCTGCTTGAGACGGTTGTCGATATGCTCGATGAGCTGGGGCGTCCGGACGAGTATTTCGATTGCATCCAGGTTGCCGGTACCAATGGCAAGACTTCGACTACGCGTTTTTCGGCTGCCATTCTTCGTGGTGAGGGGCTCAAAACCGCGCTGTATACGTCGCCACAGCTGGTGCGCTATCCCGAGCGCATGGAGGTTGATGGGTGCGTCGTGAGCGACGAGGCCTTTGCCCATGGCGTTTCGGCAGCTGTCGAGGCGGGGCATCGCGTGAATGCGCGCCGTGTGGCGGCAGGGGAGCGCGCCTATACCATCACACCGTTTGACCTGCTGACGGCTGCTGCACTTGTAGTGTTTGCCGAGGCTTGCGTGGACGTAGCCGTGCTTGAGGTTGGCATGGGCGGGCGTTGGGACGCCACGAGTGCGACCGATCCCGTCGCCGTTGCCATTACGGGCATTGGGCTCGATCATACACGTATTTTGGGCAACACGCTCGAGGCCATTGCGGGGGAGAAGGCTGCGGTTATTAAGCCTGGGCGCTTTGTTGTTTTGGGCGAGGGTACGCATGAGGCGAGCGTTCAGCGCGTGATGGATGCCCGTTGCCGTGAGTGCGGTGTGGTGCCGCTCGTGGTGAACCATGCCACAACCAAGGTTCCGGCACACGTGGGCGACACGGTTGAGTTTAGCTGCACCACGCCGCGTGCGATCTATACGTCAAGCATGGTTAAGCCGGCCTACCAGCCGCAGAATGCTGCGTGCGCGATTATGCTGTGCGAGGGGTATTTGGGCCGCGAGCTCGACCACGATGCGCTGGATGCATCGCTTATGGGCTGCCCCACGCCGGGTCGTTTTGATGTGCTGGGGACCGATCCGCTCAAGCTGACCGACGCCTGCCATAACCCTCAGAGCTGCGAGAACTTTGTGAGCGCGCTGGACGAGATAGATCCGTGCGTCGAGAATCGCCCCACGCTGCTGTGCGCCGCACTGGCCGACAAGGATGTGGCCGGTATTGTCGATGTTCTGATTCCGGCCTTCCCGCGTGTGGTCGTAACCCAGACCGATTCCGATCGCGCCCTGCCGGCAGAGGAACTTGCTGCCCTGGTGGACGCCAACAAGCTTGCCGGTGTGTACCCTAGCGTGCCCGAGGCTCTCGCGGCTTTTGACGCCGTGGGCGAGTCCTTCGTTGCCGCCGGCACCATCACCCTAGCCGGCGAAGTAGCCGGCCTGCTGCGCTAGCCCATCCCCTCATCAGTTGCGGTGAAATAGTTCCTGTTTTTGGGTTCTAGCAGCCCATCCAGGAACTATTCCACCGCAACTTAGTTTGGGGGCTTGGGGACCAGGCTAGTCTAGGCGGAATGGGTCGTGAGGGTAGGCGTTGAGAATCTCGACGCCCTTCTCGGTCACCAGGGCCAAGTCCTCGATGCGGACGCCGGTGCGGCCGGGGAGGTAGATGCCCGGCTCGATGGAGAATGTCATGCCCGGCTCTACGACCTGCTCGTTGACGAGTGAGACGTCGCCCGGCTCGTGGTCTTGCAGACCGATCGAGTGTCCCAGGCGGTGCGTAAAGTACTGCCCATAGCCCGCATCCTCAATCACGTCGCGCGCGGCGCGGTCCAGGTCGCACATACGAACGCCCGGCGCGATAAGCGCTTCGGCGGCCTCGTTGGCACGGCGCACGATGTCGTAGATGCGTGCCGTCTCCTCGTCCGGCTCGCCCCAAAAGAACGTGCGCGTCATGTCCGAGCAATAGTTGCAGCGACGTCCACCAATGTCGAACAGCACCACGTCGCCACGCTTGAGTACCGTATCGTCGGGCTCGTGGTGCGGGTCGCCGGCGTTGGCGCCAAAGCTCACGATGGGTGGAAAGCTAAAGCCCTCGCAGCCGTTCTTGCGGTACAGACCGAGCATCTGATCGGCAATTTCGCGCTCCGTTACACCTTCGTGGACGAGCTTGATCGCGTCGGCCATCACGGCGTCGTTGGCGGCCGAAGATGCACGCATGAGTTCCTGCTCGGCGGCATCCTTGTGGGTGCGTGCGGCGGTGACGGCAAAGTCGCCCAGGAAAAACTCGCTTGCGGCGTGGCGCTCCATAAGCGGCATCAAAAAGCCGGAACGCATGACGGTGTCGATACCGAGTGGTTTGGTCGGATCGACCTCGCGAGCGATGGCGTCGGCCACGATATCGGTATCGGTGTGGTAGGCGACACGGGCATTGTCGTACTCGGGCAGCTGGTGCAGCGCGTTGACTAGGATCACCGGCTCGGTACCGCGTGCGAGCAGCACGCCGCAAAAACGCTCGAACATATCGGCATAAAAGCCGGTCAGGTAATAGATCGACCACGGGTCGTTTACGAGCAGCTGTGCACCGGGGTGCTGAGCCTCGAGCGCATCGAGCACGCGCGCCACACGCTGGTCATCGACATCTGCCATGAAACATCCTTTCGCTAGGCTGCCACCATGGTATCCCAAGCCCGGCAGTTAGGGACGTTCCTTTTATGCCGGCACCTTGGGACACTCCTTTGCATCCCGTGCGGCCCTCATAAGTTGCGGTGAAATACGGACTGTTTAGCGGCCTGAAGCCATAAAACAGTCCGTATTTCACCGCAACTGCGGAGGAGGACCGGGCGGATGGTGGAGTAGCTAAAAGTGCCCCGTCCCTAATTAGCTACTTGGGCTCGGTCGATGTCCATGCTGGCGATTAGGTTGATGTTGGTGTCTAGGAGGTTCTCTAGCACGACGTCGCCCATGTGGATGGGGACGTCGATGACCAGACCGCGGATGAGGTCCATCGCCTGGGCGTGGAGCGCCAGCGGGATAGCTTCGGCCGTGCGCACGGGCAGCAGCGCCTCGTCGCCGCCGGATACGGCTACGGTAGTGGTGAGCACGCGCATGGGGCAGGTGAGCTCCTGATGTGCGAACGTATTACCGCGCGGGCAGCTATTGCCGGTCACGGAGCGCACCTCTACCACGGCGTCGTCTGCGTCGCGCTCCACCTCCACGGTCAAGAGGCATTCGGATGGGCAGGTGGTGCAGTTGAACTGCAGCGTTTCGATCGCGTTTATGCTCATGGCCTTACGCCTCCTCAACGGGGTCGACGGATAGGACAATCTCGCTAACACCCAGGTTGAGTGCGCGCTGAATCACCTTTGCCGGCAGTGGGAAGCTCTCCATCACGCTCGGTTTAAACGGGCGGACCTTGCCTGCAAACAGTTCTTCGTCGCCTGCCAGAATGCGCACGCGGGCGGCGTCGACCGGTCGGCGTACGCGGAAGTTGAGTTTGGTGAGTGTCACAGCCGTAATGCGTCCCGGTAGCGCGTAGCCCGCGATACCGGCAGGGGAGACCGTGAGCTGGCAGCTCGGGTCCGCAGTACCGTGCCCGACGTTCGCGCCGCTCCCCAGCGCGTACGCCGCCGCAGCCGCGCCGGCGCGCTCAGACTCGGTCGTCACGTTGTCGGCCAGGTCGTGCACGTGCAGCACGTTGCCGCAGGCAAAGATGCCCGGCATGCCCGTCTGCAGGCTCTGGTCCACCACGGCGCCGCGCGTGCGCGGGTCAAGCTCAACGCCAGCGGCAACCGAAAGCTCGTTCTCGGGAATCAATCCCACCGAAAGCAGCAGTGTGTCGCACGGAACGATGCGCTCCGTCCCGGCAATGGGCGCCAGGTTCTCGTCGACTTGGCTTACCTCGACGGCCTCCACGCGGTCGTGGCCGATCACGCGTGTGACGGTGGTGGACAGGTGCAGCGGAATTCCAAAATCGTCCAGGCAGTTCTTGACGTTGCGGCGCAGGCCGTTGGCGTACGGCATGAGCTCGTACACGCCCTCGACCGAAATCCCCTCGAGCGTGCAGCGGCGCGCCATGATAAGCCCGATGTCGCCCGAGCCCAAAATGACGGCATGCGAGCCGGGCTTGAGGTTCTCGATATTGATGTATCGCTGCGCCAGGCCGGCCGTAAACACGCCGGCGGGACGACTGCCGGAGATCTTGATCTCGCTGCGGGTGCGCTCACGGCAACCCATGGCAAGGACGACCGCGCGCCCGGTGAGTTGCAGCATACCGGCG
The DNA here is from genome assembly GCA_900549745.1 of uncultured Collinsella sp. Taxonomy (GTDB): domain Bacteria; phylum Actinomycetota; class Coriobacteriia; order Coriobacteriales; family Coriobacteriaceae; genus Collinsella. The sequence goes on along the minus strand of URPJ01000003.1, from coordinate 16,277 downwards.
CGGCTCATGAGCGTGACGGTGTGGACTGCGGTAGCTCCTGGGGCCTCGTCCACGCCCGACGCGCCTGCGCCCCCGCCCGAATCAATCCCAAGTACCATGCTGCCCATAAACAGCGTAATGTCGGTCGCGCGCACCTGGTCGATAAAGCGCTGCGCGTACTCGGGACCGGTGAGCTCCTGCTTAAAGTGCGAAAGGCCAAAACCGGGGTGGATGCACTGGCGCAGGATACCGCCCAGATGCTGCTCGCGCTCCACGATGGCCACGCGCGCGCCTGCCTTGTGCGCGGCAAGCGCGGCCGCCATGCCGGCAGGTCCGCCGCCGATAACGACCACGTCGAACGCCTGCGTCTGCACCGCCTCGGTAGTTCCGGCATCCGCGCGTTCGTTGCGCATATCAAGCGTCGCCATCCTAGCGCACCCCCTTCAGCGGTCCCTCTACCAGCCAAGAACCGGCATCCTCCAACAGTACCTCGCTGGGGTCGCAGCCCAGCTCGCGCGCCAGGATCGCTACCACGCGGCTCTGGCAAAAGCCACTTTGACACCGTCCCATGCCGGCACGACAGCGGCGCTTGACGCCCTCGACCGAAACCGCGCCCGGCTGACGTCGGATCGCAGCCACGATTTCAGCTTCGGGCACCGTCTCGCAGCGGCAGACAATCTGTCCCCACGCGGGATCGGACTCGATCAGCTCCTCCTTGCGCGCCAGTGGTGCGCGGTCAAAGTCGTCCGGCGCGCGGCGAATTGGGTTCCAGTCCGCCCGCTCGTGCAGCTCCACGCCCGCCTCACGCATCACAAGCTCAATGCGCTCGGCAATGGCCGGCGCGCTCGCCACGCCCGGCGACTGAATGCCTGCCGCCTGGAAAAGCCCCGGCACCACGGCCGACTGTCCAATAAAGAAGTCGTTCGTTCCCTGAATGACCGGACGCCCGCCGGCAAATGCGCGCACCACGCGACGCGTGTCCAGATCGGGCACCAGCTTGCGCGCGCCGGTCAGCAGTGCGTTCACATCGCTCGCATAGGTCTGCGTGTCGCCCGGCTCGCGCACGGCAGCCGTGGCGGTGATCACGGTGTTGCCATGCACGGTGCCCGTCACGATAACGCCCTTCGATACCGGCGTCGGCACGGGGTAGAGCGGCATGAGCGTGCGCGGCTCCTTGTCCAGCACCACGATGTTGCCCTGACGCCAGACCATCTGGAACTCCTCGGCGCCTGCCATATGCGAGATGTTCGCGGCGCCGTTGCCCGCGGCGTTGATCAGGTAGCGGCAGCGCACGTTGCCAGCGGGGGTCGCCAGCGTAAAGCGCGCGTCGTCGCCCGAGCCCGCGACTTCAATCGCTTCCACCGGCGCGGACCGCATAAACGTCACCCCGTTGGCCACGGCGTTCTCCAGCGCGGCGATGGCAACCTCAAACGGGTCGACAAAGCCAGTCGAGGGGCACCACAACGCGCACGTTGCATCGGCATTGGCGCGCGACTCTAATTCGTGGATGTGGTCGGGTCCGACGATCGACAGCTCGGGCACGCCATTGGCAAGGCCGTTGCAACGTAGCTGCTCCAGATGCGCACGGTCCTCGTCGTTAAAGCCCAACACCATTGACCCGGTGCGGCAGAACAGAAAGCCCAGTTCCTGTGCCCACGTACCGTACAACTCGCAACCACGGGCGTTGACCTGTGCCTTTACGGTTCCCGGCGCCGGATCGTAGCCGGCGTGCACCAGGCCGCCATTTGCCTTCGATGCGCCCAGGGCGATGTCGTTGGCCGCCTCGACCACGCAAATGGAAAGGTCAAATCGCGCGAGCTGCCGCGCGATGGCGCATCCGGTGATGCCCGCGCCGACAATCGCGATATCAAACGTTTCTGTCACAGTGCCTCCCAGACGAGTTGACAGGCCGTCAACAAGACTATCCTACGGTCCGCACACCCCCAGCGCGGCGGCAATGCGGCGAACAGCCCCGCAACACCCGCCAACGGCAGGCGAGGGGAGAACCGGCGACGTCGACAACCTCGTCTGCCGACAACTACGGCAACCGTTCGTCTCGATCTGTAACAGTTAGACGAGGATTTCGGTTCCAGATGTTACAGATTGAGACGTTAGTCTGGCGGGTCCTCCGTTTGTCTTGGTCTGTAACATCTAGACCTGAATTCCGTTCCCAACTGTTACAGATTGAGATGTTTGTGTCCGCGCCAGCCCCGCCCCTAGCCGTGGTCCCATATAAACAAACCCCGTGGTAAACTTGTCCGAACTGTTAATATTCCGAAAGGTACCCGTAATGTCCAAGTACATCTCCGAGCTCATGTCGCCGCAGCTTATGGGCGTCGTCTATGCCTTCGTTGGCTTCATCATCGCCCTGTATGTGCTGTCGGTCGTCTATGTGTTCATCGACGCTCGTCGCCGCGGCGCCAGCGCCTACGTGGCATGGGGCATCATCGCCCTTATCCCGTTTGTGGGCCTCATCGCCTACCTGGTCCTGCGTCCGCACTCCTACGCGTCCGACCGCGAGGAGCAGGAGCTGGACATGGCCCTGCGCGAGCGCCAGCTTGCCCAGTACGGCACCTGCCCCCAGTGCGGCGCGCCCATCGAGAAGGACTTCGTCGTCTGCCCGGTGTGCGATACCCAGGTTCGCAACGTCTGCCCCAGCTGCCATCGCCCGCTCGATGCGCACTGGAAGGTCTGCCCCTACTGCCGAACTCGCATCCAGTAACGCATCCATCGCCGGGCCGGCCGCAAACCACGGGCGCCGCGCATCCCGCGCAACCGCCCCGCGCCACGGGCACGCCGCAAGCCACGCGCACCCCGCCCACACGATGAAGCATGCGTAGAAAATCGCCCGCCGTGCCATTAAGGTGCGGCGGGCGCTTGTATACCAAGGCAACCTGCCTATAATGATGCAAGTCAAAAACGCCGAGCGCATCGCACGCACTTGCATCAGACATCCGAGAGGAGAAAACATACCCATGAAGGCACTCTACAATGACGGTTCGGTGGCCGAGCTCCCGCAGGACGAGGTCACGCACGTCATCCGCCACTCCGCCGCGCACATCATGGCGCAGGCCATCAAGCGCCTGTACCCCGAGGCCGACTTTGCCTACGGCCCCGCGACCGACAACGGCTTCTACTACGACGTCGACCTGCCCGAGGGCGTCAAGATCAGCGAGGACGACTTCCCCGCGATCGAGGCCGAGATGAAGAAGATCGTCAAGGAGAACCTCAAGTTTTCCGTGTACGAGAAGCCCCGCGCCGAGGCCATCGCTCTTATGGAGGAGCGCGGCGAGAAGTACAAGGTCGAGCACATCGGCGACCTGGACGACGACGCCCGCATTACCTTTTACCAGCAGGGCGACTACATCGACATGTGTGTCGGCCCCCACATCTGCTATACCAAGGCCCTCAAGGCCTTTAAGCTCACCGGCGTCTCGGGTGCTTACTGGAAGGGCGACAAGGACAACAAGATGCTCACCCGCATCAACGGCGTCGCCTTTGCCACCAAGGAAGAGCTCGACGAGCACATGCACATGCTGGAGGAGGCCAAGAAGCGCGACCACCGCAAGATAGGCCGCGAGATGGACCTCTTTATGATGCGCGACGAGGCCCCCGGCTTCCCGTTCTTCCTGCCCAACGGCATGATCCTTAAGAACACGCTGCTGGACTACTGGCGCGAGATTCACCATAAGGCCGGCTACGTGGAGATCTCCACGCCGCTCATCATGAACAAGCAGCTGTGGAAGACCTCGGGCCACTGGGACCACTACAAGGACAACATGTACTCCACCGTCATCGACGACGAAGAGTACTGCATTAAGCCCATGAACTGCCCGGGCGGCGTGCTGGTGTACGCCTCCAAGCCGCACTCCTACCGCGAGCTGCCCATCCGCGCCGGCGAGATTGGCCTGGTGCACCGCCACGAGCTGCGCGGTGCCCTGCACGGCCTGTTCCGCGTACGCTGCTTTAACCAGGACGACGCCCACCTGTTTGTGCGTCCCGACCAGCTGACCGACGAGATCGTTGGCGTGGTCAACCTGATCGACTCCGTGTACCAGAAGTTTGGCTTTAAGTACCACGTCGAGCTTTCCACCCGCCCCGAGGACTCCATGGGTTCGGACGAGGACTGGGCTCGCGCCGAGGAGGGCCTGCGCACCGCTCTTGAGCAGCTGCACATGGACTACGAGGTCAACGAGGGCGACGGCGCCTTCTACGGTCCCAAGATCGACTTCCACCTGGAGGATTCGCTCGGCCGTACCTGGCAGTGCGGTACCGTTCAGCTCGACTTCCAGATGCCGCTCAACTTTGATCTGGAGTACGTGGACGCCGACGGCACCAAGAAGCGCCCCATCATGCTGCATCGCGTGTGCTTTGGCTCCATCGAGCGTTTCATTGGTATTCTGATTGAGCACTTTGCGGGCAAGTTCCCCACCTGGTTGGCCCCCGTGCAGGTCAAGGCGCTTCCCGTCTCTGAGAAGAGCCGCGACTACGCTCACGAGGTGTGCGCTAAGCTGGAGGAGGCCGGCATTCGCGTGGTCTGTGACGATCGCGACGAGAAGATTGGCTACAAGATCCGCGAGGCCCGCAGCATCGACCGCGTGCCCTACATGCTCATCCTGGGCGAGAAGGAGGTCGAGGCCGGCAACATTTCCGTCCGCGATCGCTCCAACGAGACCGTTCAGATGAGCGTCGACGAGTTTGTTGCGAAGGTTCTCGAGGAGATCAAGACCCGCGCCTAAGGCAAGCTTCACAACAATTAACAAAGGCGACCGTCCACAATGGGCGGTCGCCTTTTTATGCCGAAATAAGAAAAGCCGCTGGTTGAGCGGCTTTTTTTGTTGCACAAAAAGGTACAGGTTTTTATAGAGGGGTATGGAGATGTACCTACTAGCAGTACATTTTGTGTAATCTGGGCAAACGCTGATTAATTGCTCGTATAATGTCGTCTATCGAATGATACAAAAACCTGTACTTTTGCGACTGCGCCTAGCTGCGAGCGAGAAGCCTGTTCTAAACGCCCCTGCATTTGCGTGCATCGCAAAGCCAAAAGAGGGGGCGAGAACATGGAACAGACGGCACGGCGCCAAGAGCAGCTGCCGGGCGCATTTAACGGCGCCACCACTAACAGCCAGCACGGCCGTGTTCGCTGGTATCTGGTCCACACCCCCAATGGTAAAGAGCGCGAGACCTGCGAAGAGGTCCGCCGCATTATCCCGCACGAGCTGATGCAGGACGCTTTTGTGATGCAAAAGGAGTTCTGGTTTAAGCGGGACGGCGCCTGGTCGCTCCAAACCAAACCTATGTACAAGGAATATTTCTTCGTCGCCACGCACGATGCCGCTGCGCTCGATAGGGCCCTGGCCCAGTTGAGCTTTGGCTGTCGCATCGCCGGCAGTAGGGAGCGGGCGTACATGCCCATGCCGGACGATGCGCAGGATTGGTACCGCAGCGTGCTGGACGACGACGGTGTTGTGCGCAACAGCATCGCGCGCATAGAAGACGGCGTGCTGCACATAGAGCAGGGTCCCTTGGTGGGGCAAGAGGCCCGCGTTAAAAAGATCGACCGTCATAAACGCTGGTGCCTGGTAGACGTGGGCGAAGGCGACTCCGCTTTTAGGGAGCTGCTGCCGCTCGACGTTCCCAGCAAAACGTAAGGGAGACGTTGCACCGGCTGTTCGTTCGCATTTTTGAATTTATCGATTGGGGGATCCCTGGGGAACGGGGACGTAAGTTTGACTGTGGCTGCTAAAGAAGTAACAGAGAGCTGTGTATCCGTGGGGGACGCACTGGCTTTCGATCAGATAAAGCCGAGTGGTACGCTTGGCTATCGTTTTGTTAAGAGGCTGTTCGATCTAGTGTTCAGTCTTTTGATGAGTGTCCTTCTGCTTATTCCTCTTGCTGTGATGTGCGCGCTGATTAGCCTTGAATCGCCCGGCAGTCCTATGTATACGCAAGAGCGCGTTGGCAAGGGCGGAAAGACAATCAGGATTTTTAAGCTTCGCAGTATGGTCGCCGATGCTGGCAACGTGCAGAAGTATCTGAGTCCCGAGCAGCTACATCAGTGGGAAGTCGAACGCAAGGTTGACGATGACCCTCGTATTACCAAGATTGGTCAGTTTATTCGTAAGTGCTCTATCGACGAGATGCCTCAGTTCCTGAACGTGCTTAACGGCGATCTTTCCGTTATTGGACCGCGTCCCATTACAAGGGATGAGCTTGAACAGCACTTTTCCGACGAGGAAAAGGCTGAGCTGCTCTCTGTTCAGCCCGGTATTACTGGTCTGTGGCAGGCAACCGATCGTAACGAGGCAACCTTCGAGAGCGGCCTGCGCCAGAAAATTGAGCTTCGCTATGTCCAAAATCGTTGTTTTGCGATGGATTGGAAGTGCTTTACTGGCACTTTTGGTGCCATGTTTGGAAAGAAGAGAACGGGACGATAGATGCAGACAAACTTTTCTTCTTCTTACAGTGTGTTGATGAGCATTTACAAAAAAGAAAATCCTGCCTTTTTAATTCAAGCTTTAGACAGCATGCTGAATCAAACGGTTTCTCCTGCCGAGATCGTCATGGTCAAGGATGGTCCGCTTACGCATGAGCTTGAAGACGTGCTCCAAGATTATGACTTCCTGCATCCCGGACTGTTCAATTTTGTTTCGTATGAAAAAAACCATGGACTTGGGTATGCACTGCGCCAAGGCATCCTTGCTTGCTCTAACGAAATTGTTGCACGCATGGACACTGATGATATAGCTCGTCCGGATCGTATGGAGAAACAGCTTGCCGCTATTGATAGTGGTCTCGATATGGTCGGAAGCGATGTTATCGAATTCGTCACGACTCCCAATGAACCTGTTGCGGCCACAGATCTTCCCAAGGGCATCGACGCTATACGTTCTTATTCCAAAAGGCGAAATCCCTTTCGTCATCCTCCTATGACGTTTAGAAAGTCGAAAGTCATGGAGGCTGGTAACTACAGTTCCGATTTTCTCTACTTTGAGGATTGGGACCTTTTTAACAGGATGCTCGCATGTGGCTGCAAGGCGGATAACCTGAAGGAACCGCTTGTTGCGATGCGCGTTAGTGGGGATTTCTATGCTCGCAGGGGGGGCTCGCAGTATCTTAAGTACGCTAAAGCATTTAAGCGTGCTCAAGTTGAGCGTGGCTATTTCACAAAATGCGATTATATCTGTTCTTATTTACCGCATGCCGTCGTCTGTCTGATGCCAAATTCCGTTAGAGCGTTGATATATCGTTTTGTTCTCAGGAGGTCTTAGATATATGGCTTCTGATGTTGCTAAGCCTCTGGTTAGTGTCATTGTCCCCATGTACAACGTGGGTATGTTCGCGCTTCCTTGCGTAAACTCATTGCTTGGTCAGACTTATTCGAATATCGAATATATTATTGTGGATGATGGATGTACTGATAATACTATTGATCTTATTGAAGATGCCGTTGGATCAGACACGCGATTTAAGATTTTGCATAAGGAAAACGGCGGTCTTTCTTCTGCTCGTAACTTTGGTACTCAAAGGTGCCACGGCGATTATGTCATGTATGTTGATGGGGACGATTTGATTGATTCGCGAACTGTTGAGTTGATGGTCGAAGCGGCTGACAAGTATCAAGTTTCGCTCGTTATCGGCTCCTTTGCGAAGACGCCTGTTCTTGATAACTATAAGATGGGGCAGAATGTAGAATTCCATGTTGAATCTGGAATTGAGCATTTACGAAAATTACTTTTATTAAGCGGCGAGAGCGGCTCTGCGTGCGGAAAGCTCTTTGAACGATCTCTTATTAACGACCTTGTCTTTCCTGAGGGGCAGCTCTTCGAAGACATGGGCGTAATTGCTAAAATTTGTTCCAAAATTCAAAAGGTTGCATTCTCTGATGCGTGCTTTTATGCATACGTGACGAGACCTGGTTCCATTACAACGCTCAGAAAGCAGGGTTTCAAGCATGCTAAAGACATGGACAGGACTATTGAGACTGTTCGACGATTTGCCGGGTCTGAATTTCAGGGCGAGTTTGAGTGTTTTCAATCATTCTGTACGCTCCGCGTTGCAATGAGGGTTGATCCGGACGGATTTGATAGTAAGGCTGACGCCCAGAAATATTTGAGGAATGCTCGAGGGCTTGCCTGGAGGGCGTCGAGGAACCCATATGCTTGTTCAAAATGGAGGTTACGCTGTGCTCTCTTTTCTATCTCTCCTAGGGTTCATAACGCTTTCTATGCGTTATATGCTGCAATTTCTGGTAAGGCTATCGGGTAACTCCCGTGATAAAAGGTTGATAAGGTGAGTTTTTCTATTAGCGCGCATCTGTTTAACGTTACTGAATGCCATGGCAGCTTTTTGTATAACATCTATTTTCAAGATGTGTTTAACTGCTGTGTTGGTGTTTTCGACGTGGTTTCGACCGGAGGTAAATCGACGGTTTACAAACGATATGCAAAGCAGGTGTAGAGATGCCAATCTATTTCATTGCCTTTGTGTCCCATATTGCATTGCTATATTTTTCGGTAAAGATACCTAATAAGCGCGTCAGTTTTCTTCTAGCGGTTATCGCGGTTCTCCCCCTTTGTTTGGTGGCGGGGCTGCGCGATGCATCTGTCGGTACCGATACCTCGGCATATCCTCTCAGGTGTTTTTACGCCTCGCAGTATTATTCGCTCACAGGTGCTATGGGTGCTTGCTCAGATCAAGAGCCGCTATTCGTAATTCTCTTCTGGATCCTGGGGAGACTGACTGGTGATTTCCACGCTGTTCTTTTTCTTTGTGAAGCCATCGTTCTCCTTCCCTATATTTTAGTTGTTAGGAAGTTGTATCCTCGCGGGTATCCTGTCGTAGGTTTCTTTCTTTGTTTCGTTGTGTTCGGTTATACGTTAAACATAATTAGGCAATGTCTTGCTACTAGTATGCTCGTCATGATGCTCTATGAGCTGTTCCGTGAGAAGCGCGTCCCCGCTATTGTTTATTTGGCTCTTGCAGTTGGCTTTCACAAAATGTCTATCATAGGACTTTTAATTTGGATTATTTATATTTCATGCTTCAACCGCAGACACGAACGTTCATACAAGACCGTTGCACTTCTTGCATGCGTTGGCGTTATCATTTTTTCTATTTGTGTGATTATGATTGGACCGGATGTAATGGAGCTCGTGTCTCTATTTACGTCGTCATATAGCTTTCAGATCAAACACGCTGGAATGGGCTCATTTAATATCACAATGCTTATTTATTTTCTATTTTGCCTTGCTATATGGATGTTGGGTAGTAAGGGTTTGACCACGAGCATTGATCGATGGACACTTAATTTTTATACGAGCTGTGGCATAATTTCTTCCTTATTCGCTCAATTTGCGAGCATCAGTCCTGAGCTAATTCGACTCAGTTTCCCTTTTCTTTTCATTTCAGGTTTGGTTTACCCCTTTTTATCTGAAAACCTTGGTAGAGAGCGGTTTCTAACTGGAACTCTGGGCTTTTTATTTTTCGTGTTTTATTTTGTCATTACGTTTGTATATGGCGGCAGCTGCGATCTTTTTCCGTATTCGTCGGCGCTATTAGGAGTTATTTATGCATGACGAAACGCCTGACATCAGTATTGTTGTACCGGTATATAACACCGAGCGTTTTCTTCCCGCTTGTCTGGAATCTATTGATATTCAAGGGACCGGCTCTTTTGAGGTGATTCTTGTGGATGATGGTTCCACCGATGGATCTCCCGAGATTTGCGATGCTTATTGCGATAAGCGTGAGAGAGCCTTCGTTATTCATAAGGACAATGAAGGTCTTCTCGCTGCACGTCGAGACGGTCTTCGTAAGGCGAGTGGGCGTTATATTCTTTCGCTCGACTCCGATGACGCTCTTCTTGAAGGCTGCATCAAAAAGGTATGCGATGTAATTGCCTCGACTGGTGCTGATATCATTTCATTTGACTTTACCATGGGATTGATGCCTATTAAACCCTCGTTAAAAGTTGATATCTGTTCTGGTATGCATACGGGCGAATCTTTTGATGCTGTTAAAAACCTGTTGTGCGGATGCGATTTCAATAGCGTTTGGAATAAGGTCATTCGGAGAGATTTGTTTGCCAGTGATGAGTGGTACTCGAAACGAGTTGGCCTTATGCACGGTGAGGATCTTTGTCAACTTCTTCCTGTTTTCGATATTGCAAAGAGTTTATTTCACATTGACGAGCCGCTTTACTACTATCGTCAGCATGGCGCTAATAGTACGAAGCAGTTTAAAGAGGATCAGATAACTGATTGGAGCTTTGTAAGCGACGAGTTGATTCGTTATGCGAGTGAATGGTCGAGCGATTCAGTAAAAAATGCCAAAAGGGGTATCTGTCGACACTATTGTGATCTTGATGAAGTTCTTTGGCATTGTGAAGTGGATAAAGAGGTGAAAAGGCAATTTGATAAAACAATTAAAAGCGAGTATCAGAGTCGAATCAGCAATTGTCCGGACTTAGTTCATAGTCTTGTTTTGTCAAATTGCAGTATCGTTTCTTTTTCTACTCGGCACTTACTAAGCTGCTTTAAATGTATCCGTCGTCTATTTGTATAATGCAGGTCATTATTGCTTTTTTCTAATATATTTAGTTGGAGCATTATTAGTCCTGACCGAGCTTGTCCTTAGCTTTCAATTAAGTGACAAGAATTTACGATTGAACCGATATCAAAGGTTCAGTCTTGTCGTGCGGTGTATTCATTCCTTGGGCTTTAGTTATTTCGGTCGATGCTTAGAAGCTGGTCTTTGCACGTTTTTTCAAAGAAGTTCTCCAACGCCCCCATGGTCTGGGTGAGTCAATAGACGCTTTCGTTTGTGATTTATTGTTTGTAGTCTATTCCTCTATGGGGTGCCGTCTGCGATTGGTCTTGTTGATTGCATGTTGGGGCATCATAACTTAAATGTCCGAATTGATGGAAGCGCATATTTATTCGACTTTGAAGATGGGAGGAGTCAATTGTTGCATATTCTTAATTTAATTAAGAAGGTTATAAAACTTCTACTTTCTAGCCCTATTTATGATGGCTTACTTAGGTTATGTCGTCGTTCCGATGCTATATCCTATGCGTCTAAGGCGAAGCTTAGCATGGTTTCCAAGAGACCATCCAATATGTTCATGCCTATTGTTTTTAAGGAAGGCATATCTTACGACATTTCTATTATTGTGCCTGTATACAACGTTGAAAAATACCTCAAACCTTGCCTTGATTCCATTGTGACACAGGAGTTTTCTGGCAAGTTTGAGGTTATTATTGTAGATGACGGGTCTAAAGATGATTCTGGCGTTATAGCCGATTCGTATGGACTAATGCCTAATGTTCTTGTAATTCACCAAATAAACGGCGGCCTTTCCGCAGCACGTAATGCGGGTCTTAGAGTTTCTCGCGGTAAGTACATCATGTTCGTGGATTCTGATGACATGATCGGGCCAGGGTATCTTGAGGATATGCGGAGCAGACTCGATGAAACATCTGCGGATTTCGTTACATCGACTTTTAGATATATGTCTGATGATGGTTTGCTTGGCGAGATAGAGAACGATAGAGCTAGTTGGATGGTGCCGTGGGGCAGGCTATATCGTCGTGAAGTCTGGAATCGACTAGGTTTTCCCGTTGGTGCATGGTACGAAGATCTGATTCATCCGGTATGGATAGATTGTCGCTTTAACGATGAACCTTGTTATGATTTGAGTGGCTATTATTACCGAATCCGTCCTGGATCCATAATGCAGTCTACCCCTACGAATGTTAAGGGGCTTGATTCGTATTGGGTTCTTGATGAGTTGATTTCTTTACGTGCAGAGCTGGGGATTAATTATAGTCAGGAAGACTTCAATCGCATTTTTCCTTTGTTCGGACCGCTCTTGCTTGGGAGAACTGTCGCTCTGGACAACTGCGCTCGTAAGATTTTATTTGCTTGTTGTTGTGACACGTTCAATTCAATTGATGAGTTCAGCAGGGTGAGTACTTCGATGAATGGTAGATGGAAGGATATTGAGAAGGCTCTGCGCACTTCGGATTACAGCCGCTATCTTCTCGCATCGCTTTCTCTAGCTGCTGATGGGGTAACTGGACTCAGCCTTTCAGATGCTATTCATATTTGGGTGAACAGGAACAGATAAATAATGAAGATTGGAACGATTACTTTCCACGGTGCTTTAAATTTCGGGTCTGCTCTTCAGTCTTATGCGCTTCAAGAAGTCTTGAAAGGCATGGGGCATGAGGTGCGAATAATCGACTATCGTTCTCGTGACTATGAGCAATATAGGTTTTTCCAACCTCGCCACCCGAAGATGACGCTGCGCGCAATGCGCTGTTGGCGTAAGCAGTCGTCTAGAAAGGCTGCATTCGCGGAATTTTCTAAAAAGTATTTCAGGCTTACAAAGAGACCGTATTTCTGGAAAAAAGAAAGTGATATGTACGAACTCGCTGAGCAGTTTGATTGTTTTATTTGCGGAAGCGATCAAATTTGGAATCTCGATTGCACACAAGGTGTTGTTGGCCCCTATTTCCTTTCATTTGCCGGAGATAGTCGACGAGTTGCTTACGCTCCCAGTCTTGCTCACACTTTCTTTAGACCGGAGAATTTTGATGAGCAACTTGTATCCGATTTACTTTCAAGGTTTGATTTTTTGTCTGTTCGCGAGGAGGAGACGGTTCCGCTATTTCAGCCACTTGTCGATACGCCTATCGACGTTGTTTTAGATCCCACACTTTTGTTGGAATCCGATGACTATACCGACATGGCATCTAAAGATGTCTTGCAAGGTGAATATATTTTCATGTATCTATTGCGTGAATGTCCTGAGCTTATCGAGAGCACCGTCGCGATGACGGAGGCAACAGGCATGAAGGTGGCTTATATATCTGAGAATAATCTAGATATCCCAAATTCAATTAACCTGTTTGGCGTTGGCCCTGAAGAGTTCGTTTCTCTTATCGCACACGCAGACCTCATCGTTACCAATTCCTTTCATGCAACTGTATTCTCTGTTCTCTTCCATAAGCCCTTCCGCGTATATGCAACAGATAAGTCTGGTGCGCGTATGCGCGACTTGTTGGGCAATATCGGGCTGTCTGACCGTTGCGTCAACGTTATGTGTGCCGACGATGTTCCCCCTTGTGACTGGGGTGATGTGGACTCTCTTCTTGATTCTCTGCGTGAGCATTCGTGGGCTTATCTTAGAAAGGCGCTTTCGTAATGGGAGAGACAAGCCGACTTATCAAAAATACCGGCATTATCGCAGTTGGCGGCATGGCAACAAAGCTCGTGTCGTTTCTTCTGCTTCCGCTCTATACATCGGTTCTTTCCACTGCTGATTACGGCACCGTAGACTACATCAATACTATTGCTTTATTTTGCGTTCCTGCGGTTTCGCTGCTTATGGATGAAGCGCTGTTTCGGTTTCTCATTGACTGCCGTACCGATGAGGATCGGTCTACAGCCGTGACAGCGTCATGCGCTGTACTTCTTGCCGGATGCGTATGCTTTGCAGTCATGGCGATTCTGGTATGGTTGCTTTTTGAGCCTGAAAATCTTGGCTGGGTCGTGGGACTTGTTGTTGCTGGCGCGCTTCTGCAGATGGCTTCTGCTGTCCTTCGTGGTTTCGGGGATACCGTGGGATATTCCGTCATGAACTTTGCCGCGAGTGCTTTTACCATTTTGCTCAATGTTCTCTTTATCGCCGTTCTTCGCTGGGGCGTTGTGGGTATGCTATCTGCAACGGTCATTGCGCAGGGCGGTGTTGCTCTCGTGTTCATGGTAATGCGGAGGCTCTGGCGTTATATCGATCCGTCGGCTCTCTCTATCTCCTATGCTTTAAACCTTCTACGGTATTCATTTCCGCTCATCCCTAATAAGGTTTCCTGGACTATTAATAACTTGCTGGACAGGCTCATTATCATGAGTACGCTTGGGCCTTCTGCTGCCGGCGTGTATGCAGTGTCGTACAAGTTCCCCGGTATCATGGATCAGGTGTATGGCTTTTTCTATCAGTCTTGGAAGGAGAGTTCAGCTCGAGCCCTAAACTCTGATGAGGATGAGTCGGCTTTCTATAACTCTGTGTATCGGGCGCTAAGGCGTTTCATGATGAGCGTCGTTCTGCTTATGTCCGCGCTTATGCCTCTTGTGTATGGCGTCCTGATTAAGGGTTCATTCGGCGAGGGCATGTTGTATGTACCGATATTGCTCTTGGCGACGTACTTCAGCAATATTTCCGGTTTTTATGGCGGTATCTTCACCGCACATAAAGAGACTGGAATTATGGGAACCACTACTGCGGTGTCTGCTGCTCTTTGCGCCCTGCTGTGTGTCTTGTTGATTCCACGCTTTGGTCTATATGGAGCGTCTTTTGCAACCCTCTTGGCGATGATCGTGGTGAATGAGTACCGCAGGATTAAAGTCGCTAAGTTTGCGAAGCTTGTCGAAGACCGGGCTGAGCAGATTCTGACTTTGGTTTCAATTCTTGGAGTGTTCGCCTTTTATTATCTGTCAGCCTACGGTGCTGGCTTTTTGAGCGCTATTGCCTGTCTTGCAATTGCGTTGGCTTTTTTCGGTTATATGAATGCGGACATTCTGCGCAAGTTGCTTTCGGTTCATAAATAGGGGGGGGGTAACTGCATGTCTACTGTGAAAAAGGGAGAAATTCCCACGCTGTTTGAGTCGCCATCGCATTGCTGCGGTTGTGGAGCGTGTGCCGCTAGTTGCCCTAGAGGCGCCGTTACCATGTCCGAGGGTAAGGATGGGTTCGTTCTTCCTGTAATTGATGGTGATCTTTGCATTGGCTGTGGCGCGTGCATTAAGGCGTGCGGTCTTAACCGAGGGATAGGCTCTAATTCCGCCGGACCGTTCTTTGCCGCCGCCGGTAGGGACGATGTCTCGGAGTCCGCCTCCGGTGGCGTTTTTGGTGCATTTGCGCGTGAGCTTATTGCTTCTGGTGGGGTCGCATATGGCGCTGCCTATGAGCGCGAGGGGAGCATCCTTCGGGTGCGGCACCGTCGCGCGGCGAGCGTTGACGGGCTTCGTCCACTGCTTAACTCAAAATATGTGCAGAGTGATGCCGGAGCTTGTTTTGCCGACGTGAAGGCGGACCTTCGCGAGGGGAGGCGGGTTCTTTTCTGCGGTACGCCTTGCCAAGTCGCCGGCCTTAGGGGCTTTCTCGGAGGCGATTATGAGAACCTGACAACCGTTGACCTGGTCTGCCACGGCGTCCCTTCTGGCCGCATGTTCGCGGATTGCGTTGAGGGCTATGGCAGACAGCTTGGGTCTCCCGTGGTTGATTTCCGGTTTAGGTGCAAGCGCGAGGGGTGGGACAACTCTCTTCTTCTATTTCTTCTTCTTGAGGACGGAAGAGAGGTCACCATTCCTGCGGCGAAATCCCCCTACTACGACATGTTCCTGAACCTCAAGACTCTTCGCGATAGCTGCTATAGGTGCCCCTATGCAGGGAGATTTCGCGCCGGCGATCTTACCATCGGTGATTTTTGGGGCGTCGACGTTAATAGGCCCGACGTTTTGAAAGATGCTGAGAAGTTTAATCAGATGAAAGGTGTCTCCTGCTTGCTGGTGAATAACGACCGCGGCAGGGAGTTTATTGAATCCAGCAACGCTCTGGACTTGTACCCTGTCGAATTTGACGATATCGCTAAAGGCAACGATCAGCTCCGCCGCCCGAGCACCCTTCCAAAAGACAGACAGCTCTATATTGACGCATTTGTCGAAGGTGGTTGGCATGCCGTTGAGTGTATGTATAAAAGGCGTGAGCGGGGAATATTTTTTTATACTAAGAAAATAACACGAAGGCTTCTCCCTGAATCATTTCGGGAGATTGTCAAAAAGTATTTGAAAGATCTTGCAGACTAGGTAAGGACCCACGCCTGGGCGGGCCCCCCGTTGGGCTCGTAGAGCCATACCGTGTTGCCCTCCGAGGTCCGCTGCCCCCGGTCGTCCAGCGCCAGCCCGGAGGCGGACGTGAATGAGTAGCGGCCTCCGCCCAGGGCCGAGACGCGCCACAGCTGCGAGGCGGAGCCGTCCGCCTCGGCCAGCACCGCCCGGTTGCCCGACTCGGTCAGCATCAGGCCGCCCGAGGAGACCCTGTAGAGGCCCGTCGCCCCGTCGCGCTCGAGGGAGAGGGCGCCCGCGCCCGAGGACAGCGAGCAGCCCGATGTGGATTGGCAACATCTATTTGGACGATTCCGGGAGGGACAGCCCCGCTTCCCTGAACTCGACCGGCGACATGTAGCCCAGCGTCGAGTGGATCCTGAAGTTGTTGTACCAGTGCACGTAGT
>URPJ01000002.1 GCA_900549745.1 uncultured Collinsella sp. | reverse complement strand
GGACAAGGCGCCACACTGGTCTGCGGAGTGTTCTGAAAACTAAGCCCGGCCCCCGCCTGTGGTGACGCTGCTGTAGGCGGCCTGCGATGGGGCCGTTGTTGGTTGGGGCCGCTGGACTGATGTGGGGGCGCGTGGCTGTTGCGGGCCCTGGTCCCGGCGGCGGCCTCGGCGCTGTGCGCCTGCTGCCTTGGGTAACTTTGGGGTCGATTGAAGTTGTCTACACAATTCGCGGTATTATGGTGCGGAGTTTTGAAAGGAGCCGCTGGTGGTCACGACGACGTTTGCCTCGCCTTTGGGCGAAATCTTGCTTGCCGCTGATGGCCGCGGTCTGACGGGGCTTTGGTTTGAGGGACAGGAGCACTTTGGCTCCACGCTTCTCCGGGAAGACTCCGAACATGTTGAAGGCGCCGATGCGGTTTCCGGTATTGGTGGCATATCGTCGGTGAGTCCGGCAAATGGTGCGGCTTCTTCGGTGCTTGAGCGTTCGTGGGCTTGGCTGAATGCTTATTTTGCAGGGCAGGAACCTCGGTTTACGCCGCCGTTGCATTTGATTGGCACGGCGTTTCAGCGTGAAGTTTGGTACGAGCTGCTTTCTATTCCGCGTGGCGAGGTCGCTACGTATGGCGAGATCGCCCAGCGTGTTGCGGCTCGACATCGTGTGCCGGGAAATGAGACACCCGTTGTGTCTCCCCGTGCCGTGGGGGCCGCGGTCGCTCGCAACCCTGTTTCGATTATTGTGCCATGCCATCGCGTGGTGGCGGCCGACGGCTCGCTTAACGGATATGCCGGCGGGCTTGATCGCAAGGAGTGGCTGCTTCGGCTTGAGGGCGCGTACGAGGAGTAACACTCGAGCGCTTTGCATAGCCAAGATGCCGTGAAAGAACGGGACATGCTTTCCGAATGGAGGCTCAGACGGAAACTACGTCCCGGAATTCCGTTTTAAAGCGGGATGCGCTTTCCGAATGGCGTTCCAAGCGGAAACCGTGTCCCGGAATACAGCCTTAGAGTGGGATGCCGTTTCCGGTTGAGACCACTTGCTTGGACATCTTTCTACGCCCGCTTCTGCAGGGCATAGATCGACTTATCCATGTTGAACAGGTAAGCCGCGACGCAGACGATGAAGAATGCCGGCAGATTACCGAAACCGAAGACTTCGCAGCCAATCAGGATGGGTGCGAGCAGCGTATTGGTGGCGCTGCCAAAGACGGCTGCGTAGCCCAGCGCGGCGCAAAGCGCGATGGACATGCCGAGTTGAGCCTCGTTATGGCGACATCTGGGTAACAGAAAGGCCCGCGTTCCTCAGAGGCAAGATAGGCAATTCTGCTTTTGAGGTAGATCTCAATTCTGCCGACCGCATCAAACATTAACTGCCGGAGGGCTCGGTCAAATTCATACGTGTAGATGATGGTTTCGAATGTTGTGCCTTCGCGAAAGATGGTAATCCCGGACTTGCATTTGGTTTTGTAGGGAAAACAGTAGGCCGACAGTCTGTAGTGGCCGACTTCGACCAAAGCTCGCTCGAGTTCGCTTTGATCAGAGCACTTAAGACCCCTGTATTCTGTCAATAGTGCTATTTGTTCGTTGATGGATATCCGCGACTTCCGGTATTTCATTTAAGCCTCTTGATAGAAAAAGAGCTGGAGTTGCGCATCGTTGAGAGGCTTTCCAGCTTTAGCAAAACAAACTTATAAGATGCGACGGGCCGCGTCAAGATAATTACCGGTCGGCCTAGGAGGCGGCTGGTTGGCTGGCTTAAAACCTAGCGCGTGAGATGACGCTCCACGCTATTCAG
This sequence comes from uncultured Collinsella sp., assembly GCA_900549745.1. Classification (GTDB taxonomy): domain Bacteria; phylum Actinomycetota; class Coriobacteriia; order Coriobacteriales; family Coriobacteriaceae; genus Collinsella. Next base: position 165,231 of record URPJ01000002.1, on the reverse strand, counting down.
CGCGCTTGATAGGATGACGAACCACAGTCTTAAGTTTCTCCGGTGCACATTTGCGTGGATCGGAGAGATAGATTTCGTGATGGAAACGGGTGTCTGAGAAGTCGGGGACATAGCCCTGCTCGGTCGTGTATTCATTCATAGCGCCTACGGTCGCCGGTTCGTTGTCGTAGGGCCCGGTGTGCATGCATTGAACGCAGAGGCCCTCGTCAACTTTAAGCAGCTCGACGGCAGAAAAGTCAAGTTTCTTTTTGGTCGTGGCTTCCGCGACTGCCCAGTCAAAGTCATCTCGGGTGACGAAATCGGGCAGGCGAATGCACGAGATAAAGTTGAAATCGTCCTTGCGTACATAATCGATGTCGCCGCTCGGGGAGTCTTGCCACCAGAAACCCTCGAGCGGCGGTACCACAAAGTCGAAATAGCCCTTGATACTCCTTGAGCCTTTCTTCGACATCTTGACGGTATAGGCGATGCCGTAAAGCAGCGGCAGGGCGTTTTGATACTCGCCACCTTCGGTATTTGGGTCGCCCTTTCCGCGAACGGCAACGTAGCTCATAGGCGGGACAGTTACGATGCTCGGCTTGCTTGCAGGTTTGTAGAGCTCCTTGCATTCCTTCTTAAAGTCGAACGCCATGTTGGCCGCCTTTCTGCGTATTGGCCTGCTTAGATAACGGAATCATATCATAGAAACGAACAGCTGTTCGAATGATTTTGCTGACAGATAGAGATGCGTGCGTTGTGTTTGGCGGTCGGCCTGACCCCGTCGATGATTTCTCTGCCTTCCCGGCGCTTGCCTGCGCTCCCCGTTTCCCCATATAAAACCTGCCAAAATGAACCTGTCCCTTTTTGGTCGGCGTGAAATGGGTAATACTAAAGAGTTATCCGACCAGATGGGAATTAATCGATGGCCTATATCGAATTCAAAGACGTCATCAAAGCATACGGCGAGGGCGACGCCCGCATCCATGCGCTCGACGGCGCGAGCTTTACGGTCGAGCGCGGCGAGCTCGCCATCATTCTGGGTGCTTCGGGTGCCGGCAAGACCACGGCGCTCAACATTCTGGGCGGCATGGATACGGCGACCTCCGGCACCGTGACGGTGGACGGGCGCGACGTGAGCTCTGCCAACGAGGCGCAGCTCGTGGAATACCGCCGCGCCGACGTCGGCTTTGTCTTCCAGTTCTACAATTTGGTCCCCAACTTGACGGCGCTTGAAAACGTTGAGCTCGCGGCACAGATTTGCCCCGATTCGCTCGATGCCGAACAGACGCTTCGTCAGGTTGGCCTGGGCGAGCGCCTGGGCAACTTTCCGGCACAGCTTTCGGGCGGCGAGCAGCAGCGCGTGTCCATTGCCCGCGCACTGGCAAAGAACCCCAAGCTGCTTTTGTGCGACGAGCCCACGGGCGCACTTGACTATAAAACCGGCAAGCAGATCTTGCAGCTGCTGCAGGACACTTGCCGCAAGCAGGGCATTACGGTCATCATCATCACCCACAACTCCGCGCTGGCGCCCATGGCCGATCGCCTGATCCGCTTTAAGAACGGTCGCGTGGAGAGCGAGACGGTCCAGCAAAATCCCGTGCCTATCGAGACGATCGAGTGGTAGCGCCCATGGACCAAGACCGCCAAAACAGCCTACGCCGCGACGCGCAGAACACGGAGCGCGAGCAGGATTTTACGACCTACCGCACTGCCCAAAGCTCAAACGATATGGTGCCGACGGTTTTTCGCCGTGGCATCTACCGCACAATCCGAGGCAGTCTTAAGCGCTTTTTGTCAATCGTGGTCATCACCGCGCTTGGCGTGAGCGTGATGTGCGGCCTTAAGGCGGGTTGCGAGGACCTGTGTGATTCGGTTGATGCCTACTTCGACCAGCAAAATGTCTATGACATTAACGTGCAGTCGACCTATGGCCTTACGCGCGACGATCTCGCGGCTATCCAAGAGGTCGACGGCGTCGAGACGGTCGAGGGCATCTACACCGAGACCGCCTACACCGCCGTGGGCACAACGCGCGAGCGCGTGGTCGTGCAAAGTCTCTCCAAGGAGAACATCGATCAGCCGGTGCTGGTGAGCGGCGATTTGCCCGAGAGCGCCGATGAAGTCGCGGTGACTTCGAAGTTCCTGAAGGCTTCGGGCAAAAAGCTCGGCGATACGGTGAGCTTTGCCGCCAATGACGTGAGCTCGTCCAACCAAAGTGCCAAGGATCAGTTCGGCACAGGCAATTACACCATCACGGCCGAGGTTCTCGATCCCACCGACGTGAGCTCCGACTCGACGGTCAACGCCTTCCGTGCCGCCTCGGCTGCGGACTATAAGTTCTATGTGAACGAGGACGCCGCGACATCTTCTTCCTACTCCTCGGTCCACGTGATCGTCGAGGGAGCCAAGAGCCTCAACTCCTATTCGGATGCCTACACGACAAAGATCAACGGGGTCAAGGGCAATATCGAGAAGATCCGCAGGGAGCGTGAGAAGGCACGTGCTCAGGAGTTGACGGTTGACACGCCGGCAAGCTTGGATGCGGCCGAGCGCCAGGCGAATATGCTCTTTGGGATTGAACAGGGCAACATCGACCGTATGGCCGAGGGCAGCGACGAACGTGCACAGGCGCAAGCTGACCTGGACCAGCGCCGCGCCGCCGCTGACCAGCATTTTGCCGATGCCCGCGCCGAGCTTTCCGATCTGGGCGAATGCACCTGGTACATCCAGGACCGCGGCAACATCGCAAGCTACTCGAGCGTGGAGAGCGACAGCTCGTCAATTGAGGCCATCGCCACGGTGTTCCCGTTCATCTTCTTTATCGTCGCCGTGCTCATCAGCCTCACCACCGCCACGCGTATGGTCGAGGAGGAGCGCACGCTCATCGGCCTGTATAAGGCACTCGGTTATTCGCGCGGACGCATCCTGTCCAAATACGTGGACTATGCGCTGTGGGCTTGTCTGATCGGCGGCGTGCTCGGCAACATCATCGGATTTGTGGGCCTGCCGCTGTTCCTGTTTACGGTGTTCGACGACATGTACTCACTGCCCCAGATGCTGCTTTCGTACGACATCGTGTCGTCGCTCGTGTCGGTGGCGCTGTTTGCCGTGGGCGTGGTGGGCGCCACGATTATCGCCTGCCGCCACGAGATGGCCGAGACCCCGGCCTCGCTTATGCGTCCCAAGGCCCCGCGCGCTGGCTCGCGCATCTTGCTCGAGCGCATCGGCTTTATCTGGCGCCGCATGGGCTTTTTGAACAAGGTCGCTGCACGCAACCTATTCCGCTATAAAAAGCGCGCCTTTATGACCATCTTTGGCATCGCGGGTTGCACCGCGCTTGTGATCTGCGGTATGGGTATTCGCGACACGTCGGTCGCGCTTTCGCCCAAGCAGTACGGCCACATCACACGCTACGATCTGCTGGCGGTCGCCAATCCCGACGATTTTTCGCAGACGTGCGCGGCATTGGATGAGCGCAGCGCGGCCAATGATTCCAACGTGACCGTGACTTCGACGCTGCCGATTATGACCGACAACGTCACCTTTACATTCGGCGGAAAGAGCGAGACCGTGCAGCTGATTGTGGTGCCCGATGACCGCACGAACGACCTGGACGACTACGTGCGTCTCGAGGATGAGTCCAAAGAGCCACTGTCTTTGCGTGACGGAGACGTGTATCTGAGCAAGAGTTCACAGCTGGTGCTGGGGATTCAGCCGGGCGATACGGCTCACGTCCAGGATTCGTCGCTCAATGTTGCCAAGGTCAAAGTCAGCGACATTTCGCTTAACTATCTGGGCAACACGCTTTACATGACGCAGGGCACCTATGAGCGCGCGTTCGGTCGAAGCGCACGTCTTAACGGCGTCTTTGTGCTGCTTAAGGGTTCGTCGGCCGACCAGATTGCGTTTAGCAAGAATCTTAAGAGTGACGGTTGGCTTACGATTTCGAGTACGGCCGAGCATTGGGAAAACTATGAGGCGAACTTTACGATTATCAATTCGGTCGTTGTGCTCGTGACCTTTATGGCAGCGTGCCTATCGTTTGTGGTGGTGTTTACGCTGTCCAACACGAATATCTCCGAGCGCGAGCGCGAGCTGGCGACCATTAAGGTGTTGGGCTTCCGTCGCGGTGAGGTGCACCATTACGTCAACAAGGAGACGTTGATCCTCACGGCGATCGGCGCTGCGCTGGGCGTGCCGCTGGGCGGCTTGCTGGCCGAGAGTTTTACGTACATTTTGCAGATGCCGTCGCTGTACTTTGACGTCGAGGTCGAGCCGCTAAGCTACGTGCTCGCCGTGGTGCTTTCCTTTGGCTTTACGTTTATCGTCAACCTCGCCACCAATCGTACCCTCAACAAGATCGACATGGTCGGCGCCCTCAAAAGCGCCGAGTAGCCTGTCCTGGGATTCAAGTTCTAGCGAGCTGCCGACGCGCCCGCAGCAGCATTTTTGTATAAACCGCCCCGCCGATTGCATATTTCGGCGGGGCGGTTGCTTTTTGCCTGCAGGTACCCCAGGGGGCGGCGTGCAAATTCTGGAGTTTTCAGCATCCCGGAGTCCGCGGGCGCGGGATCGGACGCACAAAACAGCGCTGGAAGCCCTGATTCTGAGCCCCAACGCCTCAAGAGCTGGCCATTTTTTACAGAACGCGACCCATAGCGCCCGCCTTTCGCCCAAAATCCAGTATGCAGGCACCCTCGGCTGCTGAAAACTCCCAAAAATGCACGCCGCATCCTACCCTAGGCACCCGTAGCTACTCTGCGGGTGCGTGGCCTGATAGTAAGTTGCGGTGGAATAGTTCCTGTTTGGCATAGCAGAGCCATGAAACAGGAACTATTCCACCGCAACGTATTGAGAGGGCTCTTGGCTGTTATGCGTACTAACATTTGTCATGAAATGGCAGGCCATTAGGGGGTTGCTACTCGTAGTTGCGGTAGGGTTGGGGCAGATTCTAACTAGAAATGGTGGTCGCTACCGGTTATTCTCGGCATACTCGGCTCATTCGATTACGGTCGCCACATGAAAGGAACCACTATGGATCTTGCGATGGCACAGCGCCTCGTCGATCGCCGCAGAGCTGCCGGTCTTTCCCAGGAGGCTCTTGCTGCCCAGTTGGGCGTAAGCCGCCAAGCTGTCAGCAAATGGGAACGCAGCGAATCCTCGCCCGATACCGATAACCTTATTGCACTCGCCGCGCTGTATGGCGTGTCACTGGATGAGTTGCTATATGGGGAAGCGGCTAGCGATGTCGACACCTCGGCCGACGATGACGTTGACGCAAATAATTACGACGAGACTGAAGGCACCGAGTCTTCTACCGAGCACGTGGATCCTGACGGCAAGCCACTTGTCGACATTTCCCTTGCACGCGGCATTCACGTCGTCGACCCCAACAAAGGTGAAGAGGTTCATGTTGGTTGGAGCGGTATCCACGTGGCTAACGAGCGCAAGGGTGAAGAGGTCCATGTGGGGCCGGGCGGATTGCATATCGATACGCTAGAGGACGATGGACATAGCGTGCGTACCAATGGCGACGGCACCGTCACCATCGACGGCGAGACGTTTTCCAGCTGGAAAGAGGCACACGACAAGCTCGACCATCATGGCAAGCATTTCCACACCAAGATCGGTCGCGCATGGAACGAGTTTCCCTTTCCTGCACTTGTCGTCCTCGCCTATCTCGCGCTCGGCATCATCTGCGGCACGTGGGGTATGGGGCTCTTTCTGGTCTTTCTGATTCCCGTCTACGAGGCGATGGGCGACTTTATCGACCGACATCATCTCTCCAAGCTGATCGGCGTCGTCTGTGCAACAGCCGCCATTGCCTGGTTCCTCTATATGTGGCTTTGTTTGGCACAGCCCCATCCCGCATGGGTCATCCTCATCACGATTCCCTTCATAGAGGCACTCATGTGCTGGTGCCGAAAGCAATGGAAGCGCCGCAAACAAGCCTAAGCCGTTCCAACCCGTCAACAATGCTTGGCCAACGCCGCTCGCCCCTTCCAAGTTGCGGTGAAATACGGACCGTTGAGGACCTTGGAGCGTCTAACAGTCCCGATTTCACCGCAACTCACGAATGGACAGGGCAATTCCAACACGGGAACTGGCATTTAACTCGCCGCATGCCAAGAAAAAGGCCGATTTACTACGATGAACTCGATGAGGCCGACCACACCCATCTTTTTCAAAAATCGGCAAGCTTTCTACCTGCGGTTTTACTTTCACCCTTTTCGGCATGGTCGAAGGCATTCGAATCATCGTAGTAATTAGGCGCATTTTGTAGCAAACGGTTCATTCAAGCTCGAACTCGAAGACCGATGGTCCCCTCATCCACGGCTGTGAGCGAAAATACCAAATAGAATAAAAATCGAATGGCTAAGTCTGTTTGGTGAACGGAGGCAATATGGGCGAGGTAACTGAAAGCGACTGGAAGCTGTTTAAAGAGCTGCTCCCAAAATGGCAAGAAAGCTATATGGAAATGCTCATCGGCCAGTACATCGAGATACTGAACGGTGGCAGTGAAGCGTCCAGTAGATTTTGGGCGTTAGAAGAGCGTATCAATAGGGACAAGCTGTCCTCAGGAGTGCTTGTGAACGATATTCGCCGCAGCACCATGCGTTATGAGATAGCCAACTTGCTTTCCGATAACGTTATCACGCTCGACGACCTTGACGGTTTCACCGAAGACATTAATGGCTACGCACGACGTTGCATCGGTCGGCAAGAACGCTGAGCGACATGCGCATCCAACGCCGCTGTACTGCATAAACCGCCCCGCCGGATGCATATTTCGGCTGGGTGGTTGCTTTTTGCCCACGGGTACCCCAGGGGGCGGCGTGCAAATCCCGGAGTATTCAGCATCCCGGAGTCCGCGGGCGCGGGAATGGGTGCACAAAACCGCGTTGAAAGCCTTGATTATGAGCCCTCGGCACCTCAAGGATCGCTCATTTTTACAGTATGCGGCTCATGGCGCCTGCTTTTCGCCCAAAATCCAGTATGCAGGCACCCACGGCTGCTGAAAACTCCCAAAAATGCACGCTGCACCCCACCCTAGGCATCCGCAGCAAGAAGGCGAATAGCCTCGGCCTCCCCAGTTACCGCAGGAGGCCCCAGGGCTTACCTCCCAAATCTTTCCGCAGGACGGAAGGACCCCGCCGCGCGAAGCGCACGGCGGGGTCCTGACATGTCCGAGGACGATTTGGGAGGTAAGCCCTGGGGGCTCCGATGGGGGCGGTTCCAGCCGAGGCTATTCGTCGCCGAAGCTGATGCCCAGCGCCTTGGCCTCGCGCACCAGATCACTCTGGGGATCGACAAACTTGAGCTTGCCAGCGACATCCTCGAGCGGCATGTGGCACATCTTGCCGTCGCGCAGGGCAATCATGTAGCCAAACTCGCCGCGCAGGCAGCCGAGCGCTGCCTCGACGCCGCACTGGGTCGCAAAGATGCGGTCCTGGGCGTCGGGCTGACCGCCGCGCTGCGTGTGGCCGGGGATGGCGACGCGGGTCTCGCGACCGGTCTTGGCCTCGATCTCCTTGGCGATGTCGTACACGATTGACGGGCTCGTGCGCTCGGCGAGCTTCTTCTTGTACTCCTTCTTGGACAGTGCCGCGTCCTCTTTGGAGATGGCGCCCTCGGCGACGGCCACGATGGTAAAGCGGCTGCCGGTCTCCATGCGATGCTCAATGGTCTTGATGACGTTATCCATGTCGTAGGGAATCTCGGGAATCAAGATGACATCTGCGCCGCCCGCGACGCCGGCATACAGCGGGATCCAGCCAACCTTGTGGCCCATGATCTCGATAACGAACACGCGCCCGTGACTCGACGCGGTGGTGTGGATGTCGTCGATGCACTTGGTAGCGACGTCGATGGCGCTCGTAAAGCCAAACGTCAACTCGGTGCCCCAGGTGTCGTTATCGATGGTTTTGGGTAGGGCGATAACGTTGAGGCCCTCTTCGCGCAGGCGGTTGGCGGTCTTGGTGGATCCGTTGCCGCCCAGCATAAACAGGCAGTCGAGCTGCAGCTTGTGATAGGTGTGGACCATCGCGGGCACCTTCTCGACGCCATCGGCTTCGGGAATGTCCAAGCGCTTGAACGGCGTGCGGCTCGTGCCCAGGATGGTGCCGCCGCGGGTGAGGATGCCGCTAAAATCGGCGGGCGTCATGACGCGGAATCTGCTGTAGATAAGGCCCTGGTAGCCGTCCTCAAAACCATAGATCTCGATAGGTTCTTCGCTATTTGTCATAAGCGTTTTGACGATGCCGCGCATAGTGGCGTTGAGCGCCTGGCAGTCGCCGCCACTGGTAAGAAGACCGATCCTAAGCATGATGAATCCTTCCGGGCAAGTTATAACATGCGCATAAGTTTACCCCCGCACACTGTTGACGCGGGGGTAAAACGTGTTAGCTCAAGCGTATGGAAATGTAAACAACGTCAGGCGGGCGTAAGGTTGACGGGCCTGGCTCCTTACAGTGCGAAGGCGTCGACGTCGCCCCAGTGGCGGCGCAGCGTAATAGCGGCGGCGGGTTCGGTATTGTCAAAGACGACCGACCATTGCGTATTGCTGGTGATGTCTTCCGGATTGGGTTCTTGCGCTGCGGCACGCAGGGCTTCCCAGACAATCGTTTCGTCCTGGGCACCGACATGGGCGTCAAGAACATCGGCGATTGCGACGGCGCGCTCTTTACCATGGCCCAGCTCGCCATTCTTTTGGTTGGGCAGCACTTCGTCGTCATAGCAGGCGTAGAAGTTCGTAACCTGGCGTACAGGAGTCGCTTTGAAAGCGCGGTCCGGATCGCGCGGGTCCCATTCTACTACGCGCGCGTCACCGGCGGCGTCGTTGATAAAGAAGTGGTAATCGCGTCCTGCCATGGCGTGCATGTCGTAGGCGAAAAGCAGGTCGACAGCTTCTTGCGTGGTGGCGGCACGGTCGAGCACCAGACGGATGGCGAGCGAGGTGTTGATGACGGGCCGTTGCGTGTCCTGGTCACAGGGCTTGGAATCCAGGGTGAGTACGGCAATGGACACGCCGCATTCGTTAACACCGTCGAGCTGGGCAAACGGGCCCATGAGTGCCGCGGCGCGTCCGGCGACGGAGTCAAGCGGAGTGTTATCGCCCAGGTTGTTAAGGGCGGCAAGCCCGATGGAAGCATAGCCGCCGCGTGGGTGATTGCGCACCAGCAGCGCCGAGGTGTCGTCCTTAAAGTCGTAATTGCGACCGGTGCGCACGCGGCCTTCGGCATCTACGGCGACAAAAGCACTGCAGGCAAACTGGGGCGCCTGGACATGTGCCGGCACACCGGGCAGCACCTGCGCCACCACGGCATCGATGTAGGCCTGATCGTCGCGCGCGCCAGCGGCGATGATGCGATCGAGATCGTAGTCGTAGGCGATGTCGATTGCGTACAGGTCATAGCCATCCGCGTAGCCGGTCAAGCGTTTGAGCGACGCGGCGGACTTGATTTGCTTGTGATAAACGATACCGGTGGCAGCGGCAAGGCCGACGGCGACTCCCGCGACACCGCAGGTGATGGCAATGTTACGTGGCTTCATGACGGCTCCTCTCGTCCTGTTAGCGCAATTGTCGCAAAAGGAGCGCGGGCATGATGGCTCAACTTGGTGAGTGGCGCGGAATTAAGCACGGAATGAAGAGTGCGGCGCTGGCGTGGCGGGGTATGCTGGAGGGGACCATCAACCCAGCGAAAGGGGAGAGCATGACGGATCAGGAAACGCCCGAGCGCGCGCATGTGACGGCCGATGATATCGAGGCCGCCAACGACCTTATCGACTTTATCGAGGCATGCCCCAGCATGTTCCATACGGCGGCGACCATTATGGCCGAGCTCGACGAGGCGGGCTTTACCTACCTGTCCGAGAACGCGGCGTGGGACATCGAGCCGGGCGGGCGTTATTACACGCAGCGCAACACCTCGAGCGTTATCGCCTTTAAGGTGGGCGAGGACCTGGCTGCTACGTGGGGCGAGGACGGCGTTGCCGGCGACTACCATTTTCAGCTGACGGCGTCGCACAGCGACTCGCCGACGTTTAAGGTTAAGGCCGTGCCCGAGCTCGACGGCGCGGGCGAGACGCTGCGCCTGAACACCGAGGCCTACGGCGGCATGATCGACTACACCTGGTTCGACCGTCCGCTGGCACTCGCGGGCCGCGTGCTGGTACGCGAGGGCGACCGTATTGAGAGCCGCCTGCTTGCCACCGAGCGCGAGGTCGCTATTATCCCGAGCCTTGCCATCCACATGAACCGCGGCGTTAACGAGGGCTTTGCTCCCAACCGAGCCGTCGACCTGTGCCCGCTCATCAGCGCCGGCGAACTCAAGCAGGGAGATTTTGATGCCCTGATTGCCGAAGAGCTGGACGTTGAGCCCGAGCAAATTCTGGGCCGCGATTTGTTCCTGGTCAACCGCCAGGATGCGCGCATTTGGGGCTGGGCCGACGAGTTTATCTCGACGCCCAAGCTTGACGACCTGGCCTGCGCCTACACCTCGCTGCAGGCATTTTTGGGTGCCGAGAACGCGCACGATGTTTCGGTCTTCTGCTGCTTCGATAACGAGGAGGTTGGCTCCGAGACCAAGCAAGGCGCCATGTCGACGCTCTTGGCCGATGCACTGCGCCGCATTAACGGATCGTTGGGCTTTGACGACGAGTCGTACCATCGCGCCCTTGCCGCATCGATGCTCGCGAGCTGCGACAACGCACATGCCGTGCACCCCAACCACGCCGAGAAGTGCGACGCCCGCAATCAGGTTGTGCTCAACGGCGGCATCGTCATCAAGGAAGCCGCCAACCAGCACTACTGCACCGATGCCTTTAGCCGCGCGGTGTTCCAGGCCATCTGCGATGACGCCGACGTGCCAACGCAGGCTTTCGCCAACAAGAGCGACATGGCCGGCGGTTCCACCCTGGGCAACCTGTCGAATATGCAGGCGAGCATGCATGCCGTGGACGTGGGCCTGCCGCAGCTGGCCATGCACTCAAGCTACGAGACCGGCGGCGTGCGCGACGTGATGTACGCCATCCGCGCTCTCACCGCCTTCTACGAGCGAAACCTAACCATCAACGGCGCCGAAAGCGTAGAGCTCTAATACCTGCCAAAAAGGGACAGGTTTACTTTGGCAGGTTTTATTTGGGCAAATGCCGCAATGCCAACAGCCGGACAGAATTGTTAAGACACCGCGGGTTGAGCAAACGTCAGCGAGCGATGTCCAGAGCGAACAAGTTGGCATGAAAAAGGCAAGGCATAGACCTTCTGGTCATGCCTCGCCTTTTGAATGACAAATCGTTGTTCTGGACGTTGCGCAGCGTCGGCCGGTCCGCCGTTCGTTAGAACGGCGGAACCCATGGGGCTCGCAGCGTCGAGGGGTTCCGGCGTTTGGCAAAACGCCGGAACAATCAGTGTTCGATCCAGCAGCGCAGGGTCTCGCCTGCCTGCAGGTGACGCAGATTCTCTGCGGCAATGTCGACCACATTGTCGAGCGTAGCCTCCAAGTGGAACCAGCCGGAGATGTGCGGCGTGATGAGCATGTTGGGTGCATCCCACAGCGGGCTTGTGGCGGGTAGCGGCTCGGGGTCGGTGACGTCGACCGCGGCGCCGGCGAGATGCCCGGACTCCAGAGCGGTAACCAAGTCGTCGGCGATCACAAGGTCGCCACGGCCGCCGTTGGCAAAGAAGGCGCCCGGCTTCATCGCGGCGAAGAACTCGGCGTTCGCCAGGCCGCGGGTCTCGGGCGTGCTCGGCATAAAGGATGCGACGACGTCGGCCTCCGCCAGGCGTTCAGACAGGGCATCCATGCCGTCCATGTCCTCAAACACAATGGGGTAGACGAGCGGATGGCGCTTGATGCCACGGACGTGCGCGCCCATGCCGCGGCAGAGCGTGGCAAAGTGGCCGCCGATATCGCCCGCGCCCAGCACCAACACGTTGGCATTTTTGAGCGAGGTGACCGGGCCCAAGTCCTCCCAGCGATGCTTGCGCTGCAGGTCCTGGTAGCCGGGCAGGCGCTTCATCATGGAAAGGACCATGGCAAACATGTGCTCGCTTACGGCCTGACCGTAGGCGCCGATCGAGCAAGACAGCTTGGCGTCAGCCGGCACGGTGCCGGCGGCAAGGTAGTCGTCATAGCCGGCGGTCTGCAATTGCAACAGCTGGAGATGCTCGCATGCCGTGAGCATGTCAGGGTCGATGTTGCCCAAGATCACGTCGGCATCGGCGACCTGCTCGCGCGTGGCGGCTTCGGCGCTCGTGTAGATAAAGTCCTCGCCCGGAGCGCTCGACTCAAGAATCGCGCGGTGACGGTCGTTGACGGGCAACAAAACCAGGATGTTCACAAGCAGTCCTCTCCGCTCGACCTGCCAAAAAGGGACAGGTTTATTTTGGCAGGTTGTATCAGACAAAACGCTAAAAAACGCCGGGCTTCGCGATGGGTAACATATCCATCGCGAAGCCCGGCGCATCCACGGCTACCAGCTCAGCAGCTCGTGGCCGTCCTCGGTCACCACGAGCTGTACCTCGCACTGGGCCGAATCGCTGCCGTCCTTGGTGCGCACGCACCAACCGTCGCCCTTGCTGATCTTGATGTCGGGCGCTCCGGCATTGACCATAGGCTCGATGGTAAAGACCATGCCCGGAGCCATGATGGTGTCCACATCGGGTGCCTCGGTGGTAAAGCCCACAAACGGGTCCTCGTGAAACTCCTTACCGATGCCGTGTCCGCCGTACTCGCGCACCACGCTAAAACCGGCGTCCTCGACCGTCTTTTGCACGGCTTCGGCCATCACGGACAGCGGCAGCCATGGCTTGACGGCTGCCAGACCCGCCTCCACGCTGGCGCGGGTGACGTCGACCAGGCGCTGGCGGTCGGCCGAGACCTCGCCGATGCAGAACATGCGGCTCGAGTCGCTAAAGTAGCCGTCTAGGATCGTGGAGCAGTCCACGTTGATGATGTCGCCCTCGTGCAGCACGTCCGTATCGCAGGGGATACCGTGGCAGACCACATCGTTGATCGAGGTGCACACGCTTTTGGGGTAGCCCTCGTAGTTGAGGTCTGCCGGCGTACCGCCGTGCTCGACGGTGTAGTCGTAGATCATCTGGTCGATCTGGTTGGTGGTCATGCCTGCGGCGATGTGCTCGCCTACGTAGTCGAGCACGCCCACGTTGATGGCGGCGGAGCGCTTGATGCCCTCGATGTCGGCGGGCGTCTTGTAGAGCGTGCGGGGCAAAACCTCCCAGCCCTCCTCCCACAGGCGCTCGAGGCGCTCATCAAAGGTGCTATGGCATTTCTTATATTTTTTGCCGCTGCCGCACCAGCAAGCGTCGTTGCGGCCGGGTACGGGTCCTTTGTCATACATGGCTAACTTCCTTTCATCCGCAGCTAGTATAGCCCACCCACGCGTCCATAAAAGTTGCGGTGATATAGTTCCGATTTAAGCGGTTTAACAGCACAAATAGGAACTATATCACCGCAACTGATGGGGCGGGATGGCGGGCACTAGCTGCTGTGTGGTTTTGCTAGTAGCTCACCTGGCAGGGAATGCCGAGGGCGCGCACACGCGCGGCAATGGCGTCGAGGACGTCGGGTGCTGCTTTGGCAAGGCCGGTGACCGGTGTCTCGCGCGCCACCGTGTAGATGGTCGCCTCCTGCGGACGAATGCGCTCGAGTGCCGCGAGCCAAGGGCCAACGTACTCCTCGCCGGTATTGTCGAGAGGATTGCCCTGGTGTTCGCCGGTCAAAAACATCGTCTGGATAATGACGTGGCCGTTAAAGCTCGCGAACGTCTCGATCTGGTGCTCCACATCGTAGGGGCCAACGGGTTGATCGAGCAGCTGGATAAATGCCGGGTCGACCGTATCGAGCTTGAGGATGTTGTCGTCGACCATCATGAGCGCGTCGTGCACCTCGGGGCGGTCGGCGCGCGTGCCGTTGGAGAGCACGGCGATCTTGGAGTTTGGGGCAAGCTCGTCGCGCAGCGCGACGGCGCCGGCGATGGCCTGCGGAAACTCCGGTGCGGCGGTGGGCTCGCCGTTGCCTGCGAAGGTGATCACATCGGGGAGCTCGCCCTCGGCTGCCATCTCGCGCAGCTTTGCCTCGAGCGCGTCGAGTACCACGGCAGCTGTGTTGTACGGCTCGTGGCAGGGGCGCTCGGCGTTGAGGCCGTTTTCGCAGTAAATGCAGTCGAACGTGCAGATTTTGCCGCTGGCCGGCATCATGTTGACGCCGAGCGAGAGACCAAGGCGACGGCTACGAACGGGCCCAAAGATGGGGCTGGCATTCAAAAACGTAGACATAGGCATATGCTCCTCAAGACAATTGTGCCTAAGCATAGCATCGGCTCCAAAGCAGGGTGCAGGCTCTTGCTTTACAAGTTTCGTTTTTTCACGTCGCTCATTATGCCGTGTCATGAAAAGCCTCGGGTCGGGTAAAGTTAATCTGTTAACAAGGCGTAAAGCAATGCGGGTCTATCCAGCCGTACTGACGCGCAACTGGATGGGCGTTGATGATGGGGGGCACAACATGGATTTTACGGTCGAGAATGCGGGCACCACGATTGCCTGTCGCGAATATGCCGGCCCGGATGTGTCGCCTGATGCTCCTGCCTTGGTGTGCGTGCACGGCGCTTGTGTCGACGGCACATTTTTCGACGGTATCGCTTGTGAGCTCAGCCGCAACTACCGCGTAATTGCCTACGACCGCCGCGGCTGCGGTGGCAGCAGCGATGCGGCAGACGGCAGCTATGATCTTGCCGCTCAGGCCGCCGACCTGCAAGCCGTGATCGAACACGTTGGCGCTCCGGCAAATGTGCTTGCGCATAGTGCCGGTACGTTGGTTGCGCTGGAGCTTCTTCGCACCGAACCCCATCTCGTCGCCCGTGCGATTCTGCATGAGCCGGCTGTGTCGGCCAAAGGTGTCGGTATGGGCGCAGCTCCGGTTTTGCTCGATATGATTGCGGCGGGAAAGGTTTCAAGGGCGCTCCGGCTTTTCTTGGGAGCCCTCGGCGACTTGGACCCCGAGGCTCCTGGGACGACCGAAGCGGAAGTCAAACATGCCCTGCGCAATGGTCGTTGCTTTATGGCCAATGAATACGGAACAAATATGACATATGCTCCCGACTGGGAGCGCGCTCGCGCGTCAAAGGCGGTGTCGGCCGTGTTCTTGGGCGAGCTCTCGGTTGGCACGCCCCGCGAGGCGGGCACGAGGGTGGCTGCCGAATATCTCGATTGCCCCCTTGTGACGATTCCGGGCGCGCATAACGGTCTGCGCGATCGCCCCGTTACGGCGGCAAATGCCGTTCGTGATGTCTTGGAGCGTTAGCACGCTCGATGACCTGCGGGGAGAGGGGATGTTAGCGTTTCGTCATTGTTAACGAATGCGTCCATAACCGCGCGCCCGCGGCTCCATTACCGCCGCTTGCCAGGTCATAAAAATGTAACGATAATCGCGCGTTTGCCTTCAGCTGTTAGATGTTACCCTTGTACCAATTGATATGCACCGTTGCCGTGCATAACGATAGAAAGGGCCCCATATGCGCAAAAATCACGAGGTCAATCTAACCGACGAGGAGGCTGCCGCTGAGGTCGCCCGCGTCGCGAAGACCTACCCCGTGGTGCGTTTGCTGTCGGCCGATCAGATTAAGAGCGAGCCTAACTGCCTGCTCGCCGGCGATCGCTGCCCTTGTTTGCGCCAGGCAAGTCTTGAGGCCTTGACAGATTCCGATGAGGTGTCGGAGCAACTGCTCAACGATGGCGTTGAGTACCGTGCCCATCTGCGCCCTCTGAAGGTCGAGGGCGAGCCTCATGTCCTGCTGATGGTGCGTCCGATCGATGGGCAAGAGGCCGCAAAAGAGGACCTTGTCTACACCGATGTGCTGACGAGCGTGCACAATCGCCGATATTACGAGGAAAAGCTCCGTAGCGCCCGCATGAACGCCGGCGTTGCGATGATCGACCTTGATGATTTTAGGGTCTTCAACGATACGTGTGGCCGTCATGCCGGCGACCTTGCGCTCGGTGCCGTGGCGACAGCCATGCGCAGCGGAATCCGTTCGACTGACGAGCTTGTGCGCTATGGCTGCGACAAGTTTGTGGTTGTCATGCCCAATATTCCCTCCGATGACTTCACCCGTCGCCTGCATCAGGTGTCCGATGCCGTTCGTTCCACGATTATTCCGGGCC
This sequence comes from uncultured Collinsella sp., assembly GCA_900549745.1. Lineage (GTDB taxonomy): Bacteria > Actinomycetota > Coriobacteriia > Coriobacteriales > Coriobacteriaceae > Collinsella. The sequence continues at coordinate 149,069 of URPJ01000002.1, read as the reverse complement.
ATGAGTACGTGAGCTTGACGGCATGTGTTGGTGGCGTTCGTATTCATGGCGAGACGGTCGATGAGGGCGTTGGCCGCGCTGTCCAGTTACTGAGCCGCGCTAAGGCAAAAGCCGGTACGGTCGTGACCGATGCCGATTCCATCGAGGCCTTCCAAAGTGAAAAGCCTTTGGTACTTATTGTCGATGACTCCGAGATGAACCGAGTCATTCTCAGCGAGATGCTCAAGGACGAGTATTGCATCCTCGAGGCCGATAACGGTCGTACGGCGCTCGACATGGCCGACCGCTATGGTGATGAGTTGTCGCTCGTACTGCTGGATATTGTCATGCCGGGCATAAGCGGCTTTGAGGTGCTGGCCGGTCTGTCGCGCCGATCGGGTATCGACAATCTGCCTATCATCATGATTTCGAGCGAAGATTCCGATGATATGGTTCTGCGCGCGTACGAGCTAGGCGCCTCGGACTATATCAACCGCCCGTTTGACTCCCGTGTCGTGCGCCGCCGTGTAAGCAACACCATCCGCCTATGCGCCAAACAGCGCCGCCTGACGAGCCTGCTGTCCCAGCAGTACAACGAGCGTGTCAAGAACAGTCGCATGCTCATCGACATCATGGCTGGCGTCATGGAGCTTCGCAACGGCGAGAGCGGCAGGCACGTTACGAACATCGAAAAGCTGACCGAGCTGCTGCTTGGCTGTCTGGTCCAGCGTAGCGACACCATTTCCCTTGACAATGAGGAGCGCTCCACGATTGCCCTGGCTTCGGCGCTGCACGATATCGGCAAGATGTCGATTGACGATGCGATTCTCAACAAACCCGGGCGCCTTACGCCCGAGGAGTTCGAGATTATGAAGACGCATACCACAATCGGCGCCGACATGCTGCTTGAGCTGGGTAGCCATCACGCCGGCAATGCGCTTATGGAATATGCGTACCAGATTGCGCGTTGGCATCACGAGCGCTGGGACGGCAAGGGTTATCCCGATGGCCTTAAGGGCGACGAAATTCCCATTGCCGCACAGGTGGTTTCGGTGGCCGACGTGTACGATGCTCTGACGAGCGTGCGCGTGTACAAGGACGCTATCCCGCACAAGGAGGCAATTCAGATGATCCTGGACGGTAAGTGCGGCACCTTTAACCCGCTGCTGCTCGATTGTCTGCTCGAGGTGCAAGACCAAATTGCCGAGACGTTGGCACGCCCCGCCGACGTTGTCGCGTTTCCCATGATTTAGTTTGACCAAAGGAGTTTTTAATCCATGATTTCCATGCGTGAGGCGTATGAGAAGATCGGCGCCAATTATGATGACGCGTGCGCTCGGCTGATGGGCGAGGAAATGCTCGCCCGCTTTGCCCTCAAGTTTTTGGATGACGAGAGCATGGACAAGCTGGAGGCCGCCATGGCGGCGGGAGACGCCGAAGGTGCGTTTATGGCAGCGCACACGCTCAAGGGCGTGAGCCAGAACCTGGGATTCGATAATCTGTACGAGCCGGCGGTCGTGGTGACCGAGGCGCTGCGCGGCGCCGATGCCGTTGACGGCGCTCGCGAGGGGATGCATGCGCTGCAGCAGCAATATGCGGCTACGATGTCGGCCCTGCGCGAGACGGCCGAATAAGAGCTTGCGAGCCTTGGGCTGCGCGCCTGTCGCGTATAGGCAAAAGGGCGCCCCGTCGGACCATGTGGCCGGCGGGGCGCCCTTATCTGTTATGCGGTTCGCGAACTAGCGGGTCTGCTTTACCTTGGCCGCCGCCTCGACAAACGACTTCCACAGGTTAAAGTCGGTCTCGAGCGTCTGCCAGGTGTACTCGGGATGCCATTGCACACCCAGACAGAACGGCTGGCCTTCGACTTCGATGCACTCGGGAACGCCGTCGGTTGCCTTGGCGACCAAGCGCGTGCTCTTACCCAGACGATCGACGCAGCAGTGATGTGCGGAGTTGGTCTGGATCAGCCTGTGCCCGCCAACCGCGCGCTCCAGCAGCGAGCCCGGCACGACCTCGACAGGATGCACAGGGTCGTTGAGCACGTGGGTATGGCGCCACTGCGTGCGGCCCTCGCGCGCGCCCAGGCTCGGCACGTCCATGCACAGGGTGCCGCCGGTGGCGACGTTGAGCAGTTGCGTGCCGCGGCAGGTGGTAAAGAGCGGCTTTTTGGCACGGAGCACCTCGCTGACCAGCTTAAACTCAAAACTATCGCGGATCTCGCAGCAGAGGGTGGGGTCGTAGGGTCGATCATCGCCCCAACGTTTGGGATTGACATCGGGGCCGCCGGGAATGGCGATGCCGTCGGCGATATCGACGTAATGACGGATGACCTCAATGTCCTCGGTGATGGACATCTGCAGCGGTAGACCGCCGGCGGCAAGAATGGCGTCGACAAATACGCTCGCAATCTCCTCGTTGGGGGAGAGCGTCTCGCTCAAATAGGGCTTCGCTTCTTCCCAGCGTGGTGCTACCAGGATAAGCGGGCGGTCAGCGGGATCGACGTCGACGTGCGGAGTGTAGGACGATGAGGTGCGGGTTCCGATCATGGGTGCGGCTTTCGAATCCGGGTGGACATGGCACAGGGGTGGCGCGGGACAAACGTTACTGATGAATTTGCCCGCGTGGCAATTGGGCTAGTGGCCCTTAATGGAGTTGAGGAAGTCCTGGGCGCGCTTGGTCTGGGGGTGGTCGAAGAACTCGTCGGGTGTGCCGGTTTCCACGATCTGGCCGTCGGCCATAAACACGACGCGGTCGGCCACGCGGCGGGCGAAGTTCATCTCGTGCGTGATGACGATCATCGTCATGCCCTGCTGGGCCAGACGGACCATGACCTCGAGCACCTCGTTGATCATTTCGGGGTCAAGGGCGCTCGTGGGCTCGTCAAAAAGCATGGCCTTGGGTTGCATGGCAAGCGAACGTGCGATGGCTACACGCTGTTGCTGACCGCCCGAGAGCTGTGCGGGCACCTTATCGGCCTGCTCGGCAACGCCCACGCGGCCCAGCAGGTCCATGGCGCGCTCACGAGCTTCCTCCTTGGAGACGCCCAGCACATCGACCGGTCCCAGCATGACGTTCTGCAGTACGGTCATATGTGCAAACAGGTTGAACTGCTGAAATACCATGCCCAACTCGGCACGCATGCGGGCAAGATCCTTGCCTTCCTGTGGCAGGGGCTCGCCCTCGATGAGGATCTCGCCTGAGTCGATGGTTTCCAGGCGATTGATGGTTCGGCACATGGTCGACTTGCCCGAGCCCGAGGGTCCGATCACAACGACGACCTCGCCGCGGTCGACCGAGAGATTGATGTCGTTGAGAACGTGCAGATCGCCGTAGTGCTTATCGACGTGCCTGAGCTCGATCAGCGGCTGATTGCCGGTGGAAGAGGTGCTCTGTGCCATGGTGCTCGGCTCCTTATGACTCGAAATGGTAAAGTGTTAGCGGATGATGGTTGCGCCGGTCTTGTGCGAAACATAGATGGCGGCCTTATTAATCGCGACGTTGATGAGGATGTAGATGACCGCGATCACCAGGTAGACCGACACGAGCGCGTCGTAGTTGGTAATGAGTACGCGGGCGTTTTGCATCAGGTCGGGGTAGCTCACCACGTAGGCGACGGTGGTGTCCTTGACCACGACCACGAGCTGCGAGATCAACGACGGGATAATAAAGCGAATCGCCTGGGGCAGTACGATTTTAAAGGTGATTTTGGCTTTGGAGAGGCCGAGTGCCTGGGCTGCCTCGACCTGGCCGCGCGGTACGGCGTTGACGCCGGCGCGGAAGATCTCGGCCAGCACGCCGGCAGCGGCGAGTGCGACGGGCAGCGTGAGCATCCAAAACGATGGCAGCGCGATCTTGTACTGGGGCAGCACCAAAAAGAAGAAGTAGATGAACAGCAGGCTCGGTACGCCGCGGAAGAAATCGGTGAGCACGCGGCAGGCCAGCTGCAGCGGCTTAATATCGCTCGTGCGGCCGAGCATGAGGGTGAGGCCCAGCACCAGCGCGATGGCGCCGGCGGTGAGCGCGACCTTGACGGTACCCTCAAAGCCGGCAAGCAAGAACTTCCAGGTGGTGAGGTGCGTAAAGAAGTACCAGTAGTGGACCGAAAGCTGACCGGTCACATAAAAGCGCTGCAGCACAAGGACGACGAGTGCGGCCACGGCAATGAGCGAAATGGCGGTGCCGATGCGAATCTTGGCGCGCATCTTGGGGCCGGGGGCCTCGTAGAGCGCGTCGCGCATGGTGAGCGCAGGGGAGGAGTGCTTGCTCATCGGAGGATTCTCACCTTCTTATCGATGTAGTTGCCAATGTGGCTCACCACAAAGGCCGTGCCCAGGTAGCCGAGGGCCGAGATAAAGAACGCGGCGACGCCACCGAGCGAGCGCGTGTTGATGTAGCTCACGACGCCGGTGAGCTCCTGCGGTTGAAGCGGCACCTGGCTGCCGAGGGCGGTGGTGAGCATGACGGCGATAAAGAGGTTGGTCATGGGCAGCACGCTCGAGCGTAGCGCCTGCGGAATCACGATTTTGGCGAGGATGCGGCTGAAGCTCATGCCGAGTGAGCGGGCGGCCTCGACCTGACCGACGCCCACGGTGTTGATGCCGCTCATAAAGTTCTCGGACCCAAAGGCCGAGCCCAACAGCACCGTGGCGACGATGACGCAGGTGCGATAGGGCAGAACGATTTTGAGCGGCGGCAGCGCGTAGACGACGATGATGAGCAGCGCGATGCCGGGGATGTTACGGAAGACCTGGACATACAGGTCGCCAAAGACGCGCAGCGGCTTGAACGGCGACACGCGCATCACGGTGACGGCGACGGCCAGCACCATGGCGATGGCAAACGACTCAAGCGTCATGCCCCAGGTCGCGAGCAGCGCGTCGATATAGTTCTGGCCATAGAGCGACCAGAGCTCGGAGAGACTCATGCGGACCTCCCGCCGGTAAGGAAAGGGGCTCCCGTGTGTACGGAAGCCCCGACAACTCAGTAAGGAAACAGTTTAGCGCAATAAAGTGTTCCGTACGTTTCCATATGGTTTCGTAGCGGCTGTTTCCCAGCTTGCGGGCTTAGGCGCCGACCTCGGGCAGCTCGGGAACGTTGGTGTCGCCCGTGCGGTCGCCGATGCAGATCTGCCACAGCTCGGTCCAGGTGCCGTCGTCCTCGATCTTCTTAAGGAAGTCGTTGACGAAAGCGACGCCGTCGGAATCGAGCGGCAGGCCGATGCCGTAGGGCTCCTTGCTGCCGAAGGGCTTGCCGGCGATCTTGTACTTGCCGGGCTCGCGCACCAGGGCGCTCTGCTGCATGTTGTTGTCGATGACGTAGGCGTCAACGCGACCCTGCTGGAGTGCCTGACGGGCCTCCTCGTCGGTCTTGAACTCTTGCTGGCTGGCCTTGGGAGCGAACTCCTCCAGGATGGCGGGGCCGTTGGAGCCGGACTGGACGGCGACGTTCTTGTCGGCCAGGTCGTCGACGCTCTTGATGTCGTCGTTGTCGGCGAGCACCAGGATGGCCTGCTGCGTGTAGTAGTAGGGGCCGGCGAAGGAGACGAGCTTCTTGCGCTCATCGGTGATGGTGTAGGTGGCGAAGACGGCGTCGACCTGGCCGTTCTGCAGGACGGACTCGCGCGTGTCAGAGGTCACCTGGGTGATCTCGACCTTGTTCTCGCCCAGGATGTAGTTGGACAGGAGCTGTGCGATACCGGCGTCGAAGCCACGGGTCTTGCCGTCCTTCTCGTTAAGGAGGGAGAAGAGCGTGGAAGTCTGAACGCCACCGATCTTAAAGACGCCGGCGTCCTTGACGGCCGTGGCCCAGGTGCTGGCGGCGATGGCGTCGTCATCGGCCTTGGGGCCGTTGTCGACGAGCTTGTCGAAAGCCTTGGCATCGAGCGTGGTGGAAGCCTCGGTATCGTCGGAGCTCTTGGAAGAGCCAGCGGCGGAACCCTTGTCGGCCTCGGCGCTGGTGTCGGAGCAGCCGGCAAGACCAAGGCCGGCGACGGTTGCGAAGGTGGCGGCGACAAAGCCGCGGCGGTCGAGAACGACCTGCTGGGAGAGGTTCTTGCTCATAGGAGAACACCTTTCTCAAAAAATCCTAGCGGTTGAGTAGAGTTATACCCTATCCCGCTCAAAAGGGTCAACATGAAATAACTTAGAAACATACTCGTCTTATGGGTTATTCTACCTACCAAAAAGGGACAGGCACCTTCGTGGTGGTTTTGGCCGATGCGGCGGCATGCCTTGTTGCTTTGTCTCGATCTGTAACATCTGCAGCCGTTTTTGCCGAGCGACTGTTACAGATCGAGATTTTCTCTTCAGGGGAATTCGAATGTCTCAATCTGTAACATCTGGACGGCCAAAAGGTCTCTATCTGTTATAGATTGAGACAAAGGTCTGGGACTAGGACGTCTTATCCAGATCTGTAACAGTTAGACGGAAATTCGGACCCTAGATGTTACAGATTGAGATAATCGCGTCGCGAAAATAAAAACCTCCGCAGGGGTGCTTTCCTTGCGGAGGTTTTCTTACTCGTTGAGTAGTCTTACGGCTTCGGCGGCCATGTTCTCGACCGTCATGCCGTTCTGAGCGAGCAGCTCGTTGGGGTCGTAGCGGTCGGGGAAGCCCTTGGCGATGCCGAAGGTGCGCGTGCGCAACGGCGTGCATGCCAGATAGCATGCCACGCGCTCGCCCCAGCCGCCGTCCAAGATGCCGTCCTCGAGGGTGACGACGACGCGATGCTCGGCGGCAAGACTGTCGAGGAACTCGCGGTCGAGCTCGGTTGCAAAGCGCGGGTTGACGAGCGTGGCCTCGATGCCGTACTCGGCAGTCAGACGGTTTGCCACGCGCTCACCCAGCTCAAAGAAATCGCCAAGCGCGAGCACGGCAACGTCGCGGCCCTGACGCACCACGTTGTAACGAACGGCGCCGTAATCGGCGTCCTCGGCAGGCGCCAAGTCAGGGCGGCTTACCAAGCCAATGCCCGGCACGCGAATCGCCACGGGATGCTCGCGGTGATCGAGCGACCAGCTCAGCATGGACAGATATTCCTCCATGCAGGCCGGCGCCAAGTAGTGCATGTTGGGAAGACCGCCCAGCATGGAAATATCAAAGAACGAGAGGTGCGTCTCGGATGTGGTGCCAAAGATCGACGCGCCAAATACCAGGATGGTTGCGGGGGCATCGTTGAGGCACAGGTCATGCCACAGTTCGTCGTAGGCGCGCTGCAAAAACGTGCCGTACACGCCAAAGACCGGCTTGGCGCCCGAGCGGGCGAGCGCGGTGGCGAAGGTGACGGCGTGCTCCTCGGCAATGCCCACGTCGACAAATTGCTTGCCGGCGGCAGCGCGGAGCTCGGGCGTAAAGCCCATGATGTAGGGCGTGGCGGCCGTGATGCCCACGACCTGTGGATCGCGCTCGATGGCGGCGCTCAGCGCCTCGCCCGTAATATCGGCGTACGTACGCGGCGCGGGCTCGCTCGGGTGGCCCGGGCAGAGCTTGCGGCCGGTCGCCATATCGAAGGGGCCAACGTGATGCCAGCGCTCGGGATCGCTTTGGGCCGGCTCAAAGCCCTTGCCCTTGGCGGTCGAGATGTGCAGGACGATGGGGTGGTCGATGTCGCGCAGTTCCTGCAGCGTGTCGACCAAGGCCAGCACGTCGTTGCCGGCGTCCAGATAGCGGTAGTCGAGCCCCATCGCGCGGAAAACGTTGCGCTCACAGGTACCGTTGCTGGCGCGCAGCTCGGCCAGATTGCGATAGAGGCCACCGTGGTTTTCGGCGATGGACTGGTCGTTATCGTTGACGATAATGACCAAGTTGCTGTCGAGCTCGGCGGCATTGTTAAAGCCCTCAAACGCCAGACCGCCCGAAAGCGAGCCGTCGCCAATGATGGTGATGACGTTGTACGCATCGCCCGCCAGGTCACGAGCGTGTGCCAAGCCGCAGCCCAGGCTCACCGATGTGGAGGTGTGGCCCATGGCGAACAGGTCGTGTTCGGACTCGTCGGGATTGGCAAAGCCAGAGGCCTCGCCGTAGCGTGCCGGGTCGATATAAGTGTACGCGCGCCCAGTCAGCGCCTTGTGGGCATAGGTCTGGTGTGACACGTCAAAGACAATTTTGTCGGTGGGGGAGTTAAACACGCGATGGAGCGCGACCGTAAGCTCAACGACGCCCAGGTTGGGGGCAACGTGCCCGCCGACGGCGGCGGAGCTTTCGAGGATGGCGTGGCGGATCTCGCCGCAGAGCAGCGGAAGCTCGGCGCGATCGAGAGCCTTGACGTCCTCGGGCGTTGTCGTTTGCGTAAGCAGCATCGTTGTGGGTTACTCCATGCGAATCGAGCGCCGGCGCTCCCTCGGCCGGCACAATTGCACAAGACAGTCTCGCACATTTTGGCGTTTGATATGTGACGGCGGCGCGGTAATTCGCCAACTGGTGGGGCAAAACGTTTTGTCCGATGCCATACTGATAGATTCGATGATGATTTTTTCAATACGTGCAGGCCGTGGCTTGCCGCCGTGAGCCGCTGGAAGGAGGCAGCATGTCCGATGCCGTTCGTGCCGAGAAAATCGCGCACGAGGTCGACGATGCCGCCCGCCAGCTCGCCCAGGCGGGCCGCTTGGACCTGACGCGCGAGTTTATCCAGCATGGCGACGTGACGGTCTATGCACATGTGACCTCGGTGGCACGGGCAAGTCTGTCCTTTGCCGAGCACTTGGGCCGTGCTGGCATTTCGATCGACCGTGCCTCGCTGCTGCGCGGGGCCTTGCTGCACGACTACTTTCTCTATGATTGGCACGACCCCGACCCGAGCCATCGACTGCACGGATTTCGACATCCGTTTTTTGCCCTGGCGCGTGCCGAGGAAGATTTTGAGCTGACGCCGCGAGAGCGGAATATTATCGTGCGGCATATGTTTCCGCTGGTGCCGGTGCCGCCGACGTGTCGCGAGGCGTGGATTGTTTGTCTGGCGGATAAATGGTGTGCTCTGCGTGAGACGGTCGCCGGCCGCCTGCCGCGCAAGGACGAGACGGACGATAGCGTGAGTAAAGCATCGAGTGAAAAGAGGAGAGGGTAGACGGTGGGGACCGCAATCGACATGTCCTTTGACGGCGCGACGCTTGCCGCCTGCCCGCTTTCGGCACTGGTGCTCTCGTTTGCCTTCTACGGTTTTTGCGGCTGGGCATGGGAATCGACAGTCTGCGCCATGCTCAACCACGGACGCTTTGCCAACAGCGGCTTTTTGCTGGGACCGTGTTGCCCTATCTATGGCGCGGGCGGCATTGCCTGCTGGCTGCTGTTGCGCGGGATTCCGGATGCCCCGAGCCAGTTTGTCGCTGCAGCGCTCGTATGCAGCGTGATTGAGTACAGCGTAGGCGTGCTGTTGGAAAAAACAACGGGCGCTCGCTTTTGGGACTATTCGCATCTGCCGTTTAACCTGCACGGACGTATCTGTCTGTACTGGGCCTGCGCGTTTGGCCTGGGTGCGTTGTGCATTTGCCGTTTAGTGGAGCCGGCATTGCTGGGGCTGCTTGGCCATCTGCCGGTGCTGATTGTGCGGTTGTCCGCCTTTATCGTCGCGGTCACGATGATGGTCGACGCGTTGTGCTCATTGGCGAGCTGGCGGCGTCTGTCTGATCAGCTGGAGCGCGTCCGGGCCGACCTTGCCGACCGCATCAACGAGTCGCTTGCCGACGCGTCCGACTCAATGCTCGAGCGCATTCCCGATTCTACGATTGACTCGGTGGCACAGACGCACATCCGTAGCCGTGCCGTTAACGCGTGGCTGGCCGAGCTGGGTGACGCCGCGCTCGATGCCCTGCGCGAGAAGGCTTCGATGCCGACGTTTATCGCGGATGGTGCTCGCGGCCTGGCGCTTGCCGCCCGCCGCGTGGCCGATGCCGCGCCGAACATGCCGCGTCCGTCGCTCAGTCGTCGCCTTGCCGGCAAGCGCATGAGCCGTCCGGTGCCAAGCGTGTCGCTCAGCCGACGCGACCTGCGCTTCTTCAATGCCTTCCCGCGCTTGCGCATCAACCGCTACGAGGGCGTCATCCGAGCTACCGACCTCCGCGACCGAGCCCGCGAGCTGTTCCGCCGCTAGCCGGGACGGGCGCGCTCACGGCTTCCTTGCTCGCGTATTTCCCGTTCGTTTCGCGTCCGTTGCCGCGCCGTTTCCAAGATTGCGGCACCGTTGGAGATTGCACGATCTGGGTCGAGCCGGTCGAGGAAGTCATCCGCATCCGTACCGGCGAACACGGTCCCGCCGCGGTGTAGGACAATCTTTCGCCTGACGGGCGCGACTCTCTTGGGGCGCGCCCGTTCTCGTCTACAATATCGTGCAGACGAAGGAGAGGCATGCCCATGATCAAGATGTTTGCGAGTGACTTAGACGGAACGCTGCTGAACGCCCTGCACGAGGCAGATGGGACCATCCGCCGCGCCATTCGCGAGCTGACCGAGGCTGGCCTGCATGTGGTTCCCGCGACCGGACGCTCAACGCTGCCGATCGGCGAGCATGGCTTTACGGGCCTGCCGCTTGACGCCTGCTGCTCCAATGGGTCCATCGTGCGCGACAGCCATGGCGAGGTGCTCAAGACCTGGACCATCGACCCGCAGATCACCGAGGAGCTGCTCAAGGAGTTTCCGGACATTTGCTTTGATTGCTCCACGCCCGATGGCATGTTCTCGAGCGGATCGTTTGAGATGCATCAGGCGGGCTTTAAAAAGGACAGCCCTATCAAGCGCATCGTGATGCGTGGCATGCGTGCACGTGGCGGGTATCACGAGGAGCAGTATTTCGACCAGTCGATCGGTGACATCCTGCGCCACGATGTGTGCAAGATCAACTGTCGCGTGACCTCGCTCGAGCTGGAGCGCGACCTTAAGGCGTATTTGGCCGAGCGATCGGACCGCGTGGTCAACGCGCCGTTCGATCCGGTGATGTTCGAGATCACGGACGTGGCGTGCAACAAGGGCGAGAGCGTGGCGTGGCTGGCGGGCTACTACGGTATTGCCGAGGACGAGGTCGCGGTCTACGGCGACGGCGGCAACGATATCGCCATGCTCAAGCGTTTCCGTCACAGCTACGCGACCAAAAACGCTAGCGATGTAGCCAAGGCCGCCGCGAGCGCGACCATCGGCAGCTGCATGGTCCACGCCGTCCCCAAACACATGCTCGTCACCATGCGCAAGCAAAACTCCCGCACCGTCATCGAATAATGTGACAAAGGGGCAGCCCCTTTGTCACATCCAAAATATTGCCTTTACGTGTTGATGCACACGGTGTGCAATAATACTCGCACTGTGCAATAGCGCACAGGCTGAGTAACAAGGAGGACGCTTGTCCCAGCTCGAAAAATGCGACCGCCGGTCCCTTCGCTCGCAGCGTGCCCTTCGCCAGGCACTTGCCAGCGAGCTTGCCGAAAGCGGCGACCTTTCGCGCATTAATGTCGCGTCGCTCACCGAGCGCGCTGGCCTTACGCGCCGCACGTTCTATTCGCACTACCGCGATATCCCCGACTTTATCAATCAAATCGAGGACGGCTTGCTGGCCGAGATCCGTGAGCGCATTGAGCTCATCACCGCAGCTCAGCTGCCCGATCTCTATCACAACATCGATGAGCTCGAGCCGGCACCCGGTTCGGTTGAGTTGCTGCGCTACCTTGCGGCCAACCGCGATTTAATCGGATCGCTGCTGGGCCCGGGCGGCGACCCCGCCTTTATTAAAAAGATCATCGATACCGCACGCGAGGCCGTGGTGCCGCGCGCACAGACGGGCATTTTGGGCTTGGCGCTGGGCACCTTCTTTGACTACTACGTCACCTATGTCGTGAGTGCCGAGGTCGGCATGATCCAGCGTTGGTTTGAGCGTGACCTTTCTGAATCGCCCGAGACCATGGCGCGCATTATGACGGTTATCGCCTTTGTGCGCCCCGGCGACCTGTATGGCCAACCCATCGATATCAACGTGCCGGAATACGGCATGAAGCTATTGAACCTGCAGCTCGAGGACGCGGTCGACACCACCGCAACCGTCGAGTCCAACAACTAAGAGGAGAGACAATGAGCAAACTCGTCGAGGGCATCAAGGACCGCATGGTCGCTGCCGCACGCGAGGCCGCGCCCGCCGTGGTGGACGCCGCGCAGAAGGCCGCGACCGCAGCTGCCGAGAAAGTTGCCGAGGCAGTTGCCGATGCCAAGAACGCGGCAGGGGAGACGTCCGTCGCTAGCGAGCTCGCCACTGCCGCTGAGCCCGTAGCCGCCGTCCACGCCCCCGAAGGCGCGATCTTCAACCCCGAGAACGCTCGCGGCAACCTGCACCTGGGCATCGACGTGGGCTCCACCACCGTTAAACTTGCCGTGCTCAACGACGACAACCAGATCGTCTACGCCAAGTACCAGCGCCACCACACCGACGTCCGTGCCTGCGCCCGCGACCTGTTCGAGGGCGCTGCGACCGTGCTGCCGACGGCCCAGATGACCTGCGCCATCACCGGCTCGGGCGGCCTTCTGCTGTCCCAGTGGCTCGACCTGGAGTTTGTCCAGGAGGTCATCGCCAGTAAGCGTGCCGTCGAGACCCTCATCCCGGCCACCGATGTCGCTATCGAGCTGGGCGGCGAGGACGCCAAGATCATCTACTTCGATAACGGCATCGAGCAGCGCATGAACGGCACCTGCGCCGGCGGCACGGGTGCGTTCATCGACCAGATGGCCACTCTGCTGCACACCGACGCCAGCGGCCTCAACGAGCTCGCGGCCAACGCCACCACCATCTATCCCATCGCCAGCCGCTGCGGCGTTTTTGCCAAGACCGACGTGCAGCCGCTGCTCAACGAGGGCGCCCGCCCCGAGGACGTGGCCGCCTCCATCTTCCAGGCTGTCGTGACCCAGACCATCTCGGGCCTGGCGTGCGGCCGTCCCATCCGCGGCAACGTCGCCTTCCTGGGCGGCCCGCTGCAGTATCTCTCCGAGCTGCGCCACCGCTTCTACCTCACGCTCAATCTGGACGAGGAGCACCGTATCGTGCCCCAAAACGCTCACCTGTTTGTGGCGAGCGGCGCCGCCATGGCGCACGAGTCCAACAAGCTCAGCACGTTCCCGCAGCTCATCGGGGCCATCGATGCCCTGGGTGACACGCAGGGTGCCGAGGTCGAGCGTCTGGATCCGCTCTTTGCCACCGACGAGGACTTTGCCGAGTTCAAGACCCGCCACGACACCGAGGTCGTCCCCAAGGGCAAGCTCGAAGGCTACACCGGACGCGTGTTCATCGGCATCGACGCCGGCTCCACCACCATGAAGGCCGCGCTCGTGGGCGAGGACGGTCAGCTGCTGCACACCTGGTACGGCAACAACAACGGCGACATCCTAGGCACGGCCAAGGTCATCATGGCCGATTTCTACAACCACATCCCCGCGGGCTGCACCATCGGCCACGTGACCACCACGGGCTACGGTGAGGCGCTGCTCATCGAGGCCCTCAAGGCCGATTCCGGCGAGATCGAGACCGTCGCGCACCTGCGCGGCGCCAAGGCGTTCCTGCCCGGCGTCGAGTTCATTCTGGACATTGGCGGCCAGGACATGAAGTGCCTGCGCGTCAAGGACGGCGTCATCGAGCACATCATGCTCAACGAGGCCTGCTCGTCGGGTTGCGGTAGCTTTATCGAGAGCTTCGCCGTCTCTATGAACATGGACGTGCGCGCGTTCGCCAACGCCGCCATCCATGCCAAAGCCCCGGTCGACCTGGGAAGTCGCTGCACGGTCTTTATGAACTCGCGCGTCAAGCAGGCGCAAAAGGAAGGCGCCACGGTGGGCGACATCGCCGCCGGCCTGTCCTATTCCGTCATCAAGAATGCCCTGTTCAAGGTCATTAAGCTGCGCGATCCCAAGGAGATCGGCAGCCAGGTAATCGTCCAGGGCGGCACCTTTATGTCCGATGCCACGCTGCGCGCGTTTGAGCAGCTCACCGGCGTTCATGCCGTGCGTCCCGACATCGCCGGCTGCATGGGCGCCTACGGTGCGGCCCTGCTCGCCCGCGATCGCGCCGGCGCCGACGGCACCTCGACCATTCTTTCGGCTGAGGACATCGCGCACCTCACCGTGACGCAAAAGCATGTCCGCTGCGGCCGTTGCTCCAACAACTGCCAGCTTACCGTCAACGACTTTGGCGGTGGCAGGCGCTTCATTACCGGCAACCGCTGCGAGAAGGGCGCCGGCCACAAAAAGCAGAAGACCGAGGCCCCCAACCTCTTCAAAAAGAAAAACGAGCTGCTCTTTAACCGCGAGGTCCTGAGCCCCGACGAGGCCCCGCGCGGCACCGTCGGCATCCCGCGCGCGCTCAACATGTACGAGAACTACCCCTTCTGGCACGCGTTCTTTACGCGCCTGGGCTTTAGCGTGCAGCTGTCCGACCAGTCGAGCAAGAAGACCTACCAGGCGGGCATCGAGTCCATGCCGTCCGAGAGCGTATGCTATCCGGCCAAGATGAGCCATGGCCACGTGATGAACCTCATCGACCGTGACGTCGACTTTATCTGGATGCCGTGCGTGCGTTGGGAGCGCAAGGAGGATCCGACGGCTGGCAACTGCTATAACTGCCCCATCGTCATGAGCTACCCCACGGCGCTGGCGCTCAATATTGACGAGATCCGCGAGCAGAACATCGAGTTCCTGTATCCGTTTGTGCCGTATCACGACAAGACCGAGCTCAAGCGCCGCCTGTACCAGGTGCTCGCCGTCGACCGTGTGGCCGATGCTGAGGCCGGTCGCGGTCGCGTGCGCGGTCCTAAAATCACGCGCTCCGAGGTTGATGCCGCCGTCAACGCTGCTTTTGAGGCCGACGCGCGCTTCCACGAGGATATCCAGACCATGGGCGAGGAGGCTCTCAAGTGGGTCGAGGACCACGGCGGTCACGGCATCGTGCTCGCCGGTCGTCCCTACCATAACGACCCCGAGATCAACCATGCCCTGCCCGAGCTTATCTCGAGCTTTGGCTTTGCGGTCTTTACCGAGGATTCGCTCGCGCATCTGGTGAAGCCCGAGCGTCCGATTCGCGTCGTCGATCAGTGGATGTATCACAGCCGCCTGTACGCCGTCGCCCGTTTTGTGACGATGCGCAACGACCTGGACCTGATCCAGCTCAATTCCTTCGGCTGCGGCCTGGACGCTCTGACCACTGATCAGGTGCAGGAGATCCTGGAGGCCAGCGGCAAGATTTACACCGTGCTCAAGATTGACGAAGTGTCCAACTTGGGCGCCGCGCGTATCCGTATTCGCTCGCTCATGGCGGCGCTCAAGGACCAGGAGGCCGAGCGCTTGGCCGAGGCTACGGCCGCGGGCGAGACTTACGAGCAGGGCGATGCCGCGCCGGTGGCGCCCTCCACGGATGCCCCCGCGTTCGCGAGCCGTAAGTACACGTTCGAGGCGCAGCGCGAGAGTGCTTCGACCGCGTGGCCCAAGGTGCCCTTTACCGAGCAGATGCGCGAGGAGGGCTACACCATCCTGTGCCCGCAGATGGCGCCGATCCACTTTGACCTGGTCAAAGAGGTGTTCCGTGGTGCTGGCTACAACTTGGAGCTGCTGCCCTCGACCGATCACGATGCCGTCGAGGCCGGCCTGCGCTACGTGAACAACGACATCTGCTATCCGTCGATCCTGGTGACGGGCCAGATCATGGAGGCCATCGAGAGCGGTCGATACGACCTGTCCAAGACAGCCGTGGTTATCAGCCAGACCGGCGGCGGCTGCCGTGCCACCAACTACATCGCACTCATCCGCAAGGCCCTGCGCGAGAGCGGCCACCCCGAGATCCCGGTGATCTCGCTTTCGGCCGTGGCGCTGGGCGAGGACAACCCTGGCTTTAAGATTACGCCGGCGCTGCTTAAGCAGGCAGTCTACGCGGTGCTCTTTGGCGACGTGATGATGCAGATGCTCTATCGCTGCCGCCCGTACGAGGCTACGCCCGGTGCCGCCAACGCGCTCTACGAGGAGTACATGGCGCGCGCTCGCAAGCTGGCGCCCAAGTTTAACCGCCACAACTACACCAAGCTGTGCCGCGAGGCCATCCGCGCGTTCGACACCATGCCGCTCGTGGGCGAGGGTACCAAGCCGCGCGTGGGCGTGGTCGGCGAGATCCTGGTCAAGTTCCATCCCACAGCCAACAACCACGTGGTCGATGTCATCGAGCGCGAGGGCTGCGAGGCCGTGGTGCCGGGTCTGCTCGACTTTTTCCTGTACTCCATGAGCAACGCCGAGCTGCAGAAGGATGAGCTGGGTAGCTCTGCTACAACGCGTGCGGGCATGCAGGCGCTCATCAAGCTCGTGGACTGGATGCGTACGCCGGTGGAGGAGATGCTCGAAAAGTCCCGCCGCTTTGAGGCGCCCGAGCGCATCGGCACCATGGCCGACAAGGCCCGCACGGTGCTTTCGGTGTGCAACAACATGGGCGAGGGCTGGCTGCTCACAGCCGAGATGCTCGACCTGATCGATCATGGCGCACCCAATATCATCTGCACGCAGCCCTTCGCGTGCCTGCCCAATCACGTGGTGGGCAAGGCCGTGATCAAGGAGCTGCGCCGCCAGCATCCCGAGAGCAACATCGTTGCGGTGGACTATGATCCTGGCGCGTCCGAGGTCAACCAGCTCAACCGTATTAAGCTCATGATCAGCGTGGCCAAGGAAAACATGCGCGCCGGCAAGGGCTTTAAGCTTGAGAAGGTGGCGCCGCTCGCGATGGACGAGGTCACCGGCCAGATGCGTGCCCACGACGGCTGCGTGAGCTGCGGTTCGGTCGATGAGAGCGCCGTGGCGTCGGTCGCTGAGCGCCTGGGACGCGGCATTAAGAAGTAACTGGCCTGCTTTGGGCTAGATATGAGGCAAGCGGGTGGCAGCCGTACCGGCTACCACCCGCTTTTGCTGGACATATGTTGCGCAAATGATCTCGCTGCAGCCTTCCGTGGGCTCGCCCGATTTTTGGGCCGGTTCGGGCTTTGAGGACAAGCTGCTGCAAGCCCAGGGCGATTTTTCGCTCAACGCGGGACAGCACAGTGTGACCTATCTGCCAAACGACGAGACGATCGCTACGGTCTACCCATCGCCACCTACGAGATGGAAGCCGAAAAGTACATCTACCGCGTGTACAAGTACGAGCTGTAGGGCCGCGCTTAGGTTTGACCAATGGAGTATGAAAACACGCCGTTCGCCGATGCCCCCTCCGCGAGTGGCAGCCATATGGTTTGATGTCAGAAACATATAGTTGTCGCCAGCCTGCTGGCGACGTTCCCCCCTGATATCGGAGGTTCCAGGTATGTTTCGCGCTCCGTTAAACAACTATCGGTTGGGCTAACATGGGCCGCCGTGTTATTTCGATAACCCTTGCAGTGGTCTGCTTGGCTGTGCTCCTGGGCGTTACAGGGCTGTTTGCTATAAGCCGAGAAACGTCCTATATGCGGGAATGCGCTTCCGAAGGGTTTGCCATTGACGGTTACTATCGGGACGACAAGACGAGTCTGGAAACCCTGGCCTTTCTTGAAGAGGATAACCATCGGTGGCAACTGGTCGACAAAGACGGCAGCTGCGTTGACGGGCAGTTTAAGCGTACGGACGATCCCAATATCCTGGTATTAAAGAAGGAAAACGGCGAAGAATTCGGCACGGTTCACGTTGCATATATATCGCGCCGACGCAATCAAGGGCAGATTTACCTAATTAGAAATACTAAGGTGACCCGATTTTATCTTGTGAGCACCGATCCGGCGTTTACGGTGGAGTCTGGCGAGGTCGATTCGGACAGTTGATTCACGGCAATAAAAAAGCGAGCGGGGCGCGGGTGTGAACTGCACCCCGCTATTTGCTCGTGTCCGTATCGCGCCTGCACCTCGTCGTAACTTGCGTCCGTGCGAGCATTCATCCCGCGCTCTGCATCACTTCACATCGAACTCCACGCGATCGAGTTCGGGTACGTTGAGGTCTATGAGCTTGCGGGCGATGTGGCGGTCGTGCGCCCCGAGCGCCTCGCTTGTCGTCACGTGGGCGACAACCTCGCGCTCGACGATGCCCTCCTCGGCGCCTTCGGTGGCCGAGGTTTCGACGGCGACGGTGTAATCCTTAAAGCCTGGCAGTACCGCGGCAAGCTCGCGCGTGGTTTCGGTGACGCCGTAGCCGTCCTGCACGCCGGCCTGCGCCGAGCCAATAGACCCCGCGGTCATAACGATGCAGGGGATGGCAAAGATGACCGTTCCCACGATGATGCGGCGGCGCACTTTGAGTGACAGCTCGTTGACCTCGGCATTTTCCTCGGCGGTCACAATGCCGTCGCCGTTGAGGTCACGCTTGAGCGGCACGCGCAAAAGAAGCAATACGGCTTCGGCGGCCAGCGCGATAAAGACGACGTTGATGCCAAACTCGTAGAGCGCCGAGAGAAACAGCGACCCGCTTGCAATGGCGATGCCATAGCCCGCCGCGCACAGGGGCGGCATGAGCGCGGTCGCCACGGCCACGCCGGCGATGAGCGTGGCGGGTTCCTGGTCGCGCGAGTTGCCCAGCCCGCCTGAAAAGCCGCCCGCGAGCGCGACGGTAAGGTCCCAGACGGTGGGTGTCGAGTTGTCGATGATGGCCGCCGTGGTGGTGCCAAGGGGCGAGAGCTTAAAGTACAACGTGGACGTGACCAGGCAAAAGACCATCTGTAGAGCCAAGCCCGCGACGGCTTCGACGGTAATCTCACGGTCGAGCGTGGCGATGCCATATGCCATGGCAAGGACCGATCCCATAAGCGGGCAGATGAGCATGGCGCCCACGATGGCGATGTCCGAGTCGATATCGAGGCCGATGCTCGCGATGAGCATGGCGATGATGAGGATGCACAGGTGAGAGCCGGTCAGGCGTGCCCCGTTTACAAAGCGCTTGCGGATTACGTGGTAGGGCGCGCGACCCTCGCGAATGTTGAATGCGCGCTTTAGGAAGCGGGTGGCGTTCTCCATGGCCTCGCTATGGGCGGGGCGGATGCCGTGGCGCCGGTGATGGCGTTCGCGTAGTCGCTTGATCTGTTGTTTGTCGAGTTCCATGTCCACCTCGTTCCAGCGCGGTCCGCGCAACGCGCCCGTTGTCCTAACTCTACACCGTGGCGGGCAGGGCGTCTGTTGGATGTGGGATTCGATAGGGCAGATGACGCGGGAGCAAATGCAAATCACAGGCTCAATTCGATCCCGCAAGAATATGATGCGCCAGCTCCTACATATGTGACGAAATTGTGAAGCACGAGAGTGTAAATTTCAAAAAATACGCTGGTCGCCAATGTTGCGCAACAGAATTCAAAAATCGACAGCTACCGTTTGATACGTATGGATACATCCGTGTCAAAGGGAGAAAGCCATGGCAAACTACAGTCCACAACACTTTGAGCCTCGGGCCAAGACTGTCAACGTCAAGGGCGTTGCTAACCGCGCCGTCGCAACCGTTTTGACGGCGGGCCTCATCGCTCAGCCGCTCATGTCGCCGCTGGCGGCAATCGCCGCACCGTCAACCGATAACGGCGATTCTGTTCAGGGGGGGGGTAGTTCTGTAGAGAATACCGTTGCCGCCGGTAACCAAGCGGTCGTAAAGACGGCTGCCCAGCTGGCCGAGGAGTCGGCAAAGCAGCTCAAGGACGCTCAGGCCGCCTACGATGCCGCCCAGAAGAAGGCCGACGCGGCGGGCCAGTCTCAAAAGCAGGCACAGCAGCAAAAGAATCAGGCCTCGCAGGCTGTGAGCGACAACGAAATCGAGCAGAACGCAGCAGAAGTCGCCGCGCTTCAGGAGAAGATCGACGAGCTTAAGGCAGCCGTCGAAAAGACCGAGCAGCAGCAGAAGAAGCTGGGCGACCTGAACGATCAGCTCGAACAGGCCAACAAGAGTGTCGAGGATAAGACCCAGGCGCTCAAGGACGCCAAGGCAAAGCAGGATGAGGCCAAGAAGGCCCTCGATGATGCCCAGGCCAAGCTCGAGGCCATGGGTATGGACGAGTACGAGGCCGCCAAGAAGGCCGTCGAGGACGCGCGGGCAAAGCTCGATGACGCCAATAAGGCCGTTACTACTGCACAGGACAATCTGGACCAGGCCAAGGCTGCCGAGGCCAGCGCCCAGCAGGAAAAGCAGAATACCGAGGCAGCTTTGACGACTGCCCAGGCCAAGAAGCAGGAGACTGCCGCTGCTCTCGCAGCCGCAACCACCGCGCGCGATAACGCCCAGCAGAAGTTCAACCAGGCGCAGGCCGCGCTCGATGCTGCCGTCTCGGGTACGGGTGTTGACCTGAGTGCGCTTGAGGCCGCCAAGAAAGCTGCTGCTGGTGAGCTCAAGACCGCGCAGGCGGAGCTCAATGCCGCGACGGATGCCGACGCCACCGCACAGACAAATCTGCAGGCCGCCCAGGCTGCCGTCGCTGCCGCGCAGGAGAAGGCCAACGCCGCCAACGCTGCTGTAGCATCTGCCCAGTCTGCATACGATGCGGCAAACAAGGAGTACAAGGACGCGGCCAGCGAGCGCGATGCCGCCAAGGCCGCATACGAGAAGGCGCAGCAGACCGAAGCAGACAAGAAGGCAGAGTACGACCGACTCGTCGAGGTTCGCCAGCAGAAGCACGGCGAGTGGGAGACGGCATGCGCCGCATCCGATACCGCCAAGAAGGCATACGACACCGCAAATGCCGAGGTCGAGAAGCTTAACCAGCAGATTGCCGACCTTAAGTCGAACATGACCGTAGACCAGAATGTCATCAGCCAGGGTATGTTCGGCTTCATGAACTACATCATCGGCGGCAGCCAATTCACAGCCACGCAGAAAAAGAACGCCCAGGATGCCGTATCGATGCTGACAGGTGCCGATGACAAGGCCGAATGGTATGACCAGTACGTCGATCAGGACATGTCTCGCGACACCAACCCGCTTTCCCTGGAGCAGATGCGCAACGCCCTGACATATCTCGACACCCAGAACAACCTCCGCAAGGCGAACGGTCAGTCGGCACTCAGCGTCAGCCTCCGCATGACTGTGGCAGCCGCCCTCAATACATCGTATTCATCGAACATCTGGGGACACTCTGGCTGCTACTATGATAACGGTGAAAATCTTGCCGGCGGCGGCGGCGAATATACCGGCGGAGAAACTGAGAATACCCTCGGCTGGCCCTACACCGGCCTCTATACCCAGGAGAAAGAGGCATTCGATAAGTACGTCGCGCAGTATGGCGACGAACTCGGCAGCCACCGATATGATGCCTATTATATCTCCCAGAACTACAACAGCATCTATCAAGAGTGTGGGCATTATCTCAACATCATCGATGCCGCTGCGGAAGCCATCGGTATTGCAACCGGTAGCGGAAAGAATACCGATTCCGAGGTAACCATCTTCGATTACAGCGATGATGACACGCAGGCCGATTTCACTGTCTCCGAGTTCAAGAAGCTCCTCAACGACTACATCGATTCCGCCTACAACGCAGGCGGCACGCAGGAGCAGAAGGAGCAGCTCAAGGAGCTTCAGGCAAAGCTCGCCGAGGCGCAGAAGACACTGGGTACGGCCGATACGGCATATCTCGCCGCTCTCAATAATCAGAAAGACGCGCAAGACGCCTATACCGCGGCCGACACGAACATGAACACCGCCAAGGGCGAGTACGAGAAGGCTAAGTCCGGCACCGCCGCCGCGAAGACGGCATACGACGCCGCGAAGGACGCACTCGGCGGAATCGACATCGAGTCCCTCAAGCAGAACCTCGATGCCGCCAAGGCCGAGGCCGCTACTGCCCAGGCGGCTCTCGATAAGGCAAACGCCACGCTTGCTGACAGCAAGACGAAGGCAGCCGAGGCCGCTGCTCACAAGGCGAAGGCTCGCAGCGCCCGCGATGCCGCCAAGGCAAAGTCCGAACAGGCCAATGAGGCGTATGACAACGCTGCCGCTTCGGTCAAGGACCTTGCTGCCAAGCGCGATGCCGCCCAGGCGGACCTTGCGAATAAGCAGGGCTCGCTTGACGAGGCAAAGAAGGCCGACGATGCCGCCCAGGCTGGTGTAGACAAGGCCCAGGCCGCAGATGTCCAGGCCGCGACTGCTCTTTTGGACGCCAAGCAGGCGGTTGCCGCCAAGGCGCAGGCCCTGTCCGACGCACAGGAGAAGGCCAAGGCCGCCGAGGGCGAGCTGACCCGCGCAAACAAGGCCTTCGAGCGCTTCGCCGGCGCCCAGAAGGCGGTCGACGACGCCAAGGCCGCCTATGACGCTGCCGTCGCCGGTGTCGCCGATGCCCAGAAGCAGCTCGAGGCCGCCAACGAAGCCGTCGTCGATGCGAACTTCGAGATCGTCAAGGCCAAGGCCGAGCTTGCCAGCGATGAGGCACTCAAGGCCGATCTTGAGGCTGTCGACCACAAGGCATCCCTTGCCGCGGGCACGACGGGCAACGAGAAGCTGGTCAAGCTGAACGCTGCCTACGCTCGCTATAAGGCTGCCGTCGATGCCGCCGCTGGTCTCAAGGCTGCTCTGAGCGATGCCGATGCCAAGCTGTCCGATGCCAACGACGCCTATGCCGCCGCGCTGGCTGAGCTTGGCGATGCCAAGGATGCCCTGGCTGCCGCGCAGGCCGAGTACGACAAGTATCATCCCAAGGCTGAGCCGCAGGCCAAGCCTCAGGTTGCACAGGCTGCTGCAAAGGCTCCTGTCGCCAAGAAGAAGGCCACGTCGGCCGCGCTCGCCCAGACTGGCGATGACTCCGCTCTTGCGGGCGAGGTGTTCGTCATCGGCGGTATCACCCTCGTGGCCGCTGGTGTGACGCTGAGCGATCGTCGTCGCAAGCAGATGTAGTGATTCGGACGTCGGCTCTGCAGCGAATTCCAATTCATAGCGGGACCGTCTCGATAGCCAAACGATAAGGCCGGCGCGCTGTCATATGCAGCACGCCGGCCTTTCTTTGTTTCGATATCAAAAAGCCCGGTCAGCAGCCGTGAAAGCTACCGGCCGGGCAAGCCGTAGGCAATATGGTTGCTGTCGAGCAGCTGCTCAGCTTAGCCCAGCAGGCTTAAGCCCACGGAGACAAACGCCAGGATAACGCCGACGATGGACTCGCCGCCGAGCAGGCCGCTGGCGACAACCAGCCCCTGCTCCTGGAAGGCGGCGTCCCTGGCAGCCCTCTCCTCGTCAGAAAGACCAGCGGTGGCGTCGCGGTGGGCGGACCACTTGTCGTAGGCGAGCTTGACGCAGGAGCCCAGGAATGCCGTGAGTGACATGTAGAACGGCAGGTACACGCCCAGGCCGATCATCATGGCCGGAATGCCGAGCCAGTACATGACGATGCCGGCGATAAAGCCGCCAACGAACCACGGCACGCTCGGGATGCCCGAGACCATGGTGGCGACGACGCTTGCTTGCGCGGCAACGAAGCTCTTGTCGGGGCCAAAGGCGTCCGGGCCATAGGCGGTGACGAGCGCGACCATGACGGCTGCGGCGACCAGGGCGCCCACGATGCCGCCAATGGCTTGGCCGATCCACTGCGCACGCGGGTTGGTGCCCAGCACGGCGCCGGCCTTAAAGTCGTTCATGACGTCGCCCGCAAGGCCGCACGCCACGGCTACGATGCCGGCGATAAAGAATAGCTTGACCTGAGCGATCTGTGCGAAGGCAGCCACGATGAGCATAACGATGAGGCCAAAGATCTCCATGGGGTCGATGCCCGTCTGGCCGCAGCTCTGTGCGCTCATGATGGTGGTGACAAAGGTGAACAACGTCACGATGACGGCCGGAACGGGGCCAAGGTCAAGCACGATGGCGATGATCACGGCGATGGCGGCAGCGCCCAGGCCGATGATGCCGGCGTCGAGCTTAAGAGAGCCCGAGATAAGCGACTGCTCGTCGGTGTCGGTGGAGCTGTCGGCGGCAAGACCGCGGACGATACCGGCGACCTGCGGCAGGATGTCCTTGAGGACGACGGCGACGCCAAAGCCCATCATGAGGCCCATGCCCAGGGACTTGACGATGCCCTGTGCAGTCACAACGTCGAACAGACCGGCGGCGGTGCCGCCCACGATGATGCCAAAGTTGCCCAGCAGCGCGCCGGCAAACCAGAAGGCGACGGGGGCGAAGCCCACGAGGAAGCCGATGGACAGCAGCATGGGCGAGTTGTAGATGGCAAAGGTCACGCCGGGGATATTGAGCGTGCACAGCATACTGGGCACCACGCCCAGGGCGTCGCGCAGCACGCTGTAGATGCCTGCGATGGCCATGGAGCCAAAGAGCTGCTTACCGGTCTTGCCGCCGGCCTCGGTAGCACGTAGAGTCTGGGCAGCGGCGTTGCCGGTGGGGAACTCCAGCGCGGCGTCCACGATAAAGTGACGGTGGATGAGCGCTGTCGCTAGAAGGCCCAAGATGGTGCCGGCGAGCGCCACGATAAACATGTCGAGCCAGCTGATCTGGTCGGCATAGCCCAACATCCAGGCGCCCGGGATGGTAAACGCCAGGCCGCCGGCGACCATGGCGCCCGCAGACATGATGGTGTGGGTGATGTTGGCCTCGTTGAGGCTGGCGTTGCCCATGAGCTTAAGGAAGAACAGCGAAATGACGGCAGCGAAAATGATCGGCCAGGGGAGGGCGCCCATCTTGAGGGCGGTGTA
The DNA here is from genome assembly GCA_900549745.1 of uncultured Collinsella sp. Taxonomy (GTDB): domain Bacteria; phylum Actinomycetota; class Coriobacteriia; order Coriobacteriales; family Coriobacteriaceae; genus Collinsella. The sequence continues at coordinate 124,483 of URPJ01000002.1, read as the reverse complement.
GGCCGAGCTTGCCGTGATGATCACGCAGCCAAGGGCGCCGATGACGACGCCGCGCAGCGTGAGTTGACCGCGCATCGAGGTGCGGTTCGAGGGATTGCTCATATAGAACTCCTTTGCGTATATCCGCTTCCCCCGGGAGCGCCGCTACGGATACGGCGCGGGAAGTCGGGTTACCAAGGGCCGCCGCGTGAGCTCGCAAACGACCGCGCACCAGTATAGCCGCAAGCTAGTCATTTTGGGATGACTGGTTTAGGTAGGCGATATACTGCTGGGCAGATGAAAGGAGCGCCGACGATGCTTAATGGGTGCGCATATATATTGACGGTCGACGTGGGCAACACGTCCATTCGCTTTGGCCTGTTTGCCGAGGATTCGGCCGCGGCACAGGAATGTCCGCTTGCGACGTGCGAGATCACGACGCCGTCGAGCACCACAGCCGACGAGGCGCGCATGCGTCTCGTGCAGGTCATGGCTGCACTGGCGGCCGATGCGGGCATGCCGGGCGCGCTTGTGCCCGCGGCTGCTGTGCTGAGCTGCGTGGTCCCGGCGCTCGAGCGCCCGTGGAAAGCGGCGCTTTCCCGCACCTGCACGGGGCGCGTGCTCACGGTGGGGCCGGGCCTCAAGACCGGCATGCCCGTGCACTACGACGATCCGGCCGAGATTGGTCCCGACCGCATCGCCGACGCCGTGGCGGCCCGTGCCGTCTACGGCTCTCCGTGCATCGTGATTGACCTGGGCACCACGACCAATATCGAGGTCATCGACGCGCGCGGTACCTTTGTGGGCGGCGTCATCGCGCCGGGTCTGGCGCTTGGCGCCCGTTCGCTTTCGGCGGCCGCGGCGCGTTTGCCTCAGGTCGAGCCCTCGGCGCCCACGCATGTGATCGGCCGCAACACGCGCGAGGCCATGCGCTCGGGCGTGGTCTTGGGCGAGGTGGCCCGCATCGACGGCATGCTCGACATGGTGCTCGCCGAGATGCGCGCGACCAAGGCCGCGGGGGAGGGCGACGTGCCCATCGTCATTACCGGCGACGACGCCGAGGCGCTCGCGTTGCTGGTCGGCCATAGCCTGACGGTTGACGACGCGCTGACGTTGCGGGGTCTCGCCGAGCTCTACCGCATCAACCAAAAGCCCCGCCGCGTGTAAAGGTGAGGGCGCCGGTGGGACAAACGCCTCCACCTTTCACCTGCTACAATGGGTCAAACTATTGCGATTACGGAGGTGTCTGCCATGTCGGACGATCTTCATCAAACTTCGTCAGGCAAGCGCCTGGACGTCATTAGCTGGGACGAGTTCTTTATGAGCGTGGCCATCGCCGCGCAGCGCCGCAGCAAGGACCCCAACACGCAGGTGGGTGCGTGCATCGCCAACACCAACCACCGCATCCTTTCGGTGGGTTACAACGGCACACCCTCGGCACTCAACGATGACTTTTTCCCGTGGGGAACGAGCGACGACCCGCTGCAGGACAAGCACAACTACGTGGTGCATGCCGAGGCAAACGCCGTGCTCAACTACCGCGGCTCGCTCAAAGACCTCGAGGGTTCCACGGTCTACGTCACGCTGTTCCCGTGCCACGACTGCGCCAAGATCCTGGCGCAGGTGGGCGTGGGCGAGGTCGTCTACCTGGACAATAAGTATGCCGACACCGATGACGGCCGTATCAGCCGCCGCATTCTCGACTCCTGCGGCATCAGCTACCGCCAGGTCATCGTCGATGTTCAGATTGGTACCGGGGGACAAGCTCAGCAGTAGTGCGTGCCAACGCCAGCTGGCGGCAAAACAGCCAAAAGAGCCCCGTCCCAAATTGACTACTCGTGAAAGTCGCGTCTGCGCGCATGGACGGCTCGTGAGCGGGTACATGGCTGTAGTAACATAGCTTCTGTCCGCGGGCGCGCCCGCGTTATTGTGAGAAAGGAGCCCCTGTGGCTGTTAACGAAGAGCTGCTTAAGAAGGTTCTTGAAGAGATTCGCCCCAACCTGCAGGCCGACGGCGGCGACATGGAGTATATAGGCGTTGATGACGAGGGCGTCGTCAAGCTGGAGCTTCAGGGCGCCTGTGCCGGTTGTCCCATGAGCGCCCTGACGCTTTCCATGGGCATCGAGCGTATCCTCAAGGAGCACGTGCCCGGCGTTACGCGTGTCGAGCAGGTCAATGCCTCCGGCGAGACCGATGACCTGTACGACGAGTATGCGCCGTTCTAAGAAGTGAAAGCTGCGGGCGATATGCTCCGCATAGACGTCACGCCCGAATATGCGGCTGCGAGCGCAAGGCCCGCGGCCGCATTTGTATGTAGGGAGCAGGGGGACCGATATGCTCAACGACCTCTACCATATGCTTGATCCCGTCGCCATCTCGGCGGGGCCCATCACCATCTACTGGTACGGCTTGGCCTATGTGGTCGGAGCTCTGCTCACGGCGGTCGTCATGTACCGCACGCAGCGCCGTTGGGGTTTTGACATTACGGTCGACGACCTGACGAGTGTCGTGGTCGGCGTGGTCTTTGGCCTTATCATTGGCGCCCGCCTGTTCTACGTCATCTTTTACGGCGACGGCTACTACTGGGCGCATCCGCTCGAGATCTTTGCTACCAATGAAGGCGGCATGAGCTTCCATGGCGGCCTGGTGGGCGGCATCATCGGCGGCGTGCTCGTGTGCCGCATGTACAAGCTCGACGCCTGGACCATCGCCGACCTTGCCGTTATCGGTGCTCCGCTGGCCTTATGTCTGGGACGCTGCGCCAACTTTGTCAACGGCGAGCTGTGGGGCAAGCCGACCGATCTGCCCTGGGGCGTGATCTTTGGCGGCACCGCGGGCGATATGCCGCGTCATCCTTCCCAGCTCTATGAGGCATTCCTAGAGGGCGTCGTGCTCTTCTGTATTTTGCAGGTGCTCAGCCGCAAAAAGCCGCTGCTGCCCCAGGGTACGTTTATGGGCGTGTTCGTGATGGGGTACGGCATCGTCCGCTTTCTCGTTGAGTTCGTGCGCGTGCCCGATGCCCAGCTGGGTTATCTGCTGGGGGGCGTCATCACCATGGGCCAGCTGCTGAGCCTGCCACTCGTGATTGCCGGTCTGGCGCTCATCATCTTCGCCCGACACCGCAATCGTCCCCAGCGCATCTACCTCGACGCCTAACCAAGACCACCACAAAGGGGACAGGCACCTTTGTGGTGGTTTTGCCGAGTTTGATAGGTTTCTAGAAAGGCTTTCGGACTGTGAAGGATTCCGACCTCTCCACAACGGCTGCGCGCGACGCTGCCCGCATCGTCTGGTTTAAGCGCTATCCCGCCAAGCAGACGCTCATCGCATTTTTGCTCGCGCTGTTGGCGACCACGGCGTTTTCCATCGATCCCGCCCCGGTGTCGAGCAACGCAGTCTTGGCGATTGACCCCAAAGCCTCGGGCATGCTGTACGTGTGTTACGAGGTGCTCCTCTCGTTTGCCGGCCATACCGACGCGGTCATGCTGCTTGCGCTTGCCTGCCTGCTCACGCTGCCGTTTCGCTACGTATTCTTTGGCCGCGGCGACGCTTGGCGTCCCTCGGTGATCCTTCCGTCGCTGTTCTTTGCCGTCTGCATGGTGTTTGGCCGCAGCTACGACCTCACCGACTCGGCCGAGATTGTCCTTGGCGACAAGGCCCGCATTATCTGTACCTGGATAGGCGGTGCGGGCTGGATGCTCTTGGCGGTCGTTGCCTTCTACCTCGCCTTTGAGTGTCTAGATTGGTTGAGCTCTCGGCGCATTCCGTTTTCTGAAGCGCACTTTGGCCGCGTATGGCGTGTGGCTCACGCCGTGCTCTCGGTCCATCCCTTTGCCGGGCCCTTCCTGGTGCTTATGGTCGCCTGGGCGCCCACGCTCATCGCTTCGCTGCCCGGCCTTTTTATGGGAGACACGGGTGCGCAGATTCGCCAGTGGTTCAACTACCCCAACGGCACGAGTGACTACCTGCGTCTGCTCAACCCCAATGTGTTGCTCAACGGACATCATCCCGTGGTGCACACGGCTATCATCGGTTCGTACGTCCAGCTGGGGCTTTCACTGTTCAACAGCGCCAACGCGGGCCTCATCATCTATACCTGCGCTCAGTTCGTCATTACGGCCGCCTGCATGGCCTATTCAATCTCGTCGCTGCGCAAGCTGGGCGTGAGCCTGCCGGTTCGCGGTGCGATCCTGCTGTTCTTTGTGTTTATGCCCATGTTCTCCAACTACGCGGCCTTGCTTACCAAAGACGTGCTGTTTGCCGACGCGTTTTTGATGCTGTTGGTGCAGACCGTGAAGCTCGTGGCCTGCGGCCTGCCCCGTCGCGATGCCAATGCCGAGCGTGCAGGCGAACAGAGGCCTATGCTCTTTGCGCGCCATGATTGGCTGCTGCTCGCTCTGGGTGCCATGGGTTCCACGTTTCTGCGCAACGGCGGCCTGGTGTTTCCCCTGGCGGCATGCGTAATCGCGGCAGCTTTTTGCGCATGGGACGTGCATGTGGCTCGTCGTGCAGCCAAGCAGGCTGGTGCTGCGCCTTCGGGCGCCACCCCGCGTTTCCGCTGGGTGGGAGTTCTTGCGGTGCTTGCACTCTGCCTTGCCTCTAATATGTACTTCACCAAGGTCTTTATGCCGGCACACGACATCACGCCTGGTTCCAAGCGCGAAATCCTCTCGATTCCGTTCCAGCAGACGGCTCGTTTTGTCCAAAAGCACGACGGCCTCAACTCGGGCGTCAACCCCACGGTTAAGGAGGACGGCACCATCGTGGAGGCTCCTTGCGACGGCTTGGTGACCGACGAAGAGCGTGCCGTGATCGACCGTGTGCTCAAGTACGAGAACCTGGGCCGCCGTTACAACCCGGATAAGTCGGACGCCGTCAAAAATTGCTTTAACGAGTACGCCTCGCAGGAGGACATCAAGGCCTATTTTGAGGTGTGGGCCCAGATGTTCAAAAAGGACCCCGGGTGCTATATCTCGGCGCTCATCAATAACTACTATGGGTATTTTTATCCGAGCGCTCGCGACGCATGGGTCTACAGCACGGCGCGCAGTGCCGAGATCATGGCGAAGCCCGATAACCTCAAGTACTTCGACTTCCATCCGGTCGATAGCAAGGTTGTGCGCTGGTGCGACCACCTGATCAACCTGTATCGCGTGGCAGTACAACGCATCCCGTTTATCTCGCTCACCATGAGCTCGGCCACCTATGTGTGGATCATGATCGCCGTGGTGCTCTATCTGCTACGTCGTCATTCGTGGCGCGGGCTGGCCATTTGGGTGCCGCTGCTGGGCGTGCTCGCCGTGTGCCTGATCGGTCCCTGCAATGGCTCGACCTACATGCGCTACCTGTATCCGGTCATCGCCTGCATGCCCTTTGCCATCGGCGCCACCATCACCCGCAGCGACCTCCTCTGGTCCTAATTTGGTGCATTGGGGTCAGGTTGCTTTGCACCAAAGGGTGGCATCATCACGACGCCTTCATTTTGGGGTTTATCTCGCAGGCCAGTAGGTATATCATAACGACGTTTGTTTATATTGCCCGAGCATCTGCGCTGGGCTTTAGGTCGAAACCGATAGGAGACACGTATGTCCGGACACTCTAAGTGGGCCACAACCAAGCATCGTAAGGGCGCGCAGGACGCCAAGCGTTCCGCCCTCTTCTCCAAGCTCAGCCGCAACATCACCGTTGCTGCCCGTCTCGGCGGTGACCCGCTGCCCGAGAACAACGCCAGCCTCGCCGCTGCCGTTGCCAAGGCCAAGGCTCAGTCCATGCCCAAGGACAAGATCAAGTCCGCTATCGACAAGGCTTTTGGTTCGGGTGCCGACGCTGCCGTCTACGAGAACATCGTGTACGAGGGCTACGGCCCCGCCGGTGTCGCCGTCTACGTTGACTGCCTGACCGACAACCGCAACCGCACCGCCGCTGATGTCCGTTCCGCCTTCTCCCACGCTGGTGGCAACCTGGGCACCTCCGGCTCCGTCGCCTTCCAGTTTGAGCGCAAGGGCCAGATCGTCGTCGCCAAGGAGATTCTGGACGAGAACGCCAAGAAGGAGACCATGATCGCCAACGGTGCTGCCGGTGACGAGGATGAGTTCATGATGGCCATCGCCGAGGCCGGTGGCGAGGACTACGAGGATGCCGGCGAGGAGTGGATCGTCTGGACTACTGCTAACGAGGTCATGGCTGTCTCCAAGGCGCTCGAGGAGCAGGGCGTCCAGGTCAAGGGCTCCGAGACCACCATGGTCCCGACCACCCCGACCGAGGTCTCCGGCGCCGACGCCAAGAAGGTTCAGCGCCTCATCGACCGTCTTGAGGAGCTCGACGACGTCCAGGATGTTTACAGCACCATGGACATGACCGACGAGGTCATCGCTGCCCTCGAGGAGGAGTAGCGCCCGCACGGGTTAAGCCGTGCATATCTGGGCATAATGAAGCGAGCATGCAAGCCTCGTGGAATAGATGAGCCGGATCCGCGTGCGTAGAGCACCGGACCCGGCTCTTTTATAATGATGCGAACCGTTTTGTATTTCGAGTGCCGAGATTTGAAGGGAGCGCCACGTGCGCGTACTCAAACGAGCCCTAGCGATTGTGTATCTTGCCGCCGCCATCGTGGCGCTGGGTACGCTTGTCTGCCAGTTTTGGGGGCCGTATACGTATCGCTTTATGCTGCTGATGCGCGACCCCATGCCGCGCATTGTCGTGACGGCATGCGGCGGAGTTGTGGCGATCGGCGTGCTGGTAAGCTTCTTCCGCCTGATGTTTGCTCGTCGCGAGCCGTCCTGTGTGCATCCGGCGGGGGAGCGCAATATCGAGGTCACGCTCGCGGCGCTTTCTTCGTGCGCTCGCACTGCGGCAGAGCGCGACGATCGCGTGATGGTCGAGCATGTCGAGGCCCGCGTCCAAGGCTCCGACGATTCGCACGTCCGATTTAAGGTCGAGGCTATCGCGCTTGACGATAAGGACGTGGCATCTCTGGCTACTGCGATGCAGCGGCGCATCGAGGAAGCTTGCGACACCATGCTTGGCACGCCGGGCACGACCGCACGCGTTCGTTTTTTGCCGTCCAAGACTACCGTCCAGACCGTGGAGGTTTCCGGTGAGTGATACCAATCAAGACAAGACCGCTCGTACGCCGCGCCTGACGATTGACCAGAGCGCCACGCCGGCGAACGAACCTGTTGATTCCAAAGCAGAGGCAACCGAGTTACAAGACGCGGCAGCCGCGGATTTTGACGAGGCTATGGGTCTCATCAAGGGTACGGGCGCTGCCATCTGGAGCTATGCCGTGCGTCATCCCAACACCACGCTTGGCGCCGTCGCTGGCTTTATCCTCGCCGTGTTGGTGCTCACGTTGGGCCTGTGGGACACGCTCGTCATTGCATTCTTCGTGCTGATCGGCGCCGTGATCGGCCAAATTCGCGACGGCGAAAACGGGATCGTCAACTTCTTCGGCCGTCTGTTTAGCGGCCGCTAATATGTATTCGACTGTCGCATCCGCGGCAGGCATAAGGAGGAACCATGGCTTTTAATACGAAGGTCGATGTGGCCGATACCGAGCTCGAGGAGAACGAGGCGGCCGTCGCCGAAGCCGAGGATGTGACGCTCGAGGATGAGGCGCTCGTCGAGGCCGAGTCCGCCGATGACGCGGACGAGGATGATGAGGAAACAGACGAGTCCGAGGACTCGCTGACCTATTCCAACGGTGTGATCGAGAAGATCGTCGCCATGGCCACCCGCGAGGTGCCGCACGTCCTGGGCATGAAGGGTAACCTTATGCACTTTGTGCAGGAGCAGTTTGGTGCCGAGAATCTGACCAAGGGCGTGACGGTTGAGGTCACCGATGACAATCGCGTGGTCGTCAACATCTCCGTCATTATCGAGTACGGCGCCTATGCGCCCGCGATCTTCGACGATGTCAAGGCACGTGTCACCGAGCGCCTTGCCGCGATGACCGGCCTTGAGGTGGCGGGCGTCAACCTGCGCATCGAGGACGTCATCACCCCCGAGGAGTACGAGCACCGCACCAGCCAGCACGAGTAACCTTCCAAAAAGGGACAGGTTTGTTTTGGCAGGCTTTATCTGCGAAAACGTTAAACGGCCGACCGCGCAAGCAAAAGCGTGGCCGGCCGTTATTTGTATGCCCCCCGATGTGGGCATACCGCTCGTCTAACTAGGGGTTGCAATCGTCGCGTTCCGCGTTACCCTAATGGGCGCATTGTTTCCAAATTGTTAACGAGGGGTTGCCGTAATGGCCGACGAGCACGAAACAGAAAGCAAGGCATGGGCGATTGAGGCCGCCGCGGCAGAGGCGGCATCGCGTGCTGCCGAGGAGGTGCATCGTCCTCCCGTGGTGCCGATGGAGCGCGTGGTTGATCGCACCGATATCGAGCGCGGCGAGCGTGTCGGTCAAAAGCGCAGCCAGGAGCCGGGCTTCCCGCGCTTTTTTGCCGAGCTCAATCTGGGCCTGATTCTTACGGCCTTCGCCATCGTTGCGTTTAAAACCCCTAATCACTTTGCTTTTGGCGGCACCTCGGGCGTGTCGGTCATTCTGTCCACGCTGTTCCCGACCCTGCCCGTCGGCGTTTTTATGTGGATTATCAACGCGGTTCTCGTCGTCTTGGGCTTTATCTTTTTGGAGCGCAATGCAATCCTGTGGAGCGTCTTCGCCTCGTTTGCGCTTTCGGCCTATGTTTCGCTGTTTGAGCTTTTTATTCCGACCGATGTCTCTCTGACGGGTGATATGTGGCTCGACCTGTGCTTTGCCGTCATCTTGCCGGCGCTCGGCAGCGCTATTGTCTTTGATATTGGCGCCTCGACGGGCGGCACGGACATTCTTGCCATGATCCTCAAGCGCCGCACGACGCTCGAGATTGGCCGCGCGCTGCTGTTGGTTGATATCGGCATCGTGGCCATCGCGGCCTTTTTGTATGGCCCGCGTGTCGGTCTGTACTGCGTGCTCGGCCTGTTTGCCAAGACGCTTGTGGTCGATAAAGCCATTGAGAGCATTCACCTGCGCAAAGTCTGCACGGTCATTTGCTCCGAGCCGCGCAAAGTCGAGGAGTTTATCGTCAAGCATCTCAACCGCACAGCGACCATCAGTCGCGGCTACGGTGCCTTCTCGGGCAAGTGCGTGACGGTGATCATGAGCGTGCTGAGCCGTCGCGAGGCCGTGCAACTACGCCGCTATGCGCGCGAAGTCGATCCGGGTGCCTTTATCACGATCGTCGACAGCTCCGAGATCGTCGGCAAGGGCTTCCGCGGAACGAACTAGCACAGACATATTCAACGAACCGCCTGCTGGCGCCGCGTACCTTGCAAATCGGTCATCTTTGAGTATTTGACCCCACATTGGGCAATAATGATGCTAAAGACATCGTTTGCGATCCAAGTGATTCGTTCAAGATACGAAGGGATGATTCTATGTTCTGCTCGCAGTGTGGCGCCCCCATGGGCGATAACGACAAGTTCTGCGGCGTGTGTGGTGCTCCTAATGCCGGTGCCTCTGGCCCCGCTCCCCAGGGACAGCCTCAGCCCCAGCAGTTTGTTCCGCAACCGCCCGTGGCGAATGCGCCAAAGGGCTGTGTGGCTCAGGCATTCCAAGATATGACCAAGACTCCGGGCGTGCTTCAGCGTGTATGCCAAATCGCGTTTTTGCCGGCGCTGATTTGCGTTGTGTCGGTGCTCGTGTTGTTTATTCCCGTTATTGGCGGCATTGCGGCTGCCATCGGTTTTTTGGCAGCTTGCATTGCGAGTGTGTGTGGTTCCGGCTTTGGTATCGAGTGGGGCCGTGATCTTTCGCTCAAGGTCGATGACGGCATGGACCGTCCACTCATGCGTTCCACGTCGTTTGGTCTCGGAGTCTTTTCGAGCGTTATTTCGGTCGTGCTCGAGGTTATCGCTGCCATTCCCGTTATCGGTGTAGTGCTTTCGCTGGTGGAGGGCGTGGTAATTGGCGCCGCGGGCTCGTATTCTTATTACGGCTCCTATGCACTCGAGGCTGCGCTGTTCGGTTCGCTCGGCCTGCTTGTCCTGGCGCTAATTGCCTCGGCGATTCTGGGTGTCTTCTTTAAGATGTTCGCCGACATCGCCGTGATGCACTTTGCGGTGACCGGGCGTGTCGAGAGCGCGTTTTCGCTCGATAAGGTCTGGGCGGCGTTTAAGCACAACAAGACCAAGCTGTTCTGTGCTTCGTTCCTTCCCGAGTTTTTGACGGGCCTGGTCGCCAACGTTGTCACATGGATCTTGACGGTCGTCTTTGGCGCCATTGCCTCTGTCGGTATGTATAGCTACTACTATCGTCCTACGGGTATTGAGGCAATTGTTACCGGCGGTGGCGTCACGCTCGCGCTGTTCTTGGTGCTGGTCGCTTTCGTCACTGTATTTCTTACGGTCTTTGGCAAGATGCTCAAGCACCGTGCCGTTGGCTATTGGGTTGCACGTTATGCAAGCGAGTGGGCCGACGAGGACAAGGACGACGTCCTGACTTTTGTATTGCCCTTCGAGAAGAAGTCCGCTCCCTCGGGTTACAGCGCTCCGGATGCCGAGCCCGCACCTGAGTCCGAGCCCAAGCCTGAGCCGGCACCTGCACCCGCTCCCGCGACCGAGCCTGAGCCGGCGCCCGAGCCTGAACCGGCGCCCGAGTCTGAGACGGCATCTGAGCTTGAGCCTGCGCCTGAGCCTGAGCCTGAGCCGGCACCTGCACCTGAGTCGGCGTCCGAGCCAAGCTCCGACGAGGAACCTCAGGACGAGTAGTCATGCCGTCTGCCATTTGGGGACGGGGTAGAAATAGTAGAAATAGCGCTTGAAGAATGAGCGGGGGCGGACGTGTCGAAACGTCCGCCCCCGCTTTGACATCGCGATGTGGCTATGACTGCGAGATGCCAGCGAATCGATTACTCGTCGTGCTTCTCCTCACGGCGTGCAGCAGCGCGTGCGTCGTGGATGCCCTTGATCGCGGCATGGCGAGCCGTTCGGGCATCATGGATGGCGTCGCGAGCCTCGGCGGTCGTCGCCTTGGCAGAGCGCAACTTGGCGGCCAGATCGGGGTTGGTTTCGGCGACCGCGGTAATCGCGGGGCCGTCGAGCTCCTCTTGCGTGGGCTCGGCCAAAAAGTCGATAGCATACTGGGCGGCCACCATGGAGCCCTTTGCCAGCACGGTCTCGTCGATCTTGTAGAAGCAGGAATGTTGGGCGTACGTGGCGCCAATCTTGGGGTTGCGCGTACCTACAAAGGCGAGCACGCCCGGTACGCGACGCAGGTACTCCGAAAAATCCTCGCCCGAAAGCGTGCCGCGATAATGGCCTTGGCCGGCGGGGCCCAGACACTTAATTACAGCCTGACGGCAGCGCTCGCTCGAGGCCGCGTCGTTTTCGACCTTGTAGTTGGCGATGGTGTAGTCGGTGAGCTCTGCCTCGGCGCCCAAGGCGGCCGCGGTATGCTCCACGATGCGGCGCATGAGCTCCGGCATTTCCTCGTGGGTCGAATCGCCGTAGGTGCGCACCGTGCCGGCGAGGTAGGCCGTGCCGGCGATAACGTTGCGTGCGGTGCCGCCGTGCAGCTCGCCGACGGTGATGACAGCCGGCTCGTAGGGGCTGATTTCGCGCGAGACGATGGTCTGCAGGGCGTTGACAATCTCGGCGGCAACCATGACGGCGTCGTGACCTCGCTGGGGCATGGCGCCATGGCACGAGGTGCCGCGGACATCGATGCGGAACCAGTCGGTATTGGCCATGCGCGGACCGGGCTCGCAGCTTACAGTGCCGGCGTCAACCTCGCTCCAGATATGCGCGGCGTAGGCACCATCGACGCCGTCGAGCACGCCCGTGCCGATCATGAGCTTGGCGCCCTGGCCGTTTTCCTCGCTGGGCTGGAAGACGATGCGGACTTCGCCGTGGATGTCGTCGGTCATATGGCGCAGGATCTGCAGCGTTCCGAGCATCATGGCGATATGGCAGTCGTGGCCGCAGGCGTGCATGCAGCCCTCGTTGACGCTGGCGAACTCCTCGCCGGTCTGCTCGGTGACGGGCAGGGCGTCGATGTCGGCGCGCAGCAGGATGCGGCGGCGTGGCGTGCCGTCCTCGCGGTAGGCATCCGGCGCGGTGCCGCGAAGCGTTGCCACCAGGCCCGTCTTAAGGGGACGCTCGTAGGGGATATTCATGGCGTCGAGCTGGTTGGCGATGTCGGAGGTCGTGCGCTCCTCGGCGAGGCTCAGCTCCGGGTGCTTATGGAAGTGCCGGCGCTGCTTGATGATATATGGTTCAAACTCGGTAGCGATATCTTGGATGGCCGCGGTGACGTCGTCAGCCGCGCGAGCCTCGGTCGCCGCCATAATCTGCTGTGCCTTGGTCTTCGTCATGGTCGATTTGCTCCTTGCTGGGTTGATCGCAAAATCGTACAGGCTCTCTCCAGTATGCCACCTGCCGCTAGGGCTGGTAAAGTTGCCGTTTGCCGCTTGGGGTTTTGTTACAAGGGCGGGGGAGTACACTCGGGGGTGTTGAATTTCCTGCCAGAGATGGGGATGCCCATGCAACATATCGATCGGATTATCCGCTCCAAGAACGTCTTTACCGCGCAAGACGGCATCGATACCACCCGCGAGCTGGCGATTGCCATCGCAGGCGACCGTATCGTCGCAGTCGGTGCGCCCGATGACGTGATCGCCGCCGCTCCTGCCGCTACGTCGGTTATCGACTACGGCGAGCAGTTTGTCTGCCCCGGTTTCCATGACGCTCATCTGCACTTCTTCCATACCTCGGTCGGTTCCTCGCCGTACATGCTCATGGATATGGGCACGTCCGAGGCGGCGCTGGTGCAACATGCGCTCGAGTTTTCCCAGGACCTGCCCGACGACGCTTGGGTTGTGACGCAGGGCTGGCGCGACTACCGTTGGGACCCGCCCGAGCATCCTACCAAGGCGTCGCTCGATGTGGCATTCCCCGATCGTCCCTGTGTTATGTATTCGGGCGACGGGCACACGCTGTGGCTCAACAGCCGCGCACTCGATGCACTCGGCGTCACGCGCGACAGCGAGCCACCAGCGGGCGGTAGCTACGACAAGGACGCAAACGGCGAGCTCACGGGTATTGCTCACGAGGCGGCTGCCATGCAGCTGCTACCGCGCTGCCTTGAGTGGCTGGGCGAGGATCGCATCGCAAGCGCTTACGCCGATCAAATGAGGCGGATGGCCGAGCAGGGCATCACCTCGATATGCGATATGTCGCTCATGCCCATGCCGGGCTGCGATTTTATCCGCGACGACGTCTACGACAAACTGCAGGCAGCCGGCAAGTTGGGCATCCGAGCCCATTTGTTTCCCACGCTGCTGGATGACCAATCGCGCTTGGAAGAGCTGCAGGTACGTTACGCGAACAACGTGCTGCTTTCGGCGCCAGGCTTTAAGCAGTTCTTCGACGGCGTGTCGAGCGAACACACGGCCTATCTCACCGAGCCCTATACCAACCCGCGCTTCCCGGGCGATCAAGGTCGCCTGACGGTTCCTGCCGAGCGCATGCGCAAGCTGGTTCTGGCGGCCGCGGAGCGCGGCCATACCGTGCGCATCCACGTCATCGGCGACGGTGCGATTCATGCCGCGCTGGATATCTTCGAGGAGGCCGCCGACCTGTACGGCCTGCCCCAGCACGGCCATAACACGCTCGAGCACCTGGAGAACCTCTTGCCCGAGGACATCGATCGTCTACGCAAGCTTAACGTCGTTGCCTCGAGCCAGCCCTGTCACATTACACTCGACCCGGGCGGCCCCGAGCGCGATCTGGGCCTGGAACGCAGCCGCATCATGTGGCCGTTTGCGACCTATAAGCAGCGCGGCATCCGCCAAGCCTTCGGCACCGATAGCCCCATCACAGCTGTTACAAGCATGAACGTGCTCTACACGGCTATCACGCGCCAGGATCCCAAAAGCCACTGGCCCGAGGGCGGCTGGTTACCGAGCGAGCGCATCGATGCAGCAACAGCCCTGCGCAACTACACCCTGGGCAGCGCCTATGCAGCGGGCGACGAGCAAAACCTCGGCAGCTTGGAGCCCGGCAAGTATGCCGACCTGGTAGTCCTGGACCAAAACCCGCTCACCATCGACCCCCAAGAGCTCCAGGCTACCAAGGTTCAGACCACCTACCTGGCAGGTAACTTGATTTACGAGCGCTAAGTATTCATGCCGTACCGTTAAGCGCGGCTCGGGCAGCCTTTTTGGGATAGCGCTCGAGCCGCGTTTGCGTTTTGGTGGGGATCCGCCATGAGCGTCCCTGCTCTGTTGGATTTGGGTGCGGGGCGGAGGTGCTGCTGCCCCGCGCTCAATTTGGACACCAGCAATGCTATCTCTTGGTGTTTTGCATACTTCCCATTACAGATTGCATAAAAAGGCTGGGATGTCCTTCCTGATCCTGATGTACCCCCGCCCGTGCCGTGCAAAAAACGGAGTATTCAGCACCGCGAGCTCTGCCGGTGCCGCTGCGGCTGAGTAACGTTGCGGAGATTGACGTCATTTTGGGCTCCGGTACGGCGCGAAGCATGCCTTTTTGTCCTGGCGGGGTTTGCCTGCCGACTCAAATCGCCGGTCGAAGGCGTCCTTGGGACCAATATGGTGTGTCCGGCGTGTATGCAGCCGTCCTGGCTTGCTGAATACTCCCAAAAATGCACGGTGCTCCCCAGGGGACCCGTGCACGCAACGAAAACCATGCCCATGTCGCTATCCGCATCGCCATTTTGCTGCACTGACTTTTCTGAATGCCGGGCTCGAATTAGTTAACCTGCCTCCCGTGTGGCTCCGGAGGGGCGGGGCATAAGGTTTATCGCGAGTTCCGCACGAGCCGAAAGCCGCTTAATGTGGCCTTCGTGCGAGCAGGACTGCCCGAGCAGGAAACCTTATGCCCCGCCCCTCCGGAGCCACACGGGAGCCACCGCTAAGTTATCCCCCGGCATTCAGAAAATCTAAGTGCCAAAAAATAAGATTTTTTGACTCCGTGTTGTATAACCCGCCATTCGTGGGTACCATTCAACGCGTACGCAAACAAAAAGGGTTAATTCGCGTGGTATAACCGCGCGGCCCAAAAAGGAGGAGACAAGCATGTCGTCTTTGAAGCCGCTTGCAGATCGTGTTCTGGTCAAGCCCGACGAGGCCGAGCAGAAGACCGCTTCTGGTCTGTATATCGCCAGCAACGCTCAGGAGAAGCCGCAGCGCGGCACCATCGTTGCCGTGGGCGCCGGCAAGGTCAACGACAAGGGTGAGCGCATCCCCATGGACGTCAAGGTCGGTGACGTTGTCATCTACGGTAAGTTCGGTGGCAACGAGGTCAAGGTCGACGGCGAGAAGTATCTGCTGATGCGCGCCGACGACATCTACGCTGTCGTCGAGGCCTAGTCTCGTCAGAATCTCTGATTCGTCTTTGAACGCGTCCGCCGCATAGGACTCGGAAGCGGCGACGCGAGTCACATTTCTTTTGGAGGATTACCTACCATGGCAAAGAACATTACGTTCAACACCGATGCCCGCGCTAAGCTCGCCAAGGGCGTCAACACTCTGGCCGACGCCGTTACCGTCACCATGGGCCCCAAGGGTCGCTACGTTGCGCTGCAGCGCACGTTCGGTGCCCCGACCATCACCAACGACGGCGTTTCCGTCGCCAAGGAGATCGAGCTCGAGGACAACATCGAGAACATGGGCGCTCAGCTGGTGAAGGAGGTCGCCACCAAGACCAACGACACCGTGGGTGACGGCACCACCACCGCAACTCTGCTCGCTCAGGCCATCGTCAACGACGGTCTGCGCAACGTCGCCGCTGGCGCCAACCCGCTGGCCATCCGTCGCGGCATCGACAAGGCCGTCAACGCCGCCGTCGCCGAGATGAAGAAGCAGGCTAAGCCGGTCGAGACCAAGGAGCAGATTGCTTCCGTCGGCACCATCTCTGCCGGTGACCCCGAGGTCGGCGAGAAGATCGCCGAGGCCATGGAGGTCGTGGGCAAGGACGGCGTCATCACCGTCGAGGATTCCCAGACGTTCGACATCACCATCGACACCGTCGAGGGCATGCAGTTCGACAAGGGCTATGTCTCCGCTTACTTCGTCACGGATAACGACCGCATGGAGGCCGTGATGAAGGATCCGTACATCCTCATCACCGACCAGAAGATCTCCAGCGTTCAGGACATCATGCCCGTTCTCGAGGCTGTCCAGCGCGCTGGCCGTGGCCTGCTCATCATCGCTGAGGACATCGACGGCGAAGCTCTGCCTACCCTGGTCCTCAACAAGATCCGTGGCGCCCTCAACGTCTGCGCCGTCAAGGCCCCGGGCTACGGCGATCGCCGCAAGCGCATTCTCGAGGACATCGCCGTCCTCACCGGTGGCCAGGCTGCCCTGGACGAGTTGGGCGTGAAGGTCGCTGACATCACCGCCGATATGCTCGGTACCGCTAAGTCCGTCACCATCTCTAAGGACAACACCGTCGTCGTCGGCGGCGCTGGCTCCAAGGAGGCCATCGACGCCCGTATCGCTCAGATTAAGGGCGAGATGGAGAACACCACCTCTGACTTCGACCGTGAGAAGCTCCAGGAGCGCCTGGCCAAGCTCTCCGGTGGCGTTGCCGTCATCAAGGTCGGCGCTGCTACCGAGTCCGAGCTCAAGGAGATCAAACATCGCGTCGAGGACGCCCTGCAGGCCACCCGCGCTGCTGTCGAGGAGGGCATTGTCGCTGGCGGCGGCGTCGCCTTCATGGACGCTGCTCCTGCGCTCGATGCCGTCGAGATCGATGACCCCGAGGAGAAGATCGGCGTCGACATCGTCAAGAAGGCTCTGACCGCTCCGGTCGCCACCATCGCCAAGAACGCTGGCTTTGAGGGCGCTGTCGTGGTCGACAAGGTCGCCGAGCTGCCCGCCGGCCAGGGTCTCAACTCTGCCAACGGCGAGTGGGGCGACATGATCGAGATGGGCGTCCTCGACCCCGTCAAGGTCAGCCGCGTCACCCTGCAGAACGCTGCTTCTGTCGCCAGCCTGATCCTCATCACCGAGGCCACCGTCTCCGATGTGCCCAAGAACACTCAGCTTGAGGACGCAATCGCTGCTGCTACCGCTGGTCAGCAGGGCGGCGGTATGTACTAAGGCCGACAAGGTCTAGAACTCCCACCGGGAATCCGGGGGCGGGACGGGGACTTCTCTCCGGAACGTCCTCGGACATGCAAAGAGGCTCCGCATCGCGCTTCGCGCTGCGGAGCCTCTTTGCGTCCTGCGGAATATTCCGGAGAGAAGTCCCCGTCCCGCCCCCGGATTCCCTGCGTTTACGGCCTTGAGGCCGGCGGGCGGAGAAGGATGTGGTCGATAGGGATACGTGTCCCCTTCGCTGTTTCGCGCTTTGCGCGAAAGGCGCGTTGCTTTGGGATGGGTGGGGGACGTGGTTGCTTTGGCAACTGATCTCCGCCACAAATTACCCTTGGCATACTTGCGCGAGAACCTGCTCGTGCTACACTTGCAATTGCTGTTTCAGGGCGGGGTGGAATTCCCCACTGGCGGTAAATCGGGCGGTGTCAAAGGGACGCCGTGGCGCAGGCGAGGTGTCTGCGACCGAGCCGATGAGTCCGCGACCCGTGCGTGTGTTGGTTCGCATGCCGGCTGAACTGGTGAGATCCCAGTACCAACGGTTAGAGTCCGGATGAAAGAGGCAGGTGATCTTATGTCTGAACAGTCGCAGCATATCCATTTTGAGAACACGAATAGGTGGAGCACCAAACAGCTCGTTACCATGGCGTTGATGTGCGCCTTGGGCGCCCTGTTTATGTACGTGCAGCTGCCTATCCTTCCTTCGGCGCCGTTTTTGACGTATGACCCGTCGCTGGTACCGGCGATGGTGTGCGGGTTTGCGTATGGTCCTGGCGCCGGCACTGCTGTTGCCGCTATGGCTATCGTTATCCATGCGCTCACCACGGGTGACTGGGTCGGCGCGCTTATGAACCTGGTTGCCACGCTGGGCTACATTCTGCCTGCGGCTATCGTCTATCAGAAGATGCATACCTATAAGGGTGCCGTGATTGGCCTGGTGCTCGGCGTTATTGCCGCTACGGCGTTGTCTATGGTCGCAAACCTTACCATTGGCGTATGGTTCTGGTATGGCTCGGTCGATGTGATCGCCCCGCTCATGATTCCTGCCGTGCTGCCGTTCAACCTTATCAAGACCGTGCTTAACTCGGTGTTGACACTGGCGGTGTATAAAGCGGTCTCCAACCTCATCACGCCTAAAAAGGACCAGGTCAAAGGCCGCGCATGATTGAGTGTCGGGGCGTTTCCTTTAG
Organism: uncultured Collinsella sp.; assembly: GCA_900549745.1. Taxonomy (GTDB): domain Bacteria; phylum Actinomycetota; class Coriobacteriia; order Coriobacteriales; family Coriobacteriaceae; genus Collinsella. Next base: position 106,212 of record URPJ01000002.1, on the reverse strand, counting down.
CTATGACGGTGCCGTACCGGCGCTCGACGGCGTCGATCTGAATATCGAGGACGGCGAGTTTTTCTGCATCCTCGGTGGCAATGGGTCGGGCAAGTCGACGTTTGCCAAGCATCTGAATGCGCTGTTGCAGCCCGATGCGGGCACGGTACGCATCAACGGCATGGATGCGTCCGACCCCGAGCTGGTCTACGACATTCGTTCGACCGCGGGCATGGTATTCCAGAATCCCGACGACCAGCTGGTGGCAACGCTTGTCGAAGATGACGTTGCGTTTGGTCCCGAAAACCTTGGCGTGCCATCGGCGCAAATTGCGCAGCGCGTACGCGAGGCGCTGAAGGGTGTGGGCCTGGTGGGCTTTGAGCGCCACGAGACCCATGCGCTTTCGGGCGGCCAAAAGCAGCGCGTGGCGCTTGCCGGCGTGCTCGCCATGGAACCGCGCGTGCTCATATTGGACGAGGCTTCCTCGATGCTCGATCCGCGTGGACGCAAGGGCCTCATGAAGGCTTGCCGCGCGTTGCACGCTCGCGGCATGACCATCGTGATGATTACGCACTTTATGGAGGAGGCTGCCGAGGCCGATCGTGTCGCCGTGTTTCAGACGGGACGAGTTGCCATGCTGGGTACGCCCGATGAGATTCTGACGCGGGCGAATGAACTCGTTCAGCTCAACCTTGACATGCCAGAGTCGTGCCGTTTGGGCATGGCACTTCGTGCGGAGGGCGTGCCCGTTTGCGCGCAGGTACGTGAGGCGGATATGGTCGCCGAGATTGCGCAGGCTTATGCCGAGCGAAGTGGGGCAGGCATCGCGGGGCAGTCTTCCGTATCCCAGTCGGAAATCGCTGACGGCACTGTTCCGGTAGACAACGAGGGCAACGCGTCGGAGCCCGTCATCGAGCTATCCCATGTTTCGTACAGTTATTCGCTCAGTCCGCGCGAGCGCCGCCGCTGGCATAAGCGCTCGGCCACTGCGGGCAAATCGAGCAAACAGGCTCTCTGGGGAAACGACCCAAGCAGCCCGTGGGCGCTGCGCGATGTATCGCTGACGGTGCGTCGCGGCGAGTTCCTGGGCTTGGCAGGTCATACCGGTTCGGGTAAGTCGACGCTGGTCCAGCATCTCAACGGTTTGATTCGCCCCCAGGAGGGATCCGTTCGCGCGCTGGGGCTCGATCTGTCAAACAAGAAAGACGCCGCCGCGGTTAAGGCCAAGGTCGGCGTGGTGTTTCAATATCCTGAGCGTCAGCTGTTTGCCGAAACCGTGGCGCAGGACGTGGCGTTTGGTCCGCATAACCTTGGCTTGCCGCAAGATGAAGTCGACCGTCGTGTCGAGTCATCGCTCTCACGCGTGGGCCTCGACCTTTCCACGGTCGGCGACAAGAGTCCCTTTGAGCTTTCGGGCGGTCAGCAACGGCGTGTGGCATTCGCCGGCGTGCTCGCCATGGAGCCCGAAGTCCTGGTGCTCGATGAGCCCATGGCGGGGCTCGATCCGGCTGCGCGCAGGGATTTCCTTGAGCTTATCGATCGACTTCACCGCGATGGCCTGACCGTTGTCATGGTTTCGCATAGTATGGATGACCTGGCCAATTGCTGCGACCGTATTGTCGTGATGAACGAGGGCGCGGTGTTTGCCGAGGGCACGCCCGCTCAGGTTTTTGCGCATGCCGATGAGCTTAAATCAATCGGCTTGGGCGTTCCCGCCGCCCAGCGTATGGCGCTGGCGCTTACGGAGGCGGGCGTGCCGCTGCGCTTTGACGGCCTCTATACGGTTGAGTCGCTGACAGACGAGTTGGTGGACCTGCTAATCGGTTGCTCGGGCGGTCCTTCTAACGTCGCGGACATTGCTAAATTCAAGACGGTCGCGCGAGAGAAGGGCTGCTAATGGAGGCGTTTTCGTTTGGCAGCTACTATCCCGGCGATAGTGCGATCCACCGCCTGGACCCGCGAACTAAGTTGCTCTTGGGCTTTGTGTTTCTGATCACGACGCTGACCGTCGGCGGCTTCCGCGGACTGGCCCCTGTCGCAATGTTTGTCGTGCTGATCTATGCCGTGTCTCGGGTGCCGGTTCGTCGCGTTCTGTCGTCGATGGCGCCGCTACTGGCGATTGTTGTGGTAGTCGTGATACTCAACCTGTTTTCCGACCAGAGCGGGCGCATCCTGTGGCAGCTCGGCTTTTTACGGGTGAGCGAGGGGTCTTTGTATTCCTCTGCCTTTATGGCGTGCCGCCTGACCCTGATGATGGCCGGCATGAGCGCTATTACGCTCACCACGCCCACACTCGATCTCACTGCGGGCTTTGAGCGTTTGCTCGCGCCGCTTGCGCGCGTGGGGCTTCCGGCACACGAGCTCGGCATGATTATGGGTATCGCGCTGCGCTTTATGCCGCAGTTTGCCACCGAGATGAAGCAGACGGCGGACGCGCAGGCAAGCCGCGGCGCGCGCGTGACGGGCGGTCCGCTCGGTGGTGTGCGCATGCTCGGCAGTGTGGCGATTCCGCTGTTCACCGGCGTGTTCCGTCATGCCGAGACGCTTTCGGCCGCCATGGATGCGCGCTGCTATCACGGCGAGCAGGGACGCACACGTCTGCATGCGCTTACGTTTGGCCGCGGGGATGCACTGGCCGCAGTGGCGATGGCGCTGCTGGTGGCATGTGTTGTCGTCATCAATCTTCAACTTGTCTAAGCGCGATTCGAGCGCAAGAAAGGGGTCCCTATGACCGACAACGACCGCACGGCTCAGCTTGAGCGCGCCTGTTCGTATCTCAGGCGCATTCCGGCGTGGTATCTGGCCACGACCGATGTGGCCGATGGGCATCAGCCTCGCGTGAGGCCGTTTTCGTTTGCCATGGTCGATGACGGTAAGTTGTGGTTTTGCACGTCGCGCGACAAGGATGTGTGGGCGGAGCTGAGTGCGAATCCCAAGTTTGAACTCTCGGGCTGGAAGCCGGGGGAGTGCTGGATCGTGTTGACCGGCGAGGCCGCACTTGAGGACGACGCAGTTGCGAGCGACAAGGTGCGTCAAGCGGGTTTTAAGCACATGGTGGGCATCGGCGAGGAACACGAGAGCGCCAACGACGGCCGCCTTGCGTTCTTCTCGGTCCGCAACATCGCCGCGCGGTTCTGCGATATCGACGGCAGCGAGGAGCGCCTGGAGCTCTAGCTCACACAAACCAGGCTCCCAAACTAGCTAGTACAGGAGGAAACGTGGACGGATTGAATACGGTTTTGGAGTATTTGACGTCGGTGCCGGCGTGGTATCTGGCGACAAGCGTGGACGGGCAGCCACATGTGCGTCCGTTCTCGTTTGCACAGATTCAGGACGGCAAGCTGTGGTTTGTGACGGCGCGCACCAAAGATGTGTGGCAAGAGCTTCTGCAAAACCAGCGCTTTGAGGCCACGAGTTGGTGGCCGGGCCATGGTTGGTTGATCCTGCGCGGGCGTGCGGGGCTGGAAGACCGGGCTTCGAGTGAAATGCGCGAGGCCGGTTGGAAGCATCTTGAGCGCCTGGGCGAGCACTATGAGGGGACTAACGACCCCACGCTCGTCTTCTTTAGCGTCGAGGATCCCGAGGCTTTTATCTGCAATCACGACGAATGGGTGCCGGTCGAGCTCTAGCCAGCTGGCTCATCCTAACAACTTAGTTTTCGCATGGGCGGGCCCCGTGTTGCCCGGCACCGTAAGGAGTGCCGGTCAATACGGGGCCCGCTCCATTTGTCAATTCCTTCAAGCGAATGTGTCGGGAATGTTTCAATGCATGAATATGTAAACCATTTACGTGTTCATGCATCTTTTGGTGCTAAAGTTTCAACCCACTTCATAACGACCGCTGCGAAATGCGCATCGGTGCATAAATCGCAGACAAGGAGTCTGATATGTCTTTGAAGGTTGGAATCGTCGGCGCGGCTGGATATGCCGGAGCCGAGCTCATTCGCCTCGTGCTCGGTCATCCCGAGTTTGAACTTGTCGCCATTACGTCCAACGCCGATGCCGGCCAGCCGTTGTCCGCGGTGTATCCGAGCTTTGCTGGCGTGAGCGATCTGGTTTTCACCACGCATGACGCCCCCGAGCTTAAATCCTGCGACGCCGTCTTCTTGGCCGTGCCGCATACCGCGGCCATGGCTCAGGTGCCCGCCCTGCTTGCCGCGGGAGTCTCCTGCATTGACCTCTCGGCCGACTATCGCCTGAGCGATCCGGCCACCTTTGAGGCCTGGTATGCCGCCAAGCACACGAGCCCCGAGTTGCTCAAGACCCGCGCTTTCGGCCTGCCCGAGCTGTTCTGCGAGGACTTAGAGACCGCTGCTTCCAGCCATGCCGCTGGCAGGCCCGTGTTGGTCGCCTGCGCCGGTTGCTATCCCACCGCAACGAGTCTTGCTGCTGCTCCTGCCGTGCGTGCGGGTTGGGTGGCAGAGAACGGTCCCGTAATCGTCGATGCCATCAGTGGCGTGACGGGTGCCGGTAAGTCCTGCAACGCCCGCACCCACTTTTGCAGCGCCGACGAGAACCTGGAAGCCTATGGCGTGGGTAAACATCGCCACACGCCCGAGATTGAGCAAATCCTTGGCTTAACCGATCGCGTCGTCTTTACCCCGCATCTGGCACCGCTCAAGCGCGGCCTGCTCTCCACGGTGACGATGCCGCTCGCGCCGCAGGCCATCGACTCCTTGGCTCTTGAGGACGTTGTCGACTATTACAAGCAGTTCTATGCCGGTCACACCTTTGTGCGCGTACTCGACGCCGGCCAGCAGCCCAAGACGGCTTCGGTCGTCGGCACCAACGCCGCCCAGATCGGCCTCGCGCTCAACAAGCGCGCGGGCGTGCTGGTGGCGACGGGCGCCATCGACAATCTGTGCAAGGGCGCTGCGGGCCAAGCAGTCCAGTGCGCCAATATCGTCTTTGGCTTTGACGAGCGACGAGGCTTGCCCACAGTGGCGTGCCCGGTGTAGCACATTCGATTGTTAACGATTTGGTAGTCGGGCATCGAGTGGGGCGCCACTCTTAAGCTGGTCTCATGATCACGACTGGCATGGCGCACCAACCGATGTCCGTTTTTTGTTTGACATAAGGAGTCATAAAGACGATGAATACCGAGCTGTTTGATATCAAGATTCGCGCCGTCGAGGGTGGCGTTACGGCTGCGGCTGGTTTTAAGGCTGCAGGCATCCACGCTGGGTTCCGCAAGAACCCCGAGCGTCTGGATTACGCGCTCGTCGTGCCCGATAAACCCTGTCCCGGCGCCGGCGTGTTTACCACCAATCGCTTTTGCGCGGCACCCGTGCAGGTGAGCCGTGCCAACCTGGGCGGTGCCGACAAGGGCTACGGAATCATCGCCGGCGTTTCGGTCAACTCTGGCAATGCCAACGCCGCCACGGGTGAGACCGGCCTTGCATGCGCGCGCGAGACGTGCAGCATCGCATCGCAGGTCATCGGCTGCGGGCCCCAGCAGATTCTGGTTGCCTCCACGGGCGTGATTGGCCAGATTCTGCCGATCGACACGTTTGAGACCGCCATTCCTGCTGCCTACGAGGCGCTCTCCGCCCACGGTGGAGCCGATGCCGCTCGCGCCATCATGACGACCGACACGCACTCCAAGGAGTACGCCGTGTCCTACGTCAGTGAGGCTGCGGGTCATGCGGGCAATGTCTATACGGTAGGCGGAATGTGCAAGGGCTCGGGCATGATTATGCCCAACATGGCCACCATGATCGCAGTTATCACCACCGATGCCCCCGTCGAGCCTGCGGCACTTCATACCCTGCTGCTCTCGACCGTCAAGCAGACCTTTAACAAGGTAACGGTCGATTCCGACACCTCGACCAACGACACCTGCATCATGCTTGCCTCCGGCGCCGCTGCCGCAGATGCCGAGCCTATCGTCGAGGGCTCCGATGCCTTCGACGAGTTGGCATTTGCCGTGCACGAGGTGTGCGAGAGCCTGGCGCGCAATATCGCCGCCGATGGCGAGGGCGCATCCAAGCTTGTTACGGTCAACGTTACCGGCGCCGTGAACGACGAGGAGGCCGATATCGCCGCTCGCGCCGTTGCCAACTCGCCGCTCGTTAAGACCTGCATCGCCGGCCACGACTGCAACTGGGGCCGCGTCGTCATGGCACTCGGCAAGTGCGGCGTGAAGTTTAATCAGGAAGACGTTTCCATCGACATGATGGGCATGCCTGTCTGTCGCGATGGTCTGACTGTTCCCTTTGACGAGGACGAGGCTCTACGACGTTTCGAGGCGCCCGAGATCGTGATCTCGGCCGACCTGGGCGCAGGCGACGCGGCAACGACCGTGTGGACCTGCGACCTCACGCACGAGTACATCTCCATTAACGGTGACTACCGTTCCTAGATTCCAGGCACGCTGCGCATCTTGCCGCGATTGCGGACAGCGGAGCACGGCGCGATAACGATACGAAAGACGAGGCAGATTATGAAATTCGCACGCGATTGTCGTTCGATCGAATCCAACGAAGCAACCGCGCAGCTGCTGTTCGAAGCACTGCCGTGGATTAAGAACCTGACCGGCAAGACGGTTGTTATCAAATATGGCGGAGCCGCCATGGTTGATGAGCAGCTGCGCCGCGACGTGATGAGCGACATCGTTTTGCTCAAGATCATCGGTATGCGCCCCGTCATCGTGCATGGCGGCGGCAAGGCTATCAACGAGGCGCTCAGCCACTACGACATCCCCGTCGAGTTTAAGAACGGCCAGCGCGTGACTACGCCTGCCACCATGGACATCGTGCGCGAGGTACTGGGCGGCAAGGTCAATCAGGAGCTGGTCGCGGCGCTCAACCACCACGGCAACCTGGCCGTGGGCGTGTCCGGCAGCGACGCCGGCACCCTTATCGCCGAGCCACTCGACCCAGAGCTCGGCCGCGTGGGCAAGGTCACGCACGTCAACACCGACTATATCGAGCGCCTGCTCGATAGCGAGTACATCCCCGTCATCGCTACCGTCGCGGCGGGGGAGGACGGCGGTTTCTTCAACATCAACGCCGACACCGCCGCCGGTGCCGTTGCCGCGGCGCTCCACGCGCATAAGGCGATCTTTTTGACCGATGTCGATGGCCTGTACAAGGACTTTAGCGACAAGGACTCGCTTATCTCCAACCTAACGCTCGACGAGGTTAACGAAATGCTCTACGGCGGCGAGGTCGATAAGGGCATGATTCCCAAGCTGCGTGCGGCCGTCGATGCGCTTACCGGCGGCGTATTTCGTGCCCACATCATTAACGGTACTACGCCGCATTCGCTGCTCCTGGAGCTGCTGACCGATGCCGGCGTCGGCACCGTGATCCATTCCACCGAGACGGCTTACGAGTTCGATACGCATCCGCATCCGCTTTCGACGTTTGCTGCGCGTCTGACCGAGAACCTTGACGAGGTCGAGAAGCTTCAGACGGTCTAGCTGACCCTCAGCCGCCCCATTCCTGCACCCATAGCCCCGCGCCGTCTGGCGCCCAACGAAAGGCATCTCATGTCACTTGTAGCTCAGCAATCGCTTGAATCCCATTACGTTATGCATACCTTTGGCCGCTCTCCCGTCGAGTTTGTCGAGGGTCACGGCATGAAGCTCACCGGCGACGATGGCCGTGAGTACCTCGACTTTCTTGCCGGCATCGGCGTGTGCAGCCTAGGTCATGGCGACCCGGCTGTGCTCTCGGCGCTCGAAGCACAGACCAAAAAGCTCATGCATGTCTCCAACTATTTCTACATCGAGCAGCGCGGACAGGTCGCGGCGCTGCTGTCCAAGCTTGCTAACGACGACGTAGATGGTGCGCGCGTGCTTGCCGATGCCATTGCCGCCGGCGATGAGACCACGGCAGCTGCTCTTGGTGCCCCGGCTGCGGACGAGCAGGTGTGGGAAACCTTCTTTGCCAACTCTGGCGCCGAGGCCAACGAGGGCTCGATGAAGCTCGCGCGCCTGTACGCCAAGCGTGCCGGTAATGGCGGCAACACCATCGTGTGCATGCGCGGCGGGTTCCACGGCCGTACGCTCGAGACCATTGCCGCCACCATGCAGGATTGGCTGCAGGACAGCTTCCGCCCGCTGCCGGGTGGCTTTGTGGCCTGCACGCCCAACGATGTAGATGAACTGCGCGTAATCTTTAAGCAGCTGGGCAGTGAAATTTGCGCCGTGATGCTAGAGCCGATCCAGGGCGAGAGCGGTGTGCATCCCATGACCGAGGAGTTTATGGCTACGGCGCGCGACTTGGCGCACGAGGTGGGTGCCGTGCTTATCGCCGACGAGGTCCAATGCGGCATCTTCCGCTCCGGCAAGCCGTTTGCGTTCCAGACCTATGGCGTGGAGCCCGACATCATGAGCCTTGCCAAGGGCATTGCCGACGGCGTGCCCATGGGTGCCGTCGTGGCAAAGAAGGAGATTGCCGACGTGTTTAAGCCGGGCGACCACGGCTCGACCTTTGGCGGTAGCTGCTTGGCCATCGCGGCATGTGCCGCGACGCTCTCCGCGCTTGTGCGTGGCGATTATGCCGAGCATGCTGCCAAGGTGGGCGCCTATATGGAGCAGGCGCTGGCTAAGCTTCCGCATGTGGTAGAGGTGCGTGGCCGTGGCCTGATGCTCGGCTGCGATTTGGATGATGCCGCGGGCGACGCGCATGATATTGTTGCCCGCGCGCTGGCTGCCGGTGCCGTGATTAACGCTACGGGTGCCCATACGCTGCGTTTCTTGCCGCCGCTCGTCTGCGAGGAAGCCGACGTGGACAGTCTGATCGAGATACTGTCGGGTGTTTTGGGCTAGCGCGGCGCAATAACTCAATTTGGACCGGGTTCCGGACTGCGGACGTGCCCTATGCGGCATGATTCAGCGGTCTGGAACCCGTTTTGCCTTAGATTTGCTAAGGCAGGGAGACCTGCTGGTCAAAAAACATCAAATATGAGTACTGTTACAGATTTGGTAGCAGCAATTTTGGACTAATAAGGCCAGATGGCAAGTCGAAATGGCGATGAATACACGGTTTTGATCTGACTGTTAGTCCTTATAATGGACATATGTTGCGTAACTTAAGCAAATACTGTCTATTTATATGTTGCAAACAAAGTAGCAGTACTCATTTTTGCCATTTTTTGACCACGGCCTTTGTGACAGACGTGCTGGCGGGTTCGAATCCCATGCGCCGGGCCTGAAAAAGGAAAGGCCTCCATCGCTGGAGGCCTAACAATTCAGTGGTGGGCGATGAGGGATGTCCGCGTGCGGCTGGCGCCGCCCGCGTCCCGCTTCGTCGCTCCGCTCCTCGCGTGCTGCGCTGGAAAACGCTTCGCGTTTCCTCAGCTCCGCACCCTGTCGGGTTCGAATCCCTCTGCGATGGGCCCAAACAAAAAACGGTCCCCTTGCGAGGACCGTTTCCAATTCAGTGGTGGGCGATGAGGGATTCGAACCCCCAGCCTTGTGCGTGTAAAGCACCTGCGCTAACCGTTGCGCCAATCGCCCGTGCGGAGAGAGTATAGCAAAACAATCGCCTCATTCACCTCATATCCATTAAAGGTAACTGGCGCGTGTCACAGCGGAGCTGATTCAGTTGAGATTGCCTGAACATTCCGCCCCTCTTTACGCCCTCGGGTATACTCAAAAGCTACTGATTCGATTTGATGCCCAGCAACAGCAGAGGGGATAGTATATGTGCGGTTTTGTCGGTTTTGTCGGTGGGACGGATAACCAATCCGAGGTGCTCACCAAGATGATGGACCGCATCGTCCATCGCGGTCCCGACATGGGCGGTCAGTTTATCGACGGCCGCGTTGCCCTCGGCTTCCGCCGCCTGTCGATCCTCGACCTGACCGAGGCTGGCGCCCAACCCATGGCCAACGAGGACGGTAGCGTCGTCATTGTCTTCAACGGCGAGATCTACAACTTCCAAGAACTCCGTTCTGAGCTCGAGGCCAAGGGCTACAAGTTCCACTGCGGCGCCGACACCGAGAGCCTCCTGCACGGCTACGAGGAGTGGGGCGAGGCCGTTCTCGATCGCCTGCGCGGTATGTACGCCTTCGTCATATGGGACAAAAAGAAGAACAAGCTTTTTGGCGCCCGCGACATCTTTGGCATCAAGCCGCTCTACTACTATCCCATGGCCGATGCGGGCGACGGCGCTCCGGGCGTGCTCTTTGGTTCCGAGATCAAGAGCTTCCTGGACTACCCGCACTTCCACAAGGCGGTCAACAAAAAGGCCCTGCGTCCGTACATGACGCTGCAGTATTCGGCAACCGAGGAGACCTTCTTCGAGGGTGTCTACAAGCTGCCGCCGGCGCACTACTTTACCGTCGATATCCCGACCGGCAAGATGAACATCGAGCGCTACTGGGATTGCGATTACTCTGCCGTCGAGAAGCCGTTCGAAGAGTATGTCGATGAGCTGGACGAAGTCGTGCACGAGAGCGTCGAGGCCCATCGCATCGCCGACGTCAAGGTCGCGTCGTTCCTCTCCGGTGGCGTCGACTCCAGCTACATCGCCGCTTGCCTCATGCCCGACAAGACCTTCTCGGTGGGCTTTGACTACAAGAACTTCAACGAGACCAACTACGCCAAGGAACTTTCCGATAAGCTCGGCGTCGAGAACGTTCGCAAGATGATTACCGCCGACGAGTTCTTCGGTGCGCTCGAGGACATCCAGTATCACATGGACGAGCCGCAGTCCAACCTGTCTTCCGTGCCGCTGTGGTTCTTGGCCGAGATGGCCCGCAAGGACGTTACCGTCGTGCTTTCGGGCGAAGGCGCCGACGAGCTCTTTGGCGGCTACGCCTACTACGAGGATACGGTCCCGGTGCGCAAGTACAAAAAGATGGTGCCGCTGCCCATCCGTCGCGCGCTCGGTAACCTGGCGCTGCATATGCCGTACTTCAAGGGACATAACTTCCTGGTCAAGGGTGCCGAGATTCCCGAGAAGTCGTTCCTGGGACAGGCTTTGGTATGGCCGGAGCGCGAGGTCGACGGCGTGCTCAAGCCCGAGTACAACACCGGCGACGGCGCCTTCGAGCTCGCTGCACCCATCTACGCACGCGTGAAGGGTCAGCCCGAACTGGTCAAGAAGCAGTACCTGGACATGAACATGTGGCTCCCGGGCGACATTCTGCTCAAGGCCGACAAGATGTGCATGGCGCACTCGCTGGAGCTGCGCGTGCCCTTCCTGGACCGCAAAGTCATGGAGTTCGCCGAGCACATTCCCGACCGCTACCGCATCAACGAGAACGGCAACAAACAGGTACTCCGCCACGCTGCCAACAAGTCGCTGCCCGATGAGTGGGCCACCCGTCCCAAGGTGGGCTTCCCGGTGCCGATTGTCTACTGGCTGCGCGAGCAAAAGTGGTACGACTATGTCAAGGAGTACTTCACCGCGCCGTGGGCAAGTGAGTTCTTCAATACCGACGAGCTCATGCACCTGCTCGATCTGCACTTTGCGGGCAAGGGCGATTTCCAGCGCAAGATCTATACGCCGCTCGTGTTCCTAGTGTGGTACAAGCGCTTCTTTATCGACGAGGGCCAGCCTTCTGTTCAGGCTGCCTAGTCTCGGCCTACGAATGCCTGCGCGTAACGGCTCCTCCGGGAGCCGTTTTTGCGCGAGCACGTTTCAGTTACTATGAAAACCGTCCCTGCCAAATGGCTGAGAAAGGTGAAAGATGCACCATTCGGATTCCGCGACCGTGACCACGGTCGATACGCTTGCCAAGCTTCTCGATGTGTGCGGCGAGCTGCGCGCATCAGAGCAGGTTGACGAGCGTGCCGTGACCGGCTGCTCGTTTGATTCGCGCGCGGTCTCGGCAGGTGACGTGTTCTTCTGCAAAGGTGCTGCCTTTAAGCCCGTGTTTTTGAGCATGGCGCTCGATGCGGGCGCCGTCGCATTTGTGTGCGAGGAGTCACTGGTCGAGTCTCTGGAGCCGCTGGCGCAGGAGAGCGGCGCGGCGATGCTGGTCGTGGATAGCGTCCGCACGGCCATGGCCCTGTTGCCGCCGGAGGTCTACAACCGCCCCGACCACGACGTTAAGATCGTGGGCATCACCGGTACCAAGGGAAAGACCACGGCCGCTTTTATGCTCCAGTCGATTATCAAAGCGGCGGGCGAGTCCTGCGGCATGATCGGCTCGGTGAGTACCGACGATGGCATCGAGTGCTATGAGAGCACCAATACTACGCCCGAGGCCCCCGAGGTCTGGCGCCATATCGCCAACTGCCGCACGTCCGGTCGCCAGTCCATGGTCATGGAGGTCTCGAGCCAGGCGCTCAAGTACCAACGCGTCGAGAATCTGCCGTTTGACGTGGCGTGCTTCCTCAACATCGGCCGCGACCACATCTCGCCGATCGAACACCCCACGTTTGAGGATTATTTTGAGAGCAAACTCAGGATCTTTGACCAGGCAAAGACCGCCGTGGTGAATCTGGGCACCGAAGAGGTCGACCGTGTGCTGGGGGCAGCGTCGACGGCCGAGCGCTTGGTGACCGTTGGCGTCGAGCATCCCGAGGCAAGCCTGTGGGCGAGCGACGTACGCATGGTCGGCTTTAGCATCGAGTTCAACTTGCATGGCCTGTGTGCCGACGAGTCCGAGGCGGGGGAGAAGGTCCTGCTGGGCATCGCGGGCGACTTTAACGTGGAGAACGCGCTGGTCGCCATCGCCGCCGCGCGCGAGATCGGTATCGGTATCGAGGCTATCAAGAAGGGCCTCTCCAAACTGCGCGTGCCGGGCCGCATGGAGGTCGTGGAGTCGAAGGACGGCCGCGTGATTTGTGTCGTCGACTACGCGCACAACCAGCTTTCGTTCCGCTCGCTTTTCTCGTCGGTCAAGCGTGCGTTTCCCGTCAGCCCGGTTATCGCAGTGTTTGGCGCTGCCGGTGGCAAGGCACAGGAGCGCCGCGAGCAGCTTCCGCGCGAGGCCGCACCATATTCCGACCTGATGATCTTTGCCAACGAGGACCCGGCTCACGAGGACCCGATGAAGGTCTGTCGCGAGCTTGCCGAACATGTTCCCGACGATACGCCGAACAAGATCATCCTCGACCGCGAAGCCGCTGTGCATGCGGCGTTCAAGGCGGCGCGCGAGGAGTACGTCAACCCCGATGCTCCCACCATTGTCTTGCTGCTGGCAAAGGGTGACGAGGAGCTCATGCACGTGGGCGACGAGTTCGTGCCCATCGAGAGCGACCTTTCGCTGGCCAATCGCCTAATCGATGTTACCCAGTTTAAATAATGAACCATGATGGCGGCGGCGCCCTGAGTGCGCTGTCGCCATAAGCGTGTTCCCTCAATCAAAACATGCCGTCCAAGTCCAAACCCTTCTACGTAAACGGAGTAACCATGTCCCACAACACCCTGCCGACCGTTGCCGAGCTTTCGGGCGAGATGCGCGAGCGTTTGGCCAAGGTCAAGTACGTCTTTACCGACCTGGATGCCACGATGCTCGCACCCGGCTCGTGCGTGCTGCGCGACAACGACGGCAACCCCTCGACCAAACTCGTCGAGGCCGTCGTGGCGCTCGCTCGCGCTGGTATTCAGGTGGTTCCCACTTCGGGCCGCAACCGCACAATGATCCACGAGGACGCGCGCGTGCTCGGCCTCAACTCCTACATTGGTGAGATGGGCGGCCTGGTTATGTACGATCTCAAGGCCAACGATTGGGAGTATCTGACCGGCGACATGCCTTACGACCCCGTCTGCGGCCTTACTCCGCACCAGGTGATCGAGCAGACCGGCGTGTGCGAGAAGATCCTTGCCCGCTGGCCGCACAAGATCGAGTACCACAACGACATGTCGACCGGCTACAAATACCGTGAGGTCACCGTCGGCATGCGCGGCGATGTGCCCGACGATGAGGTCCAGGCCATACTGGACGAGGCCGGCTGCGGTCTGATCTGGGCTTGCAACGGTCATCTGACTCACCTGTCCAAGCCGACGACGCTCGAGCTCGATCGCGTCGAGGACGGTCGCGCATTCAACATCAACCCCGCGGGCCTCAACAAAGGCGTCGCCATTGCGCGCTTCTGCGAGCACCTGGGGATCGAGCGCGAGGAGACGCTCGCGCTCGGCGACTCCGAGTCCGACTTCTACATGGCCGATCACGTGGGCACGTTCTGCCTGGTCGAGAATGGCCTGACGAGCGCCGGCGCGCCCGAGTTCCTGGCTGCTTGCGAGAACGCTTTCGTTACGCGCGGCAAAATTGTCGACGGTTGGGCGGCGACGGCAGAGCTGCTGGTCGCGGCACGTTCGTAGCGCGGCGTCGCTGCACTTGGACATGTCTTTTCGAGAGAGACTGGTGAGGTAATGTCCGATATCGAGAATCCGGCAGGCGACACGCGCCCGATTGGCGTGTTCGATTCTGGTTTGGGCGGTCTGACGGTTGCGCGCGCCATCGCGACGGCGCTGCCGCACGAGTCCGTCTACTACTTTGGCGACACCAAGCGCTGCCCCTACGGCACGCGCACCGAGGATGAGGTGCGCTCGTTTGCGTTGCAGGCGGGTCGTTGGCTTTCGAAGCACGACGTCAAGATTATGGTCATCGCCTGCAACACGGCGACCGCTGCGGCCTTGCGTCTGGCCCAGCAGGTGCTCGACGTTCCCGTGATCGGCGTGATCGCGCCGGGTGCCCGTGCGGCAATCAACAGCACGCGTACGCGTCGCGTGGGCGTGCTCGCCACCAACCTCACTATTCGCTCGGGCGCCTACACGCGCGCCATTCAGGACCTGGATGCCGGCGTCGATGTATACGGCTGTCCTGCCTCGAGCTTTGTCGAGGTTGTCGAACACGAGCTCGCCTCGGGTGCACATCTGCAGGAACAGTGGCTTGAGAACGAGGACATCTTCGATACGCCTGCCGTGCGTGCGCTGGTGGGTGCCACGGTTGAGCCGCTGCGCGACCACGGTATCGACACCGTGGTGCTCGGCTGTACGCATTTTCCGCTGTTGGTGGGACCTATCCGCCATGCGCTGGGGCCTGGGGTGCGCGTCGTGAGTTCAGCCGAGGAGACCACGCGCGAGCTGACCGATATCCTCACGCGCCGCGAGCAGCTGGCGGGCGACGCCGCCGAGCCGCAGCATCGTTTTGCCACGACGGCCGATAACATTGCCGAGTTTGCGGTGGCGGGCAGCTTTATCTTTGGTCAGCCGCTCAAGAGCATCGAACATATCGATATCGATGAGCTGAAATAGATGTAAGGCAGCCGCCAAAGCCTTCGCCACATCTTTTGCCGAAAGGAAATTTCTATGGAGTACATGCAGGTCAACCGCGCCAACGGTCGCGTCGCCAACGAGTTGCGCCCCGTTAAGCTCACCCGTGGCGTCATGAAGCACGCCCACGGCTCGTGTTTGGCCGAGTTCGGTGACACGCGCGTGCTGTGCGCCGCCACTATCGAGGAGGGCGTGCCGGGCTGGCGCAAGGGGGCTAAGGCCGGCTGGGTGACCGCGGAATACGCCATGCTGCCGGCGTCGACCGGCAAGCGCTGCAAGCGCGAGCACGCCAACCGCAAGGGTCGCTCCATGGAGATTGAGCGCCTCATTGGCCGCAGTCTGCGTACCGTCGTCAACATGAAGGCGCTCGGCGAGTACACCGTCACCGTTGACTGCGATGTGATTCAGGCCGATGGCGGCACGCGTACAGCGAGCATCACCGGCGCCTGGGTGGCGCTGCGCGACGCCCTCGCCATGTGGGTCGAGGCGGGCAAGATCGAGCGCATCCCGCTTATCGGCCAGGTGGCTGCCATCTCCATGGGCGTTGTCGACGGCAATACGCTGCTTGACCTCGATTATTCCGAGGACAGCCATGCCGAGGTCGACATGAACCTCGTCGCCACCGACACCGGCGAGATGATCGAGCTCCAGGGCACCGGCGAGCAGGCGCCCTTTGACCGCAAACGCCTCAACGCCCTGCTCGACCTGGGCGACAAGGGTATCGCCGAGCTCATCGAGCTTCAGCGCCAAGCCATCGCCTAACCTGCCAAAAGGGACAGGTTTATTTTGGTAGGTTTTATCTGCTGAAATGCTGCGTTGAAAGGTCCGATCGCCTGAGAGGGGAGAGGTCAAGTGCCCAAACGCCCCTCACGCGGCTTGCTATAGAGACAAGGAGGCCAGTCATGGCACTTGAGAAGATTGACATCGACACCCTCGACCCGGCGGCGACCATCGTCGTGGCAACGGGCAACGCCCATAAGCTCACCGAGATCGAGGCCATTTTGGGAAAGGTCATGCCCGAGGTGCGCTTTGTGGCGCTCGGCCAGCTGGGCGATTTTGAGGACCCCGAGGAAAACGGCACGACGTTTTTGGAGAACGCCATCATCAAGGCACAGGCTGCGGTCGAGGAGACGGGCCTTATGGCCATTGCCGATGATTCGGGCTTGGTCGTCGACGCGCTGGACGGTGAGCCCGGTGTGTATAGCGCGCGCTACGCGGGCATTCACGGCGACGATGCCGCCAACAACGCCAAGCTGCTCGTTAACTTGGAAGGCGTGGCAGACGAGGATCGCACCGCGCGTTTTATGAGTGTCGTCGCGCTCATCGACACGGATGGTCTGGTCACCTATGGTGAGGGCGCCTGCGAGGGCGTTATCGCGCACGAGGGCCGCGGCGATCACGGCTTTGGCTACGACCCGCTGTTCCTGCCGGTCGACACGCCGGGCAAGACCATGGCCGAGCTGACGGCGGACGAGAAGAACGCCATCAGCCATCGTTTCCACGCGCTCGAGCATCTGTCCGCCAAGCTGACGGGCGAGGAGTAGACCGTGCGTGCGGTGGTGCAGCGCGTGCTCAACGCCGGCGTGACGGTCGACGGCGAGTGCGTGGGCCGCATTGGACGCGGCTACCTGGTGCTGCTGGGTGTGGGCCATGGCGATACGCGTGCCGAGGCCGACAAGCTGTGGGGCAAGCTCCGCGGGCTGCGTATCAACGAGGACGAGAACGGCAAGACCAACCTGGCACTTGCCGATGTCGACGGCGAGGTGCTCGTGGTGTCGCAGTTCACGCTGTTTGCCGACTGCCGCCACGGCCGCCGTCCGTCGTTTACGGATGCCGGCGCCCCCGATGTCGCCAACGAGCTCTACGAGTACTTCTTGACGCTTGTGCGCGAGGACGTCGAGCAAGTAGCACATGGCATCTTCGGCGCCGATATGAAAGTCGATCTTGTCAACGACGGTCCGTTCACCATCGTCTTGGACACCGATAGTCTGTAAGTAGTCAATTTGGGACCGGGCTTTTTAAGCTACTTGCGTATGACGGCAGCAGGGTGCTATAGTATTAGAGTTTTGTCTATCTTAGGGGTATTATCCCCTTTTTGAATTGCACCTTCTGGAGGCCCTGTTCATGGAAGAGATGGAAGTCAATCACGTCGACGACATCCACGAGAAGCTGACCGATATGGTGGGCGATCGCGTTAAGGTGAAGGCCAACATGGGCCGCACCCGCGTCGTCGAGCGCATGGGCACCATCAAGAGCGTGCACCCCGCCGTCTTTATCGTCGAGGTTGACGAGCGTCGTGGCCGCAAGTCGCGTCAGTCCTACCAGTACATCGATGTCCTCACCGGTCAGGTCGAGCTGTTCGACCCCGAGAGCGGCGAGCACATTTTTACCCCGCTCGGCAATCAGCTCGAGGAGCACTAGCGGTGACCGATTGGTCCCTGACCCTTTCCGCGCCGGCAAAGATTAACCTCTACCTGGGGGTTCATACCGAGCGCGATGACCGCGGCTACCACAGGGTCGATTCCCTGATGGCAGCCGTCAGTCTTTCCGATACCGTGACGGTCACGCCGGCGCAGGCGCTGACTGTCCAGACGGTTCCAGCATCAGATTTTCCCATGCAAAAGAATACGGCGTATCGGGCTGCGATTGCTATGGCCGAGCATTATGGTCGCGAGGCAAACATCTGCGTGACGATTGAGAAGCGCATTCCATTGTGCGCCGGCTTGGGCGGCCCCTCGACGGATGCGGCCGCGGTCATTGTCGCCTTGGCGGAGCTCTGGGGAATTGATCGCACCGACCCCGTGCTCGACGACATCGCGCGCGGCATTGGTGCTGACGTCCCGTTCTTTTTGCACGCGAGCCCTGCGTTCTACGTAGGTGGGGGAGACGTGCTGGCAACTGAGTACCCCGCGCTGCCCGCAACGCCCGTCGTGTTGGTCAAGCCGCGCGAGGCAAGTGTTTCGACAATTGAAGCCTATCGACGTTTTGACGAGGCCCCGGTGCCTGCGGACGAGCCCGGCGCGATAGCTTCTGCCTTGCGTGCTGGTGATGCCGAGACGGCATATGCACTCATCCATAACAACTTGGGTGTCATTTCCGCACAGATGGAGCCGCAGATTCAAACGGTTCTCGATTGGCTGCGTAAACAGGACGGCACCGTTGCTGTAGATGTGTGCGGATCGGGTGCCTGCTCGTTTGCCATTTGCGGCACCGCCGCCATGGCCGAAAGGCTTGCCGACGCTGCCCAGCAAAACGGCTGGTGGTCCTGCGCGACGCAGTTCATTCCCAACACGGTTCGCGTCGAAGTGCCAAAGAAGTAAAAATTTCTCTAGCACACGACGGAAATCTTTGTTACTATAGTCAAGCTAACGGGTTGTGGCTCAGTTTGGTAGAGCACTGCGTTCGGGACGCAGGGGTCGCTGGTTCAAATCCAGTCAACCCGACCAGAGCATGAGGAGGGACCGCTTCTTGCGGTCCCTTTTTTTAGCTATTGTTGTGATACCGCGATACCCGCGGTATACTCATTCGAGCTTGTCTCGCTGTATTGTGGAGGTCTACATGTTTGGACTGAGGGCTCCTGAGCTCATCATTATTCTCGTCGTTGTCCTGATTATCTTCGGGCCCAAGAACCTGCCGAAGCTCGGCAAGTCCCTCGGCTCTACCGTCAAGAATATCCGCGAGGGTATGGAGGGCGACGATAAGGCCGAGACCAAGCAGGCCGAGGAGGTCGTGGTCGAGCAGTCCGAGGAGGACAAGGAGATCGCTGAGCTCGAGGCCAAGCTCGCTGCTGCCAAGAAGAAGCAGGCAGAGGACAGCGACGCGGACGCAGAGTAGTCCCATCCCTTTGGGGTGAGCACCTGACCGGCTTGCCCGCAGGCTAGCCGGTCTTTTTCGTTTTGTTGACAGTTGATTGTTTGATCAGAGTTGGGGAGATATCCGTATGGACGCAAGCCAGATCGTACTGACCGCTGAGGGCCGCCAGAAGCTCGTCGAGGAGCTCGCTTGGCGTGAGGGCGATTACGCCAAGGAGATCGTCGAGGACATCAAGGAAGCCCGCGCGTTCGGCGACCTTTCGGAGAACTCCGAGTACGACGCCGCTAAGGACAAGCAGGCCCAGAACGCCGCTCGTATTGCCGAGATCCAGGCCATCCTCGCCAACGCTCAGGTTGCTGCCACCACGGGCGACCTGACCGTCTCCATCGGTTCCACCGTTTCGCTGATTGATCCCAACGGCGAGGTCATGGAAGTCACGCTCGTCGGTACCACCGAGACCAACTCGCTCGAGCACAAGATCTCCAACGAGTCTCCGGTCGGCCACGCCATCATCGGTCACGGCGAGGGCGACTCCGTCGAGGTCGTTACGCCTTCCGGCAAGACTCGCGTCTACACCATCGCCAAGATCGCACGCTAGACCACGGTCCCGCGTAAAGGTATGTTTTCGCTCCCTGGGACCGAATCCTGGGGAGCGTTTTAGTTTGAGGAGCTAACTTATGGCAGAGAACCAGAACGCCGCCGATCAGGCATCGACGCTCAACGACGAGCGCGCCACCCGCCTGGCCAAGCGCGCCGCCCTGTTCGAGGCGGGCCAGAACCCCTATCCCGAGCACTCTGAGCTTGAGGACTACGTCGCCGATATCGAGACTAAGTACGCCGATCTTGCCGATGGTGAGGACACCGAGGATGTCGTGAAGATCGCCGGCCGTGTGGTCGCCAAGCGCGGTCAGGGCAAGATCATGTTCATCGTCGTGCGCGATGCGACTGCCGAGATTCAACTGTTCTGCCGCATCAACGACATGGACGAGGCTGCCTGGAATACGCTCAAAGCCCTCGACTTGGGCGACATCCTGGGCGTGACCGGCGTGGTTGTGCGCACCCAGCGCGGCCAGCTTTCCGTTGCCCCTAAGAGCGCGACTCTGCTTTCCAAGGCCGTTCGTCCGCTGCCCGAGAAGTTCCACGGTCTTTCCGACAAGGAGACCCGCTATCGCCAGCGCTATGTCGACCTGATCGCCAACGACGACGTTCGCGAGACCTTCCGTAAGCGTTCGCAGATTCTCTCCACCTTCCGTCGCTTTATGGAGTCCGACGGCTACATGGAGGTCGAGACCCCCATCCTGCAGACCATCCAGGGCGGCGCTACCGCCAAGCCGTTCATTACCCACTTCAACGCGCTCGATCAGGAGTGCTACCTGCGTATTGCCACCGAGCTCCATCTCAAGCGCTGCATCGTCGGTGGTTTTGAGCGCGTGTTCGAGATCGGCCGCATCTTCCGTAACGAGGGCATGGACCTTACCCACAACCCCGAGTTCACCACGATGGAGGCCTACCGTGCCTTCTCAGACCTCGAGGGCATGAAGGCGCTCGCCCAGGGTGTCATTAAGGCGGCTAACAAGGCCATCGGCAACCCCGAGGTCATCGAGTACCAGGGCCAGACCATCGACCTTTCTGGTGAGTGGGCCAGCCGTCCCATGACCGACATCGTCTCCGACGTGCTCGGCAAGCAGGTCACCATCGACACGCCGGTCGAGGAGCTTGCTGCCGCCGCGCGCGAGAAGGGCCTGGAGATCAAGCCCGAGTGGACTGCCGGCAAGATCATCGCCGAGATTTACGATGAGCTGGGCGAGGACACCATCGTCAACCCGACCTTCGTGTGCGATTACCCCATCGAGGTCAGCCCGCTCGCTAAGCGTTTTGAGGACGACCCGCGTTTGACTCACCGCTTTGAGCTGGTCATCGCCGGCCACGAGTACGCCAACGCATTCTCCGAGCTCAACGACCCGGTCGACCAGGCTGAGCGCTTTGCTGCCCAGATGGCCGAGAAGGCCGGCGGCGACGATGAGGCTATGGAGTATGACGAGGACTACGTGCGCGCCCTCGAGTACGGTATGCCTCCCGCGGGCGGCATTGGCATTGGTATCGACCGCGTGGTCATGCTGCTTACTAACCAGGCTTCTATCCGCGACGTCCTGCTGTTCCCGCACATGAAGCCCGAGAAGGGTTTCCAGTCCGGTGCCGCTGCCGCCAAGGCTGCAGAGGCCGGCAACGCCGAAAGCCCGTTCGTCAAGCCGCTCAAGCCCACGCTCGATTACTCCAAGATCGCCGTTGAGCCGCTGTTCGAGGAGTTCGTCGACTTCGATACCTTCTCCAAGAGCGATTTCCGCGCCGTGAAGGTTAAGGCGTGCGAGGCCGTCAGGAAGTCCAAGAAGCTGCTGAACTTTACGCTCGACGACGGCACCGGCACCGACCGCACCATCCTCTCCGGTATTCACGATTATTATGAGCCCGAGGACCTGGTCGGCAAGACGCTGCTCGCCATCACCAACCTGCCTCCGCGCAAGATGATGGGCATTCCCAGCTGCGGTATGTTGATCAGCGCTATTCACGAGGAAGAGGGCGAGGAGCGTCTCAACCTGATCCAGCTCGACGCTTCCATCCCCGTCGGCGCAAAGATGTGCTAGGGGGTTACGGCGTTTTGCCAAACGCCGTAACCGCTCGACGCTGCGCGGGCCGCATTTGGACAATCTGACGTTCAACTTCAAGGGCGCGACCAGAAGGTCAGCGCCCTTTCGTTTCACGTCACCTTGTCTCAAATGCGGCCCGCTCGCTGACTTATGCTCAACCTGTGGCGCCATTTTGCCTGAAGGCATCTTGCTCGCTCTGGCGGGTTTTCGCTGTCTGTCCTCTATCTGCGGTGTTGCCCTGGTTGGCACTTAGGGACGTTCCTCTTGTGCCGGCACTTGGGGACAGTCCTTGTAAGGCACCTTGCTCACTCTGGCGGGCTTTCGCTGTCGTTGCCAAGGCATCGGCGTTGCCTTGGCCGTCAATAGTCATTGGGGGCGTTCTCAAACGACTACCCAACGGCTATTGCACACATGGCTCGCATGACAGTCGTCTCTTTTATGTTTCCTTTAGCCGTTGCTGCCTAGGATGGGGGTTAGTCGGTAGGAAGGGAGCGCCCGTATGGACGATGTGAGCGAGCGTGCAATCGAAGAGGACATGCTCGATCAGTTCAATTACTTTGACGATGAGGATGAGGAGCTAATCGATCGTCGCGAGCCAGCATCGCTTGACTCATTTGATCTGGTCGATGAAGAGCCCGACGAGGACGAGGGCGAATCGGCGGAGCCCCCACAGCCTTCGCGCCTTGACTCGCTGCTTTCGAGAGCCCCCATGCACCACGGCGTTCGTGCCGGCGCGCTCCATATGAAAACTGACTGGCACCAGATCGTGACGGCAGGCGATGAGCTTGCCGTCGATGCGCCGCTCACCGATAAGTCATCCATCATCTGCCGCACCGGCATGCTTATGCTGGCAAGCGGAACAGGTGCCTGGCGCGTGCGCGATACCATGAATCGTGTTGCTGCCGTACTCGGCGTCACGATTCACGTCGACCTGAGCCTTCTGTCGTTTGAGTGTACTTGCATCGAAGATGGCCACTGCTTTAACGAGGTTGTCAGCCTGCCCACAACGGGAGTCAATACCCATCGCATTTGGATGATGGAGAGTTTCCTCAAGGAAATCGAGACCTATGGTCGTCGCTTCACGGTACACGAGTACCACGAGATGCTCAGGACCGTTGAGAGCTCAAAACCCGATTACTCTCCCTGGCAACAGGGCCTTGCGGCAGCCTGTGCTTGCGGCGCCTTCGTCTTTTTGCTCGGCGGCGGCCCTATCGAGATGGCCTGCGCATTCGTAGGCGCTGGTGTCGGTAACTTTGCTCGCTCCCATATTCTCAAGCAGGGTCTTGGCCAGTTTAGCGCGCTGACGACGGGCGTTGCGCTCGCTTGCGTTTCGTATCTGCTGGCATTGCTCGGCCTTGGCCAGGTCGTACCGGGGGCAATGTCGCACCAAGAAGGCTATATCGGCGCCATGCTCTTCGTGATTCCCGGCTTTCCCCTCATTACGGCAGGCCTCGACATCGCTAAGCTCGATATGCGAAGCGGCATTGAGCGTCTTTCGTATGCCGTGTCGATTATTGTGATGGCGACCCTTGTGGGCTGGATGGTTGCCGAGTGTGTGGGGCTGGCACCGGATGATTTTGCCCCGCTCGGCCTTTCGCCGCTTGCTCTTACGCTCCTGCGCGTGGTGATGAGCTTCGTTGGCGTATTCGGCTTCTCGGTGATGTTCAACAGCCCGGTAAAGATGGCCGCGGCAGCTGGGTTGATCGGCGCCGTTTCCAATACCCTGCGCCTTACGCTCGTCGATGCGCCGACGATGATTCCCTTCCTGGGCCTCAGCACGGGAATGCCTCCCGAGGCAGCAGCGTTTATCGGCGCGCTGGTATCGGGTCTGCTGGCAAGCTTGGCCGAAGTCAAGCTCACCTACCCGCGTATCGCTCTCACGGTGCCTTCGATTGTCATTATGGTGCCGGGTTTGTATCTGTATCGCTCGATGTATTACATGTGCACCTTTGACACAGTCAATATGCTCGGTTGGTTTGTGCGTGCAGTGCTCATCGTGGCGTTTTTGCCCGTTGGTCTGGGTGTGGCACGTACACTCACCGACCCTCGCTGGCGCCACACCAGCTAATTGGTGCAAAGGGGACAGGTTACTTTGCACCCCCAATGAGTTGCGGTGAAATAGGGACTGAATTGCTGCTTAAAGGGTCAAAACAGTCCGTATTCCACCGCAACTTATGGGGTCGGGGGGGGGATTATTGGTGCCCTGCATCTCCATAAACTCAACGCTTACGAAGCGCGCGCCGTTCGTGTTAGGGTAGTTCCACCACATAAGTAGTCGCAGACGCACGTACCACGGGCGGACGAGATGAAGTCCCAACAGCTCCATCTTGCCCGCCCGTTTTTGTTGCGTGGTGCCGCGGCGTAACACAGAAAGGACAATGCCCTTTATGCCTATCAACAAACGAGAGAGCCTGCTGTTCACCTTTATCATGTGCTTTTGCATGGTGCTCTGGATGAGCATCTACAACGTTGCCCTGCAGCATGGGGTCATCAACGGCGAGGTTGTTGCCGCCGCGTGGCTCGGCTTCCCCGTTGCCTACATTTTTGCCATGTGCTGCGACTGGTTTGTTGCCAGCCCCCTTGCCAAGGGTTTCGCCTTTAAATTCCTGGTCACGCCGGGCAAGAGTTCGCCGCTTGCCATGACGCTCGCCGTCAGCTCCTGCATGGTCGTTCCCATGGTCATCATCATGTCGCTGTACGGTGCCTGTGAGGGTCTGACGCACATGCCCGGCGGCATCCTTGCGAACCTGTATTCCGTGCCCGCGATCTGGATGATCAACATCCCGCATAATTTTGTGATGGCGCTGCCGTGGAACCTTTTGGTAGCCGGTCCGATTTCCCGCTTCGTCTTCCGTCGCGCCTTCCCTGTGGGGACGGTTTTCGAGGAGGAGCATGCCGAGCTCTTGGAGCAGGCTATGGCTCCTGAGTGCGAGTAGCTCGCTTAGGGATCTGCTGAGCGCGGGCGACTTGCTTGGTTGGAGCCCAAAGCGTGGATAGCTCTCTCGGCGACATCGCGGGCGTGAGCGGTGCGCATGACCGGAGGGCCCGTGCTGCTCCGTTGCCCGACGTGCTAGCGCGCAGAACAATCTGTTGGTGCATTCGGCGGCTGCTGAAGCGTTTCGGCAGCCGCTTTTTATACGGAGTTTAAATACAACAGTCTGTTGTATTACGTAGAGTGGTATATCTCTAGCGGGAAAAATGCGAGAGACGGAGCATTATGGCGTTGCTAGTAGGACTGGACGTAGGGTCGACGACGACCAAAGTTTACGCGATGCACGAGGATATGACCGAGGCGTGGTGGGGATATCGCCGCCACGGGGCGTGTCAGACAGCGAGCGTGCGCGCCATGCTCGGCGAGCTCGCTGAGCGCTTTCCCCATGAGTCACTGCGCGTTGCGGTGACCGGCTCGGGTGCGCGCGATATCGCGACCGCGCTGGGCGCCTCGTACGTTCAGGAGGTGGTCGCCAACGCGCTCGCGATCAGCAGGTTCTATCCGCAGACGCGCTGCGCCATCGAGCTGGGCGGCCAAGACGCCAAGATGATCTTCTTCCGCACCAACGATAAGGGAGACATCGAGGTTGCCGACATGCGCATGAACGGCTCGTGCGCAGGCGGTACCGGTGCATTTATCGACGAGATGGCAAAGCTCATGGGGGTCGGCACCGAATCGGGCGAGTTCGAGCAGCTCGCAAGCCGGGGAACGACCGTCCACGAGGTCTCGGGCCGCTGCGGCGTGTACGCAAAGACCGATATCCAGCCGCTGCTCAACGAGGGCATTCCTACCACCGACCTGGCGCTTTCGGCGCTTCACGCGGTCGCCCGCCAAACGATCGGCGGTCTGGCCCAGGGTATCGACATCGAGCCGCCGGTAATCTTCGAGGGCGGTACGCTCGCCTACAACCCCACACTGGTCCGCGTGTTCCGGGAGCAACTGAATCTATCGGACGATCAGGTTATCGTCCCGCGCGATCCGCAGATCATGGTCGCGCGCGGTGCCGCCCTGTCGCTGACCGACATGTTCGCATCGTCCCAACCGATCGACCTTCCCGACGCTTTTGTCCGGCTGGATAAGCTCGAGACGGTCGCGCCCGCAAGCGGGGAGGGACGTCTTGCCCAGCCCTTTTTTGCCACACCTGCCGAGCAGGCGGATTTTACGGCACGCCATGGCAAAGAGACGCCGGCAAAGGGTCCGGATGCGTATGCGCCCGGAGAGACGGTGCGTGTGGCGCTCGGTATCGATTCGGGGAGCACGACGACCAAGTTCGCCCTGGTCGATGAGGCGGGTGAGCTTGTCGATTCGTTCTACGCGTCTAATAACGGCAGACCGCTCGACGTCGCCCAACAGGGTCTTGTCAGCTTGAAGAACCGCTGGGAGACAGCGGGAGTCACGCTTGCGATCGATGCCGTGGGCACCACGGGATACGGCGAGGAGCTTTTCGCGCGCGCGTTCCACGCCGACTACCATACGGTCGAGACGGTCGCGCACGCCCGCGCCGCGTGCGCATGCGTTCCCGATGCGACCTTCGTGCTCGACATCGGCGGACAGGATATGAAGGCCATCTGGCTCAACCACGGCGTGCTGACCGATATCGTCGTCAACGAGGCGTGCTCTGCGGGCTGCGGCTCGTTCCTCGAGGGTTTTGCCAAAAACCTCGGAATAGCCGTTGAGGATATCGCGACCGAGGCATTTTCGTCCAAAGCCCCCGCCGTTCTCGGCAGCCGCTGCACGGTGTTCATGAACAGCAGCGTCGTTTCCGAGCAGCGGCGCGGTAAGGGTCCGGGCGACATCATGGCCGGTCTCTGCCGTTCGATTATCGAGAACGTGTTCACCAAGGTCATTCGCGTTTCAAATCTCAACCGTCTGGGCGACAAAGTCGTCGTCCAGGGCGGCACGTTCCGAAACGACGCGGTGCTGCGCGCATTCGAGCAGTATCTGGGCAAACCCGTCACGCGTGCGCCCCACCCGGGGCTGATGGGCGCTATCGGTATCGCCCTGCTCGCGCGCGAGGAATGCCGCAAGGGCGACGCCGGCACGTCGTTTATCGGGCTCGATGCCGTGGAGCGCTTCGAGCATCGCGAGTTCGGCGGCGTTACCTGCCGTCGGTGCAACAACCGCTGCCAGCGCGCGGTCGTGGCATTTGGCGACGGCTCGCTTTACGTCACGGGCAATCGCTGCCCGCGCGGCGGCGCCATCTCATGGGATGAGCTCGTGCGCGAGGTTCCCGCGGCGGAGGAGCTGCGTCCGCAGGGTGCTTGCGAGGCACAGGCACCCGGCACGGGGCGCGACCGGACCGCGGCTGCCCCCAATCTCTTTGTCGACCGCGAGAAGCTGCTGTTCGAGTCGTACCCCACGGTTCCCGTCAGCGGGGGGCGCGATGTCACGATCGGCATTCCCCGTGTGCTCGAGTTCTGGGACACCATGCCGTTCTGGTCGACGTTCTTCAGCACGCTCGGCTTTAAGGTGCGCGTCTCGGGACGCAGCACCAAGGCGATGTACGAGCGCGGTCTGGCGCACGTCACATCCGACACCGTGTGCTTCCCGGCCAAGCTCGTCCACGGGCACATCCGCAATCTCGTCGACGCCGGCGTCGACCGCATCTTCATGCCCATCATCACGACGGTGCCCACCGAAAACACCGCCTCTACCAGCGAGTGGATGTGCGCCGTCGTAAAGGGATACCCCTACGTGATGCGCAATTCCGATAACCCGGAGGAGCGTTTCGGCGTTCCGTTCGATACGCCGCTGTTCCACTGGTACGACGAGGGCGACCGAAACCGCCAGCTCAAGGCGTGGTGCAAGGAGACCTTCGATATCGATGCCGACCTGGTTGCCAAGGCGACCGAGCAGGCGGACCGCGCGCAGGAGACGTTTGAGAACCAGCTGCAGCTGCGCGGCAGGCAGGTGCTCGAGAACGTGCACGAGGACGGCGGCTGCGCGGTGGTGATCGCTTCGCGCCCGTACCACAACGACCCGCTGGTCAACCACGGGCTGCCCAAGCTCTTCTCTGAGCGCGGCATCCCCGTGCTGACGCCCGATGCGGTGCCGGGGGTCTGCAACGTCGATCTTTCCAACAGCCGCATCGACATCGTGAACAACTATCATGCGCGCATGCTGTCGTGCGCGGTCATCGTCGCATCGACGCCCGAGCTCGAGCTCGTGCAGATGGGCAGCTTCGGCTGCGGCCACGATGCGTATCTCACCGACGAGATCGCGCGCATGATGGGCGAGATGGGCTCCAAGGTTCCGATGATGATCAAGCTCGATGAGAGCGACGTCGCCGGTCCCATGGGCATTCGCGTGCGTTCGTTTATCGAGTCGGTCAACCGTCGTCGCGCGGAGGAGCGTGCCGAGGGCGCCCGGGTGCACGCGGTCCATCCGCTCGACGACCCGTATAAGGTCAAGTACACCAAGCGCGACCGGCACGACAAGATCGCGCTGGTCCCCAACACCTCCCATGCGTTCTGCAGGCTCATGACCGCGGCGATGCGCAATCAGGGCGTGCGCGCCGAGGCCCTTGATATCGGGCGCGAGGATGCCATCCGCCTGGGCAAACGCTATGTGCACAACGACATCTGCTTCCCCGCGCAAATCGTGATCGGCGAGGCGCTCGCGGCACTCGAGAGCGGTAAGTACGACCCGCACGACGTCGCCGTGGTGACTGGCAAGTATATCGGCGACTGCCGCCTGACGCACTACATGCCCCTGCTGCGCCGCGCGCTCGACGACGCGGGATACGACTATGTCCCGGTGCTCACCAACGACGACGTCGATGCCCACAATGCGCATCCGGGCTTCAAGCTCGGCCTTGGCCCGAGCATCCAGATCGCCTACGGTCTTCCCATGATCGATGCCCTCGAGGCCATGCTTAGGCGCATCCGTCCCTACGAGCTCGAGAAGGGCGCGGCGGACGCTGCGTTCGACCGCGCGCTCGATGAGGTTATCGAGGGCATGGAGCGCTCCGGGCTGAGAGGCCAGGCGACGGGCTTCAAACGCGCGCTTGCGATCATGGACGCCGTTCCGTACGACCGCTCGAACCCGCATCCGACCGTTCTCATCGTGGGCGAGTACCTGCTCAATTTCCATCTCGGCGCCAACCACGAGATCGAGCGCTACCTCGAGGACAACGGGCTCGAGGTCATCGAGGCGCGCATGACCGACGTGATCCGCAAGACCTATTTCTACAAGCATGCGCAGTCGCGCGAGTTCCACGTCGACCTGTCGCTGCCCGAAAAGGCCTGGTACGCCACGGCGGACAACCTGTTCGAGCTCGCGCACGACCGTTGCGACCGCCTGGGCGCGGCGAGCCCGCTCTACGAGCCGCCGACGCGCATGCCCGAGCTCGTGCGCGCGAGCGATAAGATCCTGCACCATACGTTCGATGCGGGCGAGGGCGTGCTGATTCCGGCGGAGATTCTCGAGCACGCCAAGCGCGGCTGCCGCAACTTCGTGATCCTGCAGCCGTTCGGGTGTCTGCCCAACCATGTCGTGGGGCGCGGGCTCATCCATGCGCTCAAGGAGCAGTATCCCACGGCGCAGTTCCTGCCGCTCGACTACGATCCCGACGTGAGCTTCGCCAACGTGGAGAACCGTCTTCAGATGCTCATCATGAACGCCAAGGCGCAGGGGTGCGGTGAGGCGCATGGCGAGACCGCGTAAGGACGCCGATGCGCCCGATGCACGCACCCGTATCATCGAGGCGTTTTGGGAGCTCATCGAGAACAACAGCATCTTCGAGCTGTCGGTTGGCGAGGTGACCCGCGCCGCCCAGTGCAATCGCGGAACGTTTTACTACTATTTTCACGATTTCGATGAACTCGTCGCCATCGCCATAGCCCAGCTGCTGCAGGATAACGAGCTCATCACCGATGCCCTCTGGCATTTTTCGAGCGAGGGCGACCTTTCGGCGTTCGACCGGCGCGACGTCCGCTGCCTGCTGCAGCGCATCGTCATCACCATGAGGGCGGGTGCCGCCGAGCAGGTCGTGCAGGGCATCCATACGATCATCATCGACCGCGTGAGAGAGATCGTCCACCCCGACGGAGAAGAGCTCAAGGCAGATTCGAGCTTTGCGGTGGGCTTTCTGGTCTCGGGCATCATGGGCTTTGTGATGGCGGTCGGCTTTGCCCGGGAGGGCGGCGAGGAGATAGACCTCGAGCAGCCGGGGGACAGCGCGTGCGCGTACCTGAGGGCGGTCGCCATGCAGACGGTGGAAACGGTCGCGCAAGTCGAGGGCGTCGATACATCCGAGCTGCTCGAACGCGTCTCCAAGGAGGCCGATGCCTATCGCGCATCGCGTGCGACGAGTCCCGACGTGGTGAAAGACGCCTAGGGTTTCTCTTGCGGGGCGCCTGTCGCGCATCGCGCGGTGAGTCCCGCGATGCGGTCATAACCTGCATTCATGTGAGCCGGGTTTATAGATATTCCTCCAGCTGTTAACATAGACAACCTGTGGGTAAAGAGACAAAAGCGCCGCCGACGGGCGGGCGTTTTGATTTCGATGAACTCATGTAAGGAAACGAGCATGTTAGATAGATTTACCGATCGAGCGCGCAAGGTCATGTCGATGGCCAAACAGGAGGCGCTCGATCTGCACTCAAATAAGGTGGGCACCGAGCACCTGCTGCTCGCACTCGCCAAGGAGGACGAGGGCATCGCTGCCGAGGCGCTGCGCTCGCTTGATATCTCCTACGACGACATCATGGACACCCTCAAGGAGGTCCAGACCACGGTTCCCGAGCCCAGCGAGGAGACCGAGGCTGCCAAGCTTGCCTTTACGCCGCTCGTCATTAGCGTGATGGAGCGCTCCTTCCGCGTGGCACGTGAGAACAACCAGACCTACGTGTCGACCGAGCACTTGCTGATTGGCATCGTCGAAGAGGGTAACGGCATGGCCATGGACATCCTCATGCGCCTGGGTGTGTCGTCCGCCTCCATCAAAAAGGCTATCGAGAAACTTACCGCCAAGGACCAGGACAAGAAGCGTCCGCTCGCCGGCGCCGGTGCCGGGCGTCCCGGTGCGGGCCTGCCGTTCTTTAGCGGCTCGGACGCGTCGCAGCAAAAGGGGAGCGGCACCGATACGCTTAAGCAGTTCGCCACCAACCTTACGCAGAAGGCGCGCGACGGCGAGCTCGACCCTGTAATTGGTCGCGAAAAGGAAGTCCAGCGTATGATGGAGATCCTTTCGCGTCGCACCAAGAACAATCCGCTTATCTTGGGCGACCCCGGCGTGGGCAAGACGGCCATCGTCGAGGGTCTGGCTCAGCAGATTGCAGCTGGCAACGTGCCCGAGAACCTTATGAACCAGAACATCTGGACGCTCGACCTGCCGGGCCTCGTTGCGGGCGCCAAGTATCGCGGTGAGTTTGAGGAGCGCCTCAAGAACGTGATCCAGGAGGCCACCGAAGCTGACGACGTCATCCTGTTTATTGACGAGATGCACACCATCATCGGTGCCGGCTCTGCCGAGGGCTCCATCGACGCGAGCTCCATGCTCAAGCCCGTGCTCGCGCGCGGTGCCTTCCAGATTATCGGCGCCACCACGGCCGAGGAATTCCGCAAGTACCTCACCAAGGACCCGGCCTTCGAGCGTCGCTTCCAGACCATCGATGTCGAGGAGCCGAGCGTCGAGGACACGGTCAAGATCCTGACCGCGCTCAAGCCGCGCTACGAGGAACACCACCACGTGCGCTACACGCAGGGTGCCATCGAAGCTGCCGCGAACCTCTCCAACCGCTACATCCAGGATCGCTTCCTGCCCGATAAGGCCATCGATCTCATTGACGAGGCCGGTGCCCGCGCCCGCATCGCCGCCAACCGCGCGCCCGAGCCGGTGCGCGAGGCCGAGCATCGCGTGGAGGAGCTTAAGGCTGCCGCGCAGGAGGCCACCGAGAGCGACGACATGAACAAGGCCGCCGAGATCACCGAGCAGCAGAAGGCCGCCGAGATTGAGCTCGCTGAGGCAAAGGCTGCCTGGACGGCCGAGCTCGACGCCAGCCCGCTCACCATCGATGTCTCCCAGATTGCCGACATCGTATCCGTGACCTCGGGCGTGCCGGTGTCCTCGCTCACCGAGAGCGAGAGCCGCCGCCTGCTGCAGGCCGAAAGCGTGCTCAAGACGCGCATCATCGGTCAGGACGAGGCCGTCGAGGCCGTTGCCAAGGCCGTGCGCCGCAGCCGCTCGCCGCTCAAGGACCCGCGTCGCCCCGGCGGCAGCTTTATCTTCCTAGGTCCCACCGGCACGGGCAAGACCGAGCTCGCCAAGACGCTCGCCGAGTATCTCTTTGGCAGCAAGGACGCGCTCATCAGCTTCGATATGTCGGAGTTTGGCAGTGAGTTCGAGGTCTCCAAGCTTATCGGTAGCCCTCCGGGCTATGTGGGCCACGACGAGGGCGGTCAGCTCACCAAGGCCGTTCGTCGTCATCCGTACTCGGTCGTGCTGTTCGATGAGATCGAGAAGGCGCATCCCGACATCTTCAATATCCTGCTGCAGGTGCTGGAGGAGGGCCGCCTGACCGATAGCCAGGGCAAGACGGTCGATTTCCGCAACACCGTGATCATCATGACGTCCAACGTGGGCGCCCGCGAGATCGCGCAGGATGCGAGCGTGGGCTTTGGCACCACCGGCGAGCAGGGTCTCACGTCGAGCGAGATCCGCGGCCGTGCGATGGGTGAGCTCAAGCGCCTGTTCCGCCCCGAGCTGCTCAACCGTATCGATGACATCGTGGTGTTCCAGAAGCTTTCGGGCGAGAACCTGACCAAGATCGCTCACCTGCTGGTGGACGACCTGCGCCAGCGCCTGATCGCCAACGGCATGAACATCAAGCTCACCGATGCGGCCTACGACAAGATCGTGGCCGAGGGCACCGACCTCACCAACGGCGCGCGTCCGCTGCGCCGTGCCATCCAAAAGCTCATCGAGGATCCGCTGTCCGAGGAGCTGCTGGCCGGCGAGTGGGGCGAGGGCGATACCGTCCTGTGCGACGTGGCCGATGGCAAGTTTGTCTTTAGCCGCGGCACGGGCGAGATCCCGGCACCGCGTCCGGCGGGCACGCTTGGTGGCGATACCGCCCCGGCGGTACCGCACACCGGCAACGCCGCGCCCGTGAGCGGCGGCGTGACCTCGGGCCCCGGCGGCATGATGCAAGCCGGTTCCGGCGCGCTGTAGGGCGTGGCGACAATTTGATACGCGCAATCGAGGCGCTCCGGAAAGGGCGCCTCGATTTGTAGAGCTGCGGAAGTTGTGACCGTTACGCTATACGGTCCACCGTTAGCCGATGATGCGAGGGCGCTCGGCGTTTTCGACTGGTTTATGCACGCAAAGTCTGGGAATATACAAGTCGCATGTCTTACTGTCTAACCAGTTGCGCCAAGGAGGCACCATGGACTACAAGATTACCGGCTACGAGCCCGCCCAGCTGTTCCATTTCTTTGAGGAGGTCAGCGCGATCCCCCGTGGGTCTGGCAACGAGAAGGGCATCAGCGATTTCCTGGTTGCGTTTGCCAAGGAGCGCGGTCTCGATGTGTACCAGGACGAGGTCTACAACGTCATCATTCGCAAGCCCGCATCTGCCGGTGCCGAGAATGCCCCGACCGTGATGCTGCAGGGCCACATCGATATGGTGTGCGACAAGTTGGGCTCCGTTGAGCACGACTTTACGACCGATGGTATCGACCTGGTCGTCAAGGACGGCGTCCTTACCGCCAACGGCACCACCCTGGGCGCCGACAATGGTATCGCCGTCGCGCTTATGCTTACTGTGCTCAACGACGATTCGATTGCCCATCCGGCCCTCGAGTGCGTGTTCACCACCGACGAGGAGACCGGCCTGGTTGGCGCCGAGACGCTCGACAAGTCCCAGATCAGCGCCCGCACCATGATCAACCTCGACTCCGAGGAGGAGGGCGTTGCCACCGTCAGCTGCGCCGGCGGCGTCGTCGTTACCTACACCTGCCCCATCGTGCGCGAGCACAAGACCGGTAGCACCCTCACGCTCGACATTTCCGGTCTGTTGGGCGGCCACTCCGGCAGTGATATCAACCTGGAGCGCGGCAACGGAAACCTCATCATGGCCCGCATCATCGACCGCCTGATGGTCGCCGGCGAGCCCGCCATCGTCAGCTTCAACGGCGGCACCAAGGACAACGCCATCAACCGTGAGTGCAAGGCCGTTCTGGTCTATGCCGATCACGCTGCCGCCGAGGCCGCGGCCCAGATCGCAAAGGGCATCATCGCCGACGTCACTGCCGAGCTCGAGGTCTTCGACCCCGGCTTTACCTGCACCGTCGAGATTGCCGACGACGCCGAGGTCGAGGCCATGGACGAGAAGTCCGCGCTTGCCCTCATCCGCGCCCTGCGTCTTGCCCCTAACGGCGTGATTCGCCGCAACGTCGCCACCGACGGCTCCGTCGAGGTTTCCTCCAACATCGGCGTGGTCGCCACCTCCGATGACGAGGTCAAGATTATGCTGTCCCCGCGCTCCTCGATCACCTCGCTGCAGAACGAGTTCAAGGACCGCCTGCAGACGCTTGCCGATGTCCTGGGCTTCGACGCCAAGTTTGAGTTCGAGTATCCCGGCTGGAGCTATGCCGAGCATTCGCCGGTCCGCGAAGTCTTTGTCGAGAGCTATCGAGAGCTCTTTGGCTCCGAGCTGCGCATCGAGTCCATTCACGCCGGCCTTGAGTGCGGCCTGTTTGCCGAGGCTCTGCACGGCCTGGACGCCATCGCCGTGGGCCCGACGCTCTCCGATGTCCATACCCCGGACGAGAGCATGGAGCTCGCTTCTGCCGAGCGCTTCTACGAGCTGCTCATCGACGTCCTCAAGCGCCTCGCTGCGTAAAGGTTGCGCTAGCAGCAGTCCGAGCCACGTGCTAGCGGATTGCAAATGACATTATGAGAGGGGGCACCCGGTCTTTTGCGACGGGTGTCCCCTCTCTTTTGTTTGATAATTGCGAAATTAAGGCCACCTAGTCCATTTCTGCCTTGATGAGGTCGAGGGTGCGCTGGCAGTTTTCGCGGACGGGGCCGAGCATATGCTCGCGCAGGTCCGCCATGCCGGGCAGGTCGGCGTATTCGTCCATGACCTCTTCCATGCAAATGGGCACCTCGTAGGCGAGGTCCATCATGGTCGCAAAGCAAAACTTCTCGGATAGCCCGGCATCGGTGAGTGCCGCCTCCAGCGCGGGGTCGCCCATACCGTGGTATCGGCGGATAGCGCCTGGACCGATGCGCCCCACACGATTTTCGCCGCCAACGCTCATGGCAAGGCGCGCCCGGCGGCGCATGCGCTCGTATGCCAGCCCCGATGCGACATCGTACATGGGTGCGAGCGCCGCGTTTGTGCCTTTGCCAAGGATGAGCGAGTAGTTTTTAGCGTGTGCGTCAGGCGCTCCGATAATGGCGTTATAGAACAACATATAGGTAAAAAGCACAAGATTCATGTGGTGGGGGACTGTGTTAATCAGTCGTTCTTGGATGTCTCGTGTAGTTGGTCCTCCGTCGGCGGTGTATTTCTGGATTGGCAATACACCGAGCGCCTGGCAAAAGTCCTCCTGATGCAGCCTTTCGATATTTCCGCTGCTATTGACCATTCTGTCGTACCGTTCAACGACGAGCGCGGCTTCGTCTTCAAATGTGTAATAGGAGACGTTGGCAGTTGGAATGCCAACACGCCGAGCCGTTTTCATGCAGACGAATTCGTTTAAGGCCTGATGTTTGAACCCAACGACACCATTTTTGAAGATATGGGTAGTGGGGGATGATCCTAGACATTCGCACCATTGTCCATCATGCCAAGCTAGTGCAAATTTGCCTTGGTTGCCGCCCAGGGACCAGCTTTCGTTGGAGCCCATCCATGTCTCTCTTTCGTCATCGCGAATTGCTTTGAGCTTGTGAGCGATTTGAGAATTGGTAAGCGGGCGGTATGCTGAGACCCTGCCGTGGGCGGCATCTAATTGATCGGCTCGACAAAACTGAACGGCCCCCGCGCAGTCAAGACCGATATGGCACAAGAGGGCGACGGGGTTGTTGGATGCAACATCATGCTCGGTGGCAATAGCGCGACGCTGCTCTTGACTGTCGGGCAAAAGGCCAAATAGGAACGGGCGGACGATGCTATGGCCATACGTGCGATTGGAAAGCGGCATTGTTAGCGATAACGGTGCTCCGCGATAGGTTGGGGCGTATGCAAAGCTGCAGAGTCCATGCTCGTCTTGGCGGAGAGTGCCGGCGATTTCGCCACAAATGAGGGTCGCGAGCTCCATCTCTGCCATTTATTTCACAACCTTGCAGCCAAAGGAGAGGTTTGAAGTGCCGGAAAGGCCTTGCTCGGCTGCGATTTGGGCCAGCAAGGCACCATAGGAAGATGGCGTTCCTTGTCGAGTGGGTCGTCTGCTTGCGCTTGGCTTTGGCAGGGTATTCGAGTTCGCGATAGGGAGGTTCACTATCGTCGTCGGATGTTCGGAGGGCGATGCGATGGAGTCGTTATCGCTTTGCGCGAAGAGACCAATGCCGAGTGCGTTAAAGACGGTCAGCAACTTGTCGAGTCGAATGCCGGTGGCGTCTCCTAGCTCGAGCGATGCGAGCAGGCGTTCCGAAACACCGGCTTTTTTAGCGAGGGCGGCACGGGTGATCCCCTGCGCCTCGCGCGCCTGACGCACGTAGATGCCGGCTTGGCGCGGCGTGGTGATGGGAAGGGTATCCATGGCAATCTCCTAACGTGCAGACTTTTGCATCCTAGTATGACATGCAAAAGTCTGCATGAAAAGGCCTCATGCAAAACTCTGCATGAGGCCTCATACGGACGTTTAGTTTTGAAGGGTGTTTTACAGCACCAAAATCCCCAGGTGCTCCAGCAAAATCTTGAGGCCGATGAGGATGAGCACGACGCCGCCCACGATGGTGGCGGGTTTTTCGTAGCGCTCGCCAAAGGTGTGGCCGATCGCTACGCCGGCGACGGAGAAGATAAACGTTGTGACTCCGATAAGCGATACAGCGGGAACGATGTCAACCGAGAGCGCAGCAAATGAGATGCCCACGGCCAGGGCGTCGATTGAGGTGGCGATAGCCAGAATCAGGTACTCACCCAGGTCAATCTTTTCGGCATCCTTGCCGTCGCTCTCGTCCTCATCCTCGTCTTCGGTAAAGGCCTCCCACAGCATTTTGCCGCCGATAAAGGCCAAAAGGATAAAGGCGATCCAATGGTCGATGGGTCCGATGATGCTCATGAATTGACTGCCGAGCGCCCATCCGATTACGGGCATGCCGGCCTGGAAGCCGCCAAAGAACAGGCCGAGCACTACGGCGACCTTAAGGTTGATCTTCTTCATGCCAAGGCCCTTGCAGATGGATACGGCAAAGGCGTCCATCGAAAGGCCGATAGCGAGCAATACGAGCTCTGCGAGTCCCATAGTCTGGCTCCCTTTCTGCGGGCGGGCCCGCGTGTACCTCTTGGGGGAGTAACAAAAAAGACCCGTGGCGTACGCGTTGTGCGCACAGCCACGAGTCTCGTTCATTAAGGCAAGCCAGACCGCATCGGCCAGTATGTTGACTTGCCGCGCCACCGGAGGCGAACCCGGTCACGCGACTACTCCCTCATTTATGCGAATCCCGATGCTACCACATAAGCAGCTCATTTGGATTGGGGCTCTCAGCTGTGTTCGCTCATTCTGTAAGCATCGGATTTTGCGGGCGTCACAGGGGCAAACCGTGAGAAACTTATTGACGTTTATGGAGCGTATACGATGGGAGCGATGCCTTGGATAAGAACGAGCTGCAAAAGCGTATGGAACAGGCCATTCGCCTGACGGCACCTGGCCAGCCGATCCGCACCGCCCTCGACATGATCATTGCCGGTCACCTGGGTGCCCTTATCTGCGTCGGCGACACCGAAAACGTGCTCGCTGCCGGTAACGACGGCTTCCCGCTCAACATTTCGTTTACCTCGAACCGCCTGTTCGAGCTTTCCAAGATGGACGGTGCCATCGTTATCGATGGCGACCTCACCCAGATCCTGCGCGCCAACTTCCACCTCAATCCCGATCCCTCGCTTGCCACGAGTGAGACGGGCATGCGTCACCGCACCGCCGCTCGCATGTCGGTGCTCACCGACGCCATCGTGATCTCGGTTTCGGCTCGTCGTGCCGTCGTCAACGTGTACGTCCACGGTAAGAGCTACGAGATTCAGCCTGTCACCACCATCATGAGCTCGGTCAACCAGCTCGTTGCCACGCTCCAGACCACCCGTCAGTCGCTCGATCGCTCCCTGCTGCGCCTGACGGCCCTCGAGCTCGACGACTACGTTACGCTCGCCGACATTACCGGTATTTTCTCGAGCTTCGAGATCATGCAACAGGCAAAGACCGAGCTTAAGGATTGCATCGTCAAGCTGGGTAACCAGGGCAAGCTCGTGCAGATGCAGCTCGAGCAGCTCGCGGGCTCCAGCATGGATACCGAATACGACTTGATGATCCGCGACTACGCAAGCGATTCCTCCGAGGCAAACGCCGAGAAGATTCGCGCCGAGCTGAGCCGCATGACGCCTAAGGACCTGTCCGACCCGCAGCACGTGGCGGCAGTTCTGGGCTATGACGACCTGGACGAGGACTCCGTCATGACGCCGCTGGGCCTGCGCACGCTTTCGCGCGTGTCCGTCGTGCGCGACGGCGTGGCCGAGAAGATCGTCGACGAGTACGGCTCGCTGCAGGAGCTCATGGATGACATCAGCGAGGATCCGGAGCGCCTGGGCGACTTTGGCGTCAACAACCCTGCCATTCTTGCGGACTCCCTGTACCGCATGAAGGGCACCAAACAAGGGAACGCATAATGGCGCCCGTATGCGCCGTGGTCGTTGCCGGTGGCAGCGGCCAGCGCTTTGGTAACCCCGGTGGCAAGCAGCTCGTCAATGTAGCGGGCCGTCCGCTTATGAGCTGGTCCATCCGCGCGTTTGACCGTAGCGATAAGGTCGGCCACATCGTGGTGGTTTGCCCTGCCGAGCGCCGTGCCGAGATGCGCCGCCTGGCCATCGACCCGTTTGACTATGACACGCCCATCAGCTTTGCCGATGCCGGCGATACCCGTCAGGATTCCACCCGTGCCGGCGTGCATGCGGTTCCGGCGGGCTTTGAATACGTCGCCATTCACGACGGCGCTCGTCCGCTCATTACCACCGAGGCCATCGATCACGCTATCGACGTGCTGGTGAGTGACCGCGCCCTTGATGGTGTCGTGTGCGGTCAGCCCGCGATCGACACGCTCAAGATCGTTGACGGCGACAATATCGTCGAGACTCCGCCGCGTGAGCTCTACTGGGCCGCGCAGACGCCGCAGATCTTTAGCGTCGATGCTATGAAGCGCGCCCATGCCGCGGCGATTGCCGAGGGCTTTATCGGTACCGACGATTCATCGCTGGTCGAGCGCATGGGCGGGCGCGTCCGCTGTGTCCAGAGCCCGCGCGACAACCTTAAGGTGACGGTGCCCGAGGACCTGCGTCCCGTAACTGCAATTCTGCTTGGCCGCATGGCCGAGGGAGAGGACCTTCCCCATGTTCAGTAACCTGCGCATTGGCCACGGCTACGACGTCCACCGTTTGGTGGAGGGGCGTCGATGTATCATCGGCGGGGTCGACATTCCCTACGAGCGCGGCCTGCTGGGCCACTCGGATGCCGATGTGCTCGCGCACGCCTTGGCCGACGCCATTCTGGGCGCCTGCCGCGGGGGAGACATTGGCAAGCTGTTCCCCGACACCGATCCCACCTATGAGGGCGCTGATTCGATGGTACTGCTTGCTCGCGTGATGGACTATGCGCGCGAGCTGGGCTTTGAGTTTGTCGATGCCGATTGCACTATTGCCTGCCAGCAGCCCAAGATCACCCCGCACCGCGATGCCATGCGCGCCAATCTTGCCCATGCCCTGGGCGTCGATGTCGAAAACGTGGGCGTCGCCGCCACTACGACCGAAAAG
This sequence comes from uncultured Collinsella sp., assembly GCA_900549745.1. Lineage (GTDB taxonomy): Bacteria > Actinomycetota > Coriobacteriia > Coriobacteriales > Coriobacteriaceae > Collinsella. The sequence continues at coordinate 66,636 of URPJ01000002.1, read as the reverse complement.
CTCGGTTGGGAAGGTCAGGGCGAGGGAATCGGCGCCTGGGCCGTCTGCCTGCTACAGAAAACCGTTAAGGAGTAACGAATGCGTATCTACAACAGCGCTACCCATAAAAAGGAAGAGTTCCAGCCCATCGAGTCCGGCAAGGTCCGCATGTACGTGTGCGGCCCCACGGTCTACGACAACATCCACATCGGCAACGCCCGCACGTTCATCAGCTTTGACGTAATCCGCCGCTGGCTCATCGCGAGCGGCTACGAGGTCACGTTCGCCCAGAACCTCACCGATGTCGATGACAAGATCATCAAGCGCGCCAACGAGCAGGGCCGCACTGCCGCCGAGGTCGCGACGGAGTTCTCCGACAGGTTCATCGGCGTCATGCGCGCTGCCAACGTGCTCGATCCCGATGTGCGCCCCCGCGCCACCAAGGAGATCGGCCCCATGATCGCCATGATCAAGACGCTTATCGAGCAGGGCCACGCTTACGCAGCCGATAACGGCGATGTGTACTTTGCCGTGCGCAGCGATCCCAACTATGGCCAGGTCTCGGGCCGCAACATCGACGACCTTATGGTCGGCGCGCGCATCGAGGAGAACGAGGACAAGAACGACCCGCTCGACTTTGCCCTGTGGAAGGCCGCCAAGCCCGGCGAGCCCAGCTGGCCGAGCCCCTGGGGCGAGGGCCGTCCCGGTTGGCACACCGAGTGTGCCGCCATGGTGCATCGCTACCTGGGTACCCCGATCGACATCCACGGCGGCGGCTCCGACCTTTCCTTCCCGCATCACGAGAACGAGTGCGCCCAGGCCACCTGCGCCTGGCACCAGGGCTTCTCCAACACCTGGATGCACACGGGCATGCTGCTGGTAGACGGCGAGAAGATGTCCAAGTCGCTCGGCAACTTCTTTACGCTGGCCGAGGTCCTGGAGCAGCACTCCGCTGCCGCCCTGCGCCTGCTGATGCTGCAGACGAGCTATCGCTCGCCGCTCGACTTTTCTTGGGAGCGCCTGGAGGGTGCCGAGAACTCGCTCACGCGTATCGCCGGTACGGTCGAGAACCTGCGCTGGGCCGCGAACCATGCGACGGCCGACGCCGATGCGGCAGCATCCGAGGCGTTTGCCGCCAAGGCCGCCGAGACCCGTGCCACCTTTAAGGAGTGCATGGACGACGACTTTAACACCGCTGGTGCCATGGGCGCCGTCTTTGGCTTTGTAACCGAGTGCAACCAGTATCTGGAGCAGGCGGGCGACGCTGCCGACAAGGCCGCCGCGCTTGCCGCCGCCGACACGCTGGCCGAGCTGCTCGATACGCTTGGCGTCGAGCTTCCCGAGCCCAAGGTCGAGCTGCCGCTGGGCCTGCTGGGCGTTGCCGCCGGCCTGGTCGCCTACACGGGCGACGACGTGGACGAGGCAGCTTCCAAGATTCTCGAGGCCCGCGCCGAGGCCCGTGCCGCCAAGAACTGGGATCTGGCCGACGCCATCCGCGACCAGCTCAAGGACCTCGGGCTGACGATTGAAGATACCGCCGCCGGCACTCGTATCAAATCTCTCTAATCCCCGCGGGTTTCCCAAGCACCCGACCTTGCCGTTCAAACCGTCGCTCGCGTACTCAAGTACGCGTCGCTCCTCTTTCACGGCAATCTCGGGCACTTGGAAAACCCGTACCGACCGCCCGAATTAATATTCATGGGCGGTCGTTTATTTTGTTTCGTTTGATAGTTGTATTTAGGAGGTCACTTTATGGCCGACAATCGCAAGCGTGCGCCTCGTGGAGGCAAGCAGGCTGCTTCTGGCTCGCGTCCGATTCGCCGCAACGACCGCGCTGCCGCTCCCAAGGGCCAGCGCGAGCGCTCCCAAGCCCAGGCTGCACGTCCGCAGCGAGATCGCAACCGCGACAACGTTCAGGCTCCCAAGGGCGAGTTTATCGAAGGTCGCCGTGCTGCCGCCGAGGCGCTACGCACTGGTTTTCCCATCAAGTGTGCGCTCATTGCCGAGGGCGGGGAGCGCGATGCCGCCTTGTCGCGCCTGATCGATGACCTCAATGCCGCGGGCGTCCGCATTAAGTATGTGCCGCGCGCGCAGCTCGATGCGCTGTCGAGCCATGGCGCTCACCAGGGTATTGCGCTCGAGGTTGGCAACTTCCCCTATGCCGACGTCGCCGACATCCTCGGCCGCGCGGGTGACGGACCGGCGCTCGTCGTCGTGCTCGATCATGTGACCGACGACGGTAACTTTGGTGCCATTGTGCGCTCTGCCGAGGTCGTGGGCGCGGCGGGCGTCATCATTGCCAACAAGCGCGCCGCCGGCGTGACCGTTGGCAGCTACAAGACTTCTGCCGGTGCTGTCATGCACCTGCCTATCGCACAGGTTCCCAATATCGCCCGTGCGCTCGATGACCTCAAGGCCGCTGGCTTTTGGGTGGGCGGTGCCTCCGAGCACGCCGAGGGCAGCTGCTGGGATGCTCCCTTCGAGGGCCGCGTGGCGCTCGTCATGGGCTCCGAGGGCGACGGCATCTCGCGCCTGGTGCTTGAGAAATGCGACTTTTTGACCAAGCTTCCCCAGCGCGGCATGACCGAGAGCCTCAATGTTGCCCAGGCGACAACGGCGCTGTGCTTTGAGTGGCTGCGCCGCAATGCCGGCGAGCTCATGGGGGAGGAGTAGCGCATGTCCAAGAAGAACCGCGCCAAGTCCAAGGCCAAGCGCTTTGGCGAGGGCTCGGCCAAGCCGATTGTTTCGGCTGCGACCTATGGCGTGGGCGGCAATGCGTTTGCGCAGGCTATCGCCGACCCAGTCTCGACGGTGCACTCCAACAAGCCCGAGCTGCTGGTGGTCGACGGTTACAACGTGATCCACTGCACGCCGCGCTACGAAAAGCTCGTGTACGACCATTCCGACGATCCGTATTCCAGCGACGTTCACGATATGGCGCGCACTGCCCTCATCAACGACGTTGCCGCGTTTGCCCAAGGCCGCTACGAGGCCGTAATCGTGTTTGACGGCGCGGGCAATATCTCCAGCGAGCGCCCCAATCTGCCGGCCCGTGGCGTGCGCATCGAGTTTTCGCCGACGGGCGTCTCTGCCGATACCGTGGTGCAGAAGCTCTGTATCGAGGCACGCGAGGAAGGCCGCGCGTGCTCCGTGGTATCGAGTGACGGCACGATCCAGGCCGTCGTCATGGGCAAGGGCGTTACGCGCATCTCGAGCCGTATGCTGGTGGACGAGATCAAACAGATCGATAACGACGTTCACGAGGCAGAGGAAGCTCCGCAGATCAAGATGACCCTGGGCAGCCGCCTGAGCCCCGATGCCCTGGCCAAGCTCAAGGCCCTGCGCGGACGGTAGGGGAGCTGACGGCGCGACGCTGTCTCGCTAACTCCATTCAGCGATGTCGATCATTCTACGGAGGCGCCATGTAAGCGCCTCTTTTAGATATGGCAGCCTTGCCGTGAGCGCGTCGTTTCTGGACAGAATCTCGATTGCCTCGTCAACGAAGCCTTCGAGTTTGTCGCCGTCAAACCAGCCCATGTCCTCGACGAGCAACATTTGTTTGGCGGGGCTTGAATGAAATTGTGCGCTGGTAAAACTGTGCTCTCCCGCCCTAAGCTCTTCTAGTGATATGTTGCACCAGAGTGATGAGCCCGAATCGAAGATGGGGGCTGGTCTGCAGGCTAGCGTGTTTACGTTTCGCACAAGGCCAAAGTTACGCCAATGGCGGTCATAGTTGGCGATGATGTCGTCGCACACGATCATGCGGTCAAGGGCGTCTTTTATATCTGTCGCTCCAAGCTCTTCGCAGTTTGCTACATACCGTTCGTAATCGGTTAGTCGCTCGTCTGCATTTGCATGCTGGTTTACATAGAACGCAGGGACATATTCTTCTTCGTCAGTTAAGAAGACATTGCATGTGCTCAAGGCGGAAGTACCCGCGCCTTCGAGCGAGTAAGGCACATAATCGCAGGCGTTTAGGATGCGACGGTGGAGTGCGGTCGCCACCATCTCGTTATAGGGTTCCTGGTTTAGATGCGCACCTGCCTTGTGGAGGATTCGACGGTCACCCTCGCATGTCCAGTACTTTTGAAGATTGCCGTCCGAGGTGTTGTCGGGCTTGGCAGCAGCTGCCTTGCCCTCTGGGGCGAAGGGTGCAATGGTTAGCGAGACGTCATCAAAAGCATTATTGAAGAAATTGATATCTTTCCACGCGAGACCGGAGTCTTGGGGCCTAATCCAATACTGGTCGGATAAGGAGAGGCCAAGATTTCGCTGTACGAGTTCATCGGGAACATCAACTGCGGCTTCTGCAAGCAGGGAGGCTAGCCCAATGCGTGCGAGCGGGATACCGCGGCCACGCCACCAAGTGCGGAAAGAGTCGAGCGATATGGGGCTATTAGGGCCAAATACTCCAATAGGGGCGTGGGCGTAATCGATGTCGGCGCCGATATGGGTAAAGTCTTTTCGCGATGTGCTGTAGACCAGCTGAGCGACTTCGTGCGTGCGATTCATGAGGGTGAACGCGATCTCGCTCTTACCGTGGCCGCGGCGGGGACGTCCCCCCGTTTTGGTCACGGAACGGAGTCGCGTGTCGACGCTGTCTTTGTCGATGAGCCATACACCAGAAGCCTTGCGGGCATCAAGTGCTCCGTTTTTTATGAGCTCCTGCACCCTGCGCGGAGTGATGCCGAGCAGCTCGGCGGCTTCCTTGGTAGTAAGCATCACGAAACCCTTCGTCAAAACGAATAGTTTTATATATAGCAATTGTAATTAAAACTATTCGTTCTGGCGAATGGTTTTAAGATTGAGGGCGCACTGACAGAAATGAACGGGCCTGGTACGCGTTGTTGCTGGATTTTGCATATTTGTATAACGCCGTGCGGCCTGTTGCGCCCCGTCCGCAATTCCTTTATTCTTAACTCGCTTCGCGTGAAAGCGCCAAGTGTGCCAGTGTGGCGCAACGGTAGCGCAACTGATTTGTAATCAGTGGGTTGCAGGTTCGATTCCTGTCACTGGCTCCATGAGAGTTTCGGGCTCTGTTTCCTTGTGGGACAGGGCCCGTTTCTATTTATGTCGATAAGTCAGCGTGTTTGGCGCCAACCAAGCTTCAGGTTTGTCTCGATCCGTAACACGAGTGGGCTGAAGACCCTCCTTATAGTTACAGATCGAAACATTGCCAAGGGAAGGCCGATAACATCTCGATCCGTAACACGAAGAGGCTGAAAACCGTTCTTACTGTTACAGAATGAGACGTAAGCGGGGGTTTCTGCGAAACATCTCGATCTGTAACAGATAGGGGAGGAATAACCCTCTTACTGTTACAGGTCGAGACATAGGCCGGGGCGAGGTTGGTCATCGTCATCGAGCGTGGATTATCGGACACACGAGCGTGGAAAATCTTCCGCCTAGTGAATGAGCGTGGATAATCTGCCACTTTGGATTCGATGGCACGGCAAGTGGGAGATTATCCATGCTCGATTTCAAACGGAAGAAAATCCACGCTCGATTTTGCCTGGGAAGAGCAATCTTCTGTCTGGGCAGCCCCGATCTCGACCTATATATAGGTGCAAATAAGCTGGTATCGAATTTCGATACTGAAGGTGTACTCCACTACAGCAAAGTGTTACCTTGGGAAACGTCACCTCAGTATCCAAAACCACTGTCCTTCATATCCAAACTCAATAAAACCGCAGGTCACGGCTATATAGATACGCCCGGCACCGTGTATCTAGAGGTTTTCGTTGACAGCCCCCAAGGTGGCATCGTATTATCTTCTTCGTTCGCGGGGGCGGCGGTCCAAAAGACCAAAGGACCTGCGGATACTTGAACGATTGGGAGTTTGCCCGAGTGGTTAATGGGGACGGGCTGTAAACCCGTTGGCTCTGCCTACATAGGTTCGAATCCTATAGCTCCCACCCGTCAAGTGCCTGTATAGCTCAGTCGGTAGAGCACTTCGTTGGTAACGAAGAGGTCACCAGTTCAAGTCTGGTTGCAGGCTCCATCCGGCGGTGTAGCTCAGTTGGTTAGAGCACACGGTTCATACCCGTGGCGTCACTGGTTCGAATCCAGTCACCGCTACCATAGGTAACACGGTGGCTTCTCAATAGTATGTTGAGAGGCCACTATGGTATAAAGGCAAAGTCCCGTCCGGGGACGACCTGTTAAGAGGAGGGCTTTATGGCCAAAGAGAAGTTTGAGCGCACTAAGCCGCATGTTAACATCGGCACCATTGGTCACGTCGACCACGGCAAGACCACGCTGACCGCTGCCATCACCAAGGTTCTCTCCGAGACCGAGGGCTGCAAGGCTGACTTCACTGCGTTCGAGAACATCGACAAGGCTCCCGAGGAGCGCGAGCGCGGCATTACGATTTCCGTCTCCCACGTTGAGTACGAGACCGCTGCCCGTCACTACGCTCACGTTGACTGCCCGGGCCACGCTGACTACGTCAAGAACATGATCTCCGGCGCTGCTCAGATGGACGGCGCTATCCTGGTCATCGCTGCTACCGACGGCCCCATGGCTCAGACCCGCGAGCACATCCTGCTCGCCCGTCAGGTCGGCGTTCCCTACATCGTCGTCTTCCTGAACAAGTGCGACATGGTCGACGATGACGAGCTCATCGACCTCGTCGAGATGGAGACCCGTGAGCTCCTCTCCGAGTACGATTTCCCCGGCGACGACATCCCCGTCATCCGTGGCTCCGCTCTGGGCGCTCTCGAGGGCGACGCCAAGTGGATGGACGCCATTCGCGAGCTCATGAAGGCCGTCGACGAGTACATCCCGACGCCTGCTCGTAACAACGACCTCCCGTTCCTGATGGCCGTTGAGGACGTTATGACCATCTCCGGCCGTGGTACCGTTGCTACTGGCCGTGTCGAGCGCGGTGAGCTCAAGCTCAACGAGCCCGTCGAGATCGTCGGCATCAAGGATACCCAGAACACCGTCGTTACCGGTATCGAGATGTTCCGTAAGTCCATGGACTTCTGCGAGGCTGGCGACAACGTCGGTCTGCTGCTCCGCGGCATCAAGCGTGAGGACATCGAGCGCGGCCAGGTTCTCTGCAAGCCCGGTTCGGTTACCCCGCACACCAAGTTCACCGGCGAGATCTACGTTCTGACCAAGGAGGAGGGCGGCCGTCACACCCCGTTCTTCGATGGTTATCGTCCTCAGTTCTACTTCCGTACCACCGACGTTACCGGTACGGTCAAGCTCCCCGAGGGCACCGAGATGGCTATGCCTGGTGACCACATCACCATCGAGGGCGACCTCATCCACCCGATCGCCATGGAGGAGGGCCTGCGCTTCGCTATCCGCGAGGGTGGCCACACCGTCGGTTCGGGCATCGTCTCCACGATCATTGAGTAAATTAGCTCTTTGATATAGCTGACTTAGAGAACCCGGCACTTATATGGGTGCCGGGTTCTTTTCTGCAATGGATATTGAGCCGTTGCTGGTGTCGAGAGGATCGATAATGGTCCTGGATGCACCGTCGATTAGCTCTCGATGGCTTCATTGATGTGTTCCAAATATGAATGGATCCACCGAGAACCAATTGACTCGAGGTTTTCATTGACAGCACTTACGTGGAGCTGATAAAGTAACAACTCGTGCCCGTACGGGGCGGAAATGAAAGGTTCAGGATACATGCGTACTCTAGTTACTCTTGCGTGCACTGAGTGCAAGCGCCGCAACTATACGACCACCAAGAACAAGTCGACCATGCCTGATCGTATGGAGATCAAGAAGTATTGCCCCTGGTGCCGTCACCACACGCTGCACAAAGAGACTCGCTAGTCTCTAGTCACATACGCCAGTAGTTCAATTGGTAGAGCATCGGTCTCCAAAACCGAGTGTTGAGGGTTCGAGTCCTTCCTGGCGTGCCAGTCATTATTCCGTAAGCTCCCACTTGGGGGCTTACGGTTTACTCATGTATAAGCGCATTGCGCGGAGGTAACCCAAATGGCCAACAAGAAGAACAAGAAGAAGGCTCAGCAGCCGGCACCTGCCAACAAAGCTGCCGCCAACTCCAAGGTTGAGGCCAAGAAGGCCGTTGCCAAGAAGAACGAGAAGGCTGCGAAGTCCAAGAAGAACGAGAAGCCTGGTTTCTTCGCCCGCACCAAGAAGTATTTCGCTTCGGTCAAGTCCGAGATGAAGCGTGTCACGTGGCCCGATAAGAAGGAGCTCGTGAACTACTCGGTTGTTGTTTGCGCTTCTCTGATCGTCGTCGGCGTCGTCATCGCTCTGCTCGATGCTGGCTTTGGCGAGGCTCTTGCTCTGTTCTCTGGATTGAGGGGCTAAACCATGTCTAAGCGTTGGTACGTCGTTCACACTTACTCTGGATACGAGAACCGCGTTAAGTCCGATCTCGAGCATCGCATCGAGACTATGGGCATGCAGGACCGTATCTTTGATATCGAGATTCCTATGGAGCGCGTCACCGAGATTAAAGAGGGTGGCAAGCGTGAGACCAAGGATTCCAAGATCTTCCCGGGTTATGTCCTGGTCCGCATGGAGATGGATGACGATGCTTGGACGTGTGTTCGTAACACGCCTGGCGTCACCGGTTTCCTAGGCGGCAACGGCAAGCCCGCTCCGCTTTCCCGCGACGAGTACAACAAGATGACTCGTCGTCCCGGTAAGGGCGATTCGCCCAAGCGCACCTCGGTTGATATTGAGGTCGGTACGTCCGTCCGCGTCACCGATGGCCCGCTTACCGACTTTGATGGCAAGGTCTCCGAGGTTAACACCGAGGCTGGCAAGCTCAAAGTCACGCTGATGATCTTTGGCCGCGAGACGCCGGTCGAGCTCGACTTTAACCAGGTCGCTGTCATCGCTTAAGTTTTCGTCCGTTCGCGCGAGCGTGCTTCTTCTGTGACTGCTCATCTCAGGAGTGCTTCTAACACGTGCGTGCTTACGATATAGCAAGTACTTCACACTCGTGATTCGAAAGGAATGACCATGGCTGAGAAGAAGGTTGCCAACGTCATTAAGCTCCAGATTCCTGCTGGTGCAGCAAACCCCGCTCCTCCCGTCGGCCCCGCCCTGGGCGCTGCTGGCGTGAACATCATGCAGTTCTGCCAGGCCTTTAACGCCGAGACGCAGGACAAGAAGGGTGACATCATCCCCGTTGAGATCTCTGTCTACGAGGACAAGTCCTTCTCCTTCATCACCAAGACCCCGCCGGCGGCTCACCTTATCAAGAAGGAGTTGAACCTCAAGTCTGGTTCCGCTAAGCCCCAGGCTGACAAGGTTGGTCAGCTCTCCCAGGAGCAGCTCACCAAGATCGCCGAGATCAAGATGCCGGACCTCAATGCCAACGACATTGACGCCGCCAAGAAGATCATCGCCGGTACCGCCCGTTCCATGGGCGTCACCATCGCTGAGTAGCGATTTCTTATGGTAACGGCGGGTGCTCCGACCGGGGCGCCCGTTAAATGTGTGCAATAGGGCACACGATACGATGTGGGAGGGCTCACGCCCGTTTAACCACAGGAGGTAATGCACATGGCTAAGCATGGTAAGAGCTATAACGCCGCTGCCGAGAAGATCGACCGCGCCACGCTCTACACCCCCCTTCAGGCTGCCAAGCTCATCAAGGAGCTCGACACCGCCAAGTTCGACGAGACCGTCGAGGCTCACTTCCGTCTGGGCATCGATACTCGTAAGGCTGACCAGAACATCCGTGGTTCCATCTCCCTGCCCCACGGCACCGGCAAGACCGTTCGTGTTGCCGTCTTCGCCGAGGGCGAGAAGGCCCGTGAGGCTGAGGCTGCCGGCGCCGACATCATCGGTTCCGACGAGCTCGTCGCCCAGATTCAGAAGGGCGAGATCAACTTCGACGCCGCTATCGCTACGCCGAACATGATGGCCAAGGTTGGCCGCATCGGTAAGATCCTTGGTCCCCGTGGCCTCATGCCGAACCCCAAGCTCGGCACCGTGACCATGGACGTCGCCAAGATGGTCTCCGAGCTCAAGGCTGGCCGCGTTGAGTACCGCGCCGACCGCTACGGCATCTGCCACGTGCCCCTGGGCAAGAAGTCCTTCTCTGAGCAGCAGCTCGTCGAGAACTACGCTGCCCTGTACACCGAGATTCTGCGCGTCAAGCCCTCTTCTGCTAAGGGCAAGTACGTCAAGTCCATCTCCGTGTCTTCCACCATGGGCCCTGGCGTCAAGGTCGATCCCGCTGTCCAGCGTGACTTCCTGGCTGAGTAACTGCTAGTTACTGCCTGAGTACAGCAAGCATTGCTAAAGAAACCCGGTTCTGCCTTGTGCAGGACCGGGTTTCTTGCTATCGCGTCAAAAGCACCATAAAGGGGACAGTGTCCCCTTTATGGTGGTTACCAGGGTGTTCTGGCTGTTGAAGACTCGATGGCTTCGTGGCGTTTGAGCTCGCGGCGCATGGTTTGTGAGTTGAGCCAAGCTGCTTGCCAGCCGCGGATGGGGTAGTGCGTCTGGTCGAGCTCAAACTGCGTATAGCCGCAGGCGTTGATGATCGTCGTTCCACACACATGCTGACGCTCGCGCTGAAAATCGCAACCGTAGCTTTGGTGCACATGCCCGTGCACCATGTAGTCGGGATTCCAGGATTCGAGTGCTGTGTTAAAACACTCGAATCCTCGATGCGGCAGATCGTCCAGATCACCCATACCGGCGGCGGGTGCATGGGTAAGCAGAATGTCGCACCCGCCGACCATCCTAACCTTACGCGACAGCTTACGCATGCGCTTGGACATCTCGCGTTCGGTGTACATGTTGGCGCCGTCGCGATAACGCATGGACCCGCCAAGGCCCGCAATGCGAATCCCTCGGTACGTGTACACGCTGTCCTCTACGCAGATACATCCACCCGGTGCATGACGTGCGTAGCGGTCATCGTGATTGCCGCGCACGTAGATGAGCGGTTTGTTGATGACCGTAACCAAAAACTCAAGATAGTCCGGGTCCAGATCGCCGGCGGACAAAATCAGGTCGACTCCCTCAAAGCGTTCCTTGCGAAAGCACTCCCAAAGGCATCGTTCTTCGGTATCGGCTATGGCAAGGATTTTCATAGGGCAGGGACTTTCGGCTCATCGTCGAGCTGCGGAATGGTGCCTACCACGTTATCCGCCAGCCAATTCATCTCGACAATCTGCGTGCTCGGCAGTGGAGGGAAGCCTTCGATCTGTACCACGCCGTTCTGACTGTGGAGCTCGCCGCCAAAGGGGTTGATGGATCCCTCGACAATGCCGTTGCGGAGCAACTGCACGAGTTTGCGCGTCTGGTAGGGTAGGCCCGGAGCGTAACGGATGTCGATAACGCCGGAGCTCATGCCGTACCAGTAGTTGACGGCGCGCACTTGGTTGTCATCGCTGGTCTCGTCCCACGTGCCGTGCAGAAGGCTGCGAACGATGAGCTCGTAGTAACGGCCCCAGTTCCATACCGGCATGGCGATGCCGGAAACCTTGCCATCGACCAGGCGGTGGAGTCCGTAGGCCGTAGGGTCTTCGAGCGACTTTGACATGTCAGCGCCGGTCATGACGCTCACGCCTTCGCGGCACATGGCCTCGGCAAGACCGCCGGCGGGCACATCGCCCCAGGTGAGGATAATTTGCGCGCGGGGGTCGAGCAGCGAGGCGCCGATGGCAAAGGCATTGATCTCGCTGAGCGCGCCGGATGCGAAGACCGACGCGTGGTAGCCGATGCGATGGTTGTCCGCCATGCTGGCGGCAAGGGCGCCCAGGAGGAACTTGGCCTCGTACATCTTGCCAAAGTACGAACGGACGCTTTGGTGGGGAAGGCCGATAGAGCAGTTAAGGAACCGAACCTGGGGATACTCAACGGCAGCTCTGAGTGTGTATTCCATCAGGCGGTGCGAGGTCGAGAAGATGACGTTTGCTCCATGTTTGACAGCCGTTTCCACGGCGGCGTAGAACACATCCGGATCGTGACAGTCCTCGAACGCCTCGGTGCGCACGATACCGCCAAAGTGCTCATCGAGATACTGACGCCCTTGGTCGTGCAGGCTGTCCCAGCTCGACGTCGCACAGGGGAACTCATGGATAAAGGCGATGCGCAGGGGGTTGGACGTCGAGTAGACGGTCTTGCCCATAAAGAAGTTGAGCACGCCAGAGGTGGACTTGGCGGGCGTCTCCTCCTCGTCGACGCTCGGTGCTTCGACAAGATCGACCTTGTCCTCGTCATTTTTGCCGGCAATGACCAGCTCGCGCCAGATCTTGCACAGGCGGTTTACGACGATATCCGTCGGCGTATCCAGCAGGCGGTCCTGGTTGTACACATTGAGGTAGACGAGCATGGCGTCGGCAGGCGTAATGTCCAGGTGGTCGCCGCCTGCGCGAAGGTAGGCGCGCTTAAAGAGCAGGAAGGTGTGGCGTAGGTAGTCGACCTTTTTCTGCGGCCATTTTTCGATAAGGTTCTGACCGAGCATCTTCGCGAGCGTTTCGTAGCTTCCCTCACGCGAGAACTCGATCTCGTATAGGGGGCAGACGCGCCAAAACGCGCAGAACTCGCCGTACAGGCGGCTTTCGACGGAATCCCATGTGCCGGGGTAGAGACGGGTGACCTTGGCCGAAACCGTCGGGGCGTCTAGGAATTTGAGGACACTGACGCGTTTGTTGCCTTCTTGGACATAGAACCGATGCATGAACTCGGTGACGATGACGGGGTCGCGATAGCCCTCGGTCACCTGGATGTCGTAGAGGTTGGACCACTTGCGGGCGAACTCGGTGCTAAACGGAAGCAGGGGCATAAAGTTACACGAAAAGGCGGACTGACGGCCCTTGGTGACCGTGCCGACGACCATTTCGAGCGGAATATCCCGCAGGCCGACATTCTCTCGCTGACCTAAGGGGAGCTGAGCAACCAAGCTATCGAGGTCCGTAAGGTATGGATGCTCGCTTTGGCTAATGGCGCGTCGACGTCCTTGCTCGCCGCGCTTGCGTGCTTGACGATAGGCCTCTTCCATAATGTTGCTCCCTTAGTCGTTTAAACAACTATATGAACCATGGTACCACGAATGAAAACCACTACAAAGATGCCTGACCCCTTTGCGGTGGTTTAGGCGATGATGGGGGCGATGGCGCGGATGCAGGCGTCGGCAGCGGTGAAAGTGGTGCTGTCGTCGCTGACGATAAAGATGATCTTTCCTTTGATGCCAAAGTCGCCGATTTCGCTAAAGAGCACGTAGGGCTCTTTGTCAAAGCCCGAGATGGGAAGCACGGCGGCCTTGGTAGCGTCGGTGAGCTCATCTGCCAGCGCGTCCAGTGAAGCCCACTTGGACGTGTCCTTGACCGCGACGGGCACGGCAACGCGCCCAAAGGGCATGAGGTGCACGAGCGTGTTCTTGGAGATGTTGGAGTTGGGCACAATGATGGTCTGTCCACAGGCATCCTCAATCGTTGTATGACGCCAAGTGATGTCTTGGACCACGCCGGATACGCCGCCGACCTCGATATTGTCGCCGGGTTTGATGATGCCCATAAAGGTCACTTGCATGCCGCCGATAAGGTTTGACAGCGTGTCCTGAAAGCCGAGCGAGATGGCGATGCCGCCGACGCCAAGAGCGGCGACGAGCGCGTTTGCGTTAATGCCAAAGCAGTTGTCGAGGATAAAGCTGCCGCCAATCATCCAGATGACGGCGCGCGCGATGTTGATGAAGATACTTGATGTCGGAAGCGGGTTATCGTCACGGTTAAGCAGATGGTTCAGGGTCTTGGATACGACCTCGGCGGCGACGGCGGTGCCTATCGCCAAGATGACGGCCCAGATGATGTTGTGGACCCACCGTTGCTCAAAGAAATGAAGAATCGGCTCAAACAATTCCATGTAGGGAAAACCTCCTAATGATCGTCCAACCATGATACCCACCAAGAAGCCCGTCCGATCAAATTCAGACGGGCTTCTGTGCTCGATATAAGGTTTACGCGGCGGGGCTGCAAGGCCCGGCGGTGTAGCTTAGCGTCGACGCTTCCAGATAATGCCGAGCATGATGACGATGATGCCGCCGATAAGGCACGCGCCAACTACTGCCAGCGTGCGGTCTCCCGTTGCGGCGAGCTTACCGGTCGTCTTCTTGGTGATGACCTTCGTGGTCGCCGTGTCCGTCTTAGGCGAGGGCTTAGGCGTCGGGGCCGGTGTGGGCGTGGGGTCCACGGCAGCGGAGCCAAAGCTGATGGTGCCGGCGAGCCCGGCCATCTTGCTCTCCCAGCCGGTCTGCCCAATCAGCGCCCTCAGCGCCGCCTCGCACGTGCCCCACTCGGTGTACTTGGTGGCGTTTGCGAAGGTGGGGAAGTCGGTCGTGTTGGTGATGATGTAGTTGTTGATGGCGACGGTATAGGTCTTGGTGGGATCGAGCGTGCTGTCGTCTTTGGTGAGTGTGGCACTCACGATGCGCTTGCCTTCGGGCTGCGTCCAATCAATCGTCACGTTGATGCCGCCAAAGGAGAGGACGCTGCCAGAGTCATCGCGCCACTTGTACTCGTCTTGCGCCTCCTGCTCGGTGTGACCGGCCGCCACGTAGGCTTGCTGAAGCTCGTAGCTGTCGTTGCAATCGTCGCTGATTTGTAGCGAGTGCTCGAGCGCTGCGAGGAAGTCCGCGCCGGTCATGGTCCAGGTCTCCACGGTGTTGCCGTAGGGCGAGATGGCGATGACGTTGCCGGCGGTCACGTTGCCCGCCGCGATGCCGCCGCGGATGCCGCCAGCGTTTTCGATAGCGAAGTCCGCGCCCGTCAGGGCAAGATAGGAGCCGCAAATCACGTGGCCGATGGTCTGGGCCTTGGTGGTGTCGCCCTCCTTGCTGGGGCGGAAATCGGTGGTGCGCACCATTTCCCAACCATGCGTGCCTGCGGCGTCCTCGCCGTAGAAATAGTTGGTGGTGGATGTGCCGAGCACCTTGTTCGATTCGTTTTCAAAGTCCTCGTCGAGCGGCTTGATCTTGTTGCGGACGGCTTCAAGGCGGCTTTGGTAGTCGGAGCCCTTGTCGGGGTCTGTCAAAAGGTCGTTGACGTTCTTGGCGGTGTAGAGCTTCTCGTCGCTGCCGTCTGCAGGGACCGTGACCGTGTCATCGTCGGTCGTCTCGGTGCCATTCGTGTCGTATTTGTACGGAATGGAAAGCAGCCCCACCTCGGCAAAGGCGCTGCCTGCCTCGACAACGTGGATCGTCTTGCCGTCGGCTCCCGTCACCTTCTCGTTAAGGTTGATGTGCTCGTGGCCTGCGATAAGGGCATCGACGCCACGGAGCCGCGTGGCAAAGGTCTTTGCGTCGAGCGTGTGCGCGATACACACAACAACATCGCAGCCCTCCTTGCGCAGCTGCTCTGCCTCGGCATTGATGGCGTTCGCGGCACTCGAGAAGCTGGTGCCCGCGACCAGGTCCGCGCGCAGCGAGGAACCTAGCGACTCATCCATGGCTCCGACGACGCCGACCTTGATTTTGTAGTCGAATGTGGAGTGATCCTCGCTATCCTCCCAGGTGCGATCGAGCGTCTTCGTGATGCTCGAGCTCCATACGCCGTTCGAGGACGTTGCATTCGCGCAGAGCATGGCGAAGGGCGTGCCGGTGGTGCTGTAGCCGGTCATGGTGCGGAGTTTGTCCGCGCCGTAGCTCCAGTCGTGGTTGCCTGGCGTGGTTGCGTCGTAGCCGTCGGCGTAGAAGGTGTCCATGAGCTCGGCGATGCTCTTGCCCTCGCTCATGGTGGCGAAGGACTGTCCGTGGAAGGTGTCGCCCGCATCGAGCAAAAGATCGGGGACGCTGCTTTGGGCGCTATAGAGAACCGCCAGTCCGTCAAAGCCCACAGTGCCGGTGCCCTTGCTTGCGTTGTAGCTGTACTTGTAGCTGCCGTGGATATCGTTGGTGTGCATGACGGCCACGGAGCCGTCAATAGCGGCGGGCAGGTTTCCCGCGAAAGCGAGGCTTGGGATGCCTGCGAGCGCGCCGGCAAACAACGCGGCGGCCAACGCAAAGCGGGGGAGTCTTTTCATGGCAGTTTCCTTAGTCCTTAGCCAGAATGTCTGGTTGAATATCGGATTATCGACATAATATGCGAAAACCGCCGCAAGGGCCTCTGTCCCTTTGCGGCGGTTTTGGCGTTTGCGCAGATAAAACCTACCAAAATAAACCTGTCCCTTTTTGGCAGGTTTTAGCTTAGCAGCATGCGGTCGTTGGCGAGCTCGCCGCCCGAGACCTCCTCGAACTTCTGCAGCAGGTCGGCTACGGTGAGCGACTTCTTCTCATCGCCCGCCACGTCGTAGATCACATGGCCTTCGTGCATCATGATCAGACGGTTGCCCAGACGGATGGCGTCGTTCATGTTGTGCGTGACCATGAGCGTGGTCAGGTGGTTCTCGTCGACGATCTCCTCGGTCAGGTTGAGCACCTTAGAGGCCGTCTTGGGGTCGAGGGCCGCCGTGTGCTCGTCGAGCAGCAGCAGGCGCGGCCTGGTGAGCGTGGCCATCAACAGGGTGAGTGCCTGGCGCTGGCCGCCCGAGAGCAGGCCGACCTTGGCGTTAAGACGCGTGTCAAGACCAAGGTCCAGGCGCTTGAGCAGCTCAACGTACTCATCTTTCTCGGCCTTGGTAACGCCCCACGAAAGGCCGCGACGCTGGCCGCGACGCTTGGCGAGGGCCAGGTTCTCGGCGATCTGCATGTCGGCAGCGGTACCGCGCATGGGGTCCTGAAACACGCGGCCCAGGTACTTGGCGCGCTGCGACTCGCTCAGGCGCGAGATATCGGTGCCGTCGAGCTCAATAACGCCCGAATCGAGCGGGTACACGCCGGCGATCATGTTGAGCAGCGTGGACTTGCCGGCGCCATTGCCGCCGATCACGGTTACAAAGTCGCCGTCATTCAGGGTGAGGTCGACGCCGGTGAGCGCGCGCTTCTCGGTGACGGTGCCCTTGTTAAAGGTCTTCTTGACGTGCGAGAGCTTAAGCATCTGCCTCATCCCCCTTCGTGTAGGAGCTGCGGAGCTTATAGCGCTCCCAAACCACGGGCACGCACAGGGCCACAGCGACAATCACGGCGGAGAGCAGCTTCATGTCGTTGGCGTCCATGCCCAACTGCAGCACGATGGCGCGGATAAGGAAGTACACCACGGAGCCAAAGACGGCGGAGGCAAGACGGACGCTAAACTGCGTGAGGCCGCCGGGCAGCAGACGGCCGAGCACCTCACCGATAACAATGGCGGCAAGACCGATAACGATGGCACCGGTGCCCATACCAATGTCGGCATACTTCTGGCTCTGGCAGATGAGCGCGCCCGAAAGGCCGATGAGGGCGTTGGAGAGCACGAGGGCGATCATCTTGGTGGAGTTGGTGTTGACGCCCAGAGCGCGGATCATGTACTCGTTGTTGCCGGTGGCGCGCAGCGCCGAGCCGATCTCGGTGCCAAAGAACCAATACAGGATGGCAACGATAGCCACGGCGAGCAGGATGCCCAAGATGATGGCAACGGTGGACTGCGGCAGACCGGTCATATTGCTGACGGCCGAGAACACGGTGCCCTTGGCAAGAATGGGCGTATTGGACTTGCCCATGATGCGCAGGTTGATGGACCACAGGCTGATCTGGGTGAGGATTCCGGCGAGGATCGCGGGAATCTCGAAGACGGTGGTCAAAATGCCCGTGACGGCACCCGCGATGGCGCCGGCGCACATACCGGCCAGCACGGCGAGCAGCGGGTCGACGTTGTTATTGACGATGAGCACAGCGCAGACGCAGCCGCCGAGGGCAAAGCTGCCGTCGCAGGTCATATCGGGAATGTCGAGCAGGCGGAACGTGATAAACACGCCAAGCACCATAATGCCCCAGAGGACGCCCTGCGAAACGGCGCCCTGCAATGCAATGAGCATGCTTCATACCTCCTAGGATAGGGTGGACACGTGATTCACCATAATAGCGGTAACAATGCATAGAAGAGCTGCGGACAGACGTTTTGTTTTACCTGAAACAAGCAGGGCGGACGCCGGTCTACAGCGCCCGCCCCTGTGGCTCAGATATTGAATAACGCGGCTAAAGCGCGAGCACGGGCTCTAGACGCATGCCGCGTATGGCATTACGCGTCCAGAGCGGAGAGGTCGATGCCCAGAGCCTCGGCCATCTCGTCGTTCTTGACGACGACCAGGTCCTTGCTCGAGAGGTGTTTGATCGGCATGTCTTCGGGCTTGGCCTCGCCTTTCAGGATCTTAACGGCCATCTCGCCCGCGGCGTAGCCCAGGTCCTCGTAATTGATGGAGAGGGTGAACAGGCCGCCGGCCATGCACATACCCTCCTCGCCAGTCACGAAGGGAAGCTTGTTTTCCTTGCAGATCTGGCCGACCTGCGAGGCACCCGCGGCGATGGTGTTGTCGGTGGGGGAGTACAGCGCGTCGACCTTGCCCACGGCAGACTCGACGACGGACTGAATCTCGTTGGAGCTCGAGACTGTGAAATCGGTGTACTCCAGGCCCAGCTTGTCGAGTTCCTTCTTGGCGGCCTTGATCTGGACGTCGGAGTTGGACTCGGCGGTGCAGTAGAGCAGGCCGATCTTCTTTACGTCGGGCAGGACCTTCTGCATCATCTCGAGCTGCTCGGCGACCGGGGTGAGGTCGGAGGCACCGGTGACGTTGGTGCCGGGCTTGTCGTTGTCCTGGACCAGGCCGGAGGCAGCGTAGTCGGTGATGGCGCAACCCACGATGGGGATATCGGCCGTGGCACCGGCGGCGGCCTGCGCGGCGGGCGTAGCGATGGCATAGATCAGGTCGACGCCATCGCCCACGAACTTGTCGGCGATGGACTTACACGTAGACTGGTCGTTCTGGGCGTTCTTCTGATCGATCTTGACCTTGAGACCGCTCTTCTTGATGGCCTTGACAAAGCCGTCGTTGGCGGCGTCGAGTGCGGAGTGCTCAGTGAGCTGCAGAACGCCGACGGTGTAGTCGGAACCGGCGGCAGCAGAGCCGGAACCAGAGTTGCCGCCGCATCCGGCGAGCGGAGCGAGCGCGAGCAGGCCAGCAGAGACCAGAAGGCTCCTACGGCTGATGGTGATGTCCTTCATATCGTTACCCCCAGTATAGAAATGGCTGGAAATACTGCACTCAAACAAAGTGCAAGTGGAACTATAGTAGCGCGGATGTCCATTTTTACAATAACCTGGCGGTTTTTTTAATACAGAACCGGATGGGCGGTACGGGTAGTCGAATGGACGGCGGAGGTTCTTATGCAGCAGAGGCGTCGTCCTCCTCGTCGAGGGCGGCGAAGAGCTTCTTGCCGTCGAGGAGACGCGTGGTGACGTTTCTCATGCGGCCGATCTCTACGGTACGCAGCGTGTCATCGGCGCCTCGGGCGTCATAGACCGTTCCCAGCAAATACGAGATGCCGTCTCGTTGCTTGATGGCAAAGGGGCGGAGTGTCATCCGTGCTACTTCAGTTTCGCCACGTGTCGTGACGCTCGAAATATCAAAACTCACCGTGGTTCCGTGGTCGATGGCCTGCTCGACGAGCTCGCACGTGTCGATGCGCTTGATGGGCGTGCGCGTTGCCTTGGTAGCCTTGCTGCCTGCGCTTGGAGCGGGCTCGGGTGTGTCGAGGTAGCCGCGAACGTCGGCACTTGCCATGGCAACTAAGTGCTGCGCCATGCTCTTGCGGATAGCGATAGGCGTGGAGCGGTTGCGCATGACCATACCGTGGAGCCGGATGATCTCTTCGTCGGTGAGCGGGCGGGTAAGAAGTTTGTAGCCCACGCCGCGTTTGTACTCAATTTCGTATCCGGCATGGCGAAGCGCGGAGATGGCGGTGTAGATGCTGCGCCGCGCCGCCGAGATGGGCATGCGGGCGGGGTCGTCGGGATGGGCGAGGCGCCGGATCAACTCATCGGAAAGCATGGCCTTGTCCTCGCCGGTGTTTTCGCTCAAGAGCTGCAGGATGCGAACGGCGCGATAGGCTGCCATCGAGGCGGCGCCCCTCGTCGTGGTGTCGTAGGTTTCAACAGCGGCTTCGGTCATGGTGTCCACGTCCTTTCCGTTTTGGGTGGCGACGGTATGGAGCCTAGGACGTGGGGCTTTCCCAGGGGCGCAGGGCGCTCTGGGCGGTCGGTAGTCGTCGGCAAACGGCGGGTCGAGTTTTCAACAGCCCTGCTCAACTGACCAAAAACTTGCCAAAAGCTTGACGGATGCTGTTGAAAAAAGCGTCTCTCGACCGATGTCGAGAGACGCTTATGCGATGAGCGTTGGCGTGTGGCGACGCGAGCTAGCGTCCGACGATTAGAAGTCGGCGTTGCCCACGGTGCGCGGGTGCGGCAGGACGTCGCGGATGTTGCCCACGCCGGTCAGATACATGACCAAGCGCTCGAAGCCCAGACCGTAGCCGGCGTGCTTGCAGGAACCGTAGCGGCGCAGGTCAAGGTAGTACTTGTACTGCTCGGGATTCATACCCAGGTCCTTGATGCGGGCCTCGAGCAGATCCAGGCGCTCCTCGCGCTGGGAGCCACCGATGATCTCGCCGATACCGGGAACCAGGCAGTCGGCGGCGGCGACGGTCTTGCCGTCCTCGTTCATGCGCATGTAGAAGGCCTTGATCTCGGCCGGGTAGTCGGTTACGAAGGTCGGGCGCTTAAAGTGCTCCTCGGTCAGGAAGCGCTCGTGCTCGGTCTGCAGGTCGATGCCCCAGCTGACGGGGTAATCAAACTTGTGACCGGCGGCGACTGCCTGCTCCAGGATCTCGACGGCCTCGGTGTAGGTAACGCGGGCGAAGTCGGAGTTGGCGACATGGTCTAGGCGTTCGAGCAGACCCTTGTCCACAAACTTGTTGAGCATATTGAGCTCGTCGGGGCAGGTGGCCATGACGTCCTTGAGGACATACTTGAGCATGGCCTCAGCGTTATCCATGTAGTCGTTAAGGTCGGCAAAGGCCATCTCGGGCTCGATCATCCAAAACTCGGCGGCGTGGCGCGTGGTGTTGGAGTTTTCGGCGCGGAAGGTGGGGCCAAAGGTGTACACGTCGCCAAAGGCCATGGCAAAGTTCTCGGCATTGAGCTGGCCGGACACGGTGAGGCTTGCATGCTTGCCAAAGAAGTCCTGGCTCCAGTCGACCTCGCCGGACTCGGTGAGGGGCGGATTTTTGGGGTCGAGCGTGGTCACGCGGAACATCTCGCCGGCGCCCTCGCAGTCACTCGTGGTGATGATGGGGGTGTTGACGTAGACAAAGCCCTGCTCCTGGAAGAAGCGGTGGATGGCGGCAGCCGCGACAGAGCGGATGCGGAACACGGCGCGGAACAGGTTGGTGCGCGGGCGCAGGTGCTGCTGGGTGCGCAGGAACTCGACGGTTGCGCGCTTCTTCTGCAGCGGGTAATCCGGGGCGCTCGTGCCCTCGACCTCGATGGAGGTGGCAGAAAGCTCGAAAGGCTGGGGCGCATCGGGGGTCAGCTTGACGGTGCCGGTGCAAATGAGTGCGGCCGAGACGTTTTGATGGGCGATCTCGTCGTAGTTGTCGAGTGCCTCGCGGTTCATGACGACCTGCAGGTCGCGGAAGCAGCTGCCGTCGTTGAGCGTAACAAAGCCAAAGTTCTTCATGTCGCGGACGGACTTGACCCAGCCGGCGACGGTGACGGTTTGGCCGCCGAGCGACTCGGCATCGGCATAGAGCTGCGCGATTTTGGTGCGGTTCACGTATCCTCCCATAACGGTTGAATGATAGTTATCCATACAGTTCGTTATTTTAGCAGCTCGTCTCATTTGGGCTATACAGATAAGGCATTGGCGGGATGGTTTTTCAAACGAAAAGCGCCCGCGGCCAAATGGTCGCGGGCGCTTGACGAGGTGCCTTTTGGCTGTGTGGCGCGGGGCCTGGCTACTTGGTCTTGGCTACCAGCAGCGGGTCGCCAAGCTTGACGAGCGGGTTGCCGCCGATAAGCGTTCCAGACTCGCCGACATGGTCGATGCTCTTAAGACGATCGAGCTCGGAGACGATGACGGTCACGATGTCCTCGTGACCAGCGGCCTTAATGGCCTCGCGGTCGAAGCTGATGAGCGGCTGGCCTGCCTTGACCACATCGCCCATCTCGACAAAGCGGGCAAAACCCTTGCCGTTCATTTCCACGGTACCCAGGCCAACATGGATAAACACGCGAAGACCGTCCTCGGTAATCATGCCGATGGAGTGGTTGGTGACAGTGGTGGCACCGATGCGGCCGTTGGCGGGCGCATAGATGGTGCCGGTAATGGGCTCGATGCCATAGCCCTGGCCAAGCATGCCCGAGGCGATCGTCTCGTCGGGAACCTCGTCCAGGTTGACGAGCACGCCGTTGACGGGGGCATAGATGACGCCTTCGCGGGTAGCGAAGCTTGCTGCGGGCGGAACGGACGCCTCGCCGGTCGAGGTGAAGGTGGACTTAAGCGAATCGAGCAGACCCATAGTTGCCTCCAACTTAAATAGGCGCATATCGCGCGTTTGGTTTGCCGGAAACGTTTCACATGTGTTTCGCGGCTTGGTCAACGCCCCTATTCTACGCTGCTCAACGATACCTCTGAACTGGGATTATGTGATATATCAGTTGAAGGGAAACTTATTGCCGGAGTGTTTCTGCGCCACGGGTTCAAGTGGGGTACGCTTGAAGGCGAAAAACAAGGGCGCATAATTTGCGCGAAGGGAGCACATATGATTGTCGAGAACCATGCGCTGTGGGGCGAGGAGCCGACCGAGGATTATCCGGCGACGTTTACGTATTTGGGTGCCGAGCCGCTGCCCGATAAACCGAATGGCCGCCGCCCCGCGGTGATCATCTGCGGCGGAGGCGGGTTTACGCATATCGCTCCGCACGAGCAGGACCCGGTGGCGTTTGCATTTTTGGATCGCGGCTACCAGGCCTTTGTGCTCAACTATGTCACGAGTTCTACGGGTGACGTGAGCTTTCCGCACCCCCAGGCAGATCTTGCCAAGATGGTCGCCACGGTGCGCGCCAACGCCGACGAGTGGCATGTCGATCCTAAGCGCGTGTGCGTCGTGGGCTTTTCTGCTGGCGGCATGATTTGCGCCTCGCTGGCAACACAGTGGAAGACCGGCCCCTTTGCGGCACTTGCCGGGGCGCGTCCGGACGACATTCGTCCCGATGCCGTGGTGCTGGGCTATCCATTGCTCGACTTTGCCTATGTGCGCGACATGCAGACGCGCGATCCGCGCATTGACTTGCGCGTGCCCAAGACGGGCGGCAAGACGGGACGCGATTTGCTCAACGACTACCTGTCGATGGTGACGGGCGGCGAGGCAACTGACGAGCATCTGGCCGACATCTGCCCCACCACGCATGTTTCGCGTCAGATGCCACCGACCTTTGTGTGGGGCGTGTCCGACGACAAGACGGCGCCGATCGCGCAGGTCTACCCGTTTGCGCAGCGCATGGCCGAGGAGGGCGTTGCATGCGAGATGCACGTCTTCGACCAGGGTGGTCACGGCCTTTCGCTCGGCAACGCCAACACCGCGGTCGACAACGAGGACAAGCAGGTGGCGGTCCGTCCCTGGATCCGCCTAGCCTTCCGCTTCCTGGAGCGCCACGGGTTTTAGTTACGGCGTTTTACCAAACGCCGTAACCACTTGACGCTGCAAGCCCGCCAGGGCGGCAATCTGCCTTTCAGCTTCGGTGGCATGACCAGAAGGTCAATGCCACCTCGCTTCAAGGCACCTTGCTCGCTCTGGCGGGCTTTCGCTGTCGGTTCCAAGACATCGGCGTTGCTATGGCCCAGATGCGGCACTTGGGGACGGTCCTTGCAACAATCTGTTGATTGAACATCGTCGTATGTTCGCGCTATCATGCGTGGTTAAATGGTTAGCCATGGCAAACGGTTAGCCAAGATAAACAAAATGCAACGCCCTGTGGGCGCCGGGGGAGGAACACGGACGTGAAGCTCGATACACTCGAGATTGGAAAGGACGCCGTTGTCGCATCGGTGGCATCGGACGATCAGGCACTCCGACAGCATATTTTGGACATGGGTCTAACGCCGGGCACCGAAGTCACCATGATGAAGTACGCCCCCATGGGCGATCCGCTCGAGATCCGCCTGCGTGGCTACGAGTTGACACTGCGCAAGGACGATGCCGCTCGCATCGAGCTCGTGGGTATTCACGACACCGATACGGGTCCGCGCGCTAACGCCGCAATCGGCACGACGGAGCATCCGGCCCTGGGCGAGGGGACGTATTCGCCCCGTGCGGCAAAGACGGCCGTGCCCGAGGGCGCGCCGCTGCACTTTGCCCTCGCCGGCAACCAAAACTGCGGCAAGACCACGTTATTCAACCAGCTGACGGGCTCCAACCAGCACGTCGGTAACTTTCCCGGCGTGACGGTCGACCGCAAAGATGGCACCATCCGCAACCACCCCGAGGCAAGCGTTACCGACCTGCCTGGCATCTATTCGCTGTCGCCGTACACGGGCGAAGAGATCGTGAGCCGTCAATTCATCCTTGACGAAAACCCCGACGCCATCATCGACATCATTGACGCCACCAACATCGAGCGCAACCTGTACCTGACACTGCAGCTCATGGAGCTTGATCGTCCTATGGTCATCGCGCTCAACATGATGGACGAGGTGACCGCCAACGGCGGCGCCGTAGACGTCAACTTGCTCGAGAGCCTGTTGGGCGTGCCCGTTGTCCCCATTAGCGCTGCCCGCAACGAGGGCATCGGCGAGCTGGTGGACCACGCCCTGCACGTGGCGCGGTTCCGCGAGCGCCCTGGTCGCCTGGACTTTTGCGCGCCCGACGGTCCGGACGGCGGTGCGCTGCATCGCTGCATCCACGGTATTGCTAACCTGATCGAGGACCATGCCGTGACGGCGCACATCCCGGTGCGCTTTGCGGCGACCAAGCTGGTCGAGGGCGATGAGCTGGTAACCGAGGCGCTTCACCTGGATCGCAATGAGCTCGACGCTATCGAGCACATCATCACCCAGATGGAGGGCGAGGCCGGCACCGACCGCCTATCTGCACTGGCCGATATGCGTTTTAGCTTTATCGGCGACGTGTGCGGGCGTTGCGTCGTCAAGCCGCACGAGAGCCGCGAGCACGTGCGCTCCGTCAAGATTGACCGCATCCTGACAGGTCGTTACACAGCCATTCCGGCGTTTCTGGTGATCATGGGCCTCGTCTTTTGGCTGACGTTTGGCGTGATCGGCGCGGCGTTGCAGGGACTCATGGAGGACGGTATCGCTGCCATCATCGCCTCGGCCGATGCGGGCCTCAAGGCGTTCGGTACCAACGACGTGGTGCGCTCGCTGGCTGTCGACGGCGTGCTTACGGGCGTGGGCAGTGTGCTGACCTTCCTGCCGATTATCGTCGTGCTCTTTTTGTTCCTCTCCATTCTGGAAGACTCCGGATACATGGCGCGCGTGGCCTTTGTCATGGATAAGGTGTTGCGTCGCTTTGGCCTGTCGGGCCGCAGTTTCGTGCCCATGCTCGTCGGTTTTGGCTGCACCGTGCCGGCTATCATGTCGACCCGTACGCTCCCATCCGAGCACGACCGCAAGATGACGGTCATGCTCACGCCGTTTATGAGCTGCTCAGCCAAGCTGCCGGTTTACGGCTTGCTGTGCGGGGCGTTTTTCCCGCAGGCGACGGTTCCCGCCATGGTCTCGCTCTATCTGATCGGTATCGTGGTCGGCTGCGTCGCGGCTTTGGTGCTCAACCGCACGGCATTTAAGGGCGACCCGGTGCCGTTTATCATGGAGCTCCCCAATTACCGCCTGCCGAGCGTCAAGACGACAGTGATGCTGGCATGGGATAAGGCCAAGGACTTCATCACTAAGGCCTTTACCATTATCTTTGCCGCGACCGTGGTCATCTGGTTCCTTCAGACGTTCGACATCCGCTTTAACGTGGTCGCCGACCAGTCGCAAAGCCTGCTTGCCGGTCTGGGTAGCATCATCGCGCCGGTGTTGGCCCCGCTCGGCTTTGGCGACTGGCGCGCCTCGACGGCGCTCGTCACGGGGCTCATTGCCAAGGAGAGCGTCATCTCGACGCTCACGGTGCTTTTGGGCGCAACGTCGCCCGCGGCACTGTCAGCCATGTTTTCGCCGTTTACCGCCTACGTGTTCCTGGTCTTTACGCTGCTGTACCCGCCTTGCGTGGCGTCCATCGGCGCCGTCAAGAGCGAGTTGGGCGCACGCTATGCCGTGGCCGTATTCGCGTTTCAGGTGACGGTCGCCTGGGTCGTGGCGTTTGTCGTGCATTCGGCGGGCATGTTGCTGGGGTTGGCTTAGTTATGAATTGACGGCGCAACCTCTGTGTATCGAATTGTTTTCGGCCCCGCATCTGTTGCTGACGGATGCGGGGCCGTTGCTATATAATCGCCTCCGCTCAAAATGATTGGAGACGTTATATATGAGTCAGGCAAGGCAAGACGGCATCACGCTCAGGCAGTGGCTCCCGCTCGTCGGGCTCACCTGCTGTGCGTTCGTGTTCAACACGTCGGAGTTTATGCCCATCGGCCTTTTGACTGATATCGCCGCGTCGTTCTCGCTCACCGAGGCCCAGGCGGGCATCATGATCTCGGTCTATGCCTGGGGCGTCATGCTGCTGTCGTTGCCGCTCATGGTGTTCGCTTCGCGTTTCGAGTTCAAGCGGATGCTGCTGGGCGTGCTCGCCGTGTTCTCGCTGGGCCAGTTCCTGTCCGCCTTGGCACCGACCTATCCCATCTTAGTCTGCGCGCGCCTGGTGGTTGCCTGCGCGCACGCCGTGTTCTGGTCGGTCGCCTCGATCATGGCGTCGCGCCTGGTTGACACACGCCACGGGGCGCTCGCTATCAGCATGATCGCCACGGGCTCTTCCATCGCACAGATCTTTGGCCTGCCGCTCGGTCGCGCCATTGGCTTGGCCGTGGGCTGGCGCATGACGTTTGCCGTGGTCGGAGCGCTGTCTGCTGTCGCGGTCGTCTACCAGGCCACGGTGTTCCCTGCCATGCCAGCGGGCGAGCGTTTTACGCTCAAGCAGCTGCCCGAGCTGCTCAAGAACCCGTTCCTCATCGCGCTCTACGCAGTCACGGTCTTCATGGCGACCGGCTATTACGCAAGCTACAGCTATATCGAGCCCTTCCTGGCGCAGGTCGCGCACGTCGATGCGGGCGCCATTACCATGACGTTGACGGCGTTTGGCTGCTCTGGTTTGCTCGGAAGCTGGCTGTTTGGCCGCCTGTTCGATGGGCATCGCTTCCCGTTCTTGGCTATCACGCTCTCCGGCGTGCCGGTGGCCCTGCTGCTCATGGGTCCGGCCGCATCGTCACTCGCTGCGGTTCTCGCTGTGTGCGCACTGTGGGGTTGCTGCGCCACGGCCTTTAACGTGGCGTTTCAGGCCGAGCTCATCAAGCACACGCCGGCAGATTCGTCGGCCGTCGCCATGTCGATCTTCTCGGGCCTGTTCAACCTCGGTATCGGCACGGGTACCGCGATCGGCGGAGCCGTGGTTTCGGGTCCCGGTATCGCCTGGATCGGCTTTGTGGGCGGGGCGATTGCCGTCGTGGGCGTTATCCTCGCCATCACGGTGATGTTCCCAGCCATCCGCCGCGCCAAGCCCGTCGCCTAGCCACGTCCCCTCATCAGTTGCGGTGGAATAGTTCCTGTTTAAGGCCTTTGAAGGCCCAAGCAGGAACTATTCCACCGCAACTTATTTTGGGGGAGGGGATACAAGCTGGGCATACAATGGATGTCGTTGTGTTGAGCTTACCGGGAGGTTGCTATGTGGGCATACGAGACGACGTTCTATCAGATCTATCCGCTGGGCTTTTGCGGAGCTCCGCGCGAAAACGCCGCCCCCGTTGCCGAGGATGAGCTCGCCCAGGCCGCCGATGTCGAACCCAACCCCGATGCTCCTATCATGAAGATTGCCCAATGGGCCGACTGCCTGCAAAAACTCGGCGTTGGCGCTGTGCTCATCAACCCGCCGCTCGAGTCCGATAGCCACGGCTACGACACGCGCAGCCTGCGCCATATAGACCGTCGCCTGGGCGGGGATGCCGACTTTGCCGCCGTATGCGACACGCTGCACGCCCATGGCATCCGCGTGGTGCTCGATGCCGTCTTCAACCACGTCGGTCGCGGCTTTTGGGCCTTCCGCGATGTGCAGGAGCGCAAGTGGGATTCGCCGTACAAGGATTGGTTTCACATCAGTTTTGACGGCGACTCCTGCTATGGCGACGGCTTTTGGTACGAGGGCTGGGAGGGTCATTTTGAGCTTGTGAAGCTCAACCTGCAAAATCCCGCTGTGGTCGATTACCTGCTCGAGTCTGTGCGCCGTTGGGCCGACGTCTTTGGCGTCGACGGCCTGCGCCTGGACGTCGCCTACATGCTCGACCGCGACTTTATGCGCCGCCTACACTCCTTTACCCGTGAGCTCAAGCCCGGCTTTGTGCTCATCGGCGAGACGCTCCACGGCGACTACAATCAGATCGTCAACGACGAGATGCTCGACTCGTGCACTAATTACGAGTGCTACAAGGGCCTGTATTCCAGCTTTAACTCGGTCAACATGTTCGAGATCGCCCATTCGCTGCACCGTCAGTTTGGCGGCGACCCTTGGTGCATCTACCGCGGCAAACATCTGCTTTCGTTTGTCGACAACCACGATGTGCCGCGCCTGGCAAGTATCCTCACCGACAAATCCTGCCTGCGTCCCGCCTATGGCATGCTCTTTGGCATGCCGGGCATCCCGTGCGTCTACTATGGCAGCGAGTGGGGAATTGCTGGCGAAAAGGGCGGCCCCGATGGCGACTGGGCGCTGCGACCTGCGCTCAATGAGCCTGCGCCCAACGAGCTGACGGCGTTCATCACGCAGCTTGCGCACCTTCGCTCGGCCGACGACGCGGCTGCCCGTGCTCTCAACTACGGTGCCTATCGCAACGTGGTGATCCAGAACAAGCAGCTGCTGTTCGAGCGCGCCTGCGACGACGCGGCGGTGCTCGTGGCGGTGAATGCCGTGGGTGAGCCTTACACCTTTGGCGCCGGCGAACTCAACGGCTCCTTCGTCGACCTGCTTGCCGACGATGCGCCCACGGTCGAGCTGACGGGTACCCTTGAGCTTGCACCCTACGAGGTGCGCTATCTGTTGAGAGCCTAGCCCATGGCCGTGTCTGACGAGGGCTATCAACATATTGAGCATGGGTTTGAGCCCGTGTTTGACGAGCACTCGCGCGTTTTGGTGCTCGGGTCGTTTCCCTCGGTGCTTTCGCGCGCCAATGCCTTTTATTACGGCAACCCTCAGAATCGCTTTTGGCGTGTGATGGCCACGTGCCTCGGTATGCCTGTGCCGCCCAACGAGGGCGATCCTTTGGCAAGCGGTGAGCCCGCGACGCTCGATGCCTCCATTGCCGCCAAGCGGGCCATGCTGCTGAACGGCGGCGTGGCCCTGTGGGATGTGGTCGAGAGCTGCGACATTAAGGGCTCGAGCGACGCGAGCATCCGCAACGTTGTGCCGGCACATATCGAGCGCATTACCGATGCCGCGCCGATTGAGGTCGTTGCCTGTAACGGCGGCACGGCAGGGCGACTCTACAAACGCTACTTGCAAGATCGGACGGGGCTGCCTGCCATCGTCCTGCCCTCGACAAGTCCCGCCAATGCCGCCTGGCGCCTGGAGCGTCTTGTCGAGCGTTGGCACGAAGCCGTTGACTGGGCTGTTATTTAATTTAGATTTTTGTTTGAGCGTGGGCGCCCAGACGTTTCAGAACGCCTCGCCAGATCGGCGCGGGCACGGCTGGCTCGGCGCAAACCATGCCGTCGGCGTCGACGTTGGCGGCATTGCCGCCGCCAAGTCGCTGTGCATGCTTGACGGAGCAGCCCATGCGCACAGCGCCCACGAGCTTGTCCATCGCTTCCGAAAACGGTCGCCGCAAGAGGCCCATGCGCGGGGAGCGACGAAGCGCTGCGATGCCGCTGCCGGCGCAGATGGCAACGCCGCCACACCACAATTGGTCATGGCGCTCACATGCCTTGTGCAGGCGAACGGCGGTCCCACGCGCCTGCTCAGTGCTCTCTTGTGCGGCTCGAATCGCGGCATAGACGCGCGTTCCCGTACCGCCAAAGCGCTCAAGCGCCTGCTCGATGGCTGTCAACGTCTCATCGTCAGCCACATCTTCAATGGCCAGCACGATGCCATCGGCAACGCTGCCGGCGTCATTTGCCTTCAAGTCGACCGGGCGGGGGAGTGCGGTGCCGGAAAGCTGTGCATAGGCGGCGATGGCATCCTGCAGGTCCCAGAGCAAAAACTCAAGATCGGCACTATTGGGAATGCTGATATACGCAATGGTTTGCAGCGTTTTTGGTACATCGCTGCGCGCGGTCGGCTCCATGCTGCCTCCTTTCCGGTTGGTTTTCGTTTAGGTTACACCGTCCGGCGGCGCCCCGCCGCGCTATCCTAGTGCAACCCTTACGAAAGGAACGCCATGCGACTGCCCATGAATACCTCGCTTGCCACGCTCAAGCCCTCCGGTATCCGCCGAATCAACGCGCTCGCCGCCCAGCACCCGGGGTGCATCGCGCTTGCGCTTGGCGAGCCCGATTTTCCCACGCCCGATGTGATTAGCGCCGAGGTGACCGCCGCACTGGACCGCGGTGACACGCACTATCCGCCCAACAACGGGCGCCCCGCCCTGCGTGAGGCGTTATCTGCCTACATGGGGGACGCGGGCCTTACGTTTTCCGCCGATGAGGTCATCCTGACCGACGGTGCGACCGAGGCACTGTCGGCAACATTCATGGCTATGCTCAACCCCGGCGACGAGGTCATCATCCCCACGCCTGCCTTTGGCCTGTACGAGAGCATCGTCGTGGCCAACCACGCCAAGGCGGTCTTTTTGGATACGGAGCCTGCGCAATTCCAGATTGACGAGGACGCACTTCGTGCTTGCGTGACGCCGGCGACCAAGGCCATCGTCATCTGCACGCCCAACAATCCTACGGGTTGCATCCTCAACGCGGCTTCGCTCGACGCCGTGGCGCACGTGGCGGAGCAGGCGGGCATCTACGTAGTCTGCGACGACGTATACAACCGCCTCGTCTATGTGGATGGCTACGAGCGATTTGCCCAGCGACACCCGGAGCTGCGCGAGCAGACGGTCGTCATCGAGAGTTTCTCCAAGCCCTGGGCCATGACCGGCTGGCGCCTGGGCTGGCTTGCGGCGGCAGCCCCCGTCATCGCCGAGATTGCCAAGGCTCACCAATACTTAGTATCGAGCGCCGTCTCCTTCGAAATGGACGCCGCAGCTCGAGCCCTGACCGTCGACCCCACCCCCATGCTCGAAGTCTACCGAACCCGTCGCGAACGCGTACTCGCAGCCTTAAACGCCATGGGCCTCGACGTAGTGGAACCAGCCGGCGCCTTCTACGCCTTCCCCAGCATCAAACAATTCGGCCTAACCAGCGAAGCCTTCTGCATCAAAGCCATCAAAGAAGCAAACGTAGCCCTAGTCCCGGGCGACTGTTTCGGCACCGAAGGCCACATCCGCCTCAGCTACTGCGTCTCCGACCAAGACCTAGACGAAGGCCTCCACCGCCTGTCCACCTTCATTTCGACCTTATAGTCCTCAGGGACGCAACACATCAGCCCACCGACCCAAGCATTATGAGCGGGGCGCGCCGGCCAACGGCAACCCTGGCTGTCCCAAAGTCAACACAGGTCGCGCCGCCAAAGGCCAGGCGCAAGCTTTTCGTAGATTCCGCACGAGCCGAAGAGCACTAAATGTGCTCTTCGTGCGAGCCCAGGACCTGACCGAGCGAAAAGCTTGCGCCTGGCCTTTGGCGGCGCGACCGAGATGGTGGAATTGTGTGCAGCCAGGGTTGCCGTTGACCGACGCCGGGGTCCCCGCCATAATACTTTCGGTTCACGCACGAATCCGCTGCCAGAGACAGCCGGCGCAAACGGGTCTTACCCGCGAGCTTAATGGGACTTCCCGCCAGCCGAGGTGGTCGAGTAGATATGTCTTCTCGCCCCCGTCGCTCATGCAGCGCGGGGGCTTTCTTTTTGGACATGCCCCCGTCACGTCCTTGTGGCGGACCGTGCCCGGAAAGAATTCGAGGAGGTGTAATTCATGCCCCAGCAGTACAAAATCGACAAGGTTGCAGAGATCGAGTCCCGTATCGCCGAGAACGCCGGTCTGTTCGTCGTCAACTACAACGGTCTGACGGTTAAGCAGGCTCAGGAGCTGCGTCATCAGCTTCGCGAGTGCGGCGCCGAGATGAAGGTCTACAAGAACAACCTGGTCAAGATCGCTCTCAAGAACCAGGAGCAGCCCGAGCTCGACGAGATCCTCGCCGGCCCCGTCGCTTATGTGTTCTACGAGTCCGAGCCGGTCGAGGCCGCTAAGGCCCTTAAGGACTTCTCCGCTAAGTCCAAGGGCGTCCTTGAGATCAAGGGCGGTATCTCCGACGGCAAGGCCGTTTCCGCTGATGATGTTAAGGCTATCGCCGAGCTGCCCACCAAGGATCAGCTTCTCGGCCAGATCGCCGGTCTCATCTCCGGTTTCGCTCGCGACATCGCTGTCTGCGTCAACGGCGTTTCCTCTGGTCTCGCTCGTTCGATCCAGCAGGTCTCCGAGCAGAAGGCAGCCTAGTTGCTGTTTTCACCCGCGGCGGCAACGCCGCACCCCTGGCGCATTCGCGCCGTGTTTTAACTGATCTCCGTGCACAGACACGGAAACCGAAAGGACTTAGAAATGGCTAAGCTTACCACCGATGAGATCATCGATGCTCTTAAGGAAATGACCCTTCTCGAGGCTTCCGAGCTCGTCAAGGCTATCGAGGACACCTTCGGCGTTTCCGCCGCTGCTCCTGCCGCTGTTGTCGCCGCTCCCGCTGCTGGCGCTGCTGAGGCCGAGGAGAAGACCGAGTTTGACGTCGTGCTCGAGGGCTTCGGCGACAACAAGATCCAGGTCATCAAGGCCGTCCGTGAGCTCACCAACCTTGGCCTGAAGGAGGCCAAGGAGGTCGTCGAGGGCGCTCCCAAGGCTGTTCTCGAGGGTGCCAAGAAGGAGGACGCCGAGGCTGCCAAGGAGAAGCTCGAGGCTGCTGGCGCTGCTGTCACCCTCAAGTAATCAGGCTTTCTCGCCAGATTTCTTTGCAGACGGGGTTCGCATTGCGAGCCCCGTCTTTTTTGTTTTTCGGTCCCTCGACATCGGTAGCTCAAACTGCCATGTTCTGTGATTTGCGTCGTATCGGGTGCCCTGCCGTTGGGCAATAAAATTGCACCATTCGAGCAATAATTTGCGTTGACCTGCTGAAGAATTGCCTCTGCCTTGTAGCGACATATAGTTCCAGCGGTAAGATGCTTGGGTATCGCAATTTGGTCTGCGGCTGTGTGCCGCACGCATGGGGCGCTTTTGCGCCTGCGAAAGGATCTTTGAATAACATGAAGGCAATCATCCCCGCCGCCGGTCTTGGCACGCGTTTTCTGCCTGGCACCAAGTGCACGCCCAAAGAGATGCTGCCGGTGCTCGACAAGCCCGTCATTCAGTACGTCGTCGAGGAGGCGCTCGACCCCGAGGAAGTCGACGATGCCATCATCGTTACTTCTCCCGGTAAGCCCGAGCTACTGAACTACTTCCAGCCCGATCGCTCGCTCGAGAACCTGCTGCGCGAGCGCGGCAAGAACGCCTATGCCGACGCCGTCGCCCACGCTGGCGGTATGCCGGTCGACTTCCGTTATCAGTACGAGCCCAAGGGCCTCGGCCATGCTATTCGCTCTGCTGCCGACGCCGTGGCAGGGGAGAACTTCCTGGTTCTTCTGGGCGACTACGTTGTGCCTAATCGCGACATCTGCGACAAGATGCTCGCCGTTTCCAAGGAGCACGGTGGAGCTTCGGTTATCGCCGTCGCTGCTTGCTCGCCCGAGGAAGTCAGCCGCTACGGCGTTATCGCCGGCGAGCGCGTCGGTTCGCTCGAGGGCGCCGAGGACGTTGCCGATGCAGAGCCGGGCGCTGTCTGGCGTATCGGCGGTCTGGTCGAGAAACCCGCTCCCGAGGCGGCTCCGTCCAACCTGTACATCGTCGGTCGCTACCTGCTGAGCCCGCTGGTCATGGACCTGCTGGCAGATCAGCAGGCCGGCAAGGGCGGCGAGATCCAGCTCACCGACGCCATGGCCCGTTCGCTCGACCGTGAGGCCATGTATGCCGTCGTCATCGACCCGCTCTCGGGCTACGACACCGGCACTCCCTCTGGCTGGATGGCCACCAACGCCCTCATGGCTGCAAGCGATCCCCGCTTTGCCAGCGCCTTCTGGGACGCCATCGACGAGCGCGGCGGCTTGATGCGCAAATAAGCCTTCGGGCATCGACATTTACGGGCGCGGTCCTCGGTTCGCGCCCGTTTTTTATAAGAGCTTCGATTGCCGGCTCTCTGTTCACAGAAAATATATGAACAGATGTTCGATACACATACATCTACCTGCGTGTTTTCTGTCGAAAAACTTTGCTACTCCAAAAACTCAATCGCGTCAAGGCTTTTCTTGCCCAACGGTCGGTACCTGATAAACTATTAGGTTGCGATAACTGGCGAAGCTATGCCTCGCCAACCCACCGAGCATTTCCGTGAAGGAGGAAAAACCTGGTGACCTACGCATACACTGCCACTGAGCGCAAGCGCGTCAGCTTCGGGAAAATCCCGGAGGCCATGGAGCTCCCCAACCTTATCTCTGTTCAAAGGGAATCCTTTGAGCGTTTTAAGGACGAGGGCCTTCGTGAGGCGTTCAAGGAATCCAGCCCCATCCAGAGCCAGAACCATGTTCTCGAGGTTACCTTCGGCGAGCATCAGTTCGGCGACCCCGCGCACACCGTCGAGGAGTGCCGCGAGAAGGACATGACCTATCAGGCCCCGCTTCTGACCGACGTCCGTCTCACCAACAAGGAGACCGGCGAGATCAAGGAGCAGCTCGTCTTCATGGGCGACTTCCCCATGATGACCGATCAGGGCACCTTCATCATCAACGGTACCGAGCGTATCGTCGTCTCGCAGCTCGTCCGCTCCCCGGGCGTGTACTACAGCTCCGAGATGGATTCGGGCAAGCAGATCTACAAGGCCCAGATCATCCCGTCCCGCGGTGCCTGGCTTGAGTTTGAGGTCGACAAGCGCGACCAGCTCATGGTCTCCATCGACCGTAAGCGCAAGCAGAGCGCCACGATGTTCCTGCGCGCCCTTGGCATTGCCGTCACCAACGACGACATCATCGAGCTGCTCGGCAACTCCGATGTGATCAAGCGCACCCTGGAGCGCGACACCGCCCTCACCCGCGAGGATGCCCTTATCGAGATCTACCGTCGCCTGCGCCCGGGCGAGCCTCCCACCGTGGACGCTTCCCGCAGCCTGCTCGAGGGCCTGCTCTTCAACCCGCAGCGCTACGATCTGGCCCGCGTCGGTCGTTACAAGGTTAACAAGAAGCTCAACCTCACCACCGAGGAAGAGGTCACGGTGCTCACCGACGAGGATATCGTCGCGACGCTGCGCTACCTGCTGTCCCTCGCTGCCGGCGAGCAGGGCTTCAAGGTCGACGACATCGACCACTTTGGCAACCGCCGTATCCGCACCGTCGGCGAGCTCGTCGCCAACCAGTTCCGTATCGGCATGAGCCGTATGGAGCGCGTCGTCCGTGAGCGCATGAGCTCCCAGGACATCGACGAGATCACCCCGCAGTCGCTCATCAACATCCGCCCGATCGTGGCCTCCATCAAGGAGTTCTTCGGTTCCTCGCAGCTCTCGCAGTTCATGGACCAGGCGAACCCCCTGACCGGTCTGACCCACAAGCGCCGTCTGTCCGCACTCGGCCCTGGCGGTCTTGCCGGCCACAAGTCCGGTTCCAGCCGCCGCACCAACGTGCCGACGGCCGTCCGCGACGTCCACAACTCGCACTACAGCCGCATGTGCCCGATCGAGACCCCCGAAGGCCCCAACATCGGCCTGATCGGCTCGCTCGCCCTCTACGCCCGCGTCAACGAGTACGGCTTCATCGAGGCTCCGTTCCGTCGCGTCGAGAACGGCGTTGCCACCGACCAGATCGACTGGATGACCGCTGACGAGGAAGAGAAGCACGTCATCGCGCCGGCCAACACGCCGCTCGATCCCAAGACCAACGAGTTCATCACGACCGATGCCGAGGGCAAGCTTGTCCGCCCGCACACCGTGATCGCCCGTACCCGCGACTTCGACGGCTCCTTCGGCGCTCCCGCCGACGTGCCCGTCGAGGACGTCGACTACATGGACGTCTCGCCGCGTCAGATGCTCTCCGTCGCAGCCACGCTGATCCCGTTCCTTGAGCACGATGACGCCAAGCGTACGCTGATGGGCGCCAACATGCAGCGTCAGGCCGTGCCGCTGGTTCACCCCGCCGCTCCCTATGTCGGTACCGGCATGGAGCGTCGCGCCGCTCTGGACTCCGGCGAGGTCACCCTGGCCAAGAACGCCGGCGAGGTCATCTTTGCCGACGCCGCCAAGATCATCGTCAAGCATGCCGGCGGCATGGACGAGTACCACCTGGCCAAGTACCAGCGCTCCAACCAGTCCACCTGCATCAACCACCGTCCGCTCGTTCGCGTTGGTGACACCGTTGAGCAGGGCGAGCCTCTGGCCGACGGTCCTTCGACCGATCACGGCGAGCTCGCACTGGGTCAGAACCTCACCGTGGCCTACATGCCGTGGGAAGGCTTTAACTACGAGGACGGTATCGTCGTGTCCGAGCGCCTGGTGGCCGAGGACCTGCTGACGACCATCAACATCACCCGTCACGAGATCGACGCCCGCGACACCAAGCTCGGCCCCGAGGAGATCACCCGCGAGATCCCGAACCTCTCCGAGGACATGCTTGCCAACCTCGACGAGGACGGCATCATCCGCATCGGCGCCGAGGTCGGCCCTGGCGACATCTTGGTCGGCAAGGTCACGCCTAAGGGCGAGAGCGCTCTGACCGCCGAGGAGCGCCTGCTGCGCGCCATCTTCGGTGCCAAGGCCCACGACGTCCGCGACACCTCCCTTAAGATGCCTCACGGCGCTTACGGCCGCGTCATCGACGTCGTCCGCTTTAGCCGCGAGAACGGCGACGACCTGGCCCCCGGCGTCAACGAGCAGGTGCGCGTCTACGTCGCCCAGCGTCGTAAGATCCAGCAGGGCGATAAGATCGCCGGCCGCCACGGCAACAAGGGTGTTATCTGCAACGTTCTGCCGGTCGAGGACATGCCCTACATGGCTGACGGTACCCCGATCGACGTTATCCTCAACCCGCTGGGCGTTCCTTCGCGTATGAACGTCGGCCAGCTGCTCGAGTGCCACCTTGGCTGGGCTGCTGCGTGCGGTTGGGATACCGAGCAGGCCGACTCCGACAAGTACGTCCCCGGTCCGTTCTTCACCGCCACGCCCGTCTTCGACGGCGCCAAGGAGGACGAGATCGCCGAGGTCATCCGTCGTGCCAACAAGAACATGCTCAACAAGGCTACCGCTGCCTTTGGCGATCACATGCGCCCCGAGTTCGTCACCCAGCTTGACGAGCGCGGCAAGACCCGCCTGTTCGACGGCCGCACCGGCGAGGAGTTCCGCGAGCCCATTACCGTGGGTACGTCCTACATCCTCAAGCTCGGCCACATGGTCGACGACAAGATCCACGCCCGTTCGACCGGCCCTTACAGCCTGGTTACCCAGCAGCCTCTGGGCGGCAAGGCTCAGTTCGGCGGCCAGCGCTTCGGCGAGATGGAAGTTTGGGCACTGTACGCTTACGGTGCTTCCAACGTCCTGCAGGAGATCCTGACCGTCAAGTCCGACGATACCGTGGGCCGTGTCAAGACCTACGAGTCCATCGTCAAGGGCGAGAACGTTCCTGTCCCGGGTATCCCCGAGTCCTTCAAGGTTCTCGTCAAGGAGATTCGCTCCCTCGCACTGGACATCGAGCCCATGCACGATGCCGACGAGGACGCCTCCGCCCCTGTGACCGCCGAGGAGACCTCTGCTCTCGACGACCTGGCTGCGCTCGCCGGCGTTGACGCCGACGTCGAGGCCGAGGATGCCGAGACCGCCGAGGCACCCGAGGCTGTCGCCGCCACGACCACTGATAAGGAGTAGTTGACTGTGGCAGATTTCGAAGCTACTGATTTTGACTCGGTAAAGATCTCCCTTGCCTCCGCCGACCAGATCCGTTCCTGGTCGCACGGTGAGGTCAAGAAGCCGGAGACCATCAATTACCGTACCCTCAAGCCCGAGAAGGACGGCCTGTTCTGCGAGAAGATCTTCGGTCCCGCCAAGGACTGGGAGTGCTCCTGCGGCAAGTACAAGGGCATCCGCTTTAAGGGCATCGTCTGCGAGCGCTGCGGCGTCGAGGTCACCTCGGCCAAGGTGCGTCGCGACCGCATGGGCCACATCGAGCTCGCCGCTCCCGTGTCCCACATCTGGTACTTCAAGAGCCCCACGAGCTTCCCGATGAGCCGTATGCTCGACATCAAGTCCAAGGACCTCGAGAAGGTTCTGTACTTTGCCAGCTACATCATCACCGAGGTCGACTACGAGGCTCGCGAGGCCGACGCTGACGACCTGCGCGAGGAGCTCGCCGCCGATCTGGAAGAGATCGATGCCGAGTGCGCCCG
Source organism: uncultured Collinsella sp. (assembly GCA_900549745.1). GTDB lineage: Bacteria > Actinomycetota > Coriobacteriia > Coriobacteriales > Coriobacteriaceae > Collinsella. The sequence goes on along the minus strand of URPJ01000002.1, from coordinate 28,093 downwards.
CCAGATCGAGTCCCTCAAGGAGCAGGGCAACCCCGAGAACTTCGACGAGTTCTCCGACGAGGAGCCGCTGACCCCCGAGGAGATCGCCTCTGGCATCGTCGACATCGAGGAAGAGTGCAAGGACGAGAAGCAGCTCCGCACGGACGCCTTCAACGCCTTCATGAAGCTCAGCGAGCGCGACCTCATTTCCGATGAGCCGCTGTTCCGCGAGATGACCCGCTACTACTCCATGTACTTCAAGGGTGGCATGGGTGCCGAGGCCGTCCGCGACCTGCTCGCTGCCATCGACCTCCCCTCCGAGGCCGAGAAGCTCAAGGCCATCATCGCCGACGAGGACTCCCAGAAGCAGAAGCGCGAGAAGGCCGTTAAGCGCCTCGAGGTCGTTGACGCCTTCCTGAAGGGCGGTAACAGCCCCGCGAATATGATTCTGGACGTCATTCCGGTCATTCCGCCCGATCTGCGCCCGATGGTCCAGCTCGACGGTGGCCGCTTCACCGCGTCCGACCTCAACGACCTGTACCGTCGCGTGATCAACCGTAACAACCGACTCAAGCGCCTGCTCGACCTGGACGCCCCCGCGATCATCGTGAACAACGAGAAGCGCATGCTCCAGGAGTCCGTGGACGCCCTGTTCGACAACGGCCGTCGTGGTCGCCCGGTCTCTGGCCGTGGCGGTCGCCCGCTCAAGTCGCTCGCCGAGGCCCTCAAGGGCAAGCAGGGTCGTTTCCGTCAGAACCTGCTGGGTAAGCGTGTCGACTACTCCGGCCGTTCGGTCATCGTTACCGACCCTAAGCTGCTGCTGCACCAGTGCGGTCTGCCCAAGACCATGGCGCTGGAGCTCTTCAAGCCCTTCGTCATGAAGCGCCTGGTCGAGCTTGGCAAGGTCGAGAACATCAAGGGCGCCAAGCGCGCTATCGACCGCGGTGCCACCTTTGTGTGGGACATCCTCGAAGAGGTCATCGACGGCCGCGTCGTGCTGCTCAACCGTGCACCGACCCTGCACCGTCTGTCCATCCAGGCCTTTGAGCCGGTGCTGGTCGAGGGCAAGGCTATCCACCTGCATCCGCTGGTCTGCTCGCCCTTCAACGCCGACTTCGATGGCGACCAGATGTCTGTCCACGTTCCGCTGTCCAGTCAGGCTCAGGCCGAGGCCCGCGTGCTCATGCTCTCTGCGAACAACCTGCGCTCGCCGGCATCCGGCAAGCCGGTCAACATCCCTTCGCAGGACATGATCATCGGTGTGTACTACCTCACCCAGGTTCGCGAGGGTCTGCCGGGCGAGAACCACGTGTTCTCGAGCTTTGACGACGCGCTGCACGCCTATGACTGCCGCTCCGAGGTCGACATGCAGGCCAAGATCCAGGTCCGCGTGTCCGCTGCCGATGCCAACGTCATCAACGAGGACGGCACCCGTATCTTCCGCGTCAAGAACGGCAAGAACGAGTTCGTCGACTACGACGTCACCGGCAACAAGACCGCTCGCTTCGAGACGTCTATCGGCCGCATCATCTTCAACCGCCAGTGCCTGCCCGAAGACTACGAGTTCATGAACTACAAGATGGTCAAGGGCGACGTGGCCAAGCTGGTTGCGGACTGCTGCGATCGTTACCCCGAGGCCAAGGTCGGCCCGATCCTCGACGCCATCAAGTACTCTGGCTTCCACTACGCTACCCGCGCCGGCCTCACCATCTCGGTGTGGGACGCTCTCATCCCTGCCGAGAAGCAGGAGCTGCTCGACCGCGCCCAGGCCAACGTCGACCAGATCAACGAGTACTTCGAGGAGGGCTTCATCAACGAGACGGAGCGCCACATCGAAGTCGTTAACGAGTGGACCGCTTGTACCGATAAGGTTGCAGCGCTCATGCTCGACATGTTCGACGAGGAGAACCCGCTGTACATGATGGCCGACTCCGGCGCCCGTGGTTCTAAGACCCAGCTGCGTCAGCTCGGTGGCATGCGTGGCCTGATGGCAGACATGTCCGGCGAGACGATCGACCTTCCCATTAAGGCGAACTTCCGCGAGGGTCTGCTGCCGCTCGAGTACTTCATTTCGACCTACGGCGCCCGTAAGGGCCTGGTCGATACCGCATCCCACACCTCGGACTCTGGTTACCTGACCCGTCGTCTGGTCGACGTGGCCCAGGACGTCATCGTCCGCGAGGAGGACTGCGGCACGCACGAGGGCGTTACCTATAACCTCATCATCCCCGGCACCACCGACCTCAACACCGACCTCGTCGGCCGTTGCTTCATCGAGGACGTCGTGGCTCCCGATGGCACCGTGCTCTTTGAGCAGGACGGCTACATCGAGAAGGTCGCCGACATCCAGAAGATGGTCGATGCGGGCCTCAAGAAGGTCAAGCTTCGCGCGCTGCTCACCTGCCGCTCCAAGTACGGCGTGTGCCAGAAGTGCTACGGCTGGGATCTTTCCACCCGTCGTCCGGTCGCCATCGGTACCGCGGTCGGCATTATTGCCGCCCAGTCCATCGGCGAGCCCGGTACGCAGCTTACGATGCGTACCATTCACTCCGGCGGCGTCGCTGGCGTCGACGATATTACGCAGGGTCTGCCTACGGTCAGCCGTATGTTCGATATCGTCGGCAACGTCAACGAGAAGATCCTGGGTCGCGAGGCCGAGCTGGCTCCGTACTCCGGTCACCTCTCGATTAAGCCCGAGAAGTCCGAGTACGTGCTGACGCTCACCGACTCCGAGGATCACACCCGTGTCCTCGACGAGCGTCGCGTCCCCGCTTCGGTGCGCTTTATGCCCGAGATCGAGGACGGCTGCGAGGTTCGCGCCGGCGATCAGATCACCAAGGGCTTCGTCAACTTCCGCAACCTGCGCAAGCTGACCGACATCGAGTCGACGATGCACACCTTCGTTGAGAGCGTCAAGGACGTCTACACCAGCCAGGGCGTTGACCTGAACGACAAGCACATCGAGGTGCTCGCACGTCAGATGCTGCGTCGCGTTCAGATCACCAACCCCGGCGACTCCAAGTACCTGCTTGGTCAGTACGTCGACCGCTACGAGTTCGCCGACGAGGTCGAGCGCGTTGCCCGTCTGGGCGGTCAGGCTCCCGTGGCCGAGCCCGTCATCCTGGGTACGCTCAAGGTCGCGTCCAACATCGACTCCTGGCTGTCGAGCGCTTCGTTCATCCGTACCGCCGGCGTCCTTACCGAGGCTGCCATTGAGGGCAAGGTCGACCACCTGCTCGACCTTAAGTCCAACGTCATCGTCGGTAAGAAGATTCCTGCCGGTACCGGCCTCAAGCCGTACGCCAACGCCAAGCTGACGTATCGCACGGCCGACGGCTACGTGGACATCGACGGCCCGGCTTCGCCCAACGCCAAGTCGCTGCCCGAGTGGGCTCCTGTGGAGCTCAAGGACCTGGACGAGCAGCTCCCGCAGCAGCTCGACTGGGCCGGCTACGACGAGTTCGGTGGTGCTGACGGCTCGTTCACCCGCAACGGCCACACCATCTCCGCCGAGAAGGCTCGTCTGTACCTGTTCGACGACCTGGGCGTGTCGCAGCGCTGGACCAACAAGTTCAGCGAAGTCGGCATCGAGACGGTCGGCGACCTGGTCGGCAAGTCCGAGGAGGATCTGCTGCGCATCGACGGCATCGGTGCCAAGGCGATCGAGGAGCTCCGTGACGGCCTGGAGGCCCACGACTTGCTCTACATCCTCGAGAACAACGACGACGTTGCCGACGAGGAAGACCTCTCGCAGCTGCTGCAGATGGTCTTTAGCCCCGACGGTCCGGACGATATCCTGTTGGGTACCTCCGCTCCGACGCATCACGCCGACGCCGACGAGGAGCTCCTGGGCGCCCCGATCGACGACAAGAAGGCTCCCGCCAACGGTGCCATCAACGAGGACATGGCGTCCCTCGACGAGCTGCTCAACCAGCTCGTGGACACCGACGACGCCGAAGAGGCCAAGGACAACGACGAGGAGTAACTAGTTCCGCCGTTCTAACGAACGGCGGCGACCTCCGTCGCTGCGCGGCCCCCAGAGCTACAATCTGTCATTCAAAAGGCAGGGCATGACCAAAAGGTCAATGCCCTGCCTTTTTCATGCCACCTTGTACGCTCTGGGGGCCGCTCGCTTGCGTATACTCAACCTGTTGCGTTCCGTTGATCCCTTGGGGACGGAGGAAAACGGGTCATTTTGAGGTGTGATTCGGAAGTATGCGGCAAAATCCTGATGGGTTGACCACACCGCATATGCTCAAGCGCTCTACCTGCGGGTTTGTTATCGCAAAACCCCTGTGCGCTCAGCAAGTCCAAAATTTGCCGCATACTTCCGAAAACGTCGCCGATCTACAGGTAATAGGTGAGTGCGGACAAGCGCTGGAGTGCGACGTTTCCCCAGATAAAACCGACCAAAATAAACCTGTCCCTATTTGGAAGGGAACGTTGCCCCGACGAGCACGTCGGATTCCCGGACCGGGCGGCCCAGGTTTTAAGTTTGTCGCGAGTTCCGCACGAGCCGGAGGCCACTTAATGTGGCCTCCGTGCGAGCCAGGACTGTAGAGCAGCAAACTTAACCCCTGTGCCGCCCGGTCTGGGAATCCACCCGCGCGCACAGGAGGGGATTCCTTTTGTGTAGGCTTTGCGGAAATGTGGCTATTTAAGGATACGCCCGGCGGCGTGGTCTGTTGACGGCACAGCTAACGGCACGTATCCTATCGAACTGCGTGTTTCGTAGGGGGATGCTGACCCCTCGATTCAAGCCGTTGCACTTTACAGAAAGCTGGAATCATTCGAGAAGGAGTACGCTTTGCCTACTATTAACCAGCTGGTTCGCCAGGGCCGTCGTTCCGTGCCCAAGAAGTCCAAGAACGCTGCTCTGCAGCACAACTCCCAGAAGCGCGGCGTGTGCACCCGCGTCTTCACCACGAGCCCCAAGAAGCCGAACTCGGCTCTTCGTAAGGTTGCCCGTGTTCGCCTCGTCAACGGCATCGAAGTTACTGCTTACATCCCGGGTGAGGGCCACAACCTGCAGGAGCACTCCATCGTGCTCGTCCGCGGCGGTCGTGTCCGTGACCTCCCTGGTGTCCGTTATCACGTCATCCGTGGCGCCTACGACGCTGCTCCGGTCCAGAACCGTATGCAGGCCCGTTCCAAGTACGGTGCTAAGCGCCCCAAGGCTAAATAAGCCAGATAACGTTTTGATACTTTCGCCGTGTGCCGCCTAAGCGCCGCACGGTAGACACTTAAGGAGATTTCACATGCCGCGTCGTGCAGCAGCTAATCGTCGTGAGGTTCAGCCTGACGCCGTTTACAACAACCGCCTGGTGACTCAGCTCATCAACAAGGTCCTTCTTGACGGCAAGAAGGCCACCGCTGAGCGCATCGTTTACACCGCTTTCGAGATCGTTGCCGAGAAGTCCGAGGGTGGCGACGCTCTCGCTACCTTCAAGAAGGCTATGGACAACGTCAAGCCCACGCTCGAGGTTAAGCCCAAGCGTGTCGGTGGCGCTACCTATCAGGTCCCGATGGAGGTCAACTCCCGTCGTTCCACCGCTCTGGGTATCCGCTGGATCGTCAACTTCTCCCGCGCTCGCAAGGAGAAGACCATGGCCGAGCGTCTCGCCAACGAGATCCTCGACGCTTCCAACGGCCTGGGCGCTTCCGTCAAGAAGCGTGAGGACGTCTTTAAGATGGCCGAGGCCAACCGCGCGTTCTCTCACTATCGTTGGTAAGTTAAGGTAAGGAACTAACATGGCTAAGCCTAAGTACAAGCTTTCCGATACCCGTAACATCGGCATCATGGCCCACATCGATGCCGGTAAGACCACCACGACCGAGCGTATTCTTTACTACACCGGTAAGACCCACAAGATCGGTGAGGTCCATGAGGGCGCTGCCACCATGGACTGGATGGTTCAGGAGCAGGAGCGCGGCGTAACCATTACCTCCGCTGCTACCACGTGCTTCTGGAACAAGGACGGTAAGGACTACCGCATCCAGATCATCGACACCCCGGGCCACGTTGACTTCACCGCCGAGGTCGAGCGCTGCCTGCGCGTCCTCGATGGCGCTGTCGCCGTCTTCGACGCCGTTGCCGGCGTTCAGCCCCAGTCTGAGACCGTTTGGCGTCAGGCTTCTACCTTCAACGTTCCCCGCATCGCCTTCATCAACAAGTATGACCGCGTGGGCGCTGACTTCTTCAACGCTATCGAGACCATGAAGGATCGTCTCGACGCTAACGCCGTGGCCGCTCAGGTCCCGATGGGCGCCGAGGACAACTTCTGGGGCGTCATCGACCTGGTCACCATGACTGCATGGGACTTCAAGGCCGACGAGAAGGGTATGACCTACCCCGAGCCGATGGACGAGATCCCGGCTGAGTTCGCCGACATCGCTGCCACCAAGCGCGAGGAGCTCCTCGACGCTGCTGCCAGCTTTGACGATGAGCTCATGGAGAAGATCCTCATGGAGGAGGACTTCACCGTCGAGGAGCTCAAGGCCGCTCTGCGCAAGGGCGTTCTGGCCAACGAGCTCAACCTCGTCTTCGTGGGCTCCGCCTACAAGAACAAGGGCGTTCAGGAGCTGCTCGACGCTGTCGTCGACTACCTGCCCAGCCCGCTCGACGTTGAGGCCGTTACCGGTACCGATCCGGACACCGGCGAGGAGATCCAGCGTCATCCTTCCTTCGACGAGCCCTTCTCCGGCCTGGTCTTCAAGATCATGACCGACCCGTTCGTCGGTAAGCTCACCTATGTCCGCGTTTACTCCGGCCGCGCCGAGTCCGGCTCCTACGTGGTCAACGCTTCCAACGGTCAGCGCGAGCGCCTCGGCCGCATCCTCGAGATGAACGCCGCCGAGCGTATCGACCGTGACGACGCTGCCGCCGGCGACATCGTCGCTTGCGTCGGCTTCAAGAACTCCACCACCGGTGACACCCTGTGCGAAGAGGGCAAGGAGATCGTCCTCGAGAAGATCGAGTTCGCTAAGCCCGTTATCGACGTTGCCATCGAGCCCAAGACCAAGGCCGAGCAGGACAAGATGTCCCTGGCTCTGACCAAGCTCGCCGAGGAGGACCCGACCTTCCAGGTGTCCACCAACCACGAGACCGGCCAGACCATCATCGCCGGCATGGGCGAGCTGCACCTCGAGATCATCGTCGACCGTCTGCTCCGCGAGTTCAAGGTTGACGCTAACGTCGGTAAGCCCCAGGTTGCCTACCGCGAGACCGCTGGTCACGACGTCGAGAAGGCTGAGGGTAAGTTCGTCCGTCAGTCCGGCGGTCGCGGTCAGTACGGCCACGCCGTCATCAAGCTCGAGAAGATGGAGGAGGGCTTCGGCTACGAGTTCGTCAACGCTATCGTCGGCGGCGTCGTGCCCAAGGAGTACATCCCGTCCATCGACAAGGGCATCCAGGAGGCCCTGAACACCGGTGTTATCGCCGGCTTCCCGGTCCTCGACGTTAAGGTCACCCTGTTCGACGGTTCTTACCACGAGGTCGACTCCTCCGAGGCCGCCTTCAAGATCGCCGGTTCCATGGCTATCAAGGACGCCCTCAAGAAGTCCGATCCGCAGCTGCTCGAGCCGATCATGGCTGTCGAGGTCGAGACCCCCGAGCAGTACATGGGCGACGTTATGGGCAACCTCTCCGGTCGCCGCGGCAAGATCGAGGGCATGGAGGATCGCAAGAACAGCAAGCTCATCCGTGCCAAGGTGCCGCTGGGCGAGATGTTCGGTTACGCTACCGACCTTCGCTCCCAGACCCAGGGCCGTGCATCCTACACGATGCAGTTCGACTCTTATGAGCCCGCGCCCAAGTCCATCGTGGACGAGGTCATGAGCAAGAACGCCTAAGTTCGAGCTCCCTGTTACGTAATCCGCGAGAACATCTCTCGCACTCTTTGGAGGTTTAAGTTGGCTACCCAAAAGATCCGCATTCGCCTCAAGGGCTATGATCACGAGGTCGTCGATCAGTCCGCGAAGCTCATCGTCGAGACCGCTCAGAAGACCGGCGCTCGCGTCTCCGGTCCTGTCCCCCTGCCCACCGAGCGCAACCTGTACACGGTTATCCGCTCGCCGCACGTGAACAAGGACTCCCGTGAGCAGTTCGAGATGCGCACCCACAAGCGCCTCATCGACATCCTCGACCCCACCTCGGGCACCGTTGATTCGCTCATGCGTCTCGACCTCCCCGCTGGCGTCGACATCGACATCAAGCTTTAAGCGATATCGCTCATAGCTTAAAGGGCCCCGCTGCCGTTACGGTAGCGGGGCCCTTTTGTTTTGAGTTTAGATTTTGGGATAGCGAATTCGTCTGCCGAGCCGACGGCTGCGGCGCCCTATTCGCTCAGGGGGCGCAAGGATGCTTCTTCGAAGTGGAAGACGCACAAGCCGCTCTCGGTCTCAATGCATGCGCGGCCGCAATCGTCGACCGTTCTAAATATGCCTCGTGCCAGCTCGTCTCCAGCGGGGGAGCGGGCGATAACGTGCTCCCCGATCCAATTGAGGTGACCGACATAGTCATCGCGGACGGGCGCGAGCGGTCCGGCGTCTTCTTCCATGGCGTTGAGGCGTTCTGCCCACGCATCTACAGCGTTCACGACTGCGTGATAGACCTCATCGAGGAGCATGTCGACGGCAGGAACGTTTTCGTTAAGGTCCGAGAGACCGATTGCCGGCAGGCCGCCATCGGGCACCTCTTGGGGCACATAGTTCACATTGACGCCAATGCCGCAGACGGCGAAAGGTTTGCCTTCGTTATCGCGTGCGGCCTCGACCAGAATGCCGCCGAGCTTGCGTCCTCGCGCGACCAGGTCGTTGGGCCATTTGAGGCCAATCTCGTTTGCAAGACCCTGCTTTTCGAGTGCTTCGAGCACCGCTAGGCCGCTGACGGCGGCAAGACCAGAGTACTTTGCGGGATTAACGCATGGACGCAGGACAATCGAAAGCAATAGGTTGCCGGCGGTTGAATCCCACTTGTGGCCGCGCCGGCCGCGTCCTGCCGTTTGCGCGCGGGCGGCAAGTCCTGTGCCGTGCGTCGCTCCCTGTTTTCCTGCTTCGAGCAGGTCATCGTTGGTCGATCCGGTTACGTCGACTATCGTTAAACGAGAATCCATAACAGCTGCTACCTCCTAAGTAAATAAGGCAATCGCGCAATGGTGTCGAGAGATAGACACAATGTGAAGCCTTTGTCGCATTTGGACAATTTAATGTTAACACGTCAACAAAGACTGAAATGCGTTATCCTCTCTTGGTCGATGTAAACACGTCAACAACTCAAAGGAGGTTAGTGATGGGTTTCACGATTCTTGGAACAGGCTCGGCGCTTCCTGAGCGCAGCGTTTCCAATGACGAGCTGTCTGAGTTCCTCGATACCTCGGATGAGTGGATTTTTACTCGCACAGGTATCAAGAGCCGCCACGTCTGCACCACCGAGTCACTTGACGACCTTGCCGTAGCGGCGAGCGAGCGGGCACTCCAGGTGTCCGGAATCGACGCGAGCCAGCTGGATCTGATCGTCTGCTCGACGACGACGGGTGACCACCTTGTTCCCGCCGAGGCGTGTGCCGTTGCTGAGCGACTTGGCGCGACGTGCCCTGCCTTCGATGTCTCGGCGGCCTGCGCCGGCTTCGTATTTGCGCTCGATGTCGCCGAGGGCTATATCGCCCGCAGCCGTGCCGAGCGCGTGCTTGTTGTTGCTGCCGAGCAGATGACGCGCGCGCTCGACTGGACTGACCGTGCCACGTGCGTGCTCTTTGGCGATGGCGCGGGCGCTGCAGTCATGGAGGCCGGGGGAGAGAATCCCCTTGCCGTTGAGCTTTCGACCGCACCCGATGTCGAGACGTTACGCGTTCCCGGGCTGGATGGCACCTCGCCATTCAAGGTTCCCTCGGACTGCCAGAGTGTGCTTTCCATGAACGGCCGCCGCGTGTTCAAGTTCGGCGTCAACGCCATCTGCGACACGGTCCATAAGCTTGCGATCGATGCGGGCATTTTGGTCGAAGACATCGATCATTTTGTATTCCATCAGGCTAACGAACGAATCCTGAGCCAGGCGGTCAAGCGCCTGGGCGTGCCGGACGAGCGCGTGGTTCGCACGTTGCGCGAGACCGGCAACATTTCGAGCGCATGCATTCCGCTTGCCCTCGACCGGCTGGCAAACGCCGGTGCACTTCACACAGGCGACACCATCGCCTTGGTTGGATTTGGCGCCGGTCTGGATATAGGTGGCTATCTGCTTCGTTGGAAGTAGTCGCACATAGGAAATAAAAACGCCCTAGGGCACAACCAAAGGAGAACTACCATGGCAGATCAGAAGACCTTCGAGCGCGTTTGCGACGTTATCCGCGAGACCGCCGGTCTTGACGACGTCGAGATGAAGCCCGAGTCCACGCTCGAGGAGATTGGTCTCGACAGTCTGGGCACCGTCGAGATCCTCGTCGCCGTCGAGGACGAGTTTGGCATCCAACTCGATACCGAGGAGAACCCTAAGACGGTCGGCGAGTTCGCCGATACGGTCGAGGCGGCATTGGAGAAGTAGAGATGCTCAAGACTCCTCTCTGCGATCTGCTCGGCATCGAAAAGCCCGTGTTCCAGGGCGGTATGGCCTGGATTGCCGACGCCTCGCTGGCGTCCGCAGTGTCCGAGGCGGGCGGCTTAGGGATTATCGCGGCCATGAACGCCGATGCCAACTGGCTGCGCGACCAGATTCACGAGCTGCGCGCCAGGACGGATAAGCCCTTTGGCGTCAACGTCATGCTCATGAGCCCGTTTGCCGACGAGGTCGCGCAGGTCGTGATTGACGAGCGAGTGCCGGTCGTCGTGACGGGCGCCGGCAATCCCGCCAAGTACATGAAGGCGTGGAACGAGGCGGGCATCAAGGTCATCCCGGTCGTTGCCTCGGTGGCGCTGGCGCGCCTCGTGGCACGTCGTGGAGCCACGGCGGTTGTTGCCGAGGGTACCGAATCGGGCGGCCATATTGGCGAGACCTCGACGATGGCACTGGTGCCGCAGGTCGTCGATGCGGTCGACATTCCCGTCGTGGCCGCCGGCGGTATTGCCGACGGCCGCGGCGTGGCGGCCGCCTTTATGCTGGGCGCTGCCGGCGTCCAGGTGGGTACGCGCTTTCTCGTTGCGAATGAGTGCACCGTCTCGGAGCAGTACAAAGAGATGGTCCTGAAGGCCAACGACACTTCGACGCGTGCGACCGGTCGCTCGACGGGACATCCAGTGCGCGCCCTCAAGAGCCCCTTCACCAACGCCTATGCCAAGAGCGAGGGTTCCGGCGCGAGTGCCGAGGAGCTCGGTGCTATGGGAACCGGTGCGCTGCGTAAGGCCGCCAAGGACGGCAACTACGAAGAGGGTTCGTTTTTGTGTGGACAGATTGCCGGCATGGTCAACGAGCGCCAGAGCGCACGCGAAATCGTTGACGACCTGGTCGATGGCGCCGAGCACGTCCTGAAGGGTGCGTGCGCATGGGTGGCGTAGCGTTTTTGTTTGCCGGCCAGGGTGCCCAACACCCCGCGATGGGCGTCGACTTGATCGAGACATCGCCGGCGGCCGCCGAGGTGTTCGCCATTGCCGATGAGGTGCGCCCGGGGACGAGCGAGCAGTGCCGGAGCGCCTCCAAGGAGGAGCTCTCGCAGACCGAGAACACGCAGCCTTGCGTGTTCGTGCACGACCTGGCAGCAGCTGCCGCCCTGCGCGAGCGCGGCGTGGCACCTGCCGCCTGTGCGGGTTTTTCGCTTGGCGAGGTCGCCGCGCTCACCTTTGCGGGGGCATTCGATACGCGAGCAGGCTTTGAGCTCGTGTGCGAGCGCGCGGCGCTGATGGCCGCGGCTGCCGAGCGCCATCCGGGCGGCATGCGCGCCGTCATCAAGCTTGATGCGGCGCAAGTCGAGGGCCTGGCTGCGCAGGCCGGCGAGGACTGCTGGCCGGTCAACTACAACAGCCCGCAGCAGACGGTTGTTGCCGGAGCGCCCGAGGCACTGCAGGAGCTCGACGTCCTCGTAAAAGAGGCTGGCGGCCGCGCTATGAAAGTCGCGGTGTCGGGTGCATTTCATAGCCCCTATATGGCCGAGGCGACTGAGGGGCTGGCGACGTATATCCAAGCCGGCCACGCGCCATCTCCGCTGTTGATTCCGGTCATGGCAAATATGACGGCGGCGCCCTATCCGGCGGACCCGCGAGCGGCATCGGATGTCTTGGTCAACCAGGTGAGCCATGCCGTGCGCTGGGTCGACACGCTGCATACTCTGCAGGATCAGGGCATCGACACGTTTATTGAGGTCGGCCCTGGCAAAACGCTGTCGGGCCTGGTCAAGCGTACGCTGAGCGACGTTCGCGTGTATTCGTGCGAAACGGCCGAGCAGGTCGCAGCTATTGCCGACGAGCTCGCATAGTCCACAGGGCTGTAACCCGAAAGGAATGACATGGGCAACTTGAACAACGGCGCGCTCGAGCGCAACGACTCACGTCGCGTGGCACTGGTCACGGGCGGCTCGCGGGGTATCGGCCGCGCCTGCGCTGTCGGTCTGGCGGAGGACGGCTTTGATATCGCCGTCGTCTATGCCGGTAGCGTCGATGCGGCGCGCGAGACGTGCGAAGCCTGCGAGGCGGTTGGCGCCGCGGCACGTGCATATCAATGCGACGTGGCCGATCCCGCTGCCGTCAACGCGTGCGTGGAGGCGGTCCTCAACGACTTTGGCTCCATTTGGGCGCTCGTCAACAACGCCGGCATCACCCGCGATGGCCTGCTCATGCGCATGGGCGATGACGCCTTCGACCGCGTGCTCGATGTCAATCTCAAGGGAACATTCAATATGACGCGCGCGCTCACCAAGACCTTTATGCGCCAGCGCGGCGGCTGCGTCGTCAACATGAGCTCGGTCGTGGGCCTGATGGGCAATGCCGGGCAAGCCAACTACGCTGCCTCCAAGGCGGGCGTGATAGGGCTTACCAAGGCGGTGGCGCGCGAGCTTGCGCCCCGCGGCGTACGAGTGAACGCGGTCGCCCCCGGGTTTGTCGAGACGGATATGACGGCAAAGCTCTCGGAGAAGGTTCGCGCGGCAACCGAGGAGCAGATTCCCCTAAAGCGCATGGCGCGCCCCGAGGAAGTGGCCGGCGTGGTGCGCTTTTTGGCAAGCGATGCGGCGGCCTACATTACGGGTGAGGTCGTGCGCGTCGACGGCGGAATGGCGATGTAGAAACCAGGGCCGAAGAATGGCTTGGATGAGGAGACCATGATGGAACAGAGAGTTGCAATCACCGGCATCGGTGCCGTATCGCCGCTCGGCAACACCGCGCTTGCCACTTGGGCAGCCATGTGCGCCGGCACGTGCGGCATCGGCCCGATCACGCACTTCGATACCGATGCGTTTACCGTCAAGGTGGCGGCCGAGGTAAAAGGGTTTGACGGCAACGAGTACTTTGGTAAGCGTGACGCCAAGCATCTCGACCCCTGCGTTCAGTTTGCGATGGCGGCTTCGGACGAGGCCATGCACGATGCGGGCTTTGATGTCGAAGGTGCCATCGATCGCGAGCGCCTGGGCGTCTACGTGGGTTCAGGCGTGGGCGGCATGCAGACACTCGTTGACAACGTCCATACGATTGCCGACCGTGGGCCCCGCCGCGCATCGCCCTATATGATCGCGATGATGATCCCCAATATGGCTTCGGGCAATATCGCGATCCGCCACAAGGCAAAGGGCCCGACCCTGCCCGTGGTGACCGCCTGCGCGACCTCGGCCCATGCCGTGGGCGAGGCGTTCCGCGCCATCAAGCATGGCTATGCCGATGCAATCCTGGCTGGCGGCGCCGAGGCCGCAATCATCCCCGATGCCGTTGCGGGCTTTACGTCCTGCCGTGCTCTCACCACTAATCCTGACCCGTCGACGGCATGCCGTCCGTTCGATGCAGACCGCGACGGCTTTGTGATGGGCGAGGGCGCCTGCGTGCTGGTGCTCGAGAGCATGGAACACGCGCTGGCTCGCGGGGCGCACATTTATGCCGAGGTCGTGGGCTACGGCAACACCGATGATGCCTATCACATCACGAGCCCTGATCCCGAGGCTGCCGGCATTGCCCGCGCGATATCGCTGGCGGTGACCGAGGGCGACGTCAGGCCTTCCGAGGGCCTCTACATCAATGCCCACGGCACATCGACCAAGCTCAACGATTCGTCCGAGACGGCGGGCATTAAGCGTGCGCTCGGCGAGGACGCGGCGCGCGCCGCGCACGTCTCGTCGACTAAGTCGATGACCGGCCACATGATCGGTGCCACGGGCGCCATCGAGGTCATGGCCTGCGCCATGGCGCTCGAGCAGGGCGTGGTGCCGCCGACCATTAACTACCACACGCCCGATCCCGCCTGCGATCTTGACTACACGCCCAATCGCGCGGTTCGCGCCGACCTTACCTGGGCGCTTTCGACCAACCTGGGCTTTGGCGGACACAACGCCGCCATCGCGCTGCGTAGATATACGAGGAGCTAGAGCATGGATTCCAAAAGACTTGCCGAGATAGCCGATGTTATGGAGGACCGCGGCCTCACGCGCGTACGCGTTGAGGAGCCCGATGGCACCGCGGTCGAACTCGAGCGCGCGAGCGCCGCGCAGCCGGTTGCCGTGCCCATGCCCATGCCGAGCGCTATGGCCGCTCCAGTTGCAGCTCCCACAGTCGCGCCTGCCGCACCGGAGCCCGCCGCGCAGACACCTGCCGCCGCACCGGAGCCCAAGGGCACCGAGGTGACCGCTCCCATGGTCGGCGTTTTCTATGCTGCCCCGGCGCCGGGCGACGAGCCGTTTGTGCACGTGGGCTCTAAGGTCAAGGCCGGCGAGACGCTCTGCATCATCGAGGCCATGAAGGTTCTCAACGAGGTAACGGCAGAGGCAGACGGCGAGGTGCTCGAGATCTGCGTGGCCGACGGCGACCTCGTGGAGTTCGGCAGCTGCCTCATGAGGATCGGATAGGTGATATCCATGAACAAAGAAGAGCTCAAGAAGCTGTTACCGCATCGCGAGCCGATGCTTTTGCTCGACGAAGCCGAGCTGGTGGGCGACGAGGCCCACGGCAAGATCACGATTACGGGCGACGAATACTTTTTGCAGGGGCATTTTCCGGGAAACCCGGTGGTCCCCGGCGTGATCCAGTGCGAGATGCTCGCCCAAAACTGCTGCGTGCTGCTGATGGGCGATGAGGAGGCGCGCGGCGCGACGCCGTTCTACACGAGTCTGGACAAGGTGCGCTTTAAGCGTCCGGTGCGCCCGGGCGACACGGTTGATCTGGTGTGCACCATCACGCGTGCGCGCGGGCCGTTCCGCTTTGCGACGGGTACTGCGAGCGTCAACGGTGAGGTTTGCTGCCGCGCCGATATGTCTTTTGCACTCATGCACGAAAGTTAAGGAAGGCTTCATGTTCGACAAAGTGCTCATCGCCAACCGCGGCGAAGTCGCGGTCCGTGTTATCCGCGCGTGCCGCGATATGGGCATCAAGACCGTCGCCGTTTATTCCACGGCCGATGCGGACGCGCTGCACGTGCAGCTTGCCGACGAGGCGTATTGCATCGGCGGTCCGCGTCTTGCCGAGAGCTACCTCAACGACGATGCTGTGCTCACCTGTGCCGTAAAGTCGGGAGCTAAGGCAATTCATCCCGGCTATGGCTTTTTCTCCGAGAAGGCGAGCTTCGTGCGCGACTGCGACAAGTATGGCCTGGCGTTTGTTGGTCCTTCGGCCAAGGTGATCGACAGCATGGGCGACAAGGACGCCGCACGTCGAACGGCTGCCGCGGCGGGCGTGCCCATCGTGCCGGGCTGCGATTTGCTCAAAAGTCCCGAGGAGGCAACGGCCGAGGCTGAGCGCATTGGCTGCCCCGTGCTTATTAAGGCGCGTGCGGGCGGCGGCGGTCGCGGTATTCGTAAGGTCGAGCGCGTGGAAGATGCGGCAAAGGCCTTTATTGAAGCACGCGCCGAGGGCGAGGCCGTTTTTGGCGACGGCGAGTGCTACATGGAGAAGTTCGTCGCGCCGGCGCATCACGTTGAGGTACAGATTATGGCCGATAAGCAGGGCCATGTGTTTTCGCTCGGCGAGCGCGAGTGCTCGGTGCAGCGTCGCAACCAAAAGCTGATCGAGGAGAGCCCCGCGCCGTGCCTCGACGGACACGACGACATTCGTGCTCGCATGCACGAGGCAGCGCGTGACCTGGCTCGTGCCGTCGGCTACGAAGGAGCTGGTACCATCGAGTTCCTGTATTCGGACGACGGCAATTTCTACTTTATGGAAATGAACACGCGCTTGCAGGTGGAGCATCCGGTTACGGAGTTTGTGACCGATACCGACTTGGTCAAGTGGCAGCTGCGCGTGGCAGCCGGCCAGCCTCTGCCCTTTGAGCAGGAGGACATGCCGGTCCGCAACCATGCTATGGAGTGCCGCATCAATGCCGAAACGCCGGACTTTCTGCCGTCATGCGGAACGGTCACCGCGTTGCGTGTGCCGGGTGGTCCGCGCGTGCGCTGGGATTCCGCCATGTTTGCCGGTGCGAAAGTTCCGCCGTACTACGACTCCATGCTCGGCAAGCTCATCGTGTGTGCGCCCACGCGTGACGGCGCCATTCGCAAGATGCGCTCGGCCCTGGGCGAGCTCGTGATTGAGGGCGTGAGCGAAAACAGCGAGCTTCAGCTCGACGTGCTGGCAAACGACGAGTTCTTGTCGGGCATGTATCACACCGATCTAATGGGGCATCTCTATGCTGATGAATAGAAAAGCGAAGACGGTCAACGTCCTCGAGGGACCGATGACCGAGTCGTGCGCCGAGTTTCCCGCGCGCCACGTGTTTATCAAGTGCCCGGAGTGCCGCCGCGTGATCGATGAGGCGCGCCTGCACGACAACCTCGAGGTCTGCCCTCGTTGCGGCAAACACTTTCGCGTGAGCGGGCGCGACCGCATGCACATGACGATTGACGAGGGCACGTTTGAGGAATGGGATGCCAGTCTGGCGCCGGAGGACTTCCTCTCGTTTCCCGGTTATGCCGACAAGCTCAAGAGCGTGAGCGAACGTTCGGGCGAGCGCGATGCCGTTGTGTGCGGCAAGGGCAAAATCTGCGGTTGCGATACGGCGCTCTTCTTTATGGACGCCAACTTTATGATGGGCTCGATGGGTTCCGTGGTGGGCGAGAAGATCTGCCGCACATTTGAGCGTGCGACCGAGCTGGGACTGCCGGTCGTTGGCTTTACCGTATCGGGTGGCGCCCGCATGCAGGAGGGCGTGACCTCGCTCATGCAGATGGCCAAGATTTCTGCGGCGGTTAGGCGCCATAGCGAGGCGGGCGGCCTGTATATCACGGTGCTCACCGACCCCACGACCGGAGGTGTAACCGCGAGCTTTGCCATGGAGGGCGATATTATCCTGGCCGAGCCCGATGCCCTGACGGCATTTGCCGGCCCGCGCGTGATCGAGCAGAACATGCACAAGCGCCTGCCCAAGGGATTCCAGCGCTCCGAGTTTTTGCTGGAGCACGGCTTTTGCGATGCCGTTGTTCCGCGTGGCGAGATTGCGCTCACGGTAGGCGAGCTGCTGGCGCTGCACGAAGGGCACGCGCCCGGCCTGGGGGCACCGCATGAGATCGTGCATACGGGTCGCCGTGGCAAAAAGCTGGGACACTTGTTCAAGCGCTCGGCCGCACCAAAAACCGCGCTCGAGATTGTCAAGCAGACCCGCTCAGCAGATCGCGCCACGGCAGGCGAGATGATCTCGCTGGGCCTGGATGGATTTGTGGAGCTGCACGGCGACCGCTACTTTGGCGACGACGCTGCTGTGGTGGCTGGCATTGGCTGGAAAGACGGACGCCCCGTAACGGTCATCGCCATCGAGCGCGGCACCACGACCAAAGAGCGCATGCGTCGCAACTTTGGTATGGCACATCCCGAGGGCTACCGCAAAGCGCGTCGCCTGATGCGCCAGGCCGAAAAGTTTGGTCGACCGGTTCTGTGCCTGGTCGATACTTCGGGCGCGTTTTGCGGCATCGGTGCCGAGGAACGCGGCCAGGGCGAGGCGATTGCCCAGAACCTCATGGAGATGAGCGACCTTAAGACGCCGATTGTCTCGGTGGTGACAGGCGAGGGCGGCTCTGGTGGCGCGCTGGCGCTGTCCGTGGCCGACCGCATCCTGATGCTCTCGAGCTCGGCCTATTCGGTCGTGAGCCCCGAGGCCTGTGCGTCGATCCTGTGGAAGGATACCGAGCGCGCGAATGAGGCTGCCGAGGCGCTGAAGCTCACAGCTCCCGATCTGTTGGCGCTCGGCATCATCGACGGCATTGTCGACGATAGGGGCCTGTCGCATGAGGAGATCGCCGGTGCCGTCATGTCCTCGGCATTTGATGCCTTCGATACGCTTGGGCAGCTCGACGAGGCGACCCTCACAAACCTCCGCTACGAAAAGTACCGCGCAATCGGTCAGTACCGCACGATGTGACAAAGGGACAGCCCGCATGTCATATTGGGAAAGGCATTCCATGCTACAAGTTTCTAACACCTCGTTTACAACGTCGGTTTCATCAAACGCCATGGCCGTGGTGGACTATCTGTCCAAAAGCATGATGTCGGCGCTGCCGTTTATTGTCTGCGCGGCGTTGTTCCGCACCGTCGCTGTCATTATGGGCGAAGGCATGCTGGGCCTGTGGTCTGCCGATTCCGATATCTATCGCCTGTTCTACAGTTGGCTCTATAACGCCGGCTACTACTTTTTGCCCATTTATCTTGGTTGGGCGGCCGCCCGCCAGCTCGGTTGCTCGGAGCAGCTGGGCATGATGCTGGGCGGCGTATTGATTGCACCCGATCTGCTCAAGCTCGTCGATGCCGCATCGACGACGGGGGCATCGATGACTTCCGTGTATGGTCTGCTTCCTGCGCCGGTCAACGATTACACGACGACTGTTATTCCGGTTCTCATCTCGGTGCCCGTGCTATGGCGAGTGGAGTGTTTCTTTAAGCGCGTTATCCCTAAGGCCGTGGCGTTTTCGTTCGTTCCGTTTGCGACCATGCTTGTCATGGTTCCGGTTTCGCTGTGTATTACGGCGCCGGCGGGCAGCTATCTGGGCATGCTGTTGGGCCAGCTTATGTTTATGCTTGGCAATTCCGGTGGCATCGTGTCGCTGCTCACGCTCATGGGGCTTGCCGCGGGCTGGGAGTTCCTAAAGATCGCCGGCGTCAGCAACGTTGTCCTATCGCTCGCCTATGCGCAGTTTATGAGTGTGGGAACGGATTCGTGCATCCTGATCGCCGCGACGATGGCAACGTTCGCCGTTTGGGGCATGCCCTTTGGCGCGTCGCTTCGCGTTGCGGATAAGGACGAGAAGGCGCTCATGCTGGGCTATTCAATCTCGGGTGTTCTTGGCGGCGTAAGCGAGCCGGCGCTGTACGGTTGCGGCTTTAAATATGGCAGGTGCCTGACGTGCATGGCCATTGGCGGCGCCGTCGGAGGCCTTGTGCGGCCGTGGGCCACGTTACGGCCTATACCATCGGCATGACGAATGTCCTCATGGTCATTGGTTTTGCCACGGG
Source organism: uncultured Collinsella sp. (assembly GCA_900549745.1). Lineage (GTDB taxonomy): Bacteria > Actinomycetota > Coriobacteriia > Coriobacteriales > Coriobacteriaceae > Collinsella. The sequence continues at coordinate 8,563 of URPJ01000002.1, read as the reverse complement.
CGGCATCCCGAACCTGCTGTGGTGCTGCGCTGCCGGCGGCACGGCATTTGCGGTGTCTGCGGCGCTGAGCTACTGCTTTGGCGTGGTGCCGGCGAAGGGACAGACGACGGGGGACGGAGCCGATTCACCCGAAACCTCGAAGAGCGTGGCCGAAGTAAGCGCGTAAACCTGTGCGACACAAGGACGATTCCTTTGCCATATTCCAAGGCCGTGACCCGTGTGGGTTGCGGCCTTTTTTGTATCTGGGGGACAAAGTGGCTACACTACAATCCGTTTGAGCAATAGATATATAGGTAGTACCGTGGGGGCGGATGTAGATGGTCGAGTGGATTGTTAAGCGTGCGCAGGGCGACCGTGCGCGCGTGGGCACGTTGACGGGCGTGGTGTGTATTCTCGCCAATGTGGCACTATGCGCTGCGAAGGGCGTAATTGGCGTGCTGTCGGGATCGGTTTCGATTGTGGCGGATGCCATGAACAACCTGTCCGATGCAAGCTCGAATATCGTGAGCGTGCTGGGCTTTAAGCTGGCGAGCAAGCCGGCCGACCCCGAGCATCCTTACGGCCACGGTCGCTACGAGTATCTCTCGGGTTTGGTCGTGGCGGCGCTCGTGCTGCTTATTGGCATCGAACTGGTGAAGTCCTCGGTGGAGCGTATTGTCAACCCGGAGCCTGTCGAGTTCTCGCTTGCCCTGGTGGCAGTCCTGGCACTTTCGATGGTTGTAAAGCTGTGGATGGCGGCCCTCAACCAAAAGCTCGGCGATCGCATTGAGTCCGAGACGCTGCATGCGACCGCGCAGGATTCCAAGAACGATGTCCTTGCCACAGGCGCCGTGCTGGCATGTGCGATTGTTTCGCAGGTGACGCACATCAATCTTGACGCATGGGTCGGCCTTGCCGTTGGCGCCTATATTGGCTGGAGCGGCCTTGAACTTATTCAAGATACGGTGAGCCCGCTTTTGGGCCAGTCACCCGATCCTAAGCTGGTCAAGCACATTCGAGACAAGATCATGAGCTATCCCGGCGTTTTGGGCGTTCACGATTTGATGGTTCACGACTACGGCCCGGGCAGGAAGTTTGCAAGTGCGCACGCCGAGATGGCGGCCGAGGCCAGCCCGCTGGAAAGTCACGACACGCTCGATAACATCGAGCAGTCGTTTAGGAACGAAGACGGCATGATTGTCACACTTCACTACGACCCCATCGTGACCGACGATCCAAAGGTGGCGAGCATGCGCTTGCGCATTCACGCCATGGCTCAGGAGATCGATAACCGCCTCTCGATTCATGACCTACGCTGTGTGCCGGGTCCTACGCACACCAACGTGATCTTTGACTGCGTGCGTCCCTCGGATCTGCAGATGAGTGCCGAAGACTTAAAGCACGCGCTGGCACAACGGGTCGAATCGGAATATCCCAAGTCGATTGCCAAGATTACGATCGACGAAGACTACGTAGGGCATACCCACGAGTAAGGCTGTGCCGGCAAAGCAGGTTATGCAGAAGGGGAGAGCATGAAGAAGCTGTATCTACTCCGCCACGGTCAGACGGAGTTCAACGTCAAAAAGCTGGTCCAGGGCCGCTGCGATTCGCCGCTGACCGATCTGGGCCGTCAGCAAGCCGGGATGGCAGCCGCATGGCTTAAGGGCCACGGCGTCGTCCCCGACAAAGTGGTCTCTTCGTCCTTAGGCCGAGCCATGGACACAGCTCAGCTCGTCGCATGCGAGCTCCTCGGCCCGGACGCAGCAGCCGAGCCCTGCGAAGGCATCATCGAGCGCTGCTACGGCACCTTCGAAGAAGGCCCGCACGACGCGCTACCCACCGACGTCTGGGACCCCGGCGAGGACTTGGTCCCCTTCGGAGGAGAAGGAAGCCATGCGCTGCAAGAGCGCATGGTAGGCACCCTCACCAATATCATGGGCGCCGAGGGCATAGAAACCCTCCTAGCAGTAAGCCACGGCAGCGCCAGCCGCCAATTCATTAGAGCCGCCGCCCCAGAGGGCTTCGAGCTCCCAACAAAACTCCCCAACTGCGCCATCATGATTTTCGATTTCGATGAGCAAAAGCCACAAGCAGAAGGCGAACCGTCCCAATGCAAGTTCACCCTCCAGCAAATAGTGGACCCCCAACAAAGTCATTAGCCTGGGCGAGCAGAGTTAGGCAGACATCAACGTGTCGTCTCCCGAGCTTGGCAGAGGGGCGGCGAAATATATTAAGTTTGTCGCGAGTTCCGCACGCAAAGGAAAGCACTTAATGTGCTTTCCGTCTTGCGCAGGACTGTAGAGCAGCAAACTTAATATATTTCGCCGCCCCTCTGCCAAGCCCAGGCGACTCCACGCACTTTACCTGCGTAAACAATGTGAGTGAAATATGAATCTCGATGGATACGCCCGCAGCCGTGTATACTAAACAGCTGTGTGAAACCAGGGGAGTATTCTGGCTGGACAAAATGCCTGCTTAATAGGGTTGTCAGGTAGTCCGGGCGAAATACAAGGCTGGGGAGCACGTCGTGTAAGTAGTGGTCCTCTAGGGGCGTACGCTCGGTGGTGTACGCATTGTCCCAAGACCACGCGAGAGTTGGGATCATATCTTGATCAGCATGATTCTCGGCCGCAAGATTGGCATGACCCAGGTTTGGGACGAGGACGACAACGTCGTTCCCGTCACGGTCATCCAGGCTGGCCCCTGCGCTGTCTCGCAGGTTAAAACTCAGGCAACCGACGGCTATGACGCCGTCCAGATCGGTTTCGGCGACATCAAGGCCAAGAACGTGAACAAGCCCATGGCTGGTCACTTCGCCAAGGCCGGCGTCGAGCCTGTCCGCTTCCTTCGTGAGGTCCGCGTCGAGAACGGCGAGGAGCACAAGGTCGGCGAGGTCGTTACCGTCGCTGATTTCGCTGATGTCGAGAAGGTCGACGTCATCGGTACCTCCAAGGGTAAGGGCTTCCAGGGTCGCATCAAGCGCTGGGGTCAGCGCCGCGGTCCTATGACGCATGGTTCTCACTTCCAGCGTCACCCCGGTTCTATCGGTCAGTGCGCCTATCCTGCGCGCGTCCTCAAGGGCGTCAAGATGGCCGGTCACATGGGTAACGAGCGCGTTACCGTCAAGAACCTTTCCGTTGTCCGCATCGATGCCGAGCAGAACCTCATCTTGGTCAAGGGCGCTGTCCCGGGTGCCAAGAATGGTCTCGTCGCCATCCGTATGGCCTAAGGGCCCAGCCCATTTAGCCCAGCGTCATACCAAGGAGAACACTTAAATGGCAAAGTTTGAAGTAAAGAACAGCGAGGGCAAGAAGGTCGCCGAGGCCGAGCTCGCCGCTGAGGTGTACGGCATCGAGCCGAACATCCACGTTATGCACCACATCGTCAAGTGCCAGATGGCCTCTTGGCGTCAGGGCACCCAGTCCGCTAAGGGCCGCTCTGAGGTTTCCGGTGGCGGCAAGAAGCCTTGGCGTCAGAAGGGCACCGGCCGTGCCCGCCAGGGTTCCATCCGTGCTGCCCAGTGGCGTCACGGTGGCGTTGTCTTCGCCCCCAAGCCCCGTTCCTACGCTAAGCGTATGAACAACAAGGAGGTCAAGCTGGCTATGCGCTCCGCGCTGTCCGCCAAGCTGGCCGATGGCGAGCTCGTGCTCGTCGACGACTACGGCTTCGAGAAGCCTTCCACCAAGGCTGCCGTTGCCATGCTCAAGGCTCTCGGCCTTGAGGGCAAGCGTCTGACCATCATCGTTCGCGATGAGGACGTCAACGCCTACCTGTCGTTCCGCAACATTCCCAAGACGTTCATCATCACTGCCGACGAGGCCAACACCTACGATCTCGTCAACAACAACGCTGTGCTGATGCCCGCCGACATCGCCGCTCACTTCGGGGAGGTGCTTGCTTAAATGACCGCCCACGAGATCATCATCCGTCCGATCGTGTCCGAGCGTTCCTTCTCCGGCATGGAGCAGAACAAGTACACGTTCGAGGTCGCCAAGGATGCTAACAAGTATCAGATCAAGGACGCTGTCGAGGAGATCTTCGGCGTCAAGGTCGTTCGCGTGAACACCCTGACGGTCAAGCCCAAGACCAAGCGCGTGCGCTATGTCGCCGGCAAGACCCGTTCTTGGAAGAAGGCCATCGTCACGCTGGCCGAGGGCGACACCATCGAGGTCTTTGGCAACCAGGCCTAAGACTCGCTGCTGTTGAGTGAGCTCATGCCTCCCAAATAGGGGAGGCGAGAGCTCAAGGTTTTGGGCGTATAAAATGGACACGCCCGGAGCCGTGTATACGTCCGGTGTCATCGCACCCGAGGCAGAACCTCGAATCCCTGTCTGCGATGGCTAACGGATTCCTATTGAAAGGGATTGTAATGGCTGTAAAGCACCTTAAGCCGACCTCCGCTGGTAGGCGTTGGCAGACGATCTCCGATTTCTCCGAGATCACCTGCACCAAGCCCGAGAAGTCTCTTCTCGAGCCCCTGCCCAAGAAGGCCGGTCGTAACAACAACGGCCGCATCACCACCCGCCACCAGGGCGGCGGCGTGAAGCGTCGTTACCGTGTGATCGACTTCAAGCGCAACAAGGACGACGTGCCCGCCAAGGTTGCCACGATCGAGTACGATCCGAACCGTTCCGCTCGCATCGCTCTGCTGCACTACGCTGACGGTGAGAAGCGCTACATCCTCGCCCCTAAGGGCCTCGAGGTCGGTCAGACCGTCATGTCCGGTTCTGACGCCGACATCAAGCCGGGCAACGCTCTGCCCCTCGCCGACATCCCCGTCGGTACGCTCATCCACGCCGTCGAGTTCCAGCCGGGCAAGGGCGCCGCTATCGCCCGTTCCGCCGGTAACTCCTGCCAGCTGATGGGTAAGGAGGGCAAGTACGCTATCGTCCGTATGCCTTCCTCCGAGATGCGCCGCATCCTCGTTACCTGCCGCGCCACCGTCGGTGAGGTCGGCAACGCCGATCACGCCAACATCGTCATCGGTAAGGCCGGCCGTAAGCGTCACTTGAACGTGCGCCCGACCGTCCGCGGTACCGTCATGAACCCTGTCGACCACCCGCACGGCGGTGGCGAGGGCAAGAACCACACCTCTGGTCGTCCCTCTGTTACCCCCTGGGGTAAGCCGACGAAGGGCCTTCGTACGCGCAAGAAGAAGAAGGTCTCGAACCAGCACATCATTCGTCGCCGTAAGAAGTAATTTCGGATACCGAGTTTTAGGAGAAAGCACTTATGAGCAGAAGTCTCAAAAAGGGCCCGTTCGTGGAGACTCGCCTTCTCTCGCGTATCACCGCGATGAACGAGGCTGGCAAGAAGGACGTCGTGAAGACCTGGTCCCGCGCGTCCACCATCTTCCCCGAGATGGTTGGTCACACCATCGCCGTCCACGACGGCCGCAAGCATGTGCCCGTGTATGTTACCGAGTCCATGGTTGGTCACAAGCTCGGCGAGTTCGCGCCGACTCGTACGTTCCGTGGCCACAAGGCCAAATAGGGGGTTAACCGTAAATGGCAACTAAGTCTATTGAAACTGAGGCCACCGAGGTTCGCGCCGTCGCTAAGTACGTGCGTGTTTCCCCCAGCAAGGCCCGCCTGGTGGTCGATCTGATCCGCCGCAAGCCTGTCGCTCAGGCCTTCGACATCCTCCACTTCTGCGACCGCGCCGTCGCCGTGGATGTCGAGAAGGTTCTCCGTTCCGCCGTTGCGAACGCCGAGAACAACAACGGTCTGCGTGCCGACAACCTGGTTGTCGCCGCTGCCTATGTTGACGAGGGTCCGACGCTTAAGCGCATCCGTCCCCGCGCCAAGGGTTCCGCTTCTCGCATTCTGAAGCGTACTTCCCACATCACCGTCGTCGTTGCTCCTCGAAAGGAGGCGTAAAGCTGTATGGGTCAGAAAGTCTACCCCACCGGCTTCCGTCTTGGCATCACCGAGAACTGGCGCTCCCGCTGGTTCGCAGAGAAGGATTACGCTAAGACCCTCGGTAACGATCTCGAGATCCGCAAGTACCTCGAGAAGCGTCTTTCCCGCGCAGCTGTCTCCCGCGTCGAGATCGAGCGCGCTGGCGACAAGGTGAAGGTCATCATCCTCACCGCTCGCCCCGGCGTTGTCATCGGTAAGAAGGGTGCCGAGATCGATACCCTCCGCACCGAGCTCGAGAAGGTCGCTGGCGTCTCCAAGGGCCAGCTCTCCGTCGACGTTGTCGAGATCAAGCGCCCCGAGCTCGACGCCAACCTCGTTGCTCAGTCTATCGCCGAGCAGCTCGAGGGCCGCGTTGCCTTCCGTCGCGCTATGCGCAAGGCTGTCCAGTCTGCCCGCAAGGCCGGCGCTAAGGGCATCCGTATCCAGTGCTCCGGTCGTCTCGGCGGTGCCGAGATGGGCCGTCGTGAGTGGTACCGCGAGGGTCGCGTGCCTCTGCACACCCTCCGTGCCAAGATCGACTACGGCACGGCTGTCGCCAGCACCACCATGGGCGCTTGCGGCGTGAAGGTCTGGATCTACCTGGGCGAGAAGCTCCCGGGCCAGCCCGTTCCCAACCCTGCACTCGAGGGCTCTTCCCGTCCTCGTCGTCGTAACTCCGAGAGGAGGGGTCAGTAGTGCTTGCCCCTAAGCGTATTCTTCACCGCAAGGTGCAGCGTGGCTCCATGAAGGGCCAGGCCAAGGGTAATACCGAGCTGCATTTCGGCGAGTTTGGTATCCAGGCTCTCGAGGCCCATTGGATCACCAACCGTCAGATCGAGGCCGCTCGTATTGCCATGACCCGCTACATGAAGCGTGGCGGTCGTGTGTACATCACGATCTTCCCCGATAAGCCCATCACCAAGAAGCCTGCCGAGACTCGCATGGGTTCTGGTAAGGGTAACCCCGAGGAGTGGGTGGCCGTCGTCAAGCCCGGCCGCATCATGTTCGAGGTCAAGGGCGTGCCCGAGGAGGTCGCTCGCGAGGCTCTGCGTCTTGCACAGCACAAGCTTCCCATCAAGACCAAGATTGTTGCTGCCAAGAACGCTGAGCAGCGCATCGAGAAGGAGATGGCTGAGGAGGCCGCTCTCGAGGCCAAGTGGGCTGCTGAGGACGCCGCCGCCGCCAAGGAGGAGAACTAATGAAGCCCGCAGAGATTCGTGAGCTCTCGGACGCTCAGCTCGTTGAGAAGCTGAAGGAAATGCGCGCCGAGCTCTTTAACCTTCGTTTCCAGATGGCCACCAGCCAGCTGGACAACACCGCTCGCGTCAACACCGTGAAGAAGGACATCGCTCGCGTCCTCACGGAGCAGCGCGCCCGCGAGATCGCAGCGGAGAAGTCCGCTGTCGCCGAGTAGGACCTAAGGAGAGAACATGACTGATTCGCGTAACTCGCGTAAGGTCCGTACGGGTGTCGTTACCTCCGTCTCCGGTGCCAAGACCATCGTCGTCACCATCACCGAGCGCAAGCGTCACCCCAAGTACGGCAAGATGATGACCAGCTCCAAGAAGCTGCACGCTCACGACGAGGAGTGCACGGCTGGCGTGGGCGATACCGTCCGCGTTATGGAGACCCGTCCTATGTCCAAGATGAAGCGTTGGCGCCTCATCGAGGTCGTCGAGCGCGCTAAATAAGCAGTCGCTCTTACGACTTGTACGTTTCCGAAGATGTGCGTATGCCTGGCTTGCATACCACGGGCCGTATAAAGGCTGCGCACCTCTCTTCGGTTCTTAGTTCGGAGGAACATCTACCATGATTCAGATGCAAACCATGCTGAACGTCGCCGACAACTCCGGCGCTCGCAAGATTCGCTGCATCAAGGTGCTTGGCGGTTCCAAGCGTCGTTATGCAGGCATCGGCGATGTGTTCATCGGTGCTGTCCAGGAGGCTACCCCTGGCGCCAACGTCAAGAAGAAGGACGTTGTCCGTTGCGTCGTCGTTCGCACCGTTAAGGAGATCCGCCGCAAGGATGGCTCCTACATTCGCTTTGATGAGAACGCCTGCGTTGTCATCAACAACGATGGTTCGCCCGTCGGCACCCGTATCTTCGGGCCCGTCGCTCGCGAGCTTCGTGACAAGAAGTACATGAAGATCGTCTCGCTCGCTCCCGAGACCCTGTAGTTAGGGGAGATATATGTATATCAAGAAGGGCGATAAGGTCCAGGTTCTTTCTGGTAAGGATCGCGGCAAGCAGGGCGTTGTCCTGCGTGCTCTCCCCGCCGAGAACAAGGTCGTTGTCGAGGGCGTTTCGGTCGTCAAGAAGGCCGTCAAGCCCAACGCTGCCAACCAGCAGGGCGGCATCGTTTCGCAGGAGGCTCCCATCGACGCCTCCAACGTCAATCTCGTTTGCCCCGAGTGCGGTAAGGTTACCCGCGTCGGTCACGAGAAGGACGGCAAGAACAAGCTGCGCGTCTGCAAGAAGTGCGGCCACAAGTTCTAAGCTGCCCGCAACATCAAGTTGCTAGCAAAGGCCCGGATGCCACGGCACCCGGGCCTTTTTCTATCCCTACTCATTCGGGACAGACTTAAATGAGTGGCCGTTGATTGGCAGTCATTGGGGACAGACTTAAATTGAACTGCGTCCCGAATCTTGGCCTTCTTTTATTAGAAGCGAACACTAGGACGCT
>URPJ01000001.1 GCA_900549745.1 uncultured Collinsella sp. | reverse complement strand
AGGCCCTCGCGGCCTAGTCGCTATTTAGGGCGTCCAAGATTTGGGGCGCAGTTCAGATCGACGGGCTTAAGAAAGGAGGACCTGGTTAATAAATGCTAGACAATGGCATGTTTCCAGCTAGAAAACGTCCTTGGCAAATACCTTTGAGTCATTGGGGACCTGACGGATTTCGATAACCACGCCATCGTTCACAAGCTCTTGGATATGCTCGGCATCGGTTTCGGTCGCAAAGATCGCGGGGGTCGGATGAAGCGTGGTCTCGGGAGACTTTCGGGTTCCGCCCAGATTGATCTCCTTGATGTCTTTGCAACCCTTAGCAAGGCGATAGGCATCCTCGATCGTCTCGACAATGATAAACAGCGAATACTTGTCGGTGACGCCGCTGTTGAGCGCCTCGATAGCAGCGTTTACGTCTTTTATGACGAGCTTCACGCCGTTGGGACGAGCTAGCCTCAATGCGGCTTTTCTCATGTCGTCTTTTGCCACGGCATCGCTGGCACACAGGATGCAATCGACATCCAGCGCATGCGTCCAAGACATGGCGACCTGGCCGTGAATCAATCGGTAATCAACTCTCGTAAGCTTAATCATCGTAATCATCTCCGCACGTAATAAAGGTAATGACAGGTGTGGCCCTTAGCTAGGGCTCGAACCAGAACTAACTAGAACTCTTCTTCTTCGACATCGGCAAGCATGTCCGCCGCCTCACAAAGCATGATAAACGAACGTGATCCCTCGACCGCAGCTTTGGCCTTGTCCGCATCCAGGGAGTCCAGCTGTGTAGCCATTTCCACCAGCAGCGGCAAGTTCATTCCGGTGATCAACGTAAACGATCCGGCGGTCTGCCTCTGAATGAATTCGTTGTTTACAGAGCCGCCAAAGATGTCAGTCACGACAAACCAAGAGTCGGCAGGGTCCTTCGACTCCATCCAAGCATCGATAAGCGCTGCGACATCCCTCGTGTCGTCATCGACATAGGCGCACAGACACTCGATTCGGTCGTTGGCGCCCATCAGGATCTCGAGAGAGCTCTTCATACCTTGGGCGAGATAACCATGACTCGCTAGCAATATCTTATTCATAGTTCTCCAATATCAATAAGACGTACTATATTGTCATAACAAAGTATATTAGCAATCTACCCTACGCGGTGTGTCTATTTTCCAAATCCGCGAACGGTAGCAATTGGTCGGTAAATTGACCAATCTATCTCTAATTTACAAATAGAACTTCAGTCGCTCGGTGCAGTACACCTGACGGGAGATGAAGAGCGGCTCGCCGCTTGGAGCATAACGTCTATCGACAAACAGAAGCAGCGGAGAGTCCAGTTCCACGTTAAGGTATGCCGCCTCGAGCTCGCTCGCATAGCAGACCTCGAGCGTACGCGTGTTGGGGCCCATCTTGATCCCCTGGCGATCGAGTACCGCCATCAGCGAATCCTCGAGGGATTCATGCTCCAAAAAAGAAAGCGCAGCGGAATAGCTATTGGTTTCCAGCATCGTGGGCTTGTCATCCACAAGGCGCAGACGACGACTACGCAATACCTTTTGGGTATCGTCTACGCCCAGGAACTTCGCGTCTCGCAGGCTTGGGAAGTCCCAGCCCATTGCGAGAACCCTGGTAGACGCCTGTTTTCCCGCAAGCTGGCACGAATGGGTAAAGCTCTCACGGTCGTCCGCGGCATACATCTGTGTGTCCGACGAAACGAACGTGCCCTTGCCGCGGGCCCTCTCAACAAGCCCAGCATCTTCCATTTCTTTAATTGCGGAGCGAACCGTTATTCGGCTCACGCCAAATTGCTCGATGAGCTCCGCCTCGGTCGGAAGCTTATCTCCCGGGCGGTACGTGCCGTTGGCGATCGAATCAGAGAGCGCACGGACAATCTGTTTGTACAGGGGGATAACGCTATTTGTTTCAACCATATCAACCATACCTTTGCAAGGAATCAGCAGCTTATAGATAGATGACTTATATTGTATTAGAACTTTTTAGGAGTCCATATATTTCCTAAATGATTCGGTAAACGGGGTGTTATTTCACTTTAGCGGGGTGCAGCGGCTACCCGCGGCATTCGTTATTGACCTAGCTAGGCTAGTCCACCCACATCGTCTCCAGTTCGCCGCAGAACCGCGGCCCCATATGGGTATACTCTCGAGGATTCGACTCGATTCGCCCCCGTTGGGGCGTCAAAGGAGACTGCATATGCCCACCACCTCAACCGATCCGCGCGCCGCTGCTGCCGCGCTGCTGGTGCCCGGTACCACCTGCCACGACTTTGCCGTCGAGCGCTGCGAGACCGTGCCCGAGCTCGACTCGGACGCCTACGTGCTGCGCCACATCGCCTCGGGCGCTCGCCTGCTGTACCTGGCGTGCGACGACGAAAACAAGGCCTTTGCCATTGGCTTTAAGACGCCGCCGGCCGATTCCACCGGCGTGTTCCATATTCTTGAGCACTCGGTGCTGTGCGGATCGGCCAAGTTTCCCGTCAAGGAGCCGTTTGTCGACCTGATCAAGAGCTCCATGCAGACGTTCCTCAACGCCATGACCTACCCCGACAAGACCATCTACCCCGTTGCCACCACCAACGAGCAGGACCTGTACAACCTGATGGACGTGTACCTGGACGCGGTGTTCAACCCGGCCATCTACACTAAACCCACCATTTTTGAGCAGGAGGGCTGGCACTACGAGTTGGACCTGCCAGAGGGCGCCGAGGGCGAGGGCGACGGCAGCTCCGCGAGCCTGCGCGAGGGCACGCTGCGCTATAACGGTGTGGTGTTCAACGAAATGAAGGGCGCGCTGTCCGACCCCATGAGCGTGCTGGACGATGCTGTTAACGCCGCGCTCTATCCCGACACCGCCTATGCGCACGAGAGCGGCGGCGACCCGCGCGCGATTCCCACGCTCACCTACGAGCAGTTCCTGGACACGCACGCGCGCCACTACAATCCTTCCAACTCTTATATAACGCTCTACGGCGACCTGGACGTGGACCGAGCACTGGCCTTTTTGGACGAGCGCTATCTGTCGCAGCCGAGTGCCGCGAGCCGCCGCATGGACACTGCCGTTGCCGCCGGCGAGGACCCGTCCGCACTGGCGCCCAATCCGCTGGGCGTGCAAGCGCCCGTGACCTGTGAGTATAAGCGCATCGAGATGGCAACCACGCCCGAGAACGCCCTGGTTGGCCTGGGCCTGGTGCTGGGCAGCGCGCTCGACCGCAAGCGCACGATCGCGGCGGATATCCTGTTCGAGGCGCTGCTGGGCTCCAACGAAGCGCCGGTTAAGAAGGCAATTCTGGCCGCCGGCCTGGGCGGCAACGTGGTGAGCTATACCGCGGCCGAGAGCCTGCAGCCCTACGAGCTCATCATGCTGCAAAACGCGCAGCCCGACGTGGCGCGCGAGCTGCGTCGCGTATTCCAGGACGCCTGCCGCGACCTGTGCGAGCACGGCGTTCCGCGCGAGCGCCTGGAAGCCATCATCAGCAGCAACGAATACGACCTGCGCCAGCGCGACTACGGTATCGCCGACGGCGTGGCCATTGCGTGCGACGCGCTGAGTACCTGGCTCTACGATGACGACGCCGCGACGCTGGCGCTCAAGTATGGCCCGGTGTACGAGGAACTGCGCGGCGAGCTGGACGGCAGCTATTTTGAGGACCTGCTGCGCGAGCTGGTGCTGCAGAACGATCACATGGCCCTGGTCGAGCTGGTGCCGGTGGACGCCGCCGAGGGTTCGGAGGGTGCCGAGGCCGCCGAACTGGCAGCCAAGCGCGATGCCATGACCGATGCCGAGCTGGCCGACGTGGTCGAGCGCACGGCCGCGCTGCGTGCCGCGCAGGAGGCGGAAGACACGCCCGAGGCCAAGGCCACGCTGCCGCGCCTGCGCGTGTCCGACATTGGCGAGGCGCGCCCCGAGCCGCCGCTGATCGTGGACACGACCGCACCCATCCCCTGCCTGCGCCACGGCATCCCCACCAACCGTCTGGCCTACGCCATGCAGTATTTCGACCTGAGCTGCGTCGCGTTTGAGGATCTGCCCTATGCGACACTGCTCTGCCGCCTGTTTAAGCAGCTGCCCACGCGCGAGCACTCGGCCGAAGAACTCGACAACTTGCTCGCTGGCAAGCTCGGCTTTTTGAGCTTTACGACCGAAGTCATGACGCAGCCCGAAGTGGACGGCGTACGCCCCTACCTGCTGGTGAGCGCCGGCGCCCTGTCCGAGAAGATCGATGCGCTGGCGAGCCTGCCGCGCGAGGTATGGTCGAGCACGCTTTTGGCAGATGCCGACGCCGACCGCGTGCGCGACGTGCTCACACAGATTCGCATTGGGCTTGAGCAGGGCTTTATCAACAACGGCCACTCGGCGGCGCTCGGTCGCGCGATGAGCTACAGCTCGCCTTCGGCCGTGGTGCGCGAGCAGCTTTCGGGCGTGGACTTCTATCTGTTCCTGCGCGACCTGCTCGACCACTTTGACGAGCGCGTGAACGGGTTGCGTACCAAGCTTGCCGAGCTGGCAGGCCGCATCTTTGTGGCCGATGGCTGCCTGGCGAGCTTTACCGGCAGCGACGAGGACTTTAACGCATACTGGGCCGCCGCGGGCGACCTGGAGCTGGGCGCTGGCGACGGCGCCGATGCCGGCCGCAACGCGCTCGTGGTGCCGACGCCGTGCGACCGCCACGAGGCCTTTGTCATCCCCAGCGACATCTGTTTTGCGGCAAGCGCGTGCGACCCGCGTCGCTTGGGCATCGACGTGACGGGCGCCTGGGCGGTTGCCGCCAACGCGCTCTCCTACGACTATCTGTGGAACGAGATTCGCGTGAAGGGCGGTGCGTACGGCTGCGGATTCCGCGCAGCCGGCGAGCGTCAGGCGGCGTTCTACACCTACCGCGACCCGGCAATCGATCCTTCGATTGAGCGCGTGGAGCGCGCAGGCGAATGGCTCGGCAGCTTTGAGCCCGACGAGGCCGCCTTTGAGGGCTTTATCGTGAGCTGCGTGAGCGGCATGGACGCACCGGTGAAGCCGTACGCGCTCACCAAGCGCCGCAACACGACCTACCTGGCCGGGCTCGATCCGCACGCACGCGAGGAGCGCCGCGCCCAGATGCTCGCCGCCACGCCCGGTGAGCTCCGCTCGCTCGGCGCCGACGTGACGCGCATCGCAGCCGAGTCGCCCACCTGCGTCTTTGGCGGCCGCGAAGTCATCGCCAAGAGCAACGCCGACTTTAACGTCGTCGACCTGATGGGCTAACGCACGGCAAAGGTAGATTTTTGGGACATGTCTGAAAATCTACCTTTTTTCTGCGGTTTGAGCGGGGTGGCGCAGCCCACCGCGGCGGTTTGTCTCAATCTGCAACATCTAGGTCCAATTTTGCCGAGTTACTGTTACAGATTGAGACAAACCGCCGCAGACGCCCACTCCACAGCACAGACCACCACAAAGGTGCCTGTCTCCTTCCTCAGTTGTGATTCGAACACTTGTTCTATACGCACACATGTCCTATAGTAGAGGTGCTTGCATCAAACTGAAATTGCAACTAGAATATAGTTGCAGAATGTGAGGCGGGATGACTCGATCCGATAAACTCATCGCCCAGCTGCTTAGCTGTCCTTCAACGTATAGATTCGCTGACTTTCTTAAAGTTATGGCTTCATATGGCTTTGAAATGGACCGCAAAGGCAAGACATCCGGATCGCGCGTTCGCTTCTACAGGCCATCAGATGGCAGGATGTTCGTAATGCACGCGCCTCATCCATCTGACGAATTGACAGCGGGGACCATTCGAAACATCGTTCGCTTTCTGCAAGATGTCGGAGGTAGTCATGAGTAACGTTTTGGCATACAAGGGTTATTTCGCCCCGGTCGAGTTCGATGCCGAACAGCATGTGCTAACAGGTATGGTCGCCGGCATTAGGGACGCAATCGTATTTGAAGGCTCCACGGCTGAAGAAGTGGAGCAATGCTTCCACGACGCCGTCGACGATTACCTTGAGTTTTGCGCCGAGAAGGGCAAGGAACCCGAGCGGGCTTTTAAGGGCTCGTTCAACGTAAGAACGGGCTCTGAGCTCCACAAGCAAGCAGCGCTGGCAGCGGCAAAGAAGGGTGAGTCACTCAATAAGTTTGTGACTGAAGCGATCGCTGCGGCGCTGTGAAGCCAACGTCGAGTCGAAGCCGCCACAAAGGGCGCCTTTGTGGCGGCTTCGACGTTTGCCCAGATAAAACCTGCCAAAATAAACCTGTCCCTTTTTGGTAGGTTTGGGAGAGGGAGCTGGGATGGATAAGGCTGAGTTGCGACGGGCGGTGATTGCTCGGCGCGATGCGATTGATTTGGATGTGCGGGCGGCGAAGTCCGCCACTATCTGTGCGCGGCTTGTTGAGCTGTTGGATTGCCTGGGTGCCGCGGCGCCGCACACCGTTGCCATCTATGCCGCGATGGGCTCCGAAGTCGACCCTGCCGCGTTTGCCGCTGCGGCCGCTGCGCGCGGCTGGCGCGTAGCTTATCCGTGCATGCTCTCGGCAATTGATGCCGCAGCTTGTGGCCAGTGCATGTGCATGCGGGCAGTTGCCGCCGACGATGCGTCCGCGGCTCCGTTTATCGCCCACCCCACGCGGGCCTTCGCGGCCACGGACATCGACAGCAGCCGCTTCCCTATCGTGCCTGCCGAAGCTCTCGACATGATCGTCGTGCCGCTCGTAGCATTCGACCGCGCCGGCGCGCGCCTGGGCTACGGCGGCGGCTGCTATGACCGCTACCTGCCCACGCTCTCGTCCGCATGCCAAATCATCGGCATCGCCTTTGACGAGCAGCGTGTCGACCACGTTCCCACCGACGCCCACGACCTGCCGCTACCCCACATCATCAGCGCCTGATCGCCGCTGTATCGCACCCGCAAGATGAGCGTGGAAAATCTCCCACTTTGAGCCCCCTTACGAGCCAAAAACGGGAGATTATCCACGCTCATTCAACAAGCGTCCAAAAATCCACGCTCGTGTGTCCGAAAATCCACGCTTAACCAATGCGCGTCCAGATTTCCACACTCGTCCGTCCGGATTTCCACGCTCGTGCGGCTCAACGCTCTGCAACCGCCTCAGCACACACGCGCGGTACGCCGGCAACTTTGAGCTTGCGATCGAGCTTTATCGGGTCCCTCAGATCATCCCAGCACAAGCGCACGATCTTGCAGTTATCAAGCAGCGAAAGCCTCGACTCGCGCTGACGCTCATCAAACTGCGCCTTCGCAAGCTTACCCTCCTCCGCCGCTTTCTCGCTTTTAACGAATCCGTCGAACTCCCCGATAATCAGTCGGTCGCCCACACGCCACAAGTAGTCAATGCGATACGGTCGTCCCGGCTCAACCGGGTCGAACAGCTCAACTTGCAACTCCGGCGTCTGCCAGCCGCGCTCGATCATCAGGGCACGCGCCTTGGACTCGCCGCCGCTTTCCGACAGCCCATCGGCACATCGTGCAACCCTGCGCGCCGTCACAACACCGCGACGATTCAGGCCAAGCTTGTCGACAGTCTCAACGAGATGCTCCTTCGACAAAAGTTGCTCATGGAGCGCCGAATCCGCGATGATCAGTCCCTCGACAAACGATGCATCGACCAAGCAATCCGTAATCGTTTGATCGATATCGGTTACGGCGATATCCATCTGGGTGGCCCGTGTTTGACGAGCATAGCGATGACGAATGACCTGAGAGCCCGGCGTCGTCGATTGGGCCGGCATCGCGGCGATATGGATGTGCGTCAAATTGGCATGCGAAACCGAAAGGCCATAGATAACAGCCGCCGTATAGGAGCAAAATGTCCAGTCGGGGTGCTTTTGCGCAAGCGCCCGCACCCGATGCAGATAACGCTGCCGAAACTTGAGCTCGGACCAGTATTCCGGACGCGCATACAGCCCCGGCATAACCGCTTCGAGACTTCCCGCCTCCGCCCGCCGCTCAATCTGCTTTGCCTCCGCCGCCGTGCGCGCGTACACGCAGCTCATCTGCTGTTCGCATGCTTTAATGTGACTTGCAAGCCTTTGATTCGCCGTCATGTTTCCCATGTCGCCTCCCAAATCTTGGAACGGCGCAAACGTACCAGACGGTTTCATGCGAAGTCTGACCAAATACCGTCCAGGCGCTGACCAAATGCTTGACGGTTTTGGACGTTTTAGGCTGATGTCTTATATCTGCAGGTAGGGCGGTTGTCGAGAGGTCCCTGTCTCCACATTTTGAGGCCTTGGTCCATCGGATTATCAGAAAGAAAAACCCGTCGAGATTCAAGACTACGCCAAATGCGACTTTGCCTCTGCACGCACCGTCGCTTAGCCGAGCCATCGGCATCTACATGCCTAAAAAATGAGCGTGGATAATCTCCCGTTTTGAGCCTAGTTTCAAGCCAGAAGTGGGAGATTATCCACGCTCGATTTGTAAATGTCCGAAAATCCACGCTCGTCCGTCCGGATATCCACGCTCGTCACGCCGCCGGCACAGCAGCAGCCGTAGCCTAGTGCTCCTCGCCGGCGCGGGCTAGGTCGTAGGGCGTGGTCTGGTAGACGTAGTAGTTGAGCCAGTTGGTGTAAAGCAACTGAGCCTGGCTGCGCCAGACGTTGCGCGGCTCGGCCGTGGGGTCGTCATTCGGGAAGTAATGCGCCGGAACCTGGGGGTTGAGCCCGCGCTTCACGTCGCGCTCGTACTCCAGGCGCAACGTGTCGGTATCGTACTCGGGATGGCCAAAGACAAAGAAGCGACGGCTGTCGGTCGACTTGACGATGTACAGGCCCACCTCGTCGGACACGGCCACGACCTCAAGCTGCGGCTCGGCCTCTACGTCCTCGCGGCGCACATCGGTGTTGCGCGAATGCACGGCATAGAAACGGTCGTCAAAGCCGCGGACCAGCGGGCTTTGCGGCTTCACCAGATAATGCTCGAACACGCCACTCGCCTTTGCCGGCAGGTCGTACTTCTGGATGCCGTAATGATGGTAGAGCCCCGCCTGCGCGCCCCAACAAATGTGCAGCGTAGAGTGCACGTGCGTGGTGGACCAATCCATGATCTGGCAGAGCTCGGGCCAGTAGTCGACCTCTTCGAACGGCATCTGCTCCACCGGCGCGCCCGTGATGATCAGGCCGTCGTAGTGGATGTCGCGGATGTCGTCGAACGTGCGGTAGAACGTCTCCAGGTGGCCGGCGCTCACGTGCGTGGCCTCGTGCGTTTTGGTACGCAGCAGATCCACCTCCACCTGCAGCGGCGTGTTGGAGAGTTTGCGCATGATCTGCGTCTCGGTGGCAATCTTGGTGGGCATGAGGTTGAGGATGAGCACGCGCAGCGGACGAATGTCCTGGTGCAGCGCGCGGTACTCGGTCATGACAAAGATGTTCTCGCTCTCGAGCTGCGCGGCGGCAGGGAGGGCGTCGGGGATGCGAATGGGCATGGATGCTCCTTACGAGTCAGTTGCAACTATGGTACAACGACCGGCTCCATCCGCGCGAGCACATCGCCCAGCGATGCCGTCAGCAGCCCAAATCACTCCAAAAGTAGAGATTAAGGCATGTCCCAAAAATCTACGGCGCTTTAGCCTAGCAAAGTAGTAGCAGGACGCTACAATGGTTCGACGCGAAAAACTCGGCCGGAAGGATACATATATGTACCAGACGCGTAAGATCGGTGTGGTCGGCCAGGGCCACGTAGGAGCACATGTCGCCAACAGCCTGCTCATGCAGGGCATTGCCGATGAGCTGCACCTGTGCGATATCAACGAGGCCAAGGTGACGTCCGAGGTCCAGGACCTGCGCGACTCCCTTTCGTTTGTCCCGTACAACACCAAGATCGTCAACTGCTACGACCACTACGAGGAGCTTGCCTGCTGCGACGTCATCGTCAACGCCGCCGGCAAGGTCGCGCTGGCCGCCGGCAACCGCGACGGCGAGCTGTTCTTTACCACCGACGCCGCCCGCTCCTTTGCCAAGCGCATCGTCGACGCCGGCTTTGACGGCATCTTCGTGAGCATCTCCAACCCCTGCGACGTCGTGTGCACCGAGCTGTGGCATCTGACCGGCTACGATCCCAAGAAGATCATCGGCTCGGGCTGCGGCCTGGACTCCGCCCGCCTGCGCACCGAGATCTCCAAGAAGGTCGGCGTGAGCCCCAAGTCCATCGACGCCTACATGATCGGCGAGCACGGCTTTAGCCAGCTGGCCGCCTTTAAGTCCGCGACCATCGCCGGCAAAAGCCTCAACGAACTTCAGGCCGAGAACCCCGACAAGTATGCCTTCGACCACATGGAGATCGAGGAGCTCGCGCGCAAGGGCGGCTACGTAACCTACCAGGGTAAGCAGTGCACCGAGTACGCCGTCGCCAACTCCGCCGCGCGCGTCTGCGCCGCTGTGCTGCACAACGAGCACGCCGTGCTTTCGGCCTCTACGCTTATGACCGGCCAGTATGGCGAGGAGGGCATCTTCACCTCCCTGCCGTGCGTGATTGGTGCCGAGGGCGTCGAGGAGGTCTACACGCTCGACCTGTCCGAATGTGAGCTCGAGGGCTTCCACAAGAGCTGCCAGCACATTCGCGACAACATCGCCCAGCTCGACTGGTGGGATGCCGAGGCCTACGACGCCAAGTAAGCCGCTGGCTGCCGCAACCTTGCGAATCTATGCGCGATACTAAGCGGTCCGCACCGGAAACTCACCGGCGCGGCCCGCTTTTTACGCACGCCGTTCACCTGTAAATCGAAGGTGAATACTTTTCCCGTTACCTAGTACTGCTCGATGCCCATGTAGCGACGAATCTCAGGGCTGTGGTCGAACACCTTGCCGCGGGCGGCGCGCAGCTCGCAGCTCATGTTGTAGAAGAAGATCGGCTCCAGGTACGAACGCACGCT
Source organism: uncultured Collinsella sp. (assembly GCA_900549745.1). GTDB lineage: Bacteria > Actinomycetota > Coriobacteriia > Coriobacteriales > Coriobacteriaceae > Collinsella. The sequence goes on along the minus strand of URPJ01000001.1, from coordinate 182,647 downwards.
GGCGGGCACCTCGCCCACGCCGTACTCGAGTGCATCGAGCACCATAACCGTATCGGTGTGCGTGTTGAGGAACGCCAGCGCGCGCTCCTCCATGGGGCGGCACTCGCCCGATCCGAGCTGCACAAAGTAGAACACGCCGGGCTCGGTAGCCTCGAAAGGACCGTGGAAATACTCGCCGGAGTGGATGTAGCAGCAGTGCTGCCACTGCATCTCCATGAGCGAGCAGATGGCCATGGCATAGGTCTGGCTAAAGTTGGGTCCGGATCCCAAGATGTAGAAAAACTCGTGCTGCTGGCAGAGCTCGGCAAAGCGGGCGCCCAGCTCGGCGTTGACCTTCTCGCGGGCGGTGGGCAGCAGCGCATCCATCTGCTTGAGGCCCTCATACATGTCGGCGAGTGCCTCGTAGCCTTCCTGCTGGTCGAGCAGCTCGGCGGCGATCAGAGCGCCGATACCCTGAGGCACCTCGGCCTGCGGCACGCCCTCGCCCCAGGGGTAGACCCAGGTGGTCCACTTGCCGTTATCGATCTTGGAGCCCTCGCAGTCGGTGAGGGCAACGACCTCGGCGCCAGCGGCCAGCGCCATCTCGCAACCGTCGACGACCTCCTGCGTGTTGCCACTGTGGCTGCAGGCAATAACGAGCGACTTCGGCCCTAGGCTCTTGGGGGCCATCAGGCAAAACTCGCGTGCCGTGTAGACCGTCGAGGTAAACGTGGTGGCCTCGCGCTTGAGCAGCTCGTTGGCCGGCATCAGGTCAATCATCGAACCGCCACAAGCGATCCAAAAGACATTCTCAATCTTGCCCTTGCGCTCGATAATTTCCTGAATCAGATCATGTGCGTTCATGGTGATGCCCCTCCTTGTGCGGCGGTTTTGAACGATGACAGCTCGTACCTGCGGTCGTTCTATGTTGTCCTATTTATAGCACGCACGACGACGCCCGTGAAGTCATCTCGGCAAATTTGTTCTATGTTGTACTATCTGTGGACGTTAGATGTCGAAGACGTAGCGCGAGCCCACGATCTTTTGGCGTCCGAGCAGCAAGGGTCGCTCGTCCTCATCGGTAAAGTACGCCTCCATATAAAAGAGCGGCTCGCCGACCGGCACCTCCAACAGCGGGGCCGTCTGAGCATCGGCAAGCGCAATCTCCACGGTGCAGGGGTCGGACTTGAGCGGCGCGCGACCCGAATGCTCGGCAACGAACGCAAAGATTGAGTTATCGGTGAGGTCCTCGTCGGCCAGCGTCTGCAGGTAGGGATGGTCGATCAGCACAAAGGCGTTGTTCTCGAGCATGACAGGCACGCCGTCTGCCGTGCGCACGCGCTCGACCACGATAAGCTCGCAGCCGGGCTCTACGCCAAAGAATGCCGCGTCCTCGCGCGTCGCCGCAACCACCGTGCGCGATACCAGGCACGCACCCGGCACCATGTCGTTGGCAGCGCAACCCTCGGAAAAGCTCTGAACGTCACCCTTCTGGACAATCTTGCGCTTGAGCTTGGGCGCGCACACGAACGTGCCCCTCCCCTGCTGGCGGTTGAGATACCCCGCGCGCGACAGCTCCTCGATGGCGCGGCGCACGGTGATGCGTCCCACGCCGTAGTACTTCGCGAGCTCTATCTCGGAAGGAATGCGCGAGCCGGATGCGTACACGCCACGCGCGATCTCGCCCTTTAGATCGTCCATAACCTGCTGGTACAGCGGCACAGCGGACACCTCAGTGCGCTCGGTTTTATCGTCGAATGCCATCGTTACGCTCCATCCCGTGCATGCTCGGACTCAAACTCTTCAATCGCCGCCATAAACTGCTCGCCAAAGGCGTCGGCCTTTTTCTCGCCGATGCCGTTGACCTGGATAAGCTCGTCGCGCGTCTGTGGACGCAGGCGGCACAGACCGCGCAGGGCCTTGTCGGAAAAGACCATATACGGCGCCATCTCCAGCTCCGTCGAGATCTCCTTGCGGAGGGCACGCAGGCGCTCGAACAGCTCGGCATCGTCGCCAACGCGCGGGCGCTGATCCAGCTCGGCCTCCTCGCGTAGCAGATCGACGGCACGGCGGGCGCGGGCCGAAGCTTTGCGCTTGGACGCGCGACGCTTAACGGTAAAGGCGAACGCCTCGTCCTCGACCTCGCCGGCGCGCGGGCCCAGCCCCACGACCGGGTACTGCCCCTGCGAGGTGGCCAGATAACCGCGGCCGCACAGCTGGCCGATGATGTCCTTGATGCGCCCGACCGATTCGCTCGACAGCTCACCGTAGCCGCGGTCCTCGTCCAGATGCATCTGGCGAATGCGCTCGGTGTTGCCGCCGTGGAGCACGTCGGCGACCAGCGATTTGCCAAAGCGCATGGGGCGCGTGGTCACATAGCGCACGGCGGCGCGGGCCATATCGGTGACGTCCTCGACATCGAACTGCGTGAGGCAGTTGCTGCAGTTGCCGCAGCCCTCGGCGTCGTCCGTGGCGGTGCCGCCCGCACCAGCCGCGGCAGCATGCTCGGCCGCGGCCTCGTCGCCAAAGTAGCGCAGCATGTATTCGCGCAGGCAGCCGGTGGTATTGCAGTAGCCCTCCATCTGGCTGAGCAGGCGATATCGATTCTGGAGCGCCCATGCGCGCTGCTCGTCGTCGAGCGCCTCATCGGCAGCATCGCCGCGGTCGATTAGAAAGCGGCGCATGCGAAAATCGTTGCCGTTCCACAGCAAGTGGCAGCTGGCCGGGTCGCCGTCGCGACCGGCGCGGCCCGCCTCCTGGTAGTAGGCCTCGATGCTCTCGGGCACGTTGTTGTGGATCACGTAGCGCACGTTGGGCTTGTCGATGCCCATGCCAAAGGCGTTGGTGGCAACCATCACCTGGATGTCGTCGTCGATAAAGGCGCGCTGGCTTTGGCGGCGGGCATCGTTATCCATGCCGGCATGGTAGCGGCCAACGCGAATGCCGCTGGGGCCCAGCGCTTCGGCAAGCTCGCCTGCCAGCGCATCAACTGTCTTGCGGGTCGAGCAATACACGATGCCGCTCTCGCTCGAATGCGCAATCACATAGTCGCGCACCCACGCGGCCTTGGCCTTGTCGCCCATCTCCTCGCAGCCAAAGTAGAGGTTCTTGCGATCGAAGCCCGTCACCACCGTCGCGGGGTTTTGCAGGCCAAGCATCTGCTGAATGTCCGCACGCACGCGCTCGGTTGCCGTAGCGGTAAAGGCCGCCACGATGGGGCGCTGCGGCAGGGAATCGATGAACTCGCGAATCCGCAGGTAGGCGGGGCGGAAATCCTGACCCCATTGGCTCACGCAGTGGGCCTCGTCAATGGCTACGAGCGGCACGCCAATGCCGCCGTCCGCCGCGGCCTCCTGCGCAAAGGCCAAAAAACGCGGCTCGAGCAAGCGCTCGGGCGCCACGTACATAAGCTGGTAGCGGCCCTCGCGCGCCCGCTTGAGCACGGTGTTTTGCTGGGCCGGAGTAAGGCTGGAGTTGAGATAGCTGGGTCGCGCACCCGCCGCGAGCAACGCACGGGTCTGGTCCTCCATAAGCGACAGCAGCGGACTCACCACAAAGGTGATGCCGGGCAGCATGAGCGCGGGCACCTGGTAGCAAATGGACTTGCCGGCGCCCGTGGGCATAACACCCAGCGCATCGCGACCGGCGAGAATCGCATCGACCATGCGGTCCTGTCCCGAGCGAAACGAGGTGTAGCCAAAATAGGCGCCGAGCGTGTCGAGCGCCATCTGCTGCATGCTATCGGTCATGGTTTCCTAACGTCCAAGTCATCTGCCGCAGATTATACGCCGCCACGCGGACCGGTGCCGCGCCGCTGTCGGCCACGGGCGATGCAGTCCGAAAGGAACGGTAGTCATTGGGGACGTTCTTGAATGACTAGTCGTTTAAGAACGTCCCCAATGACTAAGCTCTTGACAAGCGTGGAAACGTCGCTGGTTGAGCATAAGTCAGCGAAAACGCCCCTAAGCGAGCAAGGTGACGTGAAAGAGGAGGGAAGCGTACTTCGGTACGCGACCGACGATTGAACGTCAGATTGCCGCTTAGGGGCGTTTGCAGCGTCGGCCGGTCCGCCGTTCGTCAGAACGGCGGAACCAACCCTACATGACCATAACGTAGCGCGATCCCACGTAGTACTGCTTACCCATCAGGACCGGTTCGCCATTAGGACCGGTAAAGCCGGCACGCAGGTTGAGCAGTGGATCGTGCGGAGCAATGCCCAACTCGGCCGCCTGCTGGGCATTGGCGCGAACAGCCTCGACCGTACGGTAGCCAACCGAGACAATCGGGATTCCGCCAACACGCTCGACCTCGGCAAAAATCGACTTGTCCTCAAGATCGGCCGTCAACAGCTCGCGGTAGGCATCAAACGGCACAAAGATGTTCTCCTCAAAGATGGGCTCGCCGTCGGCCGTACGCACGCGCTTGATATGCAGCAGCAGCGCATCCTTCTGCAGGCCAAAGAACTCCATCTCGTTTTGGCGCGCCGGAACGATCTGGCGATCGATCACATGCGCACCGGCCTTCATGCCGTTGCCGGCACACAGCGCGGTAAACGTCTGCAGCGTCGAGGCGTGGAACTGGCGATTGATGTGCGGCGTGGAGACAAAGGTGCCGCGGCCCTGCTGCTTAACCAGGTAACCATCGGAGCACAGCTCCTCGACAGCGCGGCGCACCGTAATACGGCTCACCTCGTACTGCTCGGCTAGTTCAAGCTCGGACGGAATACGCTCCTTGGGTGCATAAACACCTTTCTCGATCGCATCCTTGATTTCGTCATAAATCTGCTGGTAAAGCGGTGCATTTTTGGGCGCAGGCATATCTGATCACTCTTATCAAAATAGCTAAATTTCTAATACGTATATAACGTCTAGTTTCATGTTACCTCATATTGATAAAACGATACACCCTCCCTACCAAAAAGCGACAGCTTCATTTTGGTAGGTTTTATCTGGGCAAACGAGAGCCCTCGAAAGCAACGGGGCTTTCGGGGGGCTCGTTCGGATGGGTTGCGCAGGACCGGCAAAATGCCAATACCCTACTTGCCGTCGTCCTGCTGCAGGCTGTCCTGTTCGCTGAGGCGCGCCTGCCTGCTGGCCATGCGTGCGGGCTTGTCGGGATCGGGAACGGCCGTGGGCATGGGCTCGTCGACATGACCGCCCCACCAGCCGCCCACAAAGTTGAGCGTGTGGAACACGTTGATCACGGCGCCGGGATCAACGTCGCACACCAACTTGATAATGTCCTGGCTCTCGTAGGTCGAAACAACGGTGTTCAGCAGGTACATCTTTTCGCGGCTGTATCCGCCGACGACCTCGGCGCAGCTAATGCCGTGCTGAAAATGGTTTACGTAGGCAGTCATGACCTCGTCTGCCTTGCGCGTCGTAATCTGCAGCGTCACACGATCGTAGCGACGATAGAAACTGTCGATGGTCTTGGTCGAAATAAACTGGAACACGATGGAATACGCCGCCTTGTCCCAGCCAAACATAAAGCCAAAGATCGCCAGGATAAAGCAGTTGAAACCAAAGATGACGCCCCAGATGGTCTTGCCCGTGTGGTTGGAAACCCACAGCGCGATAAAGTCGGTGCCGCCGGTGGATGCGCCGGATTTAAGTGCGATGGCAGCGCCCAGACCCGAGACCACGCCGCCAAAAATGATGAGCATGATCTTGTCGCCCAAAAATGGAGCGAAGTGAAAGACGTTGAGGAACAGCGACGAGAGCACGACCTGCATCATCGAGAAGATGACGAAGCGCTTGCTAATGCCGCTCCAGCATAGGAGCGCCACGGGGATGTTGAGCGCGAGCATACCGAGCGAAATGTCGATGTGAACGCCGCCCAGCGAGGTAACGCGATCGAGCAGGACCGCAACGCCGGTGAGGCCGCTCGGAAGCAGGTCGGCGGGCTGAATGAACGCCTGGATCAGGAATGTCTGGAGGACGGCAGAAATTGTGACCGCCACGGCAGTAATGGCACGGCGGACGATGGTGAGGCGGCCGAGCATGAGCACGCGGTCCGTGAGCTGATCGATGGCGTTCGCCACGTAGGCTCCTTTCGAAGGCAGATGTGGTTGTGGGGCATGCCCGCGATTGTAGCATGGAGCGTGCGGGGGCGCTTCAATTCAACCTCCCTCGACAACCAAAACGGGACCAGCAACCCCCACGACCAAAGGGCAAAATTCCAAGTGAGTAGACTTTTTACGATCTGCCGAGCACACCCAAAACCGCCACCCCTGTGACCTGCGGTTTTACAAAGGAAGATATGCATTGTGCTCGGCCTGCGCCAAAAAGTCTACTCACTTAGTCCGAATCGAAGCCAAACGGATCAAAATCGAAACCAAATTGAGCCAGTCCACCGCAAAAAACGTTTGAACCCGTGCTTCTCGCGGCGGATTGACACTACAAAGCGGCCAAAATGTCGGTCAGATTATCAATAACGGCATCGGCTCGCGATTGATCGAGGTTGACGCCCTCGTGCGGACGCAGTGCCAGGACGCGGGCGCCGGAACGCTTGCCGGCCTCGATGCCCAAAGGCGAGTCCTCGATGACCAGGCACTCGGCCGGCTCCACACCCAGCGCTTCCATGGCGCGCAGGTAGATTTCGGGATCGGGCTTAAACGCGCTGCACTCGTGGCCGCTGATGGTGTAGTCCAACACGTCGGCAATACCGGCGATGTCCACCAGCTCGTCAATCAGCTCGCGATAGGACGAGCTCGCGATGGCACACTTCACGCCGCGCTCGTGCAGTTCGCGCATCACCGGCTCTGTCTGCTCGTTGAGCAGCTCGGCATACGGAACGGGATGGACCGGGCTGTAGACCTGCTTGTACTCCACGCGCAGGCGCTCGCGCAACTCAACATCGTCGGGCACCAGCGCCTGCCAAATGGCCGGCTCGTTAGACCCCGAAAGATCGGGGATCTCGTCAAAGTGGAAGCCCTTCTCCTCCATAAACGCCACGCGGCGGCGGTTGTAGAACCACTCGGTATCGACCAGCACGCCATCCATATCAAACAGCACTGCCTTGATCATACGCATCTCCTCTCAAGAGCAAAAAAGGGGACGGGGCGTAAACCCCATCCCCTTTCAATCAACCCGTAAGGTTTACTTACTTGTGATTAGTAGGAAAGCTTCCACATGTAGCGACGCATGGTCAGCGGGTGCTGACGGGCCTCGGCGATCTGGTTGCCGTACTCGCGCATAACGGCGAGGTGCAGCAGCGGGTTGAAGTAGGTGATGACGCTCGCCGGCACGGCGTCGGCCAGACCGTAGTCCTTGGAGTCGATCAGAGCGACCTTGGCGCCCATGCGCTCAAGGAAGGTGAGGGCGCGGGCGTCCATCGGACGGGTAGCACCATCGGACATGAAGAAGACGTAGGGCTTACCCTCGGTGGAAACCTCGAACGGGCCGTGGAAGTACTCGCCGGTGTTGTAGGCGGCGGCGTCGATCCACTGCATCTCGGTGAACAGGAAGGCGGCGTGAGAGTAGGCCATCTTCTCGGAGGCACCGGAAGCCATGAAGTAGATCATCTTGTCGTCCTTGAAGTCCTCAGCGAACTTCTTGGCAAGCTTCGTGCAGTGCTGAGCGGCGTTCTCGCACAGGTCGAAGATGTTGGTGAGGCCGGTGATCATATCCTCGTAGTGATCATAGCCCTCGGTCTGCTGAAGGATCTCGAGAGCGAGAGCGATGGCGTAGCCAGGCTTCTCGGCCTTGGCGGCATAGTTGGCGTGGAAGCCGTGGACGATGACGTGGTCGGCGTCGACGGTCAGAGCGGAGCCAGCCTTGTTGGTGAGGGAGACGACCGGGCAGTTGTGCTTCTTGGCGGTCTTGTTGGCCTCGACGGTCTCGGGCGTGGAGCCACCGAGGGAGCAGGTGATCACGAAGGTGTGCTCGTTGACCCAGGAAGGCGTGTCGTAGTTGAACTCGTTAGCGGTGAAGATCTGAACGTTCAGTTTGTCCGTGTTGTTGGCCAGGAAGTACTTGGCGGGGTACAGGTCGGACATGGAAGCACCGCAGCCGACGAAGGCGACACTGTGGATCTCGTGGTTGGACAGGACGTCAGCGACGATCTGCTTAGGGAGGTTAAGGTCGATCTCGTACATCTGACACATTCCTTTCGATTTTTGCGGCGCCACATTGCCGGGCGCTCGCAGGGTTACCGTGATTTGGACCGAGTCGCCGGCCCGTTGAGGATGCGACAAAGGGACTGTCCCATTGTCGCATTTTGGGGATGGAAGCCTGCCTGGGGTATGGGATGCCAGGCAGGCCCCCGGGGGAAAGCGGTTAGACGCTTGGTCGCGACTAGGCCAGGATGCCGGCCGCGGAGAGGGCGATGCCGCCCACGATGGCGATCACGAGAAGCCAACCGGTGTTGACGTTCTTCTTGATGAGCCAGTACATAAGGCCGGTGAGGCCAAGGGAGATCATCTGGGGCATCATGCCGTCCAGGATGTCCTGGATAACGACGGTGCCCTCAGCGAACTGCAGCGGGGTGGTGGCGCCGATCAGCGTGGCGATCATGCCGCCCACGGACATAAGACCCACGATGCCGCAGACATACATGAGCTTCTCCATGAGGTCGCCGCCCTGGAGCTTGCTCAGGTACTGGTGGCCGCCCTGATAACCCATCTTGGCAGCGAACCAAGTGATCAGCACGGAGGGGACGATGGAGATGAGCATGGCCAGGATCGGGCCCATGATGGAGCCCTGCTGAGCCAGCTGAACGCCCAGACCAAAGGCGATGACGCGGATGGTGCCCTGGAAGAAGGAGTCACCGATACCGGAAAGCGGGCCCATGAGGGAGGTCTTGACCGCGTTGATCGAATCGGGGTCGAAGTTCTCGGGATCCTTGGCGTACTCCTCCTCCATGGAAGCGGAGAGGCCCAGGATGAAGGCGCTCGTCTGCGGGGTGCAGTTGTAGAACGCCATGTGACGGTGGTAGGCCTCTTTCTTAGCAGCGAGCTGCTTGGGGTCGGACTCATCCGGATAGAGGCGGTCGAGCGTGGGAACCATGCCGTAGAGGAAGCCCATGTTCATCTGACGCTCGTAGTTCCAAGAGGCCTGGATGGCCCAGGAGCGCCAGAAGAACTGGCTGACCTTCTTGTTCAGGGACACGTCCTTGGTTGCGGTTGCCATAGTGTGTTCCTCCTTAGTCTTCGTCGTCTTCGAGCGGATCGTAGTCGGAATCGACACCGGCAGCTGCATGGGAACCGTTGAACTTGAAGCCCATGAAGACGACAGCCAGGCACACACCGATCAGAGCGACCGCGATGACGGACAGGTTGAGGTAAGCGGCGAGCAGGAAACCGATGAACAGGAACGGAGTCATACCCTTCTTGATCATCATGGTGAGCAGCAGGGCCAAGCCGTAGGCGGTCATGATCTTGGTCGAAACGTTAAGACCAGTGGACAGCCACTCGGGAACCATGTTGACGATGGCCTGAACCAGGTCGGTGCCAACAAAGACGGCGAGGAAGATCGGCAGGAAGTACATGACGGCGTACAGACCGGAGCCGGCGCAGATGTGCATACGGTAAGCGGTCTTGAACTTTCCGTTATCGATCGCGCTATCTGCCACATGGGTGAGGGCGGCGATGATGGAACGGAACACGATGCCGAGGAGCTGACCCAGGACGGCGACCGGGATGGCGATCGTCATGGCGGTCTCGGCGGAAGCATCGGTCAGGCACGCAAAGGCAGCGGCCACGATGCCGCCCAGGACCATATCGGGCGGAACGGCGGCGCCGACCTGCACCAGGCCCATGGACACGAGCTCGACGGCGGCACCGACGGCAAGGCCGGTGGGCACATCGCCCAGCAGCAGACCGACGAGCGTAGCGCCAACGAGGGGCTGCTCGAAGTTAAGACGACCGAGCAGGCGGGAGTCCCACATGCAGAACACGCCGACGAGGCCGACGAGCACCGCACTGATGAACGTATTCATACCCTTCTCCTTTCAGTCAGGCAAAAGCCTGGTTGATTACAGCTTGGCGTCGATGTCGACGCTCTGATACGTAGGGGTCTGCTGGACATAGAGCTTGATGCCCATGTCGAGCAGCTGGTTGACGTCGGCCTTCTGGGCGGCGTCGAAGAAGACGGAGCTGTCCTTGCCGCCGACCTGATCGGCACCGTCGTGGTTGGCGGTGGCGCCCAGGTTGATGGCGTCGAGCTTGTAGCCCTGGCAGAACTGTAGCATCTCGGCCGTGTTGCCAAAGACGAACATGACGCGCTCGCCGAGGGTGTTGAGCTTGTCCATCTTGGCGAGGGCACGCTCGACAGTGAAGACGTTCAGGCGCACGCCCTGGGGCTTGGCCAGCTTAAGAGCGCCCTTCTTGATGTCATCGTTGGCGGCGGCATTGTCGACGACGATGATGCGCTCGGCCTGAACCTTGGTGGTCCAAGTAAAGACGACCTGGCCGTGCAGCAGACGGTAGTCAAGACGTGCGAGGACGATCTTGGCGGGACCGGAGCTGTGACGGGACGCCTTGGCCTTCTTGGCGGGAGCCGCGGCGGCCTCGACCGGTGCGTTGGGGTTGGTCAGACCGGTGCGGGCCTCATTGATGAGGGCCGCGAGCTCGGCGCCCTTGACGGGGGCGGGGCTCATAGCAAGCGTGAGCGCCAACGGGATGTTGAAACCGCTGACAACCGTGAACTTCGTGCCGTTCTTGGAAAGCTCGACCATGTTGTTGTTGACCGAGCTGCCGAGCATATCGGTCAGCACATAGACGGTGTCGTCCGCGTTGAACGTGGCGATCATAGCCTCAACCTTATTGGTGATGGGCTCCTTGTCGTCACGAGCAAGCGACACGACGTGGACGTTCGACACGTCGCCGAGAACCATCTCGAGCGTGTCTTTGGCGCCTGCGGCCAGGCCGCCATGAGATGCGAGAATGATCTGATTCATCTTGCCTCCTCCTTTTCGTTATGGTCATTATAACGTCTTATACGTTGCTTATATTGCTAATTAGTATAAAGACCGTTCGCGGGTGAAAATCGACCGTTGACGGGTTTAACGTACTCGAAACGTTGGGCTGGGTAGGCCGGCGCTAGCTGGATAACCCCAGGTCAGACCCTGCGCGCAATCCCCTATCGCACGAAGTACCAGGGGCTTTCCTGTACGGTGGGTTCCAGCGCAATGCCGGTGCGTTCCTTAAACAGATCCATGTCCTGAGATTTTTCGGTCCACCACGCGTTGGGCTTAAAGGTCATGCTCTCAATGACATGACCGACAAACACACTGTTGCGCAGCTTGGAGAAGTCGGTGTTCATAATCAGGATGGACGCGAGCACCAGCACGATGCCCAGGACTTTAATCGCGCCGGCGGGCTCGGCGTAGACACCAATGCCCACCAGTACGGTGACGACCGTCTCGAAAGACATTACGACGGGAACTTTCGATGTCTCGAGCCCCATGGACAGACCCTGCATATATAAGATGTAAGCAACGGCTGTGGGGATGAGTCCAAAGCCAAGGAACAGCAGCAGCAGCTGTGGCGACATTGCCGCGGCGACATCCGGCCACGGAGCCGCGATAGCTGCCATAACCGCACCGCCAAAAACAAAGCCCCAAAACGTGACAGCCAGCGGGTGGACCGTCTTGGTTGCTATTCGGCTAAACACCGCGAGCGACGCACCACAAAGGCCTGCAATCACGCCCGACGTGACGCCCCAAACCGAAAAATGAAAACCGGAAAGGTCGCCATTGGTCACTGCAAGCACGCAGCCTACGATGTTAAAGACAATGGCAACGAGCTTGTTGGGGGTCACGTCCTCGCGATAAAGCACGCGGCCGAGCATGACGCCAAACACCGGCGAGGTGTAGAGCAGCACCGAGGCCGTGGACATGCCCACCTCGCCCATGCACTCGTAATAGCAGGTGTTGGCGGCGGCCAAACCGACGATGCCGACAAGCGCACAGGGAACAAGCTCTTTAGGGCTTGCCTTGAACAGGGCCAGCGGACCCTGAGCCACGGTAGACCCCTCACCCGGACGGCAGCCCATAAACATCAGGACCGGCGCCAAGATAAGCGCTCCGACCAACAAGCGAAAGGCAGCCATGCTCTGGGACGAAACGCCCATGGCCGAGATGCCGTTTACAAAGATTCCGATGCTGCCCCACATAAGCGCGGCGATCAGCACCAGCACATAGCCCAGATTGCTTTTCTTCAACGCAGCCTCCTCGGTATTGTTTCCAATATGTTTCACACTACGTTATAGTCGTTATATACATTTTTCAAGACACAAATCGGCGAACGAGGAAATGAATCCCAGGAGTGTCCCCAAGTGCCGGCACAAAAGGAACGTCCCCAAGTGCCAACCACGGCAACGCCGACGTTTTGGCAATGTCAGCGAGCGCCCGTCATTTGAGCCAAGGTGCCGTGAAATGAAAAGGCGCTGACCTTCTGGTCGCGCCTTTGAAATTGAACGGCAGATTGGCCAAATGCCGGGTGCGCAGCGTCGGCCGGTCCGCCGTTCGGTAGAACGGCGGAACCAATATCCCCTAGTAGTCCAGCTTCCACATGTAGCGGCGCGTCATGTAGTCCTTGTGGGTGACGGCAGAGAGCGCGCGCATATACACGTTGTTGAGGATCGGGGCAAAGATCAGGTGGTTGAAGTACTCGCTCACGCTGTCCTTGATGTCGTTGAGGCCGAGCTCCTTGGCGTCGAGCTGATAGACGCGCTCGCCACCGTACTGGTTGACGAAGCGGATGCCGCGCTCGTCGTTGCAGCGGCTGCGGCCGACGCTGATGAGCTGGAACAGCGAGGTGCGCTTGTCCAGAATCTCGAAGGGGCCGTGGAAGAAGTCGCAGGTGTTGATGGTGCAGGAGTCGATCTGCAGCATCTCCTGCACGTTGCAGATGCTAAAGACGTAGGCGGCACCAAAGAGCGGGCCCTGGGCCATGACGTTGATGCAGGGCTTGTCGGCGTTCTGCTCGGCCCACTTGGCAGCGAGCGGACGGGTGTACTCGACGGCCTTGCGATAGATGGGGTCGACCAAGTCGAACGCGGCCATAGCGGTCTCGTACTCGGCATAGCCCTCGGTCTGCTGCGTAAGCTCCATGGCGATCATGGTCACGACGGCGGAGTTGGTGCGGCCCATGCAGGACTCGTCGACGGCCAGGCTATCGTACTGGATCTTGTAGTCGCAGACCTCGGTAAGGCCGGACTCGTCGACATAGATGGCGATGGTGCTGGCGCCATGGTCCTTGGCGACCTGGGCGGCGACGATGGTCTCCTTGGTGCCGCGCATGGACACGACCACGGCCAGGGTGTTCTCGTTGACGTAGGCAGGGGTTGCGTGCACGAACTCGTTGCTGGTGTAGCTGGAGCTCACGACCTGCGTGGCCTCGTGCTCCATAAAGTACTGGGCAGGATAGTTGCCGCCGTTGGATCCGCCAGCGCCAATCCACACGACGCGCTTGATGCCGCCCTTGTCTGCCTTGTCAGCCAAAACCTGGGAGACGACGTCCTTAACCTGTTCCTGAGTAGTCATCGTGCATCAGCCTTTCTTCTCGTTTGATGCTCTCGATGGCATACAAGTTACATACATGTTTTGGTTATGTCGACTAGTTGTATGCTATATTTATCTTAGAAATTATGCTGGTAAGGTTTTCGGCAATCCGTTACCAGCGGCTTTGTTGTCATGTTGGATACATGCTTTGTTCGGTAAGCATACAAGTTAGATACAGGTTGATCGCATGAACGCTTCGTCTAAAAAGAAACTGGCCCAATACGAGCGCTTGGCGGGCATGCTGCGCGACCGCATCGCCGCCGGCACCTACGCACGCGGAGACAAGCTGCCGTCCGAGATGGAACTCATGGGCGAATCGGGGCTGTCGCGCAGCACCGTGCGCCACGCCCTTAAGGTGCTCGTTGATGAGGGCCTGGTGCGCACCGAGCGCGGGCGTGGCGCCTTTGTGGCCGACACGCCCGCGCTCCACGAGAACAGCCTGGTGTTTTCGAGCTATACCAAGCAGATCGAAGGCCAGGGCATGAAGCCCACCACGCGCACCGTGGACTCGGGCTTTGCCAAGGCGGCCGGCAGCATAGCTAAGTTCTTTGACGCCGCCGTGGGCAGCAAGCTCGTCAAACTTGTCCGCCTGCGCTACCTGGACGACGCGCCGCTGTGCCTGGAGACCACCTACCTGCCGCCAAGCTTCGAGACGCTCATCGATCGCGATATTAACGGTTCGCTCTACGCCACGCTGCGACAGGAGTTCCATCGCGCGCCGGCACAGGGGCATAAGACCTTTGAGGTGTGCTACGCCTCGCAAAACGAGGCGTTTTTGCTCAACGTTGAGCGCGGGCAGGCGCTGATCCTGATCACCGACTACGTCTACGACACCGACGGCCGCCCGCTCCACGTCTCCAAGCGCATCCAGCGCACCGACCGCGCCAAATACACCGAGCCCATCGGCTAACCTGCCAAAATAAACCTGTCCCTAAATGGTAGGTTTGGGAAGGTCGGGGAACCAGGTTGGTTTGGGTTGATTGGGTGTGCGCTCGGCCAGGACCAGCTCCATCCAGCACATGTCGTACCAGCGGCCGAACTTTTGGGCGCAGCGGTCGAAGGCGCCCACCAGGCGATACCCCATATGGGCATGGAAATCCTGACTGTTGTGCGTCAGATACTCGTCGTCCTTATCGTGCGGCACGGCAATGAGCGCGCACATGTTGGTGATGCCCATCGCGACCAGGCATTGCTTGAGCGCATCGTGCAGCTTGCGACCCAGCCCGCCATGGCGCACATCGCGTGCCAGGTAGATCGACGTCTCGACCGACCAGTCGTATGCCTCGCGGCTGTTAAGCGGACTCACGTAGGCATAGCCTACCGGACGCCCGTCCAACTCCATCACCAGATACGGATAGCGCTTGAGCGTACGCTCAATACGCCCGGCGAACTCCTCAACGCTCGGCACCGCGTATTCGCAGGTTATCGCCGTCTGGCGCACATACGGCTCATAGATGGCAAGCAACGCCGGCGCATCATCGGGCGTCGCCAGGCGAATCGTCGGCTCGGACATCTCGGTCATACAACCCTTCTCCCTCAAAAACAAAGGCCGCCTTGCGCTAAACCCAGCGCAAGGCGGCCCCTCGTCATTACATCAGGCTACAGAACCGCCGCCAGCGCGTCGATATCCTCCTGCGTCGTGGCCCAGCTGGTGCAAAAGCGCACCACCGTGTGGGTCTCATCGTACTTTTCCCAGTACTCGATCGAGGCATGCTCGCGAATGCGCGCCATGCCCTCGTTGGGCAGAATCACAAACTGCTGGTTGGTCGGCGTCTCCAAGAAGAACTGGTAGCCGCGCTCATGCAGCACGCGACGCAGCGCCTGAGCGGTCTCAATCGCCTGGCGACCAATCTCAAAATACAGGCCATCGGTAAAGAGCGCCTCAAACTGCACACCCGTCAGGCGGCCCTTGGCGAGCAGTGCGCCATGCTGCTTAATACGCGGAATGGGGTGCGCCGGGGCGTGCATGCCACAGAACACCACAGCCTCGCCGCAGAGCGCACCACACTTGGTGCCGCCGATGTAGAACACGTCACACAGCTGCGCCAGCTCGGGCAGGGTAATGTCGCACTCATCGGCCGCCAGCGCATAGGCCAGGCGAGCACCGTCCACAAACAGCGGAATCTCGCGCTTCTGGCACACCGCGTGAATCGCCGCGAGCTCGGCCTTGGAGTACAGCGTGCCGTACTCGGTCGATAGGCTCACGTACACGGCGCCCGGGAACACCGTATGCTCGTAGCTCTCGTTTTCGTAGAACACCTGGATATAGTCCTCCAGATCCTCGGCGTGCATCTTGCCCTCGTAGCCGGGGATGGTGAGCACCTTGTGGCCGCCAAACTCGATGGCGCCTGCCTCGTGGCAGGCGACGTGGCCAGTCTCGGCAGCAACGACGCCCTCGTAGGGCGCAAGCAGCATGTCGATCACCGTCGCGTTGGCCTGCGTGCCGCCCACCAGAAAAAACACGTCGGCATCGGGGGCCTGACAGGCCTCACGGATAAGCTGCTTGGCACGCTCGGTGTGCGCATCGGTACCGTAGCCGGGCTGCGGCTCCATATTGGTGTCGACGAGCGCCTGCAGCACTGCCGGATGTGCGCCGTGGGAATAATCGTTGTTAAACGCGAGCATGGCAATCCTCTCTTACCGGGTATCGGCCAGATGATTCAAACGGAGCTATTGTACGCCGCTGGGATAGGCAATGCGCGCGGCAAGGCACTCAAGTGCCAGTACCAGGGCAAAACCGCAGCTCACGTCACTCAAAAAGTGCGCACCTATCACGATGCGCCCAAAGGCGACGAGCGCCGCGATCACAGCCGCCGCCCAAAAAATCACGCGGCGACGCGACGGTTTTTCCTTAAAGGCTGCCGCGGGAAGCCCGGCGAGCATAAGGCCGATCGCCGCATGCGCCGTGTGTCCGCTCGCAAACGACTTGAACCCGTCCTTGATCACGCCGGCGGCGATATAGGTCCACTTGTCGGGATTGCCGATCACCCACCACGGCTGAAACTCGAGTCCCTGCGTCACCTCGATCACGCGCATGCGCGGGCGCGACCACAACGGCTTAACAATGACGTTGAGGATGATGGCCTGAGCGACCCACACGGCAAGCACCATCAACGCCCAACGTGTAAGCTCGTCGGGCTCGGTCGTGCGCGTGAGTCGATAGACGATAAGGTTGGCGACGATGACCAGCGCAAACGTCAGCACCAACTGAGCCGCGATGAGCTTGCCGCCAACCCTCAGGGACGAAACGATCTCGTAGCCGGTCAGGCCAACGTTGATCAGAACGCCCAGCACGGCGAGCCATTCGCTCCCCCTGGAGTCGGGACGCACCGCGCGTACGAGCATAACGCCCGCGACGCTCGCCGTCAGCTCGAACGGCAGCTCGCCGGCGGCCTCGATAAAGCGACCGTACATGCCGCCGATGTTGAACAGCGCGCACGAGATCTGATAATCGAAGAAGCTGCCCGCGCCCAGACAAAGACACAGGACAACCGCGATAATGGCGACATCTTTCTTATAGATGTATCCGAACATGCTTTCCTTTCGATGGGGCTGGAATCAACCTGCAACGTGGCGGGACAAAGACAACTTCATCCCGCCACGCCCCCTACTTGTTAGTCGTCGTCGCTAGCGCCCAGCTGTTGCAGCAGCATGAGCGCCGCGGCCACCGGGCCGGTGCCGTCGTTGGCGTCGAGACCGCGACCCAGGCCGCTGCCCGCACCGGCGCCTGCCTTGTAGGGTACCGACAGCTTGCGGCTCTTGGGGAAGTTCACCGCGCCATAGCGGGTCTTAAGCTCAAAGGCCACCTTCTTAGGCACGTCGACGCCCAAAAACGTGATGCGACCGCCGCTGAGCGTGACGCTCTCGAGCCCCAGGCGCTCGCCGCGAATGCGGATGCGCGCGCGATTGAACAGGTTGAGTCCCGCCAACGGCAGCTCACCATGCGCGGCCTCGGTCTCTTCCTGCACCTCGTCAATGCTCTCCAGGTCCTCGGCCGCTGCGAGCTTACGGTACACGAGCACGCGCTGGTCCACCGCCGGCAGGTACTCCTCGGACAAGAAGTAGTCGGCCGGCAGGTTAATACCCACGCTCGCCGCCTCCACGCCGGCGTCGTCATCGCCGCGCGCCTCGGCCACAGCCTGGCCCAGCATCTGCGTAAACAGATCAAAGCCCACGCTCGACAGGTTGCCGTGCTGCTCGGCTCCCATAAGCGAACCGGCGCCACGGATCTCTAGGTCGCGCATGGCGATGCGCATGCCGCTGCCCAGGTCCTGGAACTCGGAAAGTGCGGTCAGGCGCGCCGTTGCCTCCTCGGTGAGCGGCAGCTCGCCGGGGAACATAAAGTACGCGTAGGCCTGCGTGGCAGAGCGGCCCACACGGCCCTTGAGCTGGTAGAGCTGCGCCAGGCCAAGGCGCTGCGAGTCCTCGATGATCAGCGTGTTGGCCGTTGCGTTGTCGATGCCGCTCTCCACGATGGTCGTGGCGATGAGCACATCGATCTTTTTGGTCGCGAACTCAATCATCACGTCCTCGACCTCGCGCGGGCTCATCTTGCCGTGTGCCACGCCCACGCGCGCCTCGGGCGCGGCCTCATGCACGCGCGCCACGGCGTCATCGATGGTCTTAACGCGGTTGGACACGTAGTACACCTGGCCGCCGCGGCCCACCTCCAGGCGAATCGCCGCGCTCACCACATCGGGGTCGTACTCCCCCACGTGCACGATCACGGGACGACGCCCGGTCGGCGGTGTGGTGATCAGGCTCATGTCGCGCACGCCGCTCGTGGCCATCTGCATGGTTCGCGGAATAGGCGTTGCCGAAAGCGTGAGCACGTCGATTTGCTCGCGCAGGTTCTTGAGCTGCTCCTTGTGCTGCACACCAAAGCGCTGCTCCTCGTCGATGATCACCATGCCCAGGTTCTTGGGGTTCACGTCGGCAGAAAGCAAGCGGTGCGTGCCGATGAGCACGTCGATCGTGCCCTCGGCAAACGCCTTAAGCGCGCGCTTTTGCTGCGCCGGGGTGCGGAAGCGGCTGAGCACTTCGACCTCGAGGCCAAACGGGGCAAAGCGCTCAAAGAACGTCTCATAGTGCTGCTGGGCCAGAATGGTCGTGGGGCAGAGCACCATGACCTGGCGGCCGGAGTCCACGCACTTAAACGCCGCGCGCAGGGCAACCTCGGTCTTGCCAAAGCCCACGTCGCCGCACAGCAGGCGGTCCATGGGCTTGGGCGCTTCCATGTCGGCCTTGATGTCGGCAATAGCCTCCAGCTGGTCGCGCGTCTCGTCGTAGGGAAAGCTCTCCTCCATCTCGATCTGCTCGGGCGTGTCGGGCGGGCAGGCGATACCGGTAATCGACGAGCGGCGTGTATACAGGTCGACCAGGTCAAACGCCAGCTTTTTGGCATTCTTGCGCGCCTTGTTGGTAGCCCGCGTCCAGTCGGCGGTGTTGAGCCTGGTCAGGCGCGGCTTGTCGCCGTCGGGGCCAACATAGCGCGTGATGCGGTCGACCTGCTCGAGCGGCACGTAGAGCTTGTCGCCGTCGGCATATTCCAGCAAAAAGTAGTCGCGCTCCTTGCCGCCCACTTCCTGGCGCGCGATCTCGCTAAAGAGCGCGATGCCGTGAGTGGCGTGCACCACGTAGTCGCCCGGCTTAAACGGAAACGTGATCTGCGTAATGTCCACCTTGCGGCGGCTGCGCGCGCGGTTGGCATCCATACGGGCGTTGAGGTCGGCGATCGAGAACACGGCCAGGTTGGCATCGGGCACCACCACGCCCTGCGGCAGGGCGGCATCGACAAAGGTCACGCGTCCGCGCGAGATAGTGGGCACGGCAGCACCGGCGGCAGCCTGGGCCGCGCCCGCCTCGAGCGAGCGGGCGTTGAGCGCGTCAGCCTTACGCTCGCGAATTGCAGCATGAGCATCCTGACGGGCAGCACGATCGGCAGAATCTGCCGCCGCCACGCGCACGCGCTCGCCAATGACGCCGGCGTTTTCGGGCGCGGCCGTCAGCGATTCCTCAAAGGTAATGCCCTCGTCGCCAAAGGTGAGCTCCATCGACTCGCGCGCGCCGCGGTCGGGAATGGCAAACACGCAGGCATAGCGCTTGCCCACGACTTCCTGAACGCGCGTCATAAAACGGTTGTCCGAGCCTGCGATAGCAGGCTGCTCAATCTTGAGCTCGGCCGTCACCGCACCGCCGGCACGGATGAGGCTTACGTAGTTCAAGCGCTGCTGGGTACCAAAATCGAGCTGTTGAGCGCGCACGTACAGACCATCCAGGCGGTCAATCCCTGCCTCGCCGGCACGGGCCTCGATATCCTCGTAGGCGCGCAGGCAGTCGTCGAACAGCGAGCGCGGCTCGGACAGAACCACGAGCGCCTTGCCGCTCACGTGCGCCAACGGGCTTACGGTCTGGCCGTACATCACCGGCAAAAAGCGGTCGAGCTCGGGCGTGACGATGCGCGCATCCACCATCTCGAGCAGCGCCGCCAGTTTGCTGTCATCCTGGCTGGCGCGATAGAGCGCCACATGCATGTTGTGGACGGCCTCGTCGGTGAGTGCCAGTTCGCGGCAGGGAAAGATTTCGATGCTGTCCTCGTTGCCGATGGTCTGCCCCGTGGAGCTCACCATGCGGCGGATGCGGTCAATCTCGTCGCCGAAGAACTCGATGCGCACGGGTGCCTTTTCCTGTGCGGGGAACACCTCGACGGTGTCGCCGTGAACGCGAAACAAGCCGGGCGCATCGGCGGCGCCGGCATTGGTGTAGCCCATGCCCACCAAGCGCTGCGGCACCTCGTCAAAGGGAATCTCCTCGCCCACCGCAAAAGTAGTGGACTCCCAGTAGCGGCTCTCGACCGGCGGCACGCAGCGCAGCAGCGCGCGAGCCGAGGCGACCATGATGCAGTTGTCCCCGCGCACGATGCGCCCCAGAGCCTCGCAGCGCTGCGCCACCACGGCGTCGTCCGGCGCCTGCTCGCGCCACGGATAGTCCTTGCGCTCAGGAAAACGACACACGTGCGCCAGGCCCACGTAGGCGGCAAGGCTACGCGCGGCGCGATCGGCCGCATCCTCGCCGCTCACGATATAGACCGTCGGGCGCGGACGGCGCGCAAACTGGGCGGCCGCCATAAGCGTGCGGCCCGACTGCGACACAGCCAGCGTCACGTCCTCGCCAGCATCGAGCCCGGCCTCGACGGCCTGCAAGGCCTCGGCAGTGTAGAGCTGCGCGGCTATACGGTGAATGAGCATGCTGTTCCTCCGGCATTGCAACGCCAAAAGCCCGCCGGGGCAAGCTCGGCGGGTATGCGGCGGATTTCATTGCCTGTCATGGTAGCGCATGGAGAGGACTCCGGCTCAAGAGCAAACCCAGCCCCGCAAAAAACGCCAGACGAAGATGCGTTCCGCCCTACCCCGCTACGCGCACGCTGGGGCACAAATCTGCCAGCGGACACTCGTCACACTTGGGTTTGCGGGCGTCGCAGATCTCGCGACCGAAGGTGATCCACTGATGGTTGACCGACTCCCAATACTCGTGCGGCAAAATCTTGAGCAGATCCTGCTCGGTCTTGAGCGGCTCCTTGGCATGTGTCTTGGGACTCAACATCAGGCGATGCGCAATGCGGTTGACGTGCGTGTCCACCGCAATGCCCTCCACGATGCCATACCCCACGTTGAGCACGATGTTCGCCGTCTTGCGTCCCACGCCCGGCAGCTTCACGAGTTCCTTCATGTCGGCCGGCACCTCGCCGCCATAGTCGGCGACGATCATCTGCGCGGCCTCGACGGCATGCTTGGCTTTGCTCTTGTAGAAGCCGAGTGACTTGATAGTGTCTGCCACGTCAGCCACGCTCGCCCCGGCCATGGCCTCGGGCGTAGGCCACTGGGCAAACAGCCGCGGCGTCACCTTGTTGACCTGCGCATCGGTCGTTTGCGCCGAAAGCAGCACCGCGATCAGCAGGCGGAAGGGATTCTCGTGGTCCAAAAAGCACTCGACCGGGCCATAGCGACGGTTGAGACGCTCGCACACCTCAACGGCGCGCTCGCGCTTGGCGGCATTGGTCTCGCGTGGCATAACGACTCCTCGGCTCAACGGCACAATAAACTAATGGGCACAATTGTCCCACGTCCGAGACGCTTACGCCTCCAAGAATGCGCCGGTCTGACGGCTCCACAGGCTCGCGTACTCACCACCCGCCTCGACGAGCTGCGCATGCGTGCCGTCCTCGACGATCTCGCCATCGGCCAGCACCACAATGCGGTCGAGCGCCGCCACGGTGGACAGGCGGTGCGCCACCACAATGGAGGTACGTCCACGCATCAGGTTTTCGAGCGCCTCCTGCACCAGCGCCTCGGACTCGCTGTCGAGGGCAGAGGTCGCCTCGTCGAGCACCAGAATCGGCGCGTCGGTTAGGATGGCGCGGGCGATAGCCACGCGCTGACGCTGGCCGCCCGAGAGCTTGACGCCGCGCTCGCCCACCATGGTGTCAAAGCCACGAGGCAAGCGGTCGATAAACTCGGTCGCATTAGCCAAGCGAGCCGCCTCGCGGATCTGCTCGTCGGTGGCGTCGGGGCGGCCGTAGGCGATATTCTCGCGAATGGAGCGATGGAACAGCAGCGCCTCCTGCGGCACGTAGGCAACCTGGCGGCGCAGGCTCTGCTGCGTGCAGTGCGAGACATCCTGACCGTCCACGAGCACGCGGCCGCCCTGAACATCGTCCAGGCGCAGCAGCAGCTTGGTGAGCGTCGTCTTACCCGAGCCCGATTTGCCCACCAGGCCCACGCGCTGGCCCGCCGCCACATGAAGTGTCAGGTCATCGAACACGCTCTCGCCCGCCGCAGCGTCACGGTACGCAAAGCTCAGGTGCTCAAAATCAATCGCGCCCTCGGTCACTTTAAGCTCGGGAGCGTTCTCGTCGTCTGCCACCAGACGCGGCTCGTCCAGCACGCGCGTCGTCTCGGCCGCATCGCCGAGCGCGCGGTTGATGCGCTGCATCATGGAGCTTACGTAGTTCAGGCGCATGGTGAGGTTATAGGTGTAGGTAAAGATCATGACGAGCGAGCCGGCCGAGATGCCAAACCACGCGTTGCCGCCCGCCACGAACACACTCACCACGGCCATAGTGATGACGATAAGACCCGAGGTCGTAAAGTTGCGCTGCATCATGGCGTGCATCGAGACCGTCTCGGCATCGCGCGCGG
This sequence comes from uncultured Collinsella sp., assembly GCA_900549745.1. Classification (GTDB taxonomy): domain Bacteria; phylum Actinomycetota; class Coriobacteriia; order Coriobacteriales; family Coriobacteriaceae; genus Collinsella. Next base: position 159,965 of record URPJ01000001.1, on the reverse strand, counting down.
CACGATCGGCGGCGTCGAACAGATCGCGTTCAAAGTCCTCGCGCCCGCAAGTCTTGACGGCCAAGATGTTCGTGACCGCGTCGGACAGCACGCCCGACAGCTTGTTCTGCGCGGCGGACGTCGCGGCTGAAAGCGGCATGATGCGCTTGTACATAAGCCAGACAAACGCGATGTAGACGACCATGATGCACACTAGGATCACGGTAAACGTCGGCACCACCGGGGCGAGTGCGGCCACGGTGCAGATGACCGAGGTGATGGTGGGGATGAGCGAATACACCGTCACGTCGACCAGACCCGTGTAGCCGCTCATAAAACGGCTCGTCTGGCTCACAAGCGATCCGCCAAAGCGGCTAGTATGGAATGTCATGGATTGGTTGGAGAGCGTGTCGAAGCATAGACGCGCCAGGTGATAGTTGCCCGCAATCTCAAGCTTGTAGACGGTGTAGTCTTGCAGTTTGGAGAGGATCTGACCCACCAGGTTAACGAGTACGAGCGCCAGGATATAGGGGCCGAAGACCTCAAACACCTGGTCGCCCACCACGGGAGCGGCTTGAACGCGGTCGACAATAAGGGCCATCACATAGGTATTGGCAAACGTCAGCAAAAAGATGTAGCCCGCCGACGAGAGCACCGAGAGAAAGACAATCAGCGGCTGCGTGCGCGTGACGTCCCAAAAACGCTGCAGCGTGCGACGCGCGGTGGAGCGGCTGAGCGGGCTGGTGCTTCTCTGGGACATGGGCTTCCTTTCGCGTCTGATAGGGCGAAACGCCATTGTTGCACACTAAAGCGCACTTCAGGCAAGCGCGATGCGAAAAGCAGCGGGGCACCCGCGTTTACGCCGGCGCCCCACCGTCTTGTTGCAATTAGTCCTCGTCTTTTTGGTCTGCGAGCAGCTCCACGGACGTAAGCCCCAAAATCTCGTCGGCCTCCTCGGCATCTTCCAGCACGTCAATGTCCTTGAGCTTGCGCTCCATGACGTTGGTGCGCGTGGTGATGATGCCCTCGACCGTTTTGCCCGCGGTCTCGATCTGCTGCTGGGCGCGGCGCAGCGCCTTTTGATAGCGCGGCAGCTCGGCCTTGACGGCGGAGAGCACGCGCAGCACGTCGTCGGTACGTTTTTGCAACTTAAACGTCTGATAGCTCATCTGCAGACTGTTGAGGATGGCCGCCATGGTGCTGGGACCGGCTACGTTGACGTGATAGTCGCGGCCCAGGGTCTCGATAAGCCCGGGGCGGCTGACGACCTCGGCGTACAGTCCTTCAAACGGCACGAACATGATGCCAAAGTTGGTCGTTGCCGGCACACTCAGGTACTTTTCGCAGATGTCCTTTGCCTCGCGTTTCACCATCATATCGAGCGTCTTGCGCGCTGCGGCAACGGCCTCCGCATCGCCCGACTCCTGGGCGTCGATCAGATGCTCGTACGCGTCGCCCGGGAATTTGGAATCGATCGGCAGCAGCACGGGATCGCCCTCGTCTACCGGCAGCTTGACGGCAAACTCAACGCGCTCCGAGGCACCGGGCTTGGTGGCGACGTTTTCCAGATACTGGTCGGGTGTAAGGATGTCCGCCAGAATTGCACCCAGCTGCACCTCGCCCAAAATGCCGCGCGCTTTTACATTGCCCAGCACACGCTTGAGGTCGCCTACGCCGGTGGCGATAGATTGCATGTCGCCCAGGCCCTTGTACACGGCCTCGAGCTGGTCGCTCACCTGCTTAAACGATGCCGACAGGCGATCGTTGAGCGTGCGGGAGAGCTTCTCGTCCACCGTCGCGCGCATCTGATCGAGCTGCACGTTGTTGTCTTCGCGGATGGCACCCAGCTGAGCATCGACCGTCTCGCGCACCTTGTCCAGGCGATGCTCGATGCCCTCGCGATTGGCGCCGAGCTGTTGGGCGGTCTCGCGGCGCAGATCATCCATCCGGTCACCGGCTTGCGAGAACTCGCGCGCGATGGTCAGGTAACGTTGCTGCTCTACGGCCGCATCGGTCGTCTGCTGCTGCGCGATGGCATTGGCCGTGCGACGGGTTTCGGCCAGCGCGACGTTCAGGGCATCGAGCGCTTTGTTAGCCTGCTCGAGTGCTGCCAGCGTTTCCGCGCTACTGTCGCCACGCTCCCGCAACTCGGCACGCAGGCTCTTGAGTTGGAGGGCGCAAGCCACAGCAACCCCCACCGCCACCAAGGCGATCACAACAAGCACAATATCAATAGCAGACATAAACTCCGCCCAACAAACCCAATCGAGCACCAATCAAAACCGCGATCAATCTTACCCCGCCACACACACGGATCACTCACTGCCTTGCAGACAAATTTCTCTTAGAGCCGCGAACGCTAAAACGCTAGCTCTCCCAGCCGGTGCGGATGGTTGTTATGACGTCGCCTAGGCGCTGGCCCAGGGCCGCTAGATGTTGGAGCACCTCGTTGGGCGATGCGCCGTTGAGGATGCACGTGAGGGCATACGACGCCAGAAAGATGACCGCAAGCCCCAGCGGGATGAGCACGATCATCGCCAATGTGCGCAGGCGCTGGCCCACGCGGCGACGACGCGCACGACGCTTGTCGAACGCGAGCTCCTGCGCATATGAATCTTGCTGTACGGAATAGGCCTCTGGTGCCGATTCGCCCGCAGGCGAAACCACAGGCGTGGCATTTTGCGCAGGGGGCTGGGCTGCCGCCCCCTGCATTTGCATCTCCATGAGTCGTTGCTGCTGACGCAGCATGCGCTCAGCTTGTTGCTGCGGAGTCTCAAGAAACAGATCCATGCTGGCCTCCAAAATCGGAGCATTCGACGCTTACGACCAGCATCCCGCACCGCCATGACCGCGACAACGCAATCGCCGGCAATAGCCACAAAGTTTCTTTTGCTCAAAAGCTGTCGAAAAGCTCAACAACTCCCCTACCAGCACTTTCTCTGAGCTTTTTTCGTCAGCAATCTTTTGGCCTTCCACCCTTACGCCAACTGACCAAAATCTAACCAAAAGCTTGACGGAAATTGTGAAGACAGGGACCCCACACAAAAAGTGCCGCCCCAAAGGGGCGGCACACAAACTTATTATCAGCTTTTCTGTAACGAGCATGCGACGACTCAACGCCGGGGGCGCAGGGCGGGGAAACCTTTGCCTCGCGCGACCCTGCGGAGCCGTGAGCGAGAGGGAAAGGTTTCCCCGCCCTGCGCTCCGTGGTCGGTGAGGACAGACTACATACCCGCAAGGCCTCGGGCGGCGGTGGCGCACATAAATGCCAAGACGAGAATCACGAGCGACCCGGCGATGTCGGCCAGCACGCCCATTGCACGGCGTTCAAACAACCAGCTCTCAAAGTGCGGGGCGACGTTGCGCCAAACACGCCACAGCAAGATGCCCATACCGATGACGCCCGGGATATTGAGCAGTAGGATCTCGGAGCACAAAAGACCGATCAGGTTACCGGCGGCAAAGCCCGCATCACCCTCGCAGTATTTGCGGTAGACCATATACAGCATGTACGCCACAAACGGCTGCAAGCACGCAGAAATAAACGAGACCACCATCGAGGGGTCCTGCGAAAAGACCTCGGTGAGTTTATCGACACTCGTGGCGTCCTTCGAAGCCAAGAATAAACCGATAACCACAAGGGGCACCACGCCCAAAATTACCTCGACCAGAGTAAACAACTTGGCAGTCAAATCCTCACTAGCCGAATTCAAATGAGGCGCCCACTCAGGATGAGCATGCGCGCCGACTTTCTTGTCCTTCTCGGCACGATCGGCCTTTTTACCCTCGGCAACCCGACGACCAGAATCCTTGCGAGTTCCCGCCGCAGCAACCCGAGCCCGAGACTTCTTACCCATACAAAAACACCCCATCAGGTAGTAGATAAACTAAAAGTCGCCACCCAGTGTACCCCACCCATGAACGGTGCCGTCCCAACCAGTCCCCATACAAAAACGTGCCGCCCCGATAGGGGCGGCACACAAACTTAGTTATCAGCTTTTCTGTAGCGAGCACGCAACGAACCAAAGCGGGCCGGGAGGGCCGGACTACCTTCCCTCAACGCGACCCTGCGAAGCCGTGAGCGAGGAGGGAAGGTAGTCCGGCCCTCCCGGCCCAGCTCACGCCAGCGCCAAGCGCTAGTAGTTCACCACCTGCTCCTCAAAGTACGCCTTCGGGTGGTTACACACCGGGCACACCTCAGGCGCCTCGGCACCAACATGCAGGTGCCCGCAGTTCAGGCACTTCCACACCTTCACGCCCTCGCGCTCAAACACCTCGCCCGACTCAATGCGCTCGACAAGCTTGTTGTAGCGCTCCTCGTGAGCCTTCTCGACAGCACCGACGCCACGGAACTTCTCGGCGATCTCGGTAAAGCCCTCCTCCTCGGCGGTCTTGGCGAACTCGTCGTACATCGTGGTCCACTCGTAGTTCTCGCCCGCAGCGGCATCACGCAAGTTGTCCAGGGTGTCGGGAACGGCGCCGTCATGCAGATACTTAAACCACAGTTTGGCGTGCTCGGACTCGTTGCCTGCGGTCTCGGCAAAGATATTCGAGATCTGAACGTAGCCATCCTTCTTGGCCTTAGATGCGTAGTAGCGATACTTGGTGTGCGCCTGGGACTCACCGGCAAAAGCGGTCTCGAGGTTCTTCTTGGTTTGGGAGTTCTCAAAATCCATAGGTGTACTTCCCTTCAACATATGCCGCCCGTAGGCTTCGAGCGGCCTTGTCTTTAGGATGCCCTCAAGCCGAGAATTTAAACCTTACAATCCTCTTCTTCAGATTCGGGTTGGCTACACGCTTAGCCAGCGGTCACCCTCGGAGCGGCAAAAGCCCTCACGCTCCAAGTCGGCCAAAATGCCTGCGACAAGACCGTGATCGACCGGCTCGCGGCCTGCCGCCGCCTCCATTTCGTTGACACCCGCCACGGCCTCGGCGAGTGTGATGCCCGCCGGCCGCCCATCGCGCGCAGCCAGCAGCATGCGCACAATATGGGCGCGCTTTTGACGGCGCGAGCCCTCAAACTTGGACTGACGGCTATAGCTCGCCGAGCGCCTGGACGGATTGGGCAGCGTCTTCTTAAGATACGCACCATAATCCAGCAGCGCGTAATACCATGCGCGCGGCGTGTCGGCATCATCGAGCGGCACGGCAAAGGGAGCGATCTCATCCGCCGTCGCGCCGGGAGCCGCCGGACAGGCGGCCTGAATCAGCGGCACCAGCTCGCGATCGGGAACGGCCGGCACGTCGGGAAAGAAATGATGCAGAAAGACTGTGCGCACGTTGGTCTCCAGATACACACCCGGTAGATCGAACGCAAACGACCGGATGCCCTGCGCCGTCGCCGGGCCAATACCAGGCAGGGCGACCAAGTCGCGAGTCTCACGTGGAAACTCCCCACCCCAGTCTTCCATAACGCACTGAGCGGCTCTGTGAAGCGCCAGGGCACGCCGGTTGTAGCCCATCCCCTGCCAGGCATCCAAAACGTCGGAAGGAGCGGCCTGAGCAAGCGCCCGTACGGTCGGAAAGCGGTCGAGCCACGCGGGCATACGCGTCTCCACACGCGGCACCTGCGTTTGCTGCAGCATAACCTCGGAAAGCCAAATAATGTACGGGTCGCGCGTGCGGCGCCACGGAAGGTCGCGATAACGCAGGACCCCTTCCGAACGAATCATCGAACGAAAGGGGTCCTGAATCATGGCTATGCTCCTTATGCGGCGCTATTCCTCCCGGCAAGCGCACGTACAGGTGGCGTACTCGGGAAACGCATCGCGGTCGGCGAACTTGGAATCGACGGCCGGGAACTGGCGGTGAGCGACGATATCGCCCAGTGAAACGGAATCGAGGTAGTCGCGCATCAGCGCTTGAGCTCCGGCCCACAGGGGATGATAGCAGCACGTACCCATGCGTGCACAGTCGCCATCGGGCGCGGTGCAATCGTTCATGACCATGGGGCCCTGAACGGCCTCGACGACCTGGCGGATAGTGACGTCGTCCGGACTGACCTTGAGACGCATGCCACCGTGGACGCCGCGCAGGCTCTCCACAATACCGGCCTGGACCAAACCGTGCTGAATCGAGCGGGCAAACGAATACGGGACATTGACCTCTTCGGCAGCGGTGCGAACAGAAAGCAAACGCTCCGGATCCTCAGCAAGCATCGCCAGCATACGAAGGGCGTAATCAGTCTTCCTCGATATGTCCATTTTTCCCCTTTCAAGGAATACGAACAGCTCGAACGAGCTCCGGGGCCGAGCTTGTGTCGAGACGCTAAATGACCGCCAGGACATCCAAATGGTAAATCGGATATCCACTGAGTGCCGCGCTTGGAGCGAAATGCATCAGGTGCGGCGCACAGTGCAATTTAGTATAACCTAACCCCCTGTCTCGTAGAACAGGTGTTGCGCAACAAAGCTGTTGTTCAGACAGATATACTTATTAGATTTTACTTGCGTTCCCGAAGGCGCGGGGATTCTGGGCGAAGATGCACCGGGGCGATCGTTCTATCGAAACAAAGTGCATCAAACGCAAAAAGCCACGTCCGAAGACGTGGCTTTAATTGCGTTGGCGGGAAGTACGGGGCTCGAACCCGCGACCTCCGACGTGACAGGCCGGCGCTCTAACCAAACTGAGCTAACTCCCCAGGCAGACGTTCGCGTTTGTTTCCGCTCGCGTGCGCTGCGGGGATTAGTATACACAGAAGTCTGTCTGGCGCGCAACAACTTTTTTGAAAAAATTTTTTGGGTCCCTCCGGGAGGGTCTCCGGGGCTGAGGGCGGGGGTTAAGTTTGCTGCTCTACAGTCCTGCGCAAGACGGAAAGCACATTAAGTGCTTTCCTTTGCGTGCGGAACTCGCGACAAACTTAACCCCCGCCCTCAGCCCCGGAGACCCTCCCTGCCGTCACATTGTTCAATCAGTTTTGCGGGCGTGCGCCGCTGCGCGGCTAGCCCGCATGCTCCTCGGCGGGGTTGGTCTGATGGATCTTGTTGAACTTCCGCCTTTGGCTCAAATGGAAACGGGGGACGCATCTGCATCCCCCGTTTTTGTTGCGGTTAGTCTAGGTCAATAAACTTGGTGCTTAGGATCTTGCCGTCTTTGACGAGCATTCTGGCCATGGTGGGGCCTCGGGTGCCTCTGGGGTAGCTGGCGCTGCCCGGGTTGAGGACTAAGCAACGGCCCACTTGGGCTTCTTTGGTTACGTGGGTGTGGCCGTTGATGGCTACGTCTACGGATCCCACCGGAAGGTCTTCGCGGTAGTGGGCTACGGCGAATTTAAGGCCTTCGTAGGTAAAGAGCGCAAGACGGTCTACATCGGGGCCGTAGTCGCGGTAGTAATCGTTGTTACCCAGTACGGCCCGCACGGGGGCGATGGTGCATAGGTGCTCGTAGTCCATCTCGGATGTGAGGTCACCGGCGTGGATGATCAGGTCTGCGCCCTCAAGCTCATCCAAGAGCGCAGGCGATAAATAGCCGTGGGTGTCCGAGATGATGTCGATACGCTTGGCGCTTGCACTGTTCATGGGATCCCTTCCGAAAAAAACGATTCGGCAGATACATACAAAAAAGGCCCCACGGCTCCGCAGACGATGGGTCTACAGGGCTGCGGGGCCAGTGTGCTAGAGACTCAGGGCCTTCTTGAGCGGCACGACGCGGCGGCGCGAAACCGGCACGCGTTCGTCGACGCCCGTAATGCCCAGCTGGATGGCGCCCGAGGGCACCGTCTCAACGTCCGTGACGCACGCCAGGTTGACGATATAGCGGCGGTGAACACGGAAGAAGCCAAAGTCGCAGAGCTTGGCCTCAAACTGCGCCAGCGAGGTCGTCGACAAAAAGCGATCATCGACGGTATAGATGCAGGAGTAATCGTCCTTGGCCATGATAAAGCGAATGTCGTCCACGGGAATGAGCACCTTGCGGCCGCCCTTTTCCACCGGGATACGCTCGATGGTCACCTTGCTGTCCGTGACCGGCTTGGCGCGCTGCATGACCTTCTCGATCGCGCGATCCAAGCGAGCTTCCTCGACAGGCTTCATCAGATAATCGACGGCATCCACGTCGAATGCCTCGACCGCATGGTCACTATACGCAGTCACAAACACGATCGCCGGCGGATTTTTGAGCTTATGCAGCGCCTCGGCAAGTTGCAGGCCCGAGGCACCGGGCATCGAGATATCGAGAAACACGACATCCACGCGACTTTCCATAAGCATCTCGATGGCGGAGCGGACGCTCGACGCCTCCGTGATCGTGCCGATCTTGCCCGTTTGCTCGAGCAGGAAGCGAAGCTCCGAGCGAGCCGGCGCCTCATCATCCACAATCATCGCACGCAGCATAGGGATAAAACCTTTCGTCAACTAACTACGCCGGGCATCCGTCGCATGACGTTGAGCCCGTAGCCTTTTATTTTACTCTTGAATGTCAAAGATGCTCTCTGACAAATCAAGATGAAGGAGCACTTTGGTGCCCTTGCCCGGCGCCGATTCGACGCGCGTATAGGAGTGCGGCCCATAAAAGCGATGGATGCGCTCCGAAATATTGTGCATGGCCACACCGGCGCCGCCACCCTGGGGAGAGCTGGCGTCGGGACGGGCAGAGCGCTCGTCAAACAGTCTGGCGGCGGTACCCTCATCCATGCCCACGCCATTATCGGCCACGGCAATCAAGATTGCATCCTCGCCGTCTTGGTGAACGGTCACGTCGATCCTCAGGGCGTCGTCATCGCCCATACCATGACGCACGGCGTTCTCTACAATCGGCTGGATCACGAACGCCGGCACCAGCGTATCTTCCACGTCCTCGGACACATCGAACGTCGCAAGCACGCGATCCTCGCCAAAGCGGGCCTTCTCAAAGGTAAGGTAGCGCTTGGTCTGTGCGACCTCGCGCGAGACCGGAATAAGCGATCCCGAGTTGTCGAGCGTAGCACGATAGAACGATGAGAACTCACGAAGCAGTTCACGGGCCCGCAGCGGGTCGGTGCGCGTAAACGATGCAATGGTGTTCAGCGTGTTGAACAGGAAGTGCGGGTTAATCTGCGCCTGCAGCGCACGCACCTCGGCGCGCGCCGTGAGTTCCTTTTGCACCTCGAGCTCGTGGATGGCGAGCTGCGTGGACAAGATCTCGGCAAAGCCCGAGGCAAGCGCATACTGGGTACGGTCGACGGCGCGCGGGGTCTTGTAGTAGAACTTGAGCGTGCCGACGGTACGATCGCCCACCTTGATGGGGGCGATAATGCCGGCGGGGACTTGGTTGTGCGAGCCGTCCGAGCCCACGACATCCACCATACGGTTGAACGACTGCACGATGCCATGTTCGATAACGTAGCGTGTGGCAAGCGTGTGGATGGGAGTATCGGGCAGCAGTTTTTCCTCAAACTCGCCCGCGCAGGCAAGCACGTTGTCCTCGTCGGTGATGGCCACCGTCATGGCGCGCGTCTCGGGCAAAATGCGCCGGCACACCAAACGCGCCGACTCCTGCGTCAGACCGCCCTTAATGTCCTCGAGCATGGCCGAGGCCACCGAGAGCGTCTCCTCGGTGTACTGGGAGCGCACCGAATCGGGATTGAGCGTCAAAAAGATAAAGATGCACAGAAAGATGCACAGCAGCGCGCAGGCAATCACCGTGGCGATCGGCTCGATACCGGTCACCAAGGCAAAAATAAAGTACACCAGCACGCAAATGGCGCAGGCAACGGCAATGATGCGAAAGATTGATATTGAACTATCGCGCTGGGCGCGGCGGTCGATCATTCGGCCCCCTCCAGGATACTGATCAGTTGTGCGTCACGCCAAAGCCCGTCCATGATCTTGGGCCAAAAGCTCTGGAAACGCAGGTAGCTTGCAGCGTTTTGGCGCGCATAGACCTTTGCCTCGTCGATACCATGGCGCCAGATGCGCAGGTAGCCCTCATGCTCGCGGGTAAACACGCTGCGGACCATAGCGGTCTTGCGCACGCGGTCGTCGAGCTCGCGCGAAATCCACGGGCCCGGGTAGGGCATGAGCGATGCCGCCGTAACGGGAATGAGCTCCTTTTGATGCGCGGCGAATGTCAACTTGGCCCGTTCGTAGTACCAACGGTATACATCCTGCATAAAGCGCGGTGAGCGCTTTTCGGACTCCGGAGGCAGATGGCGCACGGTCCACTCGTTATCGAACCACACGTCGTAGCCAAACATGCGCATGTTAAAGAGGTAATCCAAGTCCTCGCCTCGGGTGATAAACGGGTCAAACGCCACACGGGTAAAGGCGCGGGCATGAAGTGCCACAAGGCCGCCGCACACGTAGTTTGAACGCGAAATACGGGTGCCCGAGAGCGCCTTTTTCATCCAGCGATTAAACTCGATGCGTTTGGTCCACCAACGATGGCAAATGCCCACCTTGTCCGTGGGCGCCAACGGCGATCCGTCTCGATCGTAAAAGTAACCGCTCTTAACCAAAATCGGCAGGCCTTGACGCGTCTGCTGGCCCAGTGCATAGGTCGCGCGCTTCATAAAGTCGGCATCGATAACGGTCTCGTCGTCATCCAAAAAGACAACGGCATCGTGGCCGAGCACCGCAGCGCAGGCAAGCCCCATATTGCGAATGGCGCCGTATCCGCGCAGACTCACGCACTCGCCCGAGCCCTTGGGAGCAATCTGCGCCACACGGTCGGCGATACGCGATGCCTGGGTGTTGGTAACCACGGTGACCTTGAGCGAAGGGTGCGCGTCGACGATTTCGTGGACGCGCTTCGACACATCAGCCGTGACCGAGATGGGGCAGACCACCAAAAGGATAATCCTCGGAATGTCGTGCACCTGCTCGAGCGAGGCCAGGCAGCGGTCGAGCTCGGGATTGGTGGCGTTGAGCTTCGTCGAGTGGTCATAGACGCCGGGAGCGTTTGCATGGGCCTCGTCGTCTGCCCAATATGTTGGAATCACAACCGTGGCGTTCATGCCTTCCCTCCCTGCAACACAAAAACGGGGCGCCGCCAAACACAGGCGACGCCCCGCGACCTAGCTGATTCCATCATACCCACTTGGGCAAATCATTGCTCGCAAGTCGCAATGTTTATTGCGGATAACCCCAAAAGAGTACCGCGGACAGGCCCAATAGCCGCTCGCTCCTATGCGGTCTGCTCTGCCGCCTGAGTCATGCGGGACAGGCGAACCAGCAGCATAAAGCCAACGATCAGCAGCACGCCAATGGAAAGGACGCCCAGCGACGGGTTGCCGGTCAGCGAGGTGACGACCGACACCAGGAAGGTGCCCATGACGCTTGCATAACGACCAAAGATGTCAAAGAAGCCGTAGTACTCGTTGGACTTTTCCTTGGGGATAATGCGGCCAAAGTAGCTACGGCTGAGCGCTTGCACGCCGCCCTGGAACAGGCCGACCATAATGGCAAGCACCCAAAATTCGAAGGCGGTCTTTAGGAAGAATGCGGCGAACAGCACAATGCCCATGTAGGCGGCGACGGCCACCAGGATCATGTTGAGCGTGCCCACGCGTCCGGCGAGCTTGCCGTAGATGATGGCAGACGGAAAGGCCACAAACTGCGTAACGAGCAGCGCCAGCACCAGCTGGGTCGAGTCGATGCCTAAAGCCGAGCCGTAGCTGGTAGCCATGGAAATGACCGTGTGGACGCCATCGATATAGAAGAAGAACGCGATCATGTAGACCAGCACGGTCTTGTTGTGGGCGATCTCGCGCATGGTGTGTCCGACCTCGGAGAACACACCGCCCACGATGTGGCCGATGGTGTCCTCGGGACCGCGCTCGCGACCGTACTTTTGCTTATAGGTGCGAATGAGCGGCAGGGTAAAGATGAGCCACCAAGCACCAGTGATGATAAACGACAGACGCGTTGCCAGCATGGTGGGGACGCCAAGAGCGGGGCCACCCATGATGAGCGCCAGGCAGATGATGAACGGAACGGTGGAACCGATGTAGCCCCAGGCATAGCCCGAGCTGGACACGGCGTCCATGCGCTCGTCGGTGGTAATGTCGGGCAGCATGGCGTCGTAGAACGTCATAGAAGAGTTAAGGCCGATGGTGCACAGCACGTACACGGTCAAAAATGCCATGGCAGACATTGGGATAGCCTGCGCCAGGCAAAGAACCAGGCCCGTGAGGAAGAAGCCCAAGAAGAACTTAATCTTGTTGCCGGCGTAATCGGCAAGCGCGCCCAGAATGGGCATGAGCATGGCAATGACCAGCGAGGCGATCGTCTGAGCGTTGCCCCAAGCGACCACCAGGTCTGCCGAGGAAGCACCGGTATTGATGGCGTTAAAGTAGATGGGCACCACCGAGGTATTGAGCAACACGAGGGCCGAATTGCCCACATCGTACATAACCCAGTTACGCTCGAGCTTGGTGTATTTCATGGACAGGGCCCCTTCGTATTCGCCCGATATGCAGTTAGTTCATCGTACCCCAATTGCACAGAAGCGCTGGTAAGGATTCGGCAAAGGGGCACGCACGGGTCCTACTCCTCGCGGTCGAACTCCTCGTCGGCGTCGAGTACGCGGCCGCTATAGTTGATATGGCCGGTCACGGCATCCATGTCACCGGTCTCGATAAAGCGGGCAACGGTGAGCTCGTAATCGAGCAGCGCGCGGTCAAAGACCTCGGGGAAACTCTCATTCGAGACCTCATCGGTAAAGGGATTCTTCCACGCCAGATGACCCAGATTGCCAGTGCGCTCGGGCAGCTCCGTCGTCACGCGATGGGCAAGGCCGTCGAGCAGCGAGTAGTCGTGCACCAACCCCTCAACCAGCGAGATCGCGCGCGTCTTTACGGAGCCGGCCGGCTCAATCGCACGGTAAAGTCGCTGCATATTGGCAACGGCAGCACCGTACTCCCCCGCCGGAATGTCAATGCCGTACACGCGTCCGGCAACATAGCTCATCAGCACGCCGGCCACGCGATTGATGCGATCGGTGGTGACGATCTCGCCCGCCGGCGGGTAATCGTCGACCGTAGCGCCATCGCGCTTAAGCTGCAGCATCAGTACATCCAGGTCGCTCTCGAGCACCGCATGGACCTGGCTGCCCGAATCCTCCAGCTCGGGATCGGACTCCACGATGCCAAACTGTTGCTCATAGACAAAGGGATGGGCGTTGCGGTCGAGCACGTAATGAGACAGCAGGCCCAGCGCAAAGGCGCGACCCAAGCTGGCGTCGCGCGGCAGCAGATGGGACACGCCGTCGCGCAGGCACGCGAACTGGCGAGACATGCGCGAGCGATGCATGACCTGCGCCAGCAGCGTACAGTCGGAAACACGCGGTGTCAGAATGTGAAAGAAAAACGGGTCGGGGCCTTGGTTGCCCAAGATAAAGGCAATGCGCTCTTCATCGGACGTGATGACGCCCTGCGGAAGACGGTCGATGCTTTCCTCGCCAAACAGATGATGGGTGATAAGCGCGGGCATAATGATCCTTTCGATTTCATTCGATGCCACCCATTATGCCCACCGCGCGCCCGTGCCAAACCTGCGATGGTAAACGACGGCACGCCAGCCTCTTACGCAAGTCCCAGGTGCGACTTGACCTCGGCGGCACGACGACGGGACACCGGCACCGTCGAGCTCACGCGGTCGAGCCTGAGCTCCATCAACCCCGTGGAGCCAATCTCAACATTGTGCACGTCCTCCAAATTGACCAGATAGCTGCGGTGGACACGGATAAAGCCCTCGGGGGCCAGACGCCGCTCGAGCGAGGAAATCGACTCGTTGATCAGGTATGTTCCCTCGGCGCAAACGGCGTTGCAAAAATCGGCGCGCGCCTCAAAGTAGCAGACATCCGCCACGGGAATGAACACCCTTTTACCCCCGCGATCCACCGTCAAGCGCAAAGGCTGGTGCGGAGCATGGACGACACGGCGAGCGCCCAGGGCAGTCTCGATCTTGTCGAGTGCCTTTGACAAGCGGGCATCCTCGACCGGTTTAACGATGTAATCGACAGCATCGAGGTTATAGGCATCAGCCGCATACTCGGCAAATGCCGTCACAAACACCACGACCGGCGGCGTCTTTAGGTTCTGCAGCGTCTCGGCAAGCTCAATTCCCGAGCGACCGGGCATGGTAATGTCTAAAAACAGCACGTCGGGCTTGTTCGACAGAATCGACTCCACTGCTTCGGTGACATTGCCCGCCTCGGCAATCTGACCTACACGCGTATCCTTTTCCAACAGATAGCGTAGCTCAGCCCTAATGGGAGGCTCGTCATCAACCACCAGGATGTTCCAGCCTTCGGACATGTTCGCTTCCTCTCTCTCCTCAATACACTCGCGTGCTACGCCGTCAACGGCGCCGGCTCATGCGGCTCGCCGTTCAGCTCGACGATAACCTGCGTTCCCACGTCCTCCTGGGACTCCACGCGCATGCCGGAATCTTCTCCGTAAAAGAAATGGATGCGCTGAAGCACGTTGAAGAGCGCCAGACCGCAACCTCGCTTGATGGAGCCGTCGGCGGTAATGCTCTCGGGCTCCTCTCGGCGATGTTGCTCAAACAGATGCGCGCAGACTTCTTCGCTCATACCGATGCCGTCATCTTCGACGATGATCTCCAAGCCGTCATCGGTCTCAAAAGCCCTAACACGAATAGAAAGCGGCTCGGTCTCGCGCTGCGCATGCTTGATGCAGTTTTCGAGCAGCGGCTGCAAGATAAACGGCGGCACCAGGCTGTCGCGCACCTCAAAGTCGATGTCGACCGAAACGCGCAGACGGCCGTCGCCATAACGAGCCTGCATTAGATTGATATAGCGAGTGCCCTGTTCCACCTCGTGCTCGAGCGTTGTGAGGGTATCGGAATCAGAAAGCGTCTGACGGTAGTAATTGGAAAAGTCAATCAGCAGCGACCTGGCCTTGTCCGGCTCGGTACGTACGAGCGACACGATGGTGCTGATGGTGTTAAACAGAAAATGAGGATCGACCTGCGATTGCAAGGCGCGCAGCTCCACGCGGGCCGTAAGCTCGTCCTGGCGCTCGAGCTCAAAGCTCGCAAGTTGCGTGGAAATGAGGTCGGCAAAGCCCGAGGCAAGCGCCGTCTGGCGCATATCGATGCTGCTCAGACGGGGATAATACAGCTCGAGCGTGCCCACGCAATGCCCGCGCACGGTAAGCGGCGCGACGATGCCGGCGCGCAGGCGGGGAAAATAGCCGCCCGTCTCATTGGAGGTGTCACGCGAAAACACGCTCTGCTCGCCCGTCTCAATCACACTGAGCGTGGTCTTGAGCACGACCGGGGTGCCGGCGGGGCACTTTGCCGAGTCCTCGCCCCAGCTTGCCAACACCTGCTTGCCGTCGGTAAAGCAAATGGCAGAGGCGATGGTCTCGGACAGGATAATTTTAGAGGCGCCCAGGGCCGCTTCGGGCGTAAGGCCGCGCGACGTGTAGGCGAATATTTTTGATGCGATGGCGAGCGTACGGTCGGTTGCGCTCGATGTGAGGTCGTCGGGGACCACAAAGACATACGAGAAAAAGAAGCACAGCATGACCATGCCGGCAATAACGACAACGCCCGGAACGGGATTGGGATTATCGGTTAGATCCCAGATGAGCAGCAGGATAAGCAGCGGGACGACAATACCGAGCAAGATGGCTTGAACCACATGCTGAGCGGTACGAAAGACCTTGGTAGAGTTGTAGCTCTTGCCTAGAATCAGCCTATTGAGATCCACCGTCATCTCCTTCTTACTGACGCACCCCATAGCAATAAAGAGGGCCGCAAGCGACCCTCTCCATTGCATTATGCAATCAAATACTGTGTTTTACATCAAGCCATCGATGAACGGTAGCTTAGGCGCTGTACTTGTTTGCCTCGCCGAAGGTGCCGGCCTCGACAATCCAGCCGTCCTTCATGATGACGTCCATGTTGTCAGTGTTGAGCACGTGGATGTCGGCAGCGACGTCACCGTTGACGACCAGCAGGTCGGCGCACTTGCCGGCCTCGATGGAACCGGTCTCGTCCTCGATGTGGCACATCTTGGCACCGTTGAGGGTTGCACAGGTGATGGTCTCGACCGGGGTGAAGCCGATCTTGTCGACGAACTCGTACATCTCCTCGATGGAGCAGGTGCCGTACGGGGTGACGAAGGAGAAGGAGTCGGAGCCGATCGTCATGACGACGCCGCGCTTCTTAGCCTCGCGCAGGCAGTCGTAGTTGCGCTGCAGCTCCTTCTCGACCAGGGTGCCCTCGTACTTGTCGTGCAGCTCGGGGACGTAGACGGGCGGATAGGTGGCGTACCAGGTGGGCAGGAAGGCGATCGTCGGGGTGAAGAAGGTACCCTGCTCGGCCATGAGGTCCATGGTGCGCTCATCGATATCGAAGCCGTGAATCAGCTGCTCGCAGCCAAAGCGGACGGAGTCGTAGGCAGCGGCGTGGTTGTTGTAGCAGTGGCTCCACACGGGGATGCCGACCATCTTTGCCTCTTCGACCACGGCCTGGATCTCCTCGGAGCAATAGTGCTGGTCGCGGCCGGAGTCCCAGCGCCAGATGCCGCCACCGGTAGCCCAGATCTTGATGGCATCGGGGTTCTCGCGCAGGCGACGACGGACGGCCTTGCGCAGATCCCAAGGACCGTCGACCTGATCGCCCCAGGGGTGCGATTCCTTGTTGAGCTCCTGGCTGCAGTGGTGGGAGTCGCCGTGGCCGGCAACGCGGCAGAAGCCAAGGCCGGTGGCCAGAACGCGCGGGCCCTTGAAGACGCCCTTGTCGATGCAGTCACGGATCTGGATACCAAAGCGGCCGATCTCGCAGACGGTGGTGAGGCCGTGGGTGAGGCAGTCGTAGGCTTGCTTGACGGCGACGGCCTGCTTTTCGAGGAGCGGCTGCATGACCCAGTCGGTGTCATCGTCGGTCAAGTTGCCCGAGAAGTGCAGGTGGGTGTCGATCAGGCCGGGAAGGACGGTCTTGCCGGCGGCGTCGATGACCTCAACGCCCTCGGGAAGGTCCTGCATGGCGCCGGCGTACTCGATCTTGCCGTTGTCGTCGACGAGAACGAGGGAGTTCTCGACCGGCTCGGCACCGGTACCGTCGATGAGCTTGCCGCCAACGATTGCATACTTAGTGGACATGGTTCCTCCTTATGGATCCATATAGTGGGCGAGGCCGTGTTGGGTTAAGGCCTCACAAAGCTACCCAAGTGGCGCCGGGTTCGGTGCGCGGAAGAGAGGGGCCCGCGCACCTGATCCGCCCCGGCTAGGCGTTACTTTTTGCGGGAATTGGTGAAAGCCATGAGGGCCAGGCCAATAGCCAACCAGCCGATCACGATGCTCCACTCCACCATGTTGAGGGAGGCGGGAGAGAACGGAATCACAAGCAGGCCGATGATGATGGCGCAGGCAGCGATAGCGAGGGAGATGCCAAACTTGCCACCGGGCACCTCGTAGGGACGAGGCAGGTCGGGCTCGGTGAAGCGCATGCGCAGGCAAGCGAGGGCGACCATGCCGCAGGAGAAGATGAAGGCGAGAGCCGACACGTTGGTCAGAGGGATGAGCATGTTCTTGCCCAGGAACGGACCGACGACGGTGATGACGCCCAGAACGACGCAGGCGAGCTTGGGAGCGCCGGACTTGGGGTCGACCTCGGCGAACTGCTCGGGCAACTGGCCCTTGCGGCCCATGGCGAGCATGATGCGGCTCGTGGCGCCGTAGAAGGAGTTCATCGGGCCCATGGGTCCAAGCGTGGCGATGACGAGCATGGCCAGGTACAGGAGCATGTTGATGCCCTTGAGGCAGGCGAGCGCGGGAACCGGGCTCTTAACGAACTCATGCCAGTCGAGGATGGTGCCGAACGAGTAGATACAGACCATGTAGAAGCCGCCGGCGGCCAGCAGGGCCAGGGAGATGATCTTGCCGAACTTGTTCCAGTTGAGGCCCTCGGCTGCTTCCTCAGCCTGCTGAGGAATGGTGTCGAAGCCGGCGTAGAAGAACGGGGTCAGAACCAGGACCGACACGATGCCGGCGAACAGGCTGGTGCTCTCGGTAGCGGCCTTGCCGCCGCCAGCGCCGGCGACCTGGGAGAACACGGGCATGGCGTTGTCCGGCGAGCCGGTGAACAGCGAGACGCCCATGGCAAGCAGCATGCCGCAGAGCAGAGCCTTGGTCAGGAAGGCCTGGAGCTTGGCGGCCGAGCTGGCGCCGCGGAAGTTGAGGAAGATGACGTAGACTGCAAAGCCGAGCGCGATCAGCGTCGGGAACAGGTAAACGTCGGCCCCCAGGATGGTGTAGAGCTTGACGGCGCGCAGCCACTCAAGACCGGGCAGGCTGCCGAACATCTCGGACACGAGGGTCGAGATGGCGATGGCCTCCCACGGACACAGGATACCGTTGCCCAGGGCCAAAAGCCATCCGGTGATGTAGCTCAGCGTACGGCCAAAGCTACGATCGACATACTCGACGATGCCGCCCGAGATGGGGATAGCAGCCGTGAGCTCACCGAAAACAGCTCCGACGGGCACGAGGAAGATTGCACCCAAGAGGAATGCGATCATAGCGGGAACGGGACCGCCGCCCACGACCATCCAGTCGCCGACCTGCAGAACCCAACCGGTACCGATAATGGCACCAAAGCCGATGGTGAAGAAGTTCCAGAGCGAGAGCGTTTTCTTCATGCCGCCGTTATCCTCGACTGCAACTTCTGCGTTCTTGTCCGCCATTGTTCCCCTCCTTTCCTTTTTGACGCCCTTGGCGTCACCCCTTGCGCGGTCCGTTTTGCCGCGCGCTTTTATTCCATGGCTTTAAGATACGGCCTTGGCGCAGCAGCGCCGCTCGCAGCTCGACCGAAGGCAGAACTGCAAAACGAGCGGCGCCGTTTTTGGGACGAACGGCACGGTTTGCCGCTCATTGTTGCCGCCCGTCCGACGGGCGTACGCTCATCGGACGCATATAGAGATGTTTTTGAGGCCGTGTGTTTTGCGCCTTTCGTACCGTTTACCGAGCTTTTGACGCGCAGGCCCATTTGTTGCACATCTTTTTTGTAGGATGGACAGGTTATACATGAGACAAGGCGGTACGAATGGCATACGGATACAACGACGGTGATCAACGGCGACAAAGCGTTCGCCTTGCTGGCCGTACCACGCCGACGCCCAGAAGTGCCACGAGCAGCAATCCGCAACGTCCTCAAGAGCAACCCAGGCCTTCGTCTCGGCAGCAGGCAAGCAGAACACGGCAGAGTGGCCGTCCGAGCACGGGCACAAGTGCGCAGCAAGATAACCGCTTGGGTGCGCGCACTCGACAGCGCCAGGCCGAGGTTCCGCAACTGCGCCGCAACGGCGCACGTCAGCCCGGCATCCATATCAACCGCTTCTTTTCGCATCCCCAAGGCGGACGCGACGGCAAGCCTTACCGCTCGACATCGCACGTGAATGCCCCCGCCCTGCCGGCTCGTCGACTTTGCCTCGCACTGTGCTCTATCCTCACCTGTTTGGTCTTTGTGCTTATGAGCTCCTGTATGTCCCACGGCTCGGCCGGTCTCGAGCCCACCGCCGAGGACAAGCTGCTCAAGGCCCCCGTCGCACCCGGCTATTCGTTTGCGTTTTCGACCCCGCGCTCGCAATGGCAAGCCGGCACCATGCCCCATATGTATCAGATCGACCCTGCGTGGTCGGAGCTGCCTTACGCCGGCGGCACCATCCGCCAAAATGCCTGCGGGCCTACGTGTCTCACCATGGTCTATATCTTTAAGACGGGACACACCGATATGACCCCCGTCGATATGTGCGCGCTTTCCGAGGCGGGCAATTACGCCCCCACCGGTGCAACCGAATGGTCGTTTATGACGAGCGGTGCGTGGCAGTTGGGACTTAACGGAACGGAGCTTCATAACGATCGCGACTCGATGACTCAGGCGCTGCGTTCGGGAGCGCCCGTCATCGCCGCCGTTCGGCCGGGCACCTTTACCAACGTGGGCCACTACATTGTACTTTACGGTATTGACGACGCCGACCAGATTGAAGTCTTCGATCCCAACTCGGCCAGCCGCAGCGCCCGACGCTGGGGCGTCGTAGAGGTCCTCAACGAAGTCGAAGCCATGTGGGCCTACTACTAGTCATTGGGCACTCATTGGGGACAGACTTAAATGAGTGGTCGTCGGGGACAGTCTTACGGACGCCGGCCGAGAGCAAACGAAAAGGGCCATCCCGAACTGCTTGGAACTGCCAGCACGGAAAGCGCATCCTGCTTTGGGGCCCAATAGCGGGATGCGCTTTCCGTTAGCGGCCCGTTTGGGAAACTAGGGACCGCTTTTCGACAAAAATCCGGGATGCATTTTCCGATTGAGGGCCTCAAGGGAAACCGCACCCCATGTTGGACGCTCATTCTGGGATGTGCTTTCCGCAGTTGATCGATGCGGCCTTTAAGGACTGTCCCAAGCTGCCGGCAGGAAAGGAACGTCCCCAAGTGCCGGGTTTCCGCAGCCTGCAATGCTCCTCATGAACAGCCGCCTCAATAACAAAAGCCCCTGCGGCCGAAGCGGACCGCGGGGGCAACAGACCTGCAAGAGTTAACTCAAGTCCTCGCCATTTGATGCAATGACCTTTTGGTACCAGCAGAAGCTGTCCTTTCGGTAGCGATCGAACGTGCCTTTGCCCGTATCATCGGCATCAACATAAACAAAGCCATAGCGCTTCTTCATCTGCCCCGTCGAGGCCGACACCAAATCGATACAGCCCCACGGCGTGTATCCCATCAGGTCAACACCGTCCTCGACAATTGCATCGCGCAGCGCAAGAATATGCCTTCGCAGGTAATCAATATGATACGCATCGTGGACTTTGCCGTCTTCCAGCGCATCGAGTCCGCCCACACCGTTCTCGGCGATAAAGAGCGGAAGATGGTAACGATCGTGGTAGCCGGCAAGCGTCACGCGCAAACCCAGCGCATCGATCTGCCACTTCCAGGCAGTCTCTTTATCCTTGAGGTACGGATTGCGCAACGTCGGGAACACGTTGCCCTCCGCCTTCTCGGCGATCACCTGATCATCGGCGCACACCAAGCGCGAGCAATAGTACGAGAACGAGATGAAGTCGACCGTATGCTCTGCCAGATACTCCGTATCGCCCGGCTCAAAGGGCACGTGAACACCCTCTTTCTCGAGTGCACGCAGCTTCCAAGCAGGATAGGCGCCCGCAGCCATCACGTCTGTGTAGAAGTAGCGGCCGCGGTCCTCCTCATACGCAAGCCATACGTCCTCGGGCGCACAACGGTACGGATAGGTCGCACCGGCAGCGACCATGCAACCCACCTTGTTTGCGGGATCGATCTTGTGCAGAATCTCGACAGCGCGAGCGCTCGCCATAAACATATGGTGCGAGAACGCCGCGGTCACGGCTGCACGGTCACGCTCATCCTCGAGCGTGACACCCGCGTTGAGATAGGACAGCGCCACGCTGTTGATCTCGTTGAACGTAAGCCAATAACGCACGAGGCCCTGGTACGCGCGTCCGACGGTCTCGACGTAGTGCGCATACCGCTCGATCATCTCTCGGCTTTGCCAGCCACCATAGCGCTCGACCAGAGCCAACGGATAGTCGTAGTGCGACAGCGTCACAAGCGGCTCGATTCCATGCTCGCGCAGCGCCTCGAATACCTGACGGTAAAACTCCAAGCCCTCGCCGTTGGGCTCGGTCTCCATCCCTGTGGGAAAAATACGGCTCCAGCAAATTGAAAGACGCAGGCACTTAAAGCCCATCTCGGCAAAGAGCTCGACATCCTCGTGCCAATGATGGAAGAAGTCGTTGCCCCAGCGGCATGGATACAGCCTGTCCGGATCGTCCACGGGCTTTTGCCTGCCAAACATTACATCCCAGCGGTCGGAACCCTGTGGGATCAGGTCGGAGTGCGACATGCCGCGGCCGCCCTCGTTCCAGCCCCCTTCGGCCTGGTTGGCGGCGAGGGCACCACCCCACAAAAAGCCCTCGGGCATACCGGCGGCAGACGTTCTGTCAAAGTAACTCATGCTACTCAGCATCCTCGGCAGAAGCTGCCGCGGCGTTCTCCTGCTCCTGAGCCAGGAGCTGGTTATCGTACACCTTAAAGAACGGGTACCAGACCACAGCCATGACCACGATCAAAACGATCGTAAACACCCAGATGCGCGGGTCGAGGCACTGGACAAAGCCCTGAACGAAGATGGGGAACGTGCCGCTCACCAAGATGTAGAAGTTAGAGACAAGACCCAGTGAGACCGCACCCCAATACAGCAGGGCCGAGATCATGCCGCCTAGCACAAACGGAATCATGAGGATCGGGTTGAAGATGATGGGCGCGCCGAAGATCGCGGGCTCGGAGATACGGAAGAAGCTCGGCACGATCGATGCCCTGCCAAATGCCTTGAGCTGCTGCGACTTTGCCCTAAACGCGCAGAGCGCCACAAAAGAGAACGTATTACCCGTGCCGCCGATGAGGTTGATGGCCAACGACATGAGCGCCGGGTGGAACTCAAGCGGCTGCCCGGCAGCATAGAGCGAGGCGTTGGCGGCAAAGGCGGCAAGCGTGACCGGGGCGGTGATGGGCATTACGATCATGTTGCCGTGGACGCCAAAGCACCAAAACAGCAGCGTCATGAAGCAGATAAGCAGTGCGCCGGGCACAGAGTCAACTGCGACGGAAAGCGGGGCAGCGAGCAGCTTCTCGATAACCGAGGGGATGGACAGCGCGGGATCGATCATCTGGATCAGCAGGTTGCCGCCAAAGAAGATGAGGATGTTGGCGAGCATAGGTACGATGGCGCCAAAGGTTTCGGACAAAAACGGCGGCACGCCATCGGGCATCTTGATGGTGATGCCCTTGGTCTGGCAGAAGCGCGTGACCTCGACGGAGACCAAGGCAACGATGATGGCGGTAAACAGGCCCTGCGCACCCAGATAGGTGCAGGGGACCGCCTGGAGCACGGACTCGTCAGCAAGCTGGTAGTAGGACGACGGCGCCGCGGCGATCAGGAACATCACCAGCGAGGTCATACCGGCGTTAAGCTTGGGCATCTTGTAGGTGCCCGCCAGGTTATAGGCGATTGCGAACGTCACGATCACCGACAGTATGCCCATCGTCATGTTGAAGGGAATGAGCAGCGTGAGCTTATTGGCCGTGGCAAAATCGAGCCAAGGGCCAAAGACGGACCAGAACCCGCCCTGCGCCACCAGGTCGGCCGTGACCGGCGGGTTGGCGAGGATCATAAAGACGGCAGATACCAAGATGAAGCTGATCGCGCTCATAAAGCCCTTTTGCATGGAGGCAAAGTGGCGCTCGGTGCCGCAGAAATTGGCGATAGGGGTCAGTTTTTCCTGAAGCAGGGTCATGAACTTCTCCATGGTTGCCTCCTAACCCAACAGCGACTGGGCGAGTGCCAGCACGTTGGCGGCGTTGCCCATGCCGTAGTCCTGTGCGGGGATGACCGCGGTCGGCTTACCGCTCCCCTGCTTGACGGTGTTGAGCTGGTAGGACACCTGCGGCCCCAAGAGCAGCACGTCATAATTGGCGCACGTCTCCTGATACTCGCCGATACCCACCGCATCGATATCGAGCTCGATGCCGTTTTGCTCCGCATATTTCTCGAGTTTCTTCATCAGAATGCTTGTAGACAGACCAGCTGCGCAAACAAGAAGAATCTTCATAAGGGATTCCCTTCGCATTGATTGGTTGGATAGTCACCGCACGCCGCTAGGCGTTCTTGGTTGCAGTGCGCTCATACAGGCAGATCAGCTCCTGCACGAGCTCCTGAGCAAGCATGGAGCACATGAGGTGGTCCTGAGCATGGACCAGCAACACATCCACCGACAGATGCTCGCCCGCTGCCTCAGTCGAAAGCAGCTGCGTTTGGATGTGGTGAGCCTTGATTCCCGCATCCTTTGACTGCTTCATGAGTTTGGCGGCGGCGTCAAAATCCCCCGCCTTTGCCTTTTCAAGGGCTTCGAAGGCAAGGCTGCGTGCCTCTCCCGCTGCAGCGACCAGCTGAAACGAAACCATCTCGGTTCCCTGATCGTCCATAACGGTCTCCTCTCCCGTGATGTTTGGTTTGTACTTGAATATTCGAAACGCCTATCTCCCGCCCGCAATCCTCGAGGTTTATTGCAGGTAGACTGACAGGGTCATCGACAAAAGAAGTCTTAAGCCGTATGCGCTTGCACAAGCGCCATCAGCTCATGCCAGGACCGGCGCTCGCGTAGGCGCTCGACCCCCTGGCGGTCCATAAAGATCTCGGCGAGCAGTGAGCTCAAGATCCGCGCCTCATCGCCGCCCGACCGGGCAAACGACACCATAAAGACGATATCGACCTCATGGCCGTATTCGTCCCAAAGAATGGGATGTTCGAGCAGGCCCACGGTAACAAAGGCCTCGGCGCTCAAGGGATGCATCCCATGGGGCATGGCTACCCCATTGCCAAACGAGGTGGCGCTCGCGCTCTCGCGCTCGGCGACCTCTTGGGCAAACTGGGCATCGACACGGCCGCTCTCGACGGCGCGCTCGGAGAGATATCGGAGAACGGCCTGCTTCGACGACGCCTCAACGCGGTTGAAGAACAGGGCACGGCTAAAGAAAGAGCTCACGGAGTCCGATTGCGCAGTGTCGTCGCTCAGCACCTTGCGGATAGCGTTGACATCGCTCGTCTCCAAGAAGAAATCGGCCTCGCGGACGGGCACGGGCAACTTGACGTTGAGCGGCACCGTTGTGAACACGTAGTCGATATGCGAAAAATCGAACGTTCCCACGCGGGCGACATCGCATGTCTCAATCGAATCGATATACATGCCAAACTGCTTGCGGTACTGGTGCTCGAGCATACGGGCGCTTCCCGCTCCCGAGGCGCACACGATCAGGATGCGTTTGCGACGCGGCTGGTCGGCTTGCTGCTCGAGGGCCAGGGCAAATGCCATGGCGATGTAGCCGAGCTCTTCATCAGAGGGCTGGCTGCCAAAATGACGCTCGAGTACCTGCGAGGTGCCAGCTGCCATCGAATAGGCCAACGGAAACCTCGTCTTGATATCGGGCAGCATGGGGTTATCCATATGCATGTGATATTCAAGGCGATAGCCCAGAGGGCCGATATGCCGAGCAAGGTTCATGCGAAGTTCAAGATCGCCGCTAAAGTCAAACCTAAACTCATCGTTGACCGCACGTACCATCTCGGAAGCAATCTCCCACATCTCGTCCGAGATAACGGCAGAGCCCTTCTCGGGCACGCCCGTGCCCCTGCCGAGCAAATGGATTGCGATAAAGGCAACCTCTTCTCGGGGCATGCTCACGCCCAGGGCATCCTTGATGTTTGCGGCAATCTGGAAAGCCGCGGCGTATTCGCGCGTTCCCTCCAGTTTTTGAACGTCCGATTCTGCAGCTGGGACATAGCAGCCCTGCTCGATGCGGCCAAGAGCAATGTAAAGATGCATGATGAGATTGCGGGATGCCAGCGAGCTCACCGTGACGGGCGAGGCCGTCAGGGCATCGTCCACACATGCGGCGATGGCCCGCAGGCGCTCGGCGAGCTTTGCATCGTCGGTGTCGGGCAACACGGGCCTCACCAGCGAGGCCAGGCACAGGCGCCGTTGCGACTCCCCGCCCGCAACGCGGATTCCGTAGCGTGGGCGCTTTTCGAGCGTTAAGTCAAATTGGGCGAGTTTCTGCTCTACCAGACGCATGTCATTGGACAGAGTTCGCGCCGAAACGTAGAGTAAATCCGCATACTCCTCAATCGTCACCCACTGGGACCGCATGAGGAGGTCGTTAAGAAGGAAGGACACACGGCCGTCGCGCGTATCAGGAATGCCCGGATGGGCCTGAGCCGCACCGTCTAGCAAGCGAGCAAGCTCATCTGCACGTGCAACATCGATACGATACTGCCCCTTGCTGCCAACGATGCGTGCAACCCCTGCAAGGTTGTCGTTTGCGCGATGGATATAGTTTCTCACGGCGCGCTCGCTTACCTCGAGACGCTTGGCAAGTACCGCGATAGCGACAGGCTGAGCGTCCTCGATCATATTTACAAGCTGCTTGACGCGAGCATCCATGTCCTCCTCCTTTCCCTGCGTCTAGTCTAACGCGGTAAAGAATGACACTCCACGTCGCGCTCGTTCCGCCAACTCGGAACAGGTTGCGGGGAGTCCAGCCGAACTTATAGGGAGCACGGAGAAAGGACCCGAAAGCCATGTGCCGGTGTGAGATGCGCTTTCCGCAGTCATTGGGGACAGACTTAAATGAGTAGTCGTTGTGGACGTTCTTGTTTGACTAGTCGTTTAAGAACGTCCCCAATGACTAGGTGAATAGCAAAAGCCCCGCAGTCGGAGCGGACCGCGGGGCTCATGAAGAGAGGCTAGTTTGTGGGCGCTTTGCCTGGCGCCCACGGGAGAGGCAACGGAGTAGGGGCTACTCGTGGATGCGGGTACCGGAGAGGCCGGCCATGGTCTCGGCGGCCTTGTCCAGGGCGCCGATGATGCAGGTGCGGCCCTTGCGGGAGCGGGCGAACTTGATGGCGGCGCGGACCTTGGGCTCCATGGAACCCTTGCCGAACTGACCCTCGTCGGCCAGGCGCTCAGCCTCGTCGGCGGTGAGGTCCTCGAGCTCCTCCTGGTTGGGCTTGCCAAAGTTGATGGCGACGTGCTCGACGGCGGTCAGCAGGAACAGGACGTCGGCGTCGCAGTCCTCGGCCAGCAGCTCGCCGCCCAGGTCCTTGTCGATGACGGCGGGAACGCCCTTGTAGCAGCCCTTGTTCTCGTAGTCGCGGACGACGGGGATGCCGCCGCCACCGCAGGCGATGACGATGAACTCGTTGTCGAGCAGGTTGAGGATGGAGTCGGCCTCGACGATCTTCTTGGGATCGGGGGAGGCGACGACGCGACGCCAGCCGCGGCCGGAATCCTCGACGAAGACCTTGGAGGGATCCTCGGCCATGAACTCCTTGGCCTGCTCCTCGGTGTAGAAGGGGCCGATCGGCTTGGTCGGGTTCTTGAACGCGGGATCGTCGGGATCGCACTCGATCTGGGTGACGACGGTGGCGGCGTGCCAACGCTTGTAGCGCTTGTGCATCTCGCGGCCGATGCCCTGCTGCAGGTGATAGCCGATGTAGCCCTGGGACATGGCGCCGCACTCGGGCAGCGGCATCTCGGGGGTGCCGATGGCGTCGTGGGCGGCGGCGAAGGCGTTCTGGATCATGCCGACCTGCGGGCCGTTGCCGTGGGTGATGATGATCTCGTTGCCCTGCTCGATGAGGCCGAGGAGAGCGTGGGCGGTGTTGCTCACGGCCTCGATCTGCTCGACGGGGTTGTTGCCGAGGGCGTTGCCGCCGAGGGCGACGACAATACGATCGGGCTTGCCAAGAGGCTTAGACATTGCTGGAATCCTTTCTGTAAAAGGCCTACAACCCATTAATAACCCGCGTCCGTGCGATACGCGAGTTTATTAGGGTTTATATTCTCTTTATCGCTCATTTTATTCATTTTGAAAATAGCGGAACGGTGAACGGTCGTTTTTGTCCGCTCAGCGTACAGAACTCCAGCTCAGACATATCTACGTAATTTACGTGCGACTTTATTTAAATGAAGCGAGGATTATGTCGGATTATGCAAACTACATCTCTGCTAAACACAAAACGGACAGCGCAATATCTTACTCGCGCTATACGAGATTCTATGCACTTATAAGTCGAGTATGCACCCCTGCAAAAACAAGGGGCTTTTCATCCAGCAAAAGGAATAAAGAAGCGCTCCGAAAAGGCGGCAACAGCCAAGTCCCCCATCCATCCCCAAAGTGGCGCGAGGTTTCGCGGCAAAGCCGCGAAACAGCGAAAGGGACGGAATACCCGGCCAACTACGTCCTTCATCCGCCCACACAATCTGAGGACGTAGTCGTAGCAGGATCTGAGGGCTGACCTTCGCGGACACTCCGCACTGATATCTTCTGTATTGAAGACGTCGATGGTGCACCCGTATACCATTGACGTCGACACCATCAGATGCGGACCGCGCGGTGACCCCACATTCCGCTGGCGCCCACAGGGCTGCCCTCGTTTCCTGACATGTCCCGCGCGGGCCGCGGCGAGCCGAGACCGCCGCATGACCTAATAGGAGCATGGAGCGATACCGCGGACCCGAACAACCGCATTCTATCGCGCCCCGTCAGTGTGCCGTCTGCCCGGTCCAGGCGAGCACGGAAAGAACGGAGCGAGACATGCAAAACGAATCGACACCCGGCGCCCGCGGGCCGGTCTTCTGCGGGGTCGACACCCACGCCGACTCGCACTGGCTGTGCGTCCTGGACTGGAGGGGCCGCAAGGTCCTGTCCCGCCGGTTCCCCGCCGACGCGGCGGGCTACGAGGCGCTCGCCGGGGCGATCGCGGCGGCCGGGGAGCCGGCCTGCGTCGCGATGGAGGGGACGTCGTCCTACGGGGCGGGCCTCACCAGGCACCTCGCGTCGCTTGGGATGCCCGTGCGCGAGGCGCTCTCCCCGGCGAGGATGCAGAGGAGGCGCCCGGGGCAGGGAAAGTGCGACGAGTCGGACGCGGAGAGGGCGGCCCGCGCGGCGATGTCCGGCTCAGGGCTCGGGACCCCCAAGAGCCAGGACGGGTGGGTCGACGGGGTGCGCTGCATGCTCGCGGCGCGCTCCGGGGCGGTGAAGGCGCGGACCTCGGCGATCAACACCGCGAGGTCGCTGCTCACCACCGCCCCGGAGGGGCTCAGGTCGAGGTTCCGCGGGATGGCGGGGAGCTCAAGCCCATAAGGAGGGCCTACGAGGCATGGGTCGAGGCCGGACTTCCGCTCGATTGGGACAGGCAAGCCTTCGAGGCCGAGCGCAAAATGGATTCTAAAAAACACCTTGCCAAATAGGAGCGTCAGGACGAAAGAACCCCCGCCGCACATAATGCGCAGCGGGGGTTCTTTCATGTCCGAGGACGTCCGCGAAGGTCAGCCCTCAGATCCTGCGGTGGGAGACCTAGGCCTCGTTATACACCGTTTTGAGCTTCAGCAGGTGCTGATAGCGGTCCATAGCAGCCTGCTCATTCTCCTTGAAGAGCTCCTCGGCGCGCTCGGGGAAGGAACGCGTCAGCGAAGCGTAACGGGCCTCGTTCATCAGGAACTCCTGATAACCGCCCGCGGGCTCCTTGGAATCGAGCGAGAACTTCTTGCCGGCAGCAGCCTCGGGGTTGAAGCGGAAGAGGTTCCAGTAACCGCACTCGACAGCCTTCTTCATCTCGGCCTGGCAGTTCTGCATGCCACCCTTCTTGATGGAGTGCATCTCGCAGGGGCTGTAGCCGATGATGAGGGACGGGCCGTCGTAGGCCTCGGCCTCGTGAATGGCCTTGAGGGTCTGAGCCGGGTTGGCGCCCATGGCGACCTGCGCCACGTAGACGTAGCCGTAGCTCATGGCGATCTCGGCCAGGGACTTCTTCTTGGTCACCTTACCGGCAGCGGCGAACTGAGCGACCTGGCCCAGGTTCGAGGCCTTGGAGGCCTGACCGCCGGTGTTGGAGTAGACCTCGGTGTCGAAGACGAAGACGTTGACGTTGTGGCCGGAAGCCAAGACGTGGTCCAGGCCACCGAAGCCGATGTCGTAGGCCCAGCCGTCGCCGCCGAAGATCCAGAAGGACTTCTTGGTGAGGTAAGCCTTGTCAGCGAGGATCGCCTTGGAAGCGTCGCAGCCGCACTTCTCGAGCTCGGCAACGTAGGCAGCAGCAGCGGTCTTGGAGGCCTCGGCGTCGTTGACGGAGTCGATCCAAGCCTGGCCGGCGGCCTTGAGCTCATCGGACGGACCATCGGCAGCGATGATGTCCTGGGTAGCGGCGATCAGCTTCTTCTGGACGGCCTCGTAACCGACGGCCATGCCCAGACCGTGCTCGGCATTGTCCTCGAACAGGGAGTTGTTCCACGCCGGGCCGTGACCGTCCTTGTCCTTGCAGTAAGGAGCGGTGGCAGCGGGGTTGCCCCAAATGGAGGAGCAGCCGGTGGCGTTGGAGATGAACATGCGGTCGCCGGCAACCTGGGTCACCAGACGTGCATAGGCGGTCTCGGCGCAGCCGGCGCAGGAGCCGGAGAACTCCAGGTAGGGCTGCTTAAACTGGCTGCCCTTGACGTTGGCCGCGATGAGCTCCTTCTTCTCGGAGACGTTCTCGACCATGTAGTCCCAAACGGGCTGCTGGTCCATCTCCTGCTCGGTGGGAACCATCTCGAGGGCGCCCTTGGGGCAGACCTTGACGCAGTTGGTGCAACCCATGCAGTCGAGCGGGGACACGGCCATGGTGAACTTCATGCCCTTGGCCTTGGGGCCCATGGCGTCGAGCGTGCGGGTAGCCTCGGGCGCGGCGGCGGCCTCGTCCTCGGTCATCGCGAACGGACGGATGGTGGCATGCGGGCACACATAGGCGCACTGGTTGCACTGGATGCACTTGGTCTCGTCCCAGTGGGGAACGACCACGGCGACGCCGCGCTTCTCGTATGCGGAGGCGCCCAGCTCAAACTGGCCGTCAGCGCAATCGACGAAGGCGGAAACAGGCAGGCTGTCGCCATCCATGCGATCGATGGGCTCGAGCAGGTTCTTGACCTGCTGGGCGATGGCGGACTTGGTCTCCTCGGAGAGCTCGACGGGAGCGGCATCCTCGGCGGTAGCCCAGTCGGCCGGAACCTCGAACTTACGGAAGGCGGTAGCGCCGGCATCGATGGCCTTATGGTTGGCGTCGACGATGGCCTGGCCCTTCTTCATGTAGGACTTGGTAGCCGCGTCCTTCATGTACTGCAGGGCGTCCTCGGCGGGCAGGACCTTGGCCAGCGCGAAGAAGGCGGACTGGAGCACCGTGTTGGTGCGCTTGCCCATGCCGACCTTGGCGGCCAGGTCGATAGCGTCAATCAGGTAAACGTTGACGTTGTTGTTCGCGATGTAGCGCTTGGCCACGGCGGGCATGTGCTCGGCGAACTCCTCGTCGCTCCACTGGCAGTTGACCAGGAAGGTGCCGCCCGGCTTGACGTCGCGGACCATCTTGAAGCCCTTAACGATGTAGCTGGGGTTATGGCAGGCGACAAAGTCGGCCTTGGTCACGTAGTACGGCGAGCGAATCGGGGAATCACCAAAGCGCAGGTGCGAGACGGTGACGCCGCCGGTCTTCTTGGAGTCGTACTGGAAGTAGGCCTGGACGTACTTGTCGGTGTGGTCGCCGATGATCTTAATCGAGTTCTTGTTGGCGCCGACGGTACCGTCGCCACCCAGACCCCAGAACTTGCACTCGATGGTGCCGGGGGCTGCGGTGTTGGGCGCATCCTCGGCCTCGGGCAGGCTCAGGTTGGTCACGTCATCGACAATGCCGATGGTGAACTCGCGCTTGGGCTCGTCCTTCTTGAGCTCCTCGAAGACAGCGAACGCGGACGCGGGAGGCGTGTCCTTGCTGCCCAGGCCATAACGGCCGCCGACGACCTTGATGCCCGTCTTGCCGGCCTCGTAGAGAGCGGAGACGACGTCCTGGTAGAGCGGCTCGCCGATAGAACCCGGCTCCTTGGTACGGTCCATGACGGCGATCTTTTTGACGGTCTCGGGGAGAACGTCGACGAAGTGCTTGATGGAGAACGGACGGAACAGACGAACCTTGACCAGGCCGACCTTCTCGCCGTGAGCGTTGAGGTAGTCGATGACTTCCTCGAGCACGTCGCAGAAGGAGCCCATGCACACGACGACGCGGTCGGCATCGGGAGCGCCGTAGTAGTTGAACAGGCCGTAATCGGTGCCGAGCTTCTCGTTGATCTTCTTCATGTAGCCCTCGACGACGGCGGGAAGCTCGTCGTAGACCTTGTTGCAGGCCTCACGGTTCTGGAAGAAGATGTCGCCGTTCTCGTGGCTGCCGCGGGTGTGCGGGTGCTCAGGGTTGAGCGCGTGATCGCGGAAAGCCTGGACGGCGTCCATGTCGCACATCTCGGCCAGATCCTTGTAGTCCCACATGGCGACCTTCTGGATCTCGTGGCTGGTGCGGAAACCGTCGAAGAAGTTAAGGAACGGGGTCTTACCCTCGATGGCGGCAAGGTGAGCCACCGGCGAGAGGTCCATGACCTCCTGGACGTTGCCCTCGGCGAGCATGGCGAAGCCGGTCTGACGACAGGCCATGACGTCGGAGTGATCGCCAAAAATGTTCAGGGCGTGGGAAGCGACGCAACGCGCGGAGACGTGGAAGACGCCCGGGAGCTGCTCGCCCGCGATCTTGTACATGTTCGGGATCATCAGGAGCAGACCCTGAGAAGCCGTGTAGGTGGTGGTCAGAGCACCGGCGCCCAGCGAACCGTGAACGGTACCGGCTGCACCTGCCTCGGACTCCATCTCGACGACCTTGACCGGGGTGCCGAAGATGTTCTTGCGGCCCTGGGCCGCCCACTGGTCGACATGGTCGGCCATCGGGCTGGACGGCGTAATGGGATAGATTCCCGCTACCTCGGTGTACGCATACGAAACATATGCGGCCGCCTCGTTGCCGTCCATAGACTTAAACTTACGCGCCATATACCCCTCTCCTCTCATATAGGTATACAGGCCCCGGCGATCGCCGGGATGTTGGCGTGATGGGATTTACGCTGTTGCTTCCAATCATCTGGCAGGCAGGCTCAGCAGCAGGTACATGGCGTGGAGAGAAGACATGCCGAGGCGAGGGGCAGCTGATGCGCCCTACAGGCCCGACCGCCCGTCTTGCACATGACCGAGCGCCGCAAAGGCCGCATGCCGGATGCTCCCGGGCACGCCCCGGCGATGGGAAGCGCCCGCAACGGAAATCCGCATGCGGGTTTATTGTACCCCGCCGTCAAGTGTAATTTCGGCAAATATAGGCGTGCGGTAAAGGTTTACCTTGGGTGACTGCCAAGGGCCAAAATGGTCTCTCCATCCCCAGGCGACCGGCTCTGGCGCGCCGAGGAGCGTCCCCAAGTGGCGGCAGAAAAGGAACGTCCCTATCTGCCGGCTAGAGAGCACCGAAGAGGATGGCGTAGGTAGTGGATTCGCCGAGCTTGAGCTCATCGCCGGGATTGAGTTGGGCGGAACGGCCGGGCTCGACCTGAATGCAG
Source organism: uncultured Collinsella sp. (assembly GCA_900549745.1). GTDB lineage: Bacteria > Actinomycetota > Coriobacteriia > Coriobacteriales > Coriobacteriaceae > Collinsella. Next base: position 126,998 of record URPJ01000001.1, on the reverse strand, counting down.
ACGCGCGTGGCCCCGTTTACCACCACGGTTCCGTTGGTGGACGACAAGTCCTCGACGCGCCAGATATTTTGAGCATCGCACCAGATATGGGCATGGCGGGCCGAGACATCGTCGCCGACGTCGGTAATATCGCCCTCACCAGTGGCCAGCGCGCCAATCTCAACACCCTGCTCACTCGGCTGAATCCAGCGCGGGGCGCTCACGACAAAACTGTTTTGCACGCGCAGCAAGCCCAAGGGGTGCGCCGGGGCGGGTTCGCGTTCGCCCGCAGTCAGCGACATGCCAAGCGAACGCGGCGTGGATGTGCCTCCGCCACAGGTCGCGTGTGCGTAGTCGATGGCATAGTTCACCGAGGACCGCACATCCGCCGAACAACCGACGGCGACAAACAGCACCAGCACGGCCTCGGCGCGCTCGGCGGGCATGAGTTCCGCCGCCTGGGACAGGCGATCGAGCGCGTTGCGATAGAGATTCGTGTCCTGGTGGCACTCTTCGAGCGCGCGTACCATCGGTTCACCTGCAGGACCGCACACCATATTGATCACAGCCGTGGAGTCCATGGGATTGCGCTGGCGCAGGGCCAGTTGCGACATAATACGCGCAGCCGAGGTACCGTATTCGGCAAAGTAGCGCTGCTGAAGCGTGCCGACCGGCGCGCGAACGATAAAGCGGGAAACCCAAGAGCGATCGGCGGCTCGGCTCTGCGGGCTGCGGCCGTCGGCGAGCGGACGGGACGAAAGCACCAAGCCGCACAGCTCGATATGGCTCAGATGCGCTGCGCGCTTAAAGATGTCAAACATGGCCCCGCATGGGGTGAGCTCAACTTGAGATGCCACGACCTAGGCCTCCTTGGTCGTAGAAATAGAATCGGACGATACTTCGACAGGTCCGCCAAAAGTACGGACAGCTGCGGCTCCACCGGCAAGCGGAGTCGCCATCTGGGCTTTTGTGCGTCGCGGTGCCGAAACGGGAAGTTCAAAGGCAAAGCCCATCGCAAGCAAAAACCACGTAAGCGTATAGGTTGCAACCAGAGCGGCAACAAGGCCGCCCATCACGGCGCGTTGGGAAAATACGCTACATGCAGCCACAACCAGCACCGGAACCTCGCAGGCAGAAAGCGCAAGCACACCCTGCAGGAAGCCCGAGCGCCGATCGCGCGCAAGTGCCCCCGCGGCAACGCCGGCTATGCCTGGCAGCGCCAACGCCAGTGCGGCAATAATACCCGGTAGCGACCCAGACCACACGAGCGATCCCAAAGTCGCCGTCACGCGAGCGCCCGACGCCAGCAGCGCGGCCGAAACCACGACCACAGCCCAAACCACGCCACAGACGACCGTCGCGCCGACCATCAGCGCGCGACGAACCGCGCGGCCAGACGCATCCATGGGGCACGGCGTGAGCGGCTCGCCGCGAAGCGAACGACCGACATTTTGCGCATAGTGGTCACAAAACGCCGAGAGCGCCGCCTCGACCGCCGCCGGCTCGGGACGATCTTTTTGATGGCTGGACAGACAGGCCATCACCACGTCGAACAGCTGGGCATCGACAAACGCCAGCGCATCGCGTAGCTCTTCGGAATCCGGCTCAAGCCCTAGCTGCTGGGCCTGCTCGGCCGCGGCGAGCGCCACATCGGGCTCACGACGAAGCAGCTGAGTCAAATCACAACCGGGCGCATGGGCACCAATAGGATAGTCGGGCCGCGTGTCCATCTTGAGACGGTAGGGGCTCGCGATGTCGCGCGTCTTTTTGCGCGAACCCGAGGCACCCGAAGTACTCGGCGCGGCTTCGTATGGCGCGACGCCGGCAATGAGCTCGTAAACCGTGCTTGCCGCGGCGTATACGTCAATCGCCGGCGACATACGCAAAGCGCGCAGGTCGGGAATATCGTCGGTGAGCATCTCGGGCGGGGCATAGGCAACCGTCGCGCGACGCAGCGTGGCATAGCGCTCCGTAAACGACGCCTTGCCGCCGGTACCGGCCACGGCCGACGCAGGCTCGAGCGCCAGCGACGAGCCAAAGTCGATCAGGCACAGGTCAAAGGTGCCCTCGGCAAGCTGCCGGTCAAGCGGTAGACGCGCCGTACGCACCATAATATTAGCGGGCGAGATATCGCGATGGACAAAGCCCTCGCCCACCAGGCTCATACGGCAGAGCAGATCGAACAGGTCGCGACCCAGACGCGCCGCCACAAGCGGCGACAGGCGTCCGGCATCGTCCACGGCGAGTCGCGAACGCAAGCGGGCAAGTGTCTCGCCCTCGACCCATTCCATGACAATTGCAGGCACACCGTCGACCTCGCCCCAGCCATAGAGGCGGGGAAAGCCCTTAAGGCCCGAAAGGGCGCGATGGCATTCATATTCCTCGCGAAATGCCGCTTTGAACTTGGCGACCAGCGACTCATGGGCGGCATCGTCGTCAAACTCATCGCGCGTCGGCAAGATGAGCTGTTTGAGTGCTACGTCCTCGCCTTGGGCGTTGACAGCACGCGTCACGCGGCCGATACCGCCACGGCGCATGGTGGCATCGTCGGCAAACAGCATCGTAAAACGACGCAGATAGGTAGGCAGTTCGTCCTGACCGAGCGCAATGGCCGGCTCAAACCCGTCGACACGCGCCAGGCGCAGGCCGACCATGGGATCGCGACCGAGCGATTGTGGTGTGGTGGATGCAAGATCGGTCATCATAGGGCAAGCGCCGCCACGCTATTGTTGAAGTTACCGAGCGCGACGTCATCATCGCCGTAATGGCCGACCCATTGACATAGGTTGGTGTAACAGCCCCACAGATTGGCATACTGCTGATACCACCTTGACCGGGGCGAGAATGTCTGACGACCGAACTCGGCTCGAATGACAAACATCTCCCCGACCAGGCTGTCGCACGGCCTGGGATCTCCCGTAGAGTTATAGGTCGAGACCACGTCATTGGCACGAGAAACATAGCCGTCGAGCATGTTGTACTTGGTCACAAGCCAACTGTGAATGCTCTCTTCCTCAGCAGCGGAAAGGCCGCCGGAGTTTGCATCGTTGTCAGTGTTGCCGCCCGTCGAGCCGCCGTTTCCAGGCCCTCCGGTAGAGGAACCCGACCCAGAGCCGCCGCCCGAACTCGATGAATCCGAGCCGGAGCCAGAAGTATCCGAGCTACCGGGCTTTCCGGACTGCTGGGCGTCCTGCTCCTTTTGCTGCTCGACCTTATTCACCGTTGCCGCCACGCTATTGTTGGACAATCGATCGATGATCTTGGTGTTGGTGAGCACGATGGTTTTGCCATTGGCAAGCGTGACTTCGTTGTCCGGGGCCTCGGCGCCGTCCGCATCGTCGGTGCCAAACACAATATGCCCGACCACACTTGCCCAAGCATATCCAGTCGTGGTGCCCAGATCGCTTTTGACCTCATGCCCCACGCGCGGTTCGCGTGCGGCATGCGCCTGCATCATGGACGGCACGGTCATGCCATAGGCAGAAACGCCAGCTATGACCAGCACCAGCGAGCACGATAGCAGTGCGTACGCCCGCGGCGCCAAGCCCAGTCGGCGTCGTATGCGCACCGCGGCGCCGCGCTTTGTCTGAGTGCCACCGGGCCGCATGCGTTCTCCTCCAACAAAAACACGCCGCTCGGGAGCGGCGCATTCATTCGAATCCATATTTGAGTGTATCAGCGAACCAAAAAGGTTGCGCAACGAATGGACAAATTAAGGATGCGAGCGGAAGCGTCCATGCGATAAGCGGATACGAAGCATCTTTGTTGCACAACAAACTCACAGTCGCACGGGGAAATTATGACTACCCCGTGCGTCGCGAGGAAAACATACGGCAGGAGCAGGCTCGCCACCTAAATCGCGCGGCGGGCCTCGATGGCGCGGCCAAGCGTAAGCTCGTCGGCATACTCCAAGTCGCCGCCCACGGGAAGGCCGCTTGCCAGACGCGACACCTCGACGCCCAACGGCTTGATGGTACGGGCCAGATAGCTCGCCGTGGTCTCGCCCTCAATATTGGGGTTGGTGGCGATGATGACCTCGTGGATGTCCTCGTGGCCCAAGCGTGCCAGCAGCTCTCGAATGTGCAGCTGCTCGGGGCCAATCTTGTCCATGGGACTGATCACGCCGCCCAATACGTGGTAGAGGCCGTGGTAGCTGCCCGTGCGCTCGATCGCCTGGACATCGCGCGGCTCGCCCACCACGCAAATGCGAGTGGTATCGCGCATCGGGTCCTGGCAGATGGAGCACTCGTCGGCCGTGGCGTAGTTAAAGCAGCGGCTGCAAAAGTGGACCTCCTGCTTGACCTCCAGGATGGCCTCGGCCAGGCGGCGCGCCTCCTCGGCGTCGGCCTCCAACAGGTAATAGGCGATGCGCTGGGCCGACTTGGGACCAATGCCCGGCAGACGGCCCAGCTCATCGAGCAGTTTTTGCAGACTGTGGTTGGCACTCATATATATGCGTGTCTTAGAACGGCATGCCCGGGATGTTGAGGCCGCCGGTGATGGCGCCCATCTGCTTGTTGGCGAGCTCGTTGACGCCGCGGACGGCCTCGTTGACGGCAGCCATGATCATGTCCTGCAGCATATCGACGTCCTCGGGATCGAGGGCATCGGGGTCGATGGTGAGGTTGACGAGCTCCATCTCGCCGTTGACGGTCACCTTGACCATACCGCCGCCGGCAGAGGCGTCGACGGTCTGGGACTTGAGGTTCTCCTGCGCGGCAGCAAGCTGCTCCTGCATCTTGCGAGCCTGCTTCATCATCTGCTGCATGTTCATACCGGCCATGATGGCTCCTTTACGTGCGGCCGCGCGACAAGCTGCAAGGGCAGCCGGAGCACGGCGGGACTTTCAAACTCAAAAATCGTACCACGGCGCGGGGCAAGCAAGCGGGGCGGACGTGTTCCCTCAGTCGATATACATGTCCTGGAGTGCAGGCCGCGCCCAAAGATTATGCAAAGGTCGAATTATGCAAGGTCGCATAATTCGGCGTATATGCCCTTTCGCACGGCTACTCCACCGGTTTGAAGATGGTGGCCTGGCCGAAGACGTCGCGAATGAGGGCTTTGGCCTCATCCTCGGTCTGCGGGATGCTCGGGGCTGCGCCCTGGTGGCCGAAGGGACTGCCGGCGCCGGGATTGGACTCCCAAGGGGCCGCGGGGGTGCCATCGCTTGTGGAAGCGGACGTCGCGACTGCGGGGACCGAGGGAGCCGCAGCGGCGGGCTTGGGCGCAGGCGCCGCTGCCGGCACGTCGAACGGAGGAAGATCGCCCCCGCTCGCATCGCCGGCGAAGCCGCCGACCATGGCGTCGTCGTAGGGCACCTGCTCGGATTCCCAGGACGCAACCTGTGCAGACGGCTGAGCCTTGGGAGCGGACGAGCGTTCGGGCGCGCGGGGCGCGGGCTCGGTCGGAAGCTTGCCCGTGGCAGGAGCGCCGGCAGGGTTGTCGGAGCGCAGCCAGGGGGCCTTAGCCAGGTCGGATGACTTGGGCGCAGGCGCGGCAGCGGGCTTGGGCGCGGGAGCCGGAGCAGCAGGTTTGGGCGCAACGGGCTTAGGCGCCGACGGAGTCGGTGCCGCTACCGGTGCCGCTTTTGGCTGCGTCGCGCTGGCGCTCAAGGATGCAGAGGCCGCCGAGGACACGGGTTGCGGGTCCGCAGATGCCGCAGCCCGTGCAGATGGAGAATGCTCCTCATGTTGAGGAGCCGGCGTGCCACCCCCATCCAGGACATAGTCGACGGTACGACGACCGAAGACCGCACTGACTGTCGGCAGGACTACCGACTGCGTGTCGGCGCGTCCGAGCATCTTGATGGCAAAGGTCGAGCCCGCGGGGAACGAGACCGTGAGCTTGGAGCCATCGTCGGCCGTGGCGCGGGCGTTGAGCAAAAGCCCCGCGTAGGAGGCCTGACGAGCCTTGACGCGCTCGACGACCTCGGCCCATTTGCGCTGGAGCTCGCCGGCGTCCTCGACCGCGGGGGTCTCGGCAGCACCGGCGGCGGCAACCTGGGCGGCATTGTTGGGCTTGGACACCGGCACGGTCGATGCGGCAGGCGCGGGAGCCGGAGCCGCAACGGGTTGAGGTACAGGCGTTACAGGTTTGGGCGCGGGAGCCGGAGCCGCGGACTTGGGCGCAGGCTGGGCAGCCGGAACAGCAGCTCCGCGGTCCCAAGGCATGCCACCCTGATGCGCGGACGCAGCAGCGGGGGCGGCGGTCGCCGCAGGAGTAGCAGCTCGGGCACCCGAGATCAGCGTCGGTTGTTGTGTCGTCGCAGGTGCAGCCGCGACAGCCGCAGGCGAGCTCGCTTGAGCAGCAGCCATGCTCGCCGGAACGGCGGCATTGGCGACCATGGCCTCCAAGCGTGCCACACGCTCGGCCAAAGCCTCAATCGTCAAATCGGCCTCGGGACGCGTCAGGCGCGTGCAGGCAATCTCGAGCACCAGGCGCACGTCGCTCGCGCCCCTCATCTCCAGCGCGGCATCGTCGAGCACCGTCAGCACGCGAGCCAAGCGGTCGGCAGGATGCTCGCCAAAGGCAGCGGCCTCGGCAGCAAGCGCCTCGGCCTGCTCGGAGTCGCCCTCAAACAGCTCGGCGCGGGCGCCGGCAACGCAGGCCACGTACACATCACGCACATGCGCCACCAGGTCGCGCGTCAGCTCAAGCAGGTCATTGCCCTCCTCGACCTGCGCGCGAATGAGCCCATAGAGCTCGGCAATATCGCGTGACGCAATGGCGCGCGCAAACTCGCCCAGAATCTGGTCCGAAACCTCGCCCAAAAGCGAGCGGGCATCATCCGCATGCACGGTGCCGTTGCCGAAGACGCTCAGCTGCTCCAGCGTGGAGAGCGCGTCGCGCATGCCGCCCTTGGCATGGCGCGCCACGATGGCGAGCGCCTCATCGTCGTAGTCGAAGCCCTCCTGCTCACACACGTAGGCCAGGCGATGCTCGATATCCTCGTTACCGATGCGGTGGAAATCGAAGCGCTGGCAGCGCGAGAGGATGGTCTCCAAAATCTTTTGCGGATCGGTGGTGCACAGCACGAAGATCACGTGCGCCGGCGGCTCCTCGAGCGTCTTGAGCAGCGCGTTAAACGCCGCCGTCGTGAGCATGTGGACCTCGTCGATGATATAGATCTTGTACTTGCCGCGCACCGGGGCAAAGTTGACGGAGTTGATGATCTCCTCGCGCACGTTGTCCACGCCCGTGCGGCTTGCGGCGTCGAGCTCGTAGACATCCGGGTGGTTGCCTTCGGCGATGAGTTCGCACTCCTCGCAAGTGCCGTCGGGCATGCAGCCACTCGCACCCTCGGCGCGCGCCGTCTCGGCATTGCGGCACAGCAGCGCCTTGGCAAGAATGCGCGCCATGGTGGTCTTGCCCGTGCCGCGCGGTCCGCAGAACAGGTAGGCGTGGGACAGGCGCCCCTCGGTAATGGCGTGCTCGAGCGTCGAGACGATATGCTGCTGGCCCACCACGGAGTCGAAGGTGAGCGGGCGATACTTTCGGTACAACGATTCCATGGGTGCTCCCCCGGGTATACTGAGTCTTGTTGCCGCGACGGCCATGCGGTCGCACGGCATACTGCACTCATAATAACCCGTACGGCGAGCCCGCCGCGATAGGAGTCCAAAGAGTATGGCAGACACAGAGAGCAACCTCGTCCCCTCCGAAGCAGCCGACCAGGTCGAGGTCGCGCTCGAGAAGCAGGCAGCAGCCGATGACGGCATCCTGTACCTCAACGAGTACCAGTACGAAAACGATCTGGTCACCGACTTCGCCCGCCTGGTCGCCTCGCCCAGGCGTCGCGGCTCGCTGTATGTCGCCGCGGCAATTGCCGCGCTCATCGGCATCGGCATGCTGGTGGCCGGCGGCAACTGGATCAAGTTCGGCGTTGTCCTGATCGTATTCGGCGCCTTTTTGGCCTGGTGGAGCAAAAACCTGCACCACACCCTTGCCCGCGACTTTATCGATGCCGTCGAGGCCGACGAGTCCATGGGCGGACGCTACCGCCGCGTCGCCGCCAACGAGGACGGTCTGATGGTCTGGGGCAAGAGTGGCAAGTCGCAGTTCTTCCCGTTTGAGAAGCTCGACCACGTGCTCGACGGCGAGCGCATCTTTGTGGCCATGTTCGCCGACCAGGGCGTGACGATTCCTAAGGACACCTTCGTCCGTGGCGATGCCGAGCAGTTTGGCGCCTTCCTTAAGGCACGCATCAACAAAAAGCTCCGCATCGAGACCAAGCGCAAGAAGATGAAGGCAGAAAAGGCCGCTGCCGAAGCCAAACAGGGCGACAAGCCCCAGGAGACCAAGCGCAAGCAGAAGAAGAACAAGAAAAAGCGCTAAGGCCAAGCCAGGCAGGTAGCCTCGCATCCCGTTATCCTCCCCATACACCCGAGCGTGCTACACTAGCAGCATCTATGCCACCGCGAACGCCGGAACGGGCCGCGCCCGTGCCCGCCGCTCGCAAACGAACTTTAAACGCACGAGGGTTGGCCATGCCGCTTTTCTCGCAACATACCGCCCGGTTCTCGCCGGACGTTCCCTTGGAGGGCACCAGCTCTCGCGATCTGCTTAAGCGGTTCCAGCCGCTCGAGACGCTTGCGACCGGCGGTTTTGGCTCCATCGAAATCTGCCGCGACACGCACCTGCGCCGTCGCGTCGCCATCAAGCGCATCCCCCTCACAGACGGCGCCGGCATGCCCGCAAGCGATATCATGGACGTGCTGCGCGAGGCGCATACCGCCGCCATGCTTCAGCATCCCAATATCGTGCAGGTCATCGACTTTACGCACGACACCGCCTATGCCTACCTGGTCATGGAATATGTCGATGGCATGTCGCTCGCCGAGTTTTTGCATCGAGTCGACGGCCATTCGCTCACCTTTGACGAGGCGGCGGCCATTGCCGACGCGCTGGGCCAGGCGCTCACCTTCGCCCATAGCAATGGCGTGCTCCACCTGGACATCAAGCCTGCCAACGTGCTCATCGACCACTCGGGCAACGTTAAGCTCACCGACTTTGGCATGGCACGTCTGTCGTCTGCCGGCGGCTTTGGCGGCTCGCGCGGCGGCACCATCGGCTACATGCCGCCCGAGCAGCTCGATATCGAGACCGGCACGGTCGACGAGCGCGCCGACGTCTTCGCCCTCGCCTGCGTCATTTACGAGAGCCTGTGCGGCAGCGCCCCCTTTATGGCGGCAACGCCCGCCGACTCGCTCGGCCGCATCATCGGCGGCGCCACCTATCCCAGCGAGCTGATACCGCACTTTCCCCCGGGGGCCGAGGCAGCACTGATGAGCGCCCTCTCCCCCATGCCGCAAGACCGCCCCAACAGCATCGAGGCGTTTTGCGATCAGCTCCTTGCCAGCTTGGGCAGTGTGCGCGAGGGCCGTCGCAGCCTAGAGCAAATGGTGAGCGAGCTTTCGGATGACGAGCAGACGGCGGACGATATCGAATCGCTGCCCTACGAGGACGACGCGGTCGAGGTCGACCCCGCACTTGGTTGGGCGGGCACGCGCTGGAGCCACGCGCGCAACTACACCATGCGCGCCATCTCGGCTCTCTCGTGTGGAGCCTTTAGCTTCTTGCTTATGCAGACAGCCGGCGTCGCCGCGCTTCCCGGCTTAGTCGTCGCGGCCATTGCGATCGGTGCGGCAGCCGGCCTGGCCCCGCAGATCGGCTCGGCCATCTCGGCCGTGGGCTTTTTAGTGCTTATGGCCAACGCCACCATGCAGGCGCAGGGCATTCTGTCGATGCTGCCTGTCGCGGTTGTCTTTGCCGCCGCCATGTCCGGCTGGTGGATCGCCTGGGGGCGCACCCAGGCCCCCGCGAGTGCGGCGCTCACCTGCGCGCTTGCGCTTGGCTGCCTGACCGGTGACACCTTCCTTGCCGCTGGAGCCGCCGCGAGTATCGCGGCATTTTGGCTCGGCCCGGCAAGTGCCGCGGCGGCCACGAGTATGGGCGCGCTTTTTGCCCGTCTGGCCACGGTCGCGCTTTCAGCCGGAGGCGTGCTGGGGCTCGGTAACGTTGCCGCAGCGCTGGGAGATCCGCTCCTTTGGACTGCCTTTGTGCTGGTCGCGGCAACTGCCGCAGCATCATCCGCGCTGCTCAATGCCCATGCCAAGCGTGCCGACCAGGGCTCAAACCTTGCCGCAATCGCCGCCATCGCTGTCACCGGCATCGGCTGCGCAGCGGCGTCCTGTCTTGCACACCATATGGAAATTGCCAGCCTTGCAGCCGCGGTCGTCGCCAAGGCGGCGGTTGCGGGAACCCTATCCTCTATAATCGTTGGGATATGCCTATATTTGCTCGGATACCAAAGAACCTATACGGAGAGTGATCTTTCGTGAACTTCCTGAACATCTTCGAGGACCACGTGGCCGGCATCTTCGGTGCCACCCGTGCCCCGTTCTCCTTTAAGAAGCTTGCTAAGCAGGCCGCTCGCGACATGGAGGATCAGACTCTGGTGATTAACGGCGTCAACACGGCGCCGGCACTCTATACCATCCTTATCGCCGCCGACGACGATCCCATGCTCGCCCCGTTCTACCCCGAGCTTTCGCGCGAGGTCCGCGAGTTTGTGAAGGCGCAGGCCGAAAAGCGCCGCTATGTCTTTGTCGGCGAGCCCCTCGTGCGCTTTATGATCGATCCGCAGCTGCGCGCCGGCAAGTTCTCGGTCTTTGCCGAGAACGTCGATGCCCCCACGCTCGGCCGCCTGTACGAAGAAGAGCGCGCCTATCAAAACGGCCTGGGCCAGAACAACTCCGCGGCAAGCCGTGCCGCCAGCGCCCCGCGCGCCGGCCAGCAGCAGTTTGCTGCCCCGCAGCAGCAGCGCCCCGCCGCCATGCCCCAGCAGCAGCCGACGCTTCGCGCCGCCGCTCCCGACCCGCTTGCCGTGGCAGACCCCTTCGCGCCTAGCGTCCCCGACCCCGCCGCCGCACCCATCCCGGTGCCTCAGACCGTCTCGCGCGACGCGCTTGCCGGCATGGGCGGAGCCGCCGCGACCGGTGCCGCCGTGGGCCTAGGCGCCGCAGCCGGCATCGCCTCCAACATGGCGAGCACTCGCGCCCCGCAGCGCCCGCTCGCCCAGCTCGTCGACGTCGTGAGCGGCGAGAGCCATAGCATCACCTCCGCACAGGTGACCATCGGTCGCGAGCGCTCAGTTTCCGACATTGCCCTGCGCGACCCCAACGTGTCGCGCCGCCACGCCCAGCTCACCTTTACGGGCTCGGATTGGTCGATCGAGGACCTCAATTCCACCAACGGCACGCTCGTCAACAACCGCCGCATTACGCGCTGCCCGCTGCGCAACGGCGATCTGCTGACGTTTGGCCTGAGTACCTTTGAATTTAGGGGATAGTCGCTTATGAACATCGATATCGTCCTTTTTGCAGGCCGCATCGTCCTGGTCGCCCTGCTCTATATCTTCTTGTTCGCCGTCATGAAGACCGGCGTGGGACTTGTGCGCGGGCAGCGCCGCGACTCGGCTATCTGGACGATCGATGTGGACAAGGGTCCGCGCGGTATCCGCGGCATCCACGTAGACATGCTCGGCCCCGTCATCGTCGGTCGCTCGCCATCTTCGGACATCTGCATCAACGAACCGTTCGTCTCGGCCTCGCATGCGCGCTTTTCGCTACAGGGCCCGGCGCTCATCATCGAGGACCTCAACTCGCTTAACGGCACGCTCGTCAACGGCCGCCAGCTCGTGGAGCCCGCAACGCTGCGCGAGGGCGACGAAGTCCAGATTGGCGACGTGGTCATGAAGGTGAACCGTCGATGATCGACGAGGAGAACAAGTCCGCAACTATGACCGAGGCACCGGCTGCTGCCACAGCTGCGCCGGCCCACGCCGCTCCGGCGGGCTCCGCACCCGTGGAGCCCGAGGACACCGTGTTCTCCCTGCCTCTTTCGCATGTAACGCATGATATTTCGGATCTCGCCGATAACGAGGACGAAGAGGATGCCGCAGCGGCGCCCATCGGCGCACATGCTGCGGAACAGCCCACAGCGCCCGAAGCAACCCCGGCGCCGGCTCACTTTGCAGAGCCCGTCGCCGCGGCAATCAACGAGAGCGCTGCGGTGTTTGCGGCACCCGAGCCCGCCGCGCCGGCGTTTCCCATAGCCCCGGCATCCGAGGTTGCGCCCGCGTCTACGCCGGCGCCCGAGCCTATAGACGTCAGCCCGCAAGACGACGAGTCGACCGCCCGCGTGTCCGAGGAGCCCGACTCCCCGGACACCGGCGATTCCGAATCAAACGCCGAGACCGACACCGTCTCTCCCGGCGACACAGCCGAGATCGACGTTGCCGCCGTTGAGGCCAAGCTCAAAGACCCCGGCTCGACCATGAGCTTTGAGCCCCTGACCGAGGAGCGCATCGAGACCGACTCGACCTATGATGCCGGCACCACCACGCAACTTATGTGGGGCGCCCGCTCCGACGTTGGCTGCGTGCGCCCGCACAATGAGGATTCCTACCTGGTGCAGTCGCCGCTCTTTTGCGTATGCGACGGCATGGGTGGTCACGCTGCCGGCGAGGTAGCCTCCTCTATCGCTGTCGAGACCATTGCCAAGACAGCTCCTCAGTCTGCCGACGCCGCACGCCTGGCGGCAGCCGTCGAGGCAGCCAACGCCGCCGTAATCGAGGCGGCCCTGAACGGCCTGGGCAAGCCCGGCATGGGCTGCACAGCCACCTGCGCCTATATCGAAAACGACACGCTCGCCATCGCCCACGTGGGCGACTCTCGCGCCTACCTGCTCCACGAGGGCACGCTCATCCGCGTGACCCGCGACCACTCCTACGTGGAGGAGCTCGTGGACGCTGGCGAGATCACGGCAGACGAGGCTCGCGTCCACCCCAACCGTTCGGTCATCACCCGCGCACTGGGCTCGGACCCCGCCATGTATGCCGACCACTTCACTCTGCATATCGAGGAAGGCGACCGCCTGATCCTGTGCTCCGACGGCCTCTCGAGCATGATTCCCGATAGCGATATCGAGAACATCGCCACGCAGTCCTCAACCGCGCAAATCTGCGTCGACAACCTAGTGGACGCGGCGCTTGCTGCCGGCGGCCACGACAACGTGACCGTAGTAGTCGTTGACCTGGTTGACGATGGCGTTATGCGCGAGGCGCAGCGCGTGCGTCGCCGCAACGTTACTATCGCCGCCATTCTGGCCCTCGTCTTTGTGCTGGCAGCTGGCATCTGGGCCTACACGGGTGTCACCGGCTCGTACTACCTGGGTACCTACCAGGGAAATGTCGCCGTCTGGCGCGGCCTGCCCGGCAAGCCGCTCGGACTCAAGCTCCACTGGCTCGAAAGCGAAACCAGCATCAAGCTATCCGACCTGCCCGAAGACACGCAAAACCGCCTCAAGGCGGGCATTCCGCAAACAAGTGTCGACGATGCGCAGGACACGATATCCAAGTACCGCCACCAGATCGACGAGGAGCAGACCCGCCAGGTGATCGACGCGCAAACGATTCGCGACAACACCAATCAGGGATCGACCTCCGAATCAGATTCCGAGAAAACCGCCGAACAGTCCGCCGAGGCCGAAGCCTCCGATAAGAATTAGAAAGGGAGTGCCGCTTATGAGTCGCCGCAACACCGAGCTGCTCTTGCTCATCGCCTCGGCGTTCCCCGTCATCCTGCTGTATGCGATGTACGTCCTCACCGCGGGCGCTGCCATCTCCTTTGAGACGCTCGCCGTACCGATCGGCCTCTTTGCCGCCTTCGCCGCGGCACATATCGCCGTGCGCATCTTGGCGCCCGGCGCCGACCCCGCCATCCTACCCATCGTATTTATACTTTCGGGCATCGGCATCACGTTCGTGACGCGTCTCGCCCCCGCTCTCGCCATCTCACAGCTCATCATCCTGTTTGTCTCGGTGGCCCTGATGGTGGGAACGCTTGCACTGGTCAAAAACCTCGACGTGGTCATGCGCTACAAGTACACCTTTGGCATTATCGGCATCATCCTGCTGATGCTGCCCATCTTTATCGGCACCACGATCTCGGGCTCCAAGCTGTGGATTCGCATCGCGGGCTTTACCATCCAGCCTGGCGAGTTCGCCAAGGTCTTTATCGTGCTGTTCCTGGCCGGCTACTTGGCCGAGAACCGCGAGCTGCTCTCCATCTCCAACCGCAAGATCCTGGGCTTTAAGATCCCTCGTCTGCGACTGCTGCTGCCGCTGTTCGCCGTGTGGGGTGTGTGCCTGCTCGTCGTCGTCTTCGAACGCGACCTGGGTTCGGCCGTGCTGTTCTACACCATCTTCTTGCTGATGCTCTACGTTGCCACGGGGCGCTTTTCGTATGTCGTTATCGGCCTTGCGCTCTTAGCTGTCGGAGCCGTGGGCGCCTACAAGTTCCTGTCTCACGTTCAGGTGCGTTTCCAGGTTTGGCTCGATCCGTTTAAGGACGCCCAGGGCCAGGGCTACCAGATCGTCCAGTCGCTCTTCTCGCTTGCCGATGGCGGTCTGGTCGGTGTTGGCATCGGCAACGGCATGGCCAACAACATCCCTGTCGTCGAGTCCGACTTTATCTTCTCGGCTATCGGCGAGGAGATGGGCCTTTTGGGCGGCGGCGCCGTGCTCATCCTGTTTATGCTCTTTGCCGTGCGTGGCCTCACCACGGCTGCCCGCGCTAAATCCGACCTCGCCGCCTTTAGTGCCACAGGCCTTACGGCCGCCATCAGCTTCCAGGCCTTCTTGATCGTTGGCGGCGTAACCCGCCTGATCCCGCTGACCGGCGTCACCCTGCCCTTTATGAGCCAGGGCGGCTCCTCTCTGCTGGCGAGCTTTATCATCGTCGCGCTCCTGCTGCGCGCCGGTGACGAGGCGACCGGACGCGAGGCCGAGCTTACCGGCACCGGCACCATGGCCGCCATCACCGATGATCAGGTCGCATCTGCCGCCGCCCCGACGGGCACGCGCTTTGCCACCTCGTCTTCCTACGGCAGCGGCAGCCATTCCATCGGCTCGCGTATGCGACGTCGCCTGCTCGACACGCCTGAATCCGGTGTGCTCGGCCGCGTTGCGCTCGCCAACCGTCTAACCCGTGCGGTGCTCGCCTTTACGGCGCTGTTCGCCATCCTTATCGGCAACCTCACCTATGTCCAGGTCATCAAGGCCAAGGACTATCAGGACATGCCGACCAACAACCACACCATCGCCCGCTCCAAGTACATCCAGCGCGGTTCCATCATCACGTCCGACGGCGTGACGCTGGCCGAGTCGCTGCAGCAGGAGGACGGCACCTACGTACGCTCCTACCCCAACGGTAACCTGGCAGCGCACGTGGTTGGCTATGTGAGCCAGCAGTATGGCACCACCGCCATCGAGAGCGTCATGAACGACACGCTCACCGGCTCTAAGGATTACTCCAGCTGGAACAACGCCATCGCGTCGCTCGCGGGCCAGACCCAGCCGGGCAACACCGCCAAGCTCACCATCGACTCACGCATCCAGACGGCTGCTGAGCAGGCGCTCAAGGGCTTTAAGGGCGCTGTAGTGGTCATCGACCCGCGTACCGGCGCGGTGCTCGCATGTGCCAGCTCGCCCACCTACGACAACACCAACATCGATGCCCTGCTGCAGACGGGCGGCGGCGAGGACGGCTCCATGTACAATCGCGCCATGGACGCACTGTACACGCCGGGCTCAACGTTTAAGGTCGTTACGCTTTCCGCGGCACTCGAGACCGGTACCGCCAGCCTTACCAGCACCTACCAGGCGCCCGGCTCCATGGACATCGGCAACGCACCGGTCACCAACTATGCCAACGAGAGCTACGGCACCATCAGCCTGCAGCAGGCCTTTGCCGTGTCCTCCAACGTCGTCTTTGGCCAGGTGGCAAACGAAGTTGGCGCAAACACGCTCGTGCAGTTTGCCAACGCCTTTGGCTACGGCCAAAAGCTCGGCCAGGACCTGACCTCCGCGGCCTCCATCATGGCCGACCCGTCGCTCATGACCGAGTGGGAGACCGCCTGGGCCGGCGCCGGCCAGCCTGTCGGCATGGACCACACGCCCGGCCCGCAGACCACCGTCATGCAAAACGCCGTGATTGCCGCCGCCATCGCTAACAGCGGCGTGGTCATGGACCCGTACTTTGTAGCCCAGGTACTCGCCCCGGACGGAACCGTGGTCAAGACCACGCAGTCCCGCTCGCTTGGTCAGGCCGTCAGCTCCGCCACGGCCGACCAGGTCAAGCAGGCCATGCTTGCCGTCGTCCAGTCCGGCACCGGCACCGATGCCCAAATCCCCGGCGTCAAGGTCGCCGGCAAGACCGGCTCGGCCGAGACTGGCGGCACCAACGTCAACTCGATGTTCGTTGGCTTTGCACCTTACGATTCACCCACGGTCGCCATCTCGGTGGCCTTGGAGGATTTCGACAAGCATGACGTCGAGGCCGCCAAGATCGCCGGTATCGTCCTGACCGCGGCGCTTGCCGCACAGGGAGCGTGATGCCCATGATCGAATCGGACACCCGAGGCGCGCCGCGGCCTAAGGGTTAGCGGCAACGCGTCACACGGCCCCAGCGGCCACATCGTAGGTACTACACACATCGTTGAGCGAATAGTTATGTTAGGAGCAGGAATGGAACAGAGGGTCCTCGGGGGAAGATACCTCCTCAAGGATAAGGTGGGGACAGGCGGCATGGCGACCGTCTACCGTGCACAGGACCAGGTCCTCGACCGCACGGTTGCTGTCAAGATCATGCTGCCGCAGTATGCTGGCGACGCAACCTTCGCCGCACGCTTTAAGCAGGAGGCCCAGGCAGCAGCCGGTCTCTCCTCCCCCTATATCGTGGGCGTCTACGATTGGGGCAAGGACGGCGACACCTATTACATCGTCATGGAGTACCTGCGCGGCACCGACCTTAAGAGCGGCATCAAGAGCCACGGCGCCCTCGACCCCAAGAAGGTCGCCCAGATCGGCTCGCAGATCAGCTCCGCGCTTTCGGTCGCCCACAAGCACGAGATCATCCACCGCGACATTAAGCCGCAGAACATCATGGTGCTGCCCGACGGCAACATCAAGGTGATGGACTTTGGCATCGCGCGCGCCAAGAACAGCCACCTCACGCAAGACAACAACGTGCTGGGAACCGCCCACTACGTCAGCCCCGAGCAGACCCGTGGTCAGGACCTCGGCCCCACCTCGGATATCTACTCGCTGGGCGTCGTGATGTACGAGTGCGCCACCGGCCGCGTTCCCTTTGACGGTGACGACGCTATCTCGGTCGCACTCAAGCAGGTCAACGAGCTGCCTATTCCGCCGAGCCAGATCAACTCCGGTGTCGACGCCGACCTTGAGCGCATCATCCTCAAGTGCATGGAGAAGGACCCGACAAACCGCTTCCAGACCGCCGACGAGCTGCGTCAGGTGCTCAACAGCTACCTGTCGGGCCGTGCCGTCAACGTCTCGGAGCCCACGCGCATCATCGGTGCCCCCGGTGAGCTGGGCGCCACCAAGACTCGCGAGCTTTCCGATCAGACGCGCGCCATGGTGCGTCCCGTCTCGGGCGTGAGCGGCCAAAATACCGCCCGTAGCTCGGTTTCGGGCTCCACCGGCTCCTACGAGGTCGAAAAGCCCAAATCCAACAAGAACAAGATCATCGCCGCCGTGGTGGCAGCCGTTGCCGTCATCGGCATCGTGGTGGCCTTTGCCACAGGACTCTTTGGCGGCGAGCAGGTCACCGTGCCCGATGTGCTGGGCAAGGACCAGCAGACTGCCGTCGAGCTGATCAAGGAAGCCGGCCTCGAGGTCGGCACCATCGACCAAAGCTACAACGACGATGTCGACGAGGGCAAGGTTGCCGAGCAGACCCCCAACGGCAACACTAAGAAGCCCAAGGGCTCCAAGGTGAACCTGGTGATCTCCAAGGGCCCCAAGCCCTCCGAGAAAGTTGAGGTTCCGCAGCTCGTCGGCCTAACCAAGGACCAGGCCGAGGCCGCGCTGGCAAGCGTGGGCCTGAAGGGCAACGCAACCGAGGAGGCCAACGAGGCCGACGAAGGCCAGGTCTTTGAGCAGGGCACTGATGCCGGCAAGGAAGTCGAGAAGGGCACGACCATCTCGTATAAGGTCTCCAGCGGTCCTGACACCACCTCCGTCCCCGATCTGACCGACATGACCGAGGCCCAGGCACGCAACGCTCTCGACATGGCTGGCTTTGGCGTCGACGTGAGCTACCAGGAAAACGACTCGGTTACCGAGGGCACCGTAATTAGCTGGAACCCTAGCGGCAAGCAGAAGCCCGGTGCCACGATCACCGTCGTCATCGCCAAGAAGTCCGGCAAGGCCAGCGTCCCGGGTAACCTGTACGGCAAGAGCATCTCCGCCGCCGTCACCGCGCTCAACAACGCCGGTTTCTACAACATCGCATTCTGCGATCAGAACGGCAACCCCGTGAGCGGCAACGAAAACGCCACCGTTACGGGCGTCTCCCCCACCGGCAAGCAGTCCACCGACAGCACGATCACGCTGACGGTTTCGCTTTCTGGCTCTGCCTCGGGTGACGATTCCGACACGACGACTAACTAGTCGACAACCCATCACCTGCAGCGGCTATGGCCGCAAACATATTCGCTCAACGGCGCCCGCTTGCTCCCCAGCAAGCGGGCGCGTTATTTATCGACAGGCCAGGGCTCCATAGCAACGCAAAGAGGCCCGCAAAAGCGAGCCTCTCAGGTAACAACAGATATGTGATGCAGTAATTACTAGCCGCAGAACTTCACCATGGTCTCGACCATGGACTCTTGCCTATAGACAAAATGTCCAGAAGCAAGGAGATGAAAGAGTAAGGACAACGCCCTCTAAAAGAAGGCCGTATGTGAAGATTGCATATCCCTTTTGCCTTCATATACTCAAGAAGCACCCCTCGAAGCGCTCCTGAGAGGCCCCCTTGGATGCAACCCAGGGGATCCAGATTCTGGTAGACATCGGCACAGCAAAATCCTGCCGCGCAGGCACGAACGGACATCTTGACTCCCAACGCAATGCGGGGCGCCCCAAGACACCCCGCCACGACAAAAAACTAGTTCTCGTAGACCAGCGGGTGGCCCCAACTGCCCTCGATCTTGCAGGTCTGCGCCGCAAAACCGGCAGCGAAGTCCAAGCTCTCGCGAATTGCGGCCTCGCCGCACTCGCCGGCCTTCTTCTTGGAAAGATAGGTGACCAAAAACGCCGTCAGCAGTGAATCGCCGGCCGCCATAGCGTCTTTGAGCTCCTCGGGCGCCACGGGCTTGATGCCCTGCTCGTAGAAGTTTTCGCCGTCATAGGCGACGGAACCCTTGCTCCCGCGCGACGCGCATACGATTTGAGGGCCAAGGGCCTTCACCCACTCGAGCTTCGCCTTGATATCCTCCAGGGAAGCGTCGCCCATGGACATAAAGGCGTACGTCACAAATGGCGCAATCTGCTCGAAGTACTCGTCGGTGGAGTCATCGGAGAAGTCGAAGCTGATAGGCACACCGGCAGCCTTGATCTTGGGGAGCTCGCGCTCGGTGAAGCAGTAGTTGCCGCTGTGCACCAAATCGAAGCCGCTGACGTACTCGGCGGCGAAGCGGTCTATCACGTAGCGCATGTCGCCACGTATGCCGCCTTCATTGGAGCCCAGGAAGATACGGTCCCCGGTCTTGTCAACGGTCACGCGAGCGGCGCCGTTGACGCCCAGGACCTGCTGGCAGCGAAGAAGCTCGACGCCCTCGTCCTCAAGCGATGCTATAACGTGCTCGGCCTCCTCATCTGATCCGAAGATTCCCATGTAGGCGCTGCGATCGACACCGAGCTTCTTGGCGAAGACGGCGAAGTTGACTGCGTTGCCGCCGGGATACATAGTCTTGATATGCTCGTACTTATCGACAACGTTGTCTCCAAAGCCGAGCACGCTTATAGGATAGGCTGCCATGGTTATCTCCATTCAGGTAAACCGCCGTGGCTACGGCGAGCAGAAGAGGCGCGAGGATTCGCACGTCTCAACGCGCTTCGCGCCCCGTTCTAAAATCGCTAGTACTTCTCGATGCCCATGTAACGACGCACGTCCGGGTGATGGTCGAACACCTTGCCGCGAGCGGAGCGCAGCTCACAGTTCATCGCGTAGAACAGGATTGGATCAAGGAACGCGCGAACGCTTGCCGGTACTTGGTCCATGCCGTACTCCATGGCGTCGAGCACCATAAGAGTGTCGGTATGGGTCTCGAGGAATGCGAGGGCGCGCTCATCCATGGCTCGGCACTCACTGGAAGACATCTGCAGGAAGTAGAAGACTCCGGGCTCGGTCACCTCGAAGGGGCCGTGGAAGTACTCGCCGGAGTGGATATAGGCGCAGCTCTGCCACTGCATCTCCATAAGCGAGCAGATAGCGAAGCCATAGGTCTGGCTAAACACGGGACCGGATCCCAAGATATACAGGAACTTGTGGTCCTGGCACAGGGCAGCGAAACGGTCGCAAAGTTCGGCGTTGACCTTCTCGCGAGCCGCAGGCAGGATCCGGTCCATCTTGGCGATGCCTTCGTACATATCGGCAAGGTCAGCATAACCTTCCTGCTGATCCAAGAGCTCGGCAGCGAGAGCCAAAGAGATGCCGGCGGGTACCTCCGCCTGCGGAACTCCCTCGCCCCACGAATATACCCAGCACGTCCACTCACCGTTATCGATGCCGGAGCCGGCGTTGTCGGTCTGTGCGATAACGGTTGCGCCCGCCGCCTTGGCGATCGAGCACGCATCGATTACCTCGGGAGTGTTGCCGGAGTGGCTGCAAGCGATAACAAGGGACTTTTCGCCCAGGCGCTTGGGACGCATGATATCGAACTCGCGGGCGGTATACGCCTCACTGGCAAACGTAGTCGCCTCGCGCTTAAGCAGCTCATGGGCGGGCAGCAGGTCGATGAGGGAGCCGCCGCAGGCAACCCAGAAGACGCTATCGAAACCGCCCTTTTCGGCGATTGCGTCGGCGATGAGATCATGTGCGTTCATTGTTATTCTTCCTTTCGATACGGCGGACGAATCCGCCAACGTTTACTGCAAGTCTTCTCGTCAAGCGTGTTGACTGCCCCACGCGAATGGGAGCTACGCGCTAGTCGACAAAATACCTCTCGAAGGCGTCCATGTTGCGCCGGTCCGCTGCTGCGGGATCATCGAAATACCTTCCATCGGTGATCTCCTGGCCAAGATAGCCCTCGAACCCATGCGCGTTGAGGACACGCACGAAATCGTCCATGCTGTGCTTTCCATCGCCCCAAACCAGATGGCCGTATGGGTCGCCATCAATGAAGTGCATGTTCCTTATGGCACCATCGCCAAACTCGGCAAACCACTCTTCAAGGCTCTCGCCGGCGACTCCCATAGCAGTAGTGTCCACCATTGGAGTAAGGTGCGGGTTGGCTACTTGGTCAAGCATGCGCCTGGCATCCGCGAGTGTAACCACCAAGTTGCTCTCTTCCGGCCTCAGGCTCTCCATGCAGAGGGTCACGCCGTGCTCGCCGGCATAGTCCGCAAGAATCGCCAAGTGCTCGGCAGAGCGCTTCCAAGCTTCCTCGCGGTCCTCGTCCCAATCGCCCCAACCGGAGTTGATGGACATATACGGGGCGCCGAGCACCTCGGCGAGCTCGATGCCGTGCTTGAAGTAAGCGAGGCTCCGCTGCGCGTGGAGGGGCTTTCTGGCAGCGTACTGCCACGGATACACCACGTTCTCCGGGCACAGGGAGCTCCCGGAGAGTCCGCGGGACTCGATCTTGCGGCGAAGCTTGTCGGCCTCGAAATACCCCGTGTGGTCCAGCGTCACGTGCGGCTCGGCCGCCCAAAGCTCGATGGTTTTGAAGCCAAGGCGCTGCTGAACATCAAGGAAATAATCGAGCGACCACATGATGTAGTGAATGTTCATGCCGGCGACCTGCTCGCGACGCAGGCGGGGCGCGGAAGCGTTTAAATCCATGCCGGGCATCTCCTCTCCTAGCAATCTTCGTACACGACCCGACCATCGCTCAGCGTGAGCGAGACCTGGATGTCTCTGGCATCTTTGGGGTCCACCGCAAACACATCGCGGTCCAAAACGCAGATGTCCGCGAGCTTGCCCGCCTCGAGGGTGCCGAAATCGTTCTCGCGAACCAGATCGTAGGAACCCCCGGCAGTCCATGCCCGCAGCAGCTCGGCAACGCTAACGGTATTCTGCGGGTTGACGTCCAAACCGTCGGCGAAGTACCCTCCGCAGGCGCTGTAGATCGAATCTCCTAGATGCGGGATAAGGAGGGGAAGATCGGTTCCGCAGCACAGCACACATCCGCCATCCACCATGGCGCGACGGTTCCAGCTGCGGGAGAGCCTCTTCTCTCCTATCTGGCGACGCATGGTCGAAAGGCAATCCTCGCGCTTATCAAGAGTAAGGATCTGGGGATAGACCTCGCAGATACCGCCGATGGCGCCCATGCGCGCCAGGTCAGCTGGATCGGAGTTCTCAAGGTCCGTAATCGAATGCCTGCGAGCGAGCCTTCCCGACTCATCACGCGGTAGCCGCTCATACAGGTCGATCGTCTTGCGAACGGCCCCATCCCCCTGGCAATGCAGGGAGTAGCGGAATCCCTGGGCATCGATCTCGGACAGCTCGCGAGAGATGAGGTCCCATTCGGGCTCCTCGACCACGGTCTTTCCGCCGGCACCCGCATCGGCCCCCTCCTCGTAGGGATCGATCATCTCGGCCAGGCCGCACCACACGCCGCGATCGGTCATGCGATTGAAGCCGGAGAACCTGACGAAGTCTCCTTGGAAGCGGTCGCGCGCCGAGCAGGCGTAATCAAGGTCGGCTCCATGCCCGACGGGCTGGCTCATCATGTCGACCCTAACCGTAAGTTCGCCTTCCTGCTCGCGGCGATACATCTCGTCCGCAAATCCGTAATAATCGTCAAAGCACATCTCCTTGATGGCGGTGACGCCACGGGAGTTAAGCATGGTCATGTAGTCGCCATACGCATCGCGGACTTCCTGAAGAGGTAGATAATCGCGCATAAGGTGCCAAATCATCTCGGCATAGCAAGCCTCGGGCGTAAAACCATAGCGCGCAGATGCGGCGGAGTTGAGCACGCAGGTCTCCGCGCCGGCAGTAAAGGCGACGGCAGGCGTGGATGAGAACTTCTCGTCCAACATATCAACCAAGTCGTCACCCATAAGGGTCTCCGGAAGGTTCATGCCCAACGCCATAGGGGCCTGGGGCCGCTCCTCCTTCCAATTCGACATCGCGGTGAAAACATCATCTGCCGAGGTCGCATCGATAAGATCGGCGCCGATGCGACGGAGCACCCAGCCGGTAAAGAACGTGTGCACGTCGACAAGGCCTGCCATGACGGTTCTGGAGCCAAGGTCGCGAACCTCGTCCGCATGCGCAGTATATTCGGCAGCCCGATCAGAGGCGCCCACGGATTCGATGCGATTACCGCGAATCGAAACATATCCGTCGATCGGTTCATCGGAAAGGCCGGTAAAGATGCTGCGGGACAGCAATACTAGCGAACGATCAAACACCGGGCACCTCCTACATCGGCAGTAGGCCGGAGATCGTAGTCGCGACCAATCCGAACAGGACCATGAAGATAAAGAACTTCCAGATGGTCTTCCACCATTGCCCGAAGGAGATCTTCGCTACGGCGAGACCCGCGACGGTCATGCCCGCAACGGGGCTGATGGTGTTGATGGTCTGGTTCGCGAACTGCAGAGCGGTGACGGCAGCCTCGGGATTGAGACCCATAAGCTCGGTCAGCGGGCCCATGACTGGCATGGTGAGTGCAGCGAGGCCGGAGCTGGAAGGAACCAGCAGCGAAAGCAGGCCGAGGACGATGTACATGAAGGTGGTATAGATGAAGGACGGAGCGCCCGCAAGGAGTCCGACGAGCCAGTTAAGAATAGAGTCGATGATCATTCCGCCCTCTGCAACGACCAGGATGCCGCGGGCGATACCGATGATGCAGGCTGCGTAGGCGAAGTCGGCGATTCCGCGGACGAACTCCTCCGCAATGGTCTTCTCGTCCAAGCCGCCGAGTATGCCGGCAAGAAGGCCCATGGCCAGGAACACCATAGAGATCTCGTCCATATACCAGCCCTGGGTAACGAGGCCCCACACGATAACGCCCATGCCGACCGCGAAATCAATGAGGACGAGCTCGTGGCGAAGCGTGAACTCCTCTTCGATAGAGGCGTCGGTGACAGAGAACTCGATGCGCTTCTGCTTATCGTCCTCATAGGTGATGGAGGACTTGGGATCGAGCTTGACGCGGCGCGCGTAGCGCATGGCCCAGAAAATGCCCGCGGCGGTGAAGATGGCCCACAGGATGGCGCGGAGCCAAAGCTGGGGATTTCCCTCGATGCCGATAACGCCCTGGGCGATCAGCACGTTGAAAGGATCGATAGTGGATGCGCAGTAACCAAGGTTGGGGCCGAGGAAGCAGATGATGAATGCGGTCATGGAGTCATACCCGATGCTCAGCATGATGGGGATGAAGATCGCGTAGAACGGCAGCGCCTCCTCGGACATGCCGAACGTGGCGCCGCAGATCGAGAGCAGGACCATGGAGATGGGGATGATCAAGATGTCCTTGTTCTTCAACTTCTTGATCACGCGGCTCATACCGGCGTTTAGGGCGTTGGTCTTGGTGACGATGGCGAACGATCCGCCGATCAGCAGGACGAACGCGACGACATCGGCCGCAGCCTGGATGCCCTTGGCGGGAGCCTGCAGGACGGCATCGATGCCCTGTCGCAGATCGACGGTCTCCCCCGTCTCCGAATCGGTGTAGACCTTGTCGACCTCTTGGTACGTTCCGGCTACGGTGACTTCTCGCTCGCCCGCGGCCGTCTGAATGGTCTGGCGGTCGAACTGACCCGATGGGACGATCCATGTGAGCACCGCGAAGAACACGATCAGCATGAACGCGATGGTGTACACATGGGGAAGCTGGAGATGGAATCTGCGCTTGGGCTTCTCCTGTTTGGCATCCGGCATTCTTAACCTCCTGCCAGAGCAACGATGCTTGCCAAAAATCCTTCACGTATAGGCAAACATCTTAGGTTGTTCTATGTATAACCTGCATGAAGGCGTCGGTCAAGAAACATATTAGGTTGTTCTATAAGTGGTAACTTTTACGCGCTAAACGGACCTGCCGCGGCAATACGAGAACAGCGCTGTGTGAGACAGAGCCGCTAGATATCGAAGCTGTAGCGCGAACCCACGTAGTACTGTCTGCCATAGCAGAAGCGCTCTCCGTTGGAATCGAGAAAGCCCGCGTTCATGAAGAACAGCGGCTCCCCTACTGGGACCTTGAGCTCGCGGGCGGCATCAATTCCCGCACGGGCGATCTCCAGCCTGCAGGGATCGGACGAGCAGGGATACCTACCCGTACGCTCCCCCACGGCCTCGAATATCGAACAATTGGAGAGACCGATATCTTTGAGAAATTCGAATCCATCGACAGGATAGTAGTTGTTCTCGAACAGGACCGGCACGCCGTCTGCGGTACGCACGCGTGAGACCAAGATGAGGTCAGAGCCTTCATCCAAGCCAAAGAAAGAAGCGAGGTCGCGATCGGCGGCAACGGTCTTGCGGGCAACGACGCGAGCGCCCGCCTTCATGCCGTTTTCAGCGCATGCTTGGGTAAAACTCTGAACATCGTCCTTCTGATGCACCTTGCGAATTATCTTTGTCGCGGTCACAAACGTACCACGCCCCTGCCGCTTGGTGAGATACCCCTCGCCCACAAGCTCCTCTATTGCGCGGCGAACCGTGACCCTTCCCACGCCGTACATCTTAGAAAGCTCAAGTTCCGTTGGAATCTGCGAGTCAACGGGATATGTCCCCTGTTCGATATCGCTCTTAAGCAAATCGAGCACCTGTTGATACAGCGGGGCGGAAGAGCCCCCATCCAGATGCGCATCCACAAAAACTCTCCCTTTAAGGCGTTCGCGATCTCAACGACTCCATTCTACCGCACACGGAAAAATGAGGTTAAACACATAGGGGCCCTGCATGTTTGAGCGTATCGGGAATCTGGTCGCTGATTTCGTCCGCATTTGCTTGCGAAAAACCAAAACGCTCCTCGCGCTTGGCGAACACGGTGAGGCCCGCCGCCTTGCACGCAGCGATCGATGATGCTCGTGTGATGTTGGCTTCCTTCCTTTGCTTGCGAGGCGCGTCACTCGTCCTGCTGAGCCGCGGGCCCATCGTTCGGCGTGGCCTGCCTGCGCGGGGCATGCCGGGAATTGATGTAGTCGTATGCGTAGGCGATCTCCGCGACGGGGACCTCCACGTGGTAATGGGCGGAAATGTCAGAGAAGCTCGTGCGGAATGCCTCGACGAAATCGTTGTGTTCATTGGCGAAGCGCTGCTCGTCTGCGTAGTTCTCGATGGGGCTTCTGGTCACGAGGCGCTCCACGAGACAACACAGGTGCACGTAGAGCCCCATGCTCACACGAGCGCCAATCACGTCTCCGGTGAGCTGCTGGAGCCGCTCTGCGGCACTCTCGATTTCGCCGAAGAGCTTGTTGGGGTTAAGGATTGTGATGGACTCGACCACGTTCCTGAGGGTCATGTTCTTGACGAGATTCTGGTGGAACGTGCGCAAGCTGTCAGCGTCGAGCAAGCGTGCGAAGGCGCGGTCTATCTGGGCCGTTCCTTCGCCGGCGATGAGTTCCTCGAGCGAAATGAACGGGACTCCGTCGGCGTGCGGATTGTCCGTGCCGATGACCGAGCGCACGTTGTACTGGGAGAAGGCGGCATCCTCAGATCCGTTATTGGCGAGCTGCCGCCAGTCAACGGCGACAAGCCGCGCGGGGGACTCGCCAGGCAGGCTCTGCGCCACGAGATCGCGGATCCGCGCAGCTGCGTCAAGTCCGCCTTCGGAGCAGAAGACAATCGCGTCCGGTCGGGCGTTGCGCGCCACGATGTGATAATTACAGGTGCAAGCTGCCGCAGCATCGTCGAGAACCTCTCGCACGGAGCGACCCGCGATAAGTCCGGCGCCAACCTCCACCGCAAGGCCGGTAGAGGCGTTGTTTATGATGCCGAGCGTCATGCCGGAGGTGGATTCCAGACTCTTATAAATATCCTGGAGCGATCCCATGTCCACGAGGATGACGACCTCGTCTGCGTAGGAGAAGCGGTCGATGATTTGCTGAAGAGGAACAGCGACGTCCGTAACCTTCTGGTCGTAGGGCATGTCGATGGCCTCGAAGACCCTCGTGTCAAGAATCCGATTGGCGGCGTCGGCGATGCTCGTGGCGGTCGAGTAGCCATGACTGAGGACGATACCGACGCTCCGACGACGCTTAGACGGGTCGAGTGCGAGTGCCGCATGCGCAAGGACGAGCAGACACGTGAGATCGTCGAGTGCGATGCCGAGCGTGGCCTTGAGTTCATCAGCGATGCAGGCGCAGACAGTAACGGCAAAGCGGTTGCGCTGGGCCACGACGCCGCGCATGCCGGAAAGCTCGCTTGCATGGGAGCTCTTCCAACGCGAGAGGCTTGCGGGCGGCCACAGCTGGAGGCAGATGCCCTGGGCGATTAGATGCGAGCTCTTTCGGGACAAATCGATCGAGTAGAGTTCGTTCACGGAAGTGACGACGCTGTCGGCGATCTGCTCGTATGCGTCGGACTTCGAGCGGCCCGGGTTTTGCCCGAACGCCAGGTAGTCCTCGAGGTCGCGGGCTCGCTCCACCAGCTGAGCGCTGCACGCGCCCCCATCAAGCGTGCCTTCGCGATAGCTCTCGTATGGCTCCAGCATGGCGTCGAGTACATGCCGTGCGCGGTCGTCCGCCTGGCTTTGGATGCTCCGGGTGGTGTCGATGAGCTGCATGTCGTTCTCGCTGCGCTCGAGTGCGGAGCCGGCAAGGATTGCGGAGGGAAGCTGGTAGGTGCGAATCTCCAGGCTGTCACCCTTCGTGTCTAGATAGGCCTCGGCGCAACAGTTGGTGATGCAGTCGCGCAGGCCGCGTACGTTCTCCTCGAAGTTGGTGCCGGCGAGGGCTCGGAAGGCTCCGCGACTTATGAGGATGTCGCGTCCTATGCGTCGGCCCTCCTCCTTGAGGAAGTGGAGAGTCAGTTCCTCACGCTCCTCCTGGGTGCGCTCGCGCAGAGACGGCACCTGGGCGGACATGGGGATGCGACGCGTGAGGCTGCGGCACTCGGTACTGTCTGCCTCGTTTGAGGTGGCAAAGATAAGGCGCACAGCAGGGGCTGGCACAATGGCGCCCGCCTGTGCGGAGGCCCACTCCAAGAGCGCGTCCTGGGCAGCGGGTGAGAGGGCGTCGACGTCCTTGAGATAAACGATGCCGCCGCTCGCCCGATCTGCAGGCCCGCCATCTGCGCACAGGTCGTGAGTGAGCGCGCGGGCATCGTCTGCGTAATGCGAGCAGTCGATGCTCACAAGCTTGGCTTCCTGCTGCAGGACGCCGACGTTCTTGCCGTATTCGAGGGCAAGTTCGGCGAGTAGACCCTTGCCGGTTCCCGAGGCGCCACAGAGCAGGATGGGCAGGCCAGCTGGCGGGTACTTGAGCGCGGCGCAGAGCTGGCTGATGCAGGGCGCAAGGCTCAGCTCGTGACCGATTGCGCGGTCGAAGTCGAGTCGCTCGCCGTTTCCGAGCGTGGCGAAGAGCTGCTCGACCGAAGGGTAGGTGCTACGCTCAATGCGAGACTGGAAGAAGCGTTCGAGGGAGCGGCGGTGGAAGTAGCACACCGGTCGTGCCCCTGCTTTCACCACGAGGCCAGCGCGCACGAGCTCGTTGAGATACTGACTTGCCAGGCTGCGCGAGATGGCGAGCGAGTCGGTTATAGATGCCGTGGTGAAGTGGTCGAGACGGTTCTGGATGCGCCCGCCCCGCGTGCTGCCAAGCTCGCGCGTGATGCGATCGAGGTAGGCAAGCAGGTCTTTCTGTGTCTCGGGGATGTTCATGCGGCTGGTCCTCCTTTCGTCCCACACCTTACGGGCGGGGTGGTGCTCGGGACGGGTTGGCGCCCGCGTTTTGTCACGGGCACGTGAACTTCGGCACTCCATGATACATCTGTAGTGGCATATGGCGACTTCTCGACACCTGCGCTCGACACAGCGAGCGGCAACAGCGCTGTCCGCCGAGCGCCTCACGGGCGTATCCCAACCGTAGGAGTGCGCTTTGCCACCTTTGACTGCCTCCCTGTCGGCAAGCGGCTCGCCGTTCGCTCCGTCTCTGACCACATCGCTCGAATCGACTCTGCCGCCGGCGCTGTGGTGGCCGTCGTGCCCGCAAAGGTCATCAAGCAGGCCGACGAGGTCACCGCGGGCAAGGTCTCCCTCGTCGACGCACTCAGGAATCTGTAGGCGAGGCCCCTAAGGCCGCCTCGCTGTCGGCAGCCCGGGGCCATGTGCCATCAGGGCACAGGACGAGTCCGGTCGCCGGAATGCGGCCGGACCCGTTGTTCGCGTGTTTTGCTGGGGGAGTCGCTGTGGCGACGAGGTTCACTGGCTTACTTTTCCTGTTCGCGCAGCCCCTTCGCCAAGGCTATGTTGGACAGTTTGAGTTCGCCATTCGTTACCGTAACAGCAAGCGAGTGGCCGAACTTCTCGCAGACGCGTGTCGTGAGTGCGGTACCGTCGAGGTAGAGGACGAGGATGTTGTCGTCAACGATGAGCTGCAGGTGGTAAGAACGCCCGGACTCGAGCCAGACTGGCCTCCAAAGCCCCTTATCCATTACGCGGAACCACTTGTAACAGGGGCTCTTGTCGAACGAGAGCCGATTCGCGTCGAGGTCGAAGCGGTATTCGTACGACTCGTCGGTCTCGAGATTCTTGTAGGCTCGAATTGAGAAGTCGCAAGCGTCCCTGAACGTCACGTCTGCCTCGAAGCAGAAGATCTCGCCTGCGTTTTCGGTGATTACGCACTCCGTTCGTTCGTGGTCTCCGCGAAGCTCGATATCCGGGACGGCATCAGGGCACTCGAACGCATCCTTTATGCTTTGGGGAGGGCGAACGCCGAGGGTGCCATTGGGGCGCTGGTACACCTCATGGGGCATAAACGAGCCACCCCAAAGCCAGTTGGCCCGGTCATCGTCGTTCTCGCGCGTGGGGACCCAGCCGGACAGAATCCTGCGCGATCCGTCGAAGGCGGTCCGTCCGGCGTAATACGCCCTCCCGTCGAAGGCGTCATCTCTCGGCTTCTCCCACGGACCGTAGAGATCGCGGCTCATGCGGTAGACGATCTTGTTCTCGTCGCTGTACTCAGAGTAGACCAGGTACCACCAATCGCCAATTTTAAAAATGTCTGGCATTTCGAACATGGTGTAGAGGCCGGGGGCCCAGAAGTCGCCCTTGAACTGCCAGTGCTCGAGGTCCTTCGACGTAAAGTGAACGAGCCTGCCAGTTTGGAGGGTTTTGGAGGGGTCGTCTCCCTTACGCGTGCCCAGTACGAGGAGGTATTCCTTCCGGTCGTCATCCCATATTACGAAAGGGTCGCGCCAGTTGCGCCCATCGTATCCTGGCTGAGGCGTGAGCTCTACTGCAACGCCCGTCTTTTTCCACGTCGCATAATCATCCGAGCAGGCCTTCGCCTGCATGAGCACCTGGGACGTTTTGCCTTCTCGCAGGTAGTTGCGGTTGAACCCGGTATAGAAAGCGCGTACCTCCCCTTTTGCCTCGTAAACGGTTCCGGCGTAGATGAACTGGTCTTGGTCGTCTTCTCCGCCGTGGGGGATCGCCGTTCCGTGTTCCTGGTACGTCACGAAGTCCTGGGTGGTCGCGAGCGACCACCCAAAGGGCTGTCCTTCGGCAAGCGGAGCGGGGTCGCGCGTGTCACGCTGGTGGTATAGATAGAACGTGCCGTCCTTGCCGAAGGGCATGACGTCTCCCACCCACACGTCCTTCGGTTGGTAGAACAGGTGCTGGTTATTGGTCGGGACTTTGCGCATGTCTCGTCCTCCTTACTGTCGCGTCTTTCCTATTCGTCTTCTTCGTCAACGTCCGGAGTAAGATCTCCGAGGTAGACGAGCTGCTCTTTGGCTTGGGTGACGACATGCCTCACCACATCGGGAGTAAGCTGTCCGGCGTGGAGCGAGAGCTCGAGGGCCACGGGAAGGTTTACGCCGGTCACTATGAACGCGCCTCGCGGAGCCGAGCAGGCTACGAGCTGGTTTACGCTGCCCTGAAGGATGTCGGTGAGAACGAGGGTCTCGTCATCTTCGGCGATGCCCTCGAATGCGCTGGCGAGCTTCTCCTCGAGCGGGGTTTCGTCTGTAAACGCGCAGACAACCCTGATGTCGTGCCCCGGTCCTATGATGGCCTTGAGCGTGTCTCCGAGTCCGGCTGCCAGGCCGTAGTGCGATGCAATGATGATGTGCCTCATAATGCGTCCTTTGTGGGTTGGTCTAGCCCTAGGCTAGGCAGCAAGAATGCCGAAAGCCGCGCACACCCACGAGATGATGAGGATGCCGAGGACAATCTTGTTGATGCTGACCTTGCGCTTGACGAGGGCGTAGACGATGGCTGTGGCTATTACGGGCAGCATGCCGACCATGATTTGGTCGAGGATGCCCGTCTGGACGTCGAGCGTGACGTCACCCATGGTGAACGTGAGACCACACGAGACCTTGATGACGGTGGGGATGAGCGCACCGACGACCATCATGCCAAGTGCCGACGTCGACTCGGTGAAAACGGACATCTTCTCGGCAAGGGTCGTGAAGAGCTTGTCGCCGAACTTATAGCCTATGCGCCAGTCAAAGAGCTTCCATACGAAGATGGCGATGGCGACGGCGAGCCAGAGAAGCACGCCGACGGGGTTTCCCGCCTGTCCCATGTAGGCGGCGATGGAGCCGAAGATGGTGGGAATGAGGATGGCGAAGATCGTATCGCCGACTCCTGAGAGGGAGCCCATGAGGCCAATCTTAAGGTCTTGGACCGCGTCGATGGCGTCATTGTGCCCCTTGTCCTCCAAGGCTAGGCCGGCGCCGAGGAGCAGGCCGCTTACCTGGGGAGTCGCATTGTAATAGCGATAGGTGCTCAGAAGTGACCTGCGGTAGCCCTCCTCGTCTCCTGCATAGATCTTGCGCAGGGCGGGTTCGGTTGCGAACATGACCGCCGGGGCACACTGGGACTCATAGTTATAGATGGACGCGCCGAGCATCCAGCGGCGGCCGCAACGGTCGAGATCGGAAACGGTGAGGACTGGCTGGTACGTTCCGTCTGCCAGGCGGGTTGGCGCTTCGTTTGCCTTGGTGGCGTTAACTTCGTTACTCATCTTCCAGACCTCCAGCGTCGAGGGCGTTTACGGACGGATTGCTGTGCGACTTGTAGTACTCGATGGCCGCGGCGGCACCGAGCAGGGCAATGGGGAGAATGCTTATCTGCAGGTAGGCGGCCAGAACGAAGCCAACGATGGCGTAGGCGATGAATTTCTTCATTGGCATGAAGGACAGAAGCATCGCAAGGCCGACGACGGGGAGGATACCGGCGGCGATGGAGAGGCCGGTCGTGAACCAGGAGGGCATGACGGAGAGGAAAGCGTTGACGGCATCGGCGCCAAAGAGCAGTACGGCAAACGTGGGGATGGCCGCCGTAAGGCCATAGAAGACCGGACCGAGGAAAAGTACGCTCTTCATCTGCGAGTACTTGCCCTCTTCGGCAAAGCGCTGCGAGGTACGCCCGAGGAAGCCGTTTGCCGTCTTGGCGATGACGTCGAGCTGAAGGCCGAGCATGCCGACTGCGATTCCGGCGGCAACGCCGACGCTCGCCTCCTGACCCGAGGTGATGGCAACGACGGCGCCAATGATGGCGGCAGTGGGATAGTCGGGGACGGAGGCTCCTCCCATGGCCGCCACGCCCAGGCTCATGAGTTGGACGATGGCGCCGACGGCGAGGCCGGTTACGGGGTCGCCGAGCGCAAGTCCGACGAACCATGCTGGCGTGACGGACATGTTCGTGAGAATTTGTCCCGCGTTCTTCTCGGCTCCGTAGATGAAGGCGATGAGTGTAACGACGGCTATCTGGATGATGGATGGTGTCATAAGTTCACTCCCTTGCTAAAGCGTGATGATGCTGGAGAGCTCTACGGGCTTGTCGGCCGGCACATAGCGAACGGTGATGTCGCAGCCGGTGCCAGCAATCGCTCGATATGCGGGCAGCTCGTCTTTGGTGACGTAGGCGCGACTGCTCACCTGGACGGCGTCTGACCCCTCTTCGGGAAAGACTGTGCCTCCGACCACGAGTGTGGGAACAACCTGGCCCGTCTGTATGACGTCGAGGATGGTCTGGGGGTCTCGCGCCACGATGAAGACCGTGTGGTCGTCGTACTTGCCCGCCCGATAGTTCGTGAGAGCCGTCTCCTTGTTGATAATGGAGAGGGCGACTCCCGAGGGCTTTGCCATCCGCATGGCGGCCTTCTTGGTCGGGTCGTTGGCGACGATGTCATCGATGACCATGAGACGCTGCGGACGGAACTCGGGTACCCACTGGGTTGCCACTATGCCGTGTAGCAGGCGGTTGTCGATGCGTGCTGCGATGATGCTCATGTGATGTTGGCTTCCTTCCTTTGCTTGCGTGACGCGTTTCGGCATGGCCTGTGCCGAAGCGCGTCATTCGTCCTGCCGGGCCGCGGACCCGTCGTTCAGCGTGGCCTGCCTGCGCGGGGCATGCCGGGAATTGATGTAGTCGTATGCGTAGGCGATCTCCGCGACGGGGACCTCCACGTGGTAATGGGCGGAAATGTCAGAGAAGCTCGTGCGGAATGCGATCGAGGTAGGCTCTGTGTCTCGGGGATGTTCATGCGGCTGGTCCTCCTTTCGCCACACACCTTACGGGCGGGGTGGTGCGCGGAACGGGTTGGCGCCAGTGTTTCGTCACGGGCGCGTGCACTTCGGCACTCCATGCTACATCTGAGTGGCATATGGCGACTTCTCGACACTCGCGCTCGACACAGCGAGCGGAAATGGCGCTGCCTGCCGAGCGCCTCGCGGGCGCATCCCGACCGCAGAAGTGAGCGCGAAGGCTCGTCGAAGTGCTGGGTGGGGGACCGGCGGTCTGGATACGCGGTTTCGTTCGGCGAAGGCGGCGAGGCGAATGGCATGGCGAACGTACGGGTTTGACGTGAACGGGTTGCCCGTGGCGGCGTGGTATCGGGAGGAGACGGTCGAGCAGGTGCTCGCGCCGCTGCTCGCCCGTCTCGCGCGCTCGCATCAGGAGAAGGGGTCGCAGGCCCATCTCGGCAACCCGGTGCGCATACGCTATTGCGACCGGGACGGCCACGTGTCGCGAACGGATATCGTCCGCCAGGTGGACGTCGCGCCGCGAAATGCAGACTCGCCTCAATCGTCGGTAAGGGGTGCCGCGGGCGATACGATGGAATCCACGGACCGCACCGCGCCGCCGAGATTGCGACGCGAACGCAGGCGATGCGCCCGAAAAACTCCTCCGCGCATGTAGGGCGAAACGCCAGATTGGAGCTCCATGAACGATTTCTCCTTCTACTCCCCCACCCGCTTTGTCTTTGGGCGAAAAGCGACCGACAAGGTTGGGGGACTCTGTCCGCCTCCGGCTACCGCTGAGCGCTCATTGTCTACGGCAGGGGTTCCGCAGTTCGCTGCGGAACGCTCGTCCGCGTGAGGGCATCGCTCGATGCCGCGGGCGTGGAGCACATCGGGCTTGGAGGGGTGCGTCCAAACCCCGAAATAGGCTTGGCACGAGAAGGCGTCGAGCTCGCACGGGCAAACGACGCCGACATCATCCTGCCCGTGGGCGGCGGCTCCGTCATGGACTGCGCGAAGGCCATCGCACTGGGGCGGTATACGACGGCGACGTATGGGACTTCTTCCGCAAGCGCGCCGTTCCCGCCGACCGCATCGACGTCGCCTGCGTGGTGACCATCCCCGCATCCGGTTCCGAGGCCTCTAACTCCTGCGTTATCAGCAACGACGAGGAGCACCTCAAATGCAGCATTAACACGGACCTCAACCGCCCGGCCATCGCCTTCCTCGACCCGGAGCTGACCTTCAGCCTGCCCGCCTGCCAGACCGCCGCGGGAGTGACCGACATGATCGCCCATATCATGGAGCGACTCTTCTCCGGCGAGCCCGCCGTGGGCGTAACCGACAACATCGCCTGCGGGCTAGTGCGCGCCGCGAGGGAGGCGGCGCCCAAGGTGATGGAGAACCCCGATGACTACGACGCCCGCGCCGAGATCATGTGGGTGGGTACGCTCGCCCATAACGCCCTGCGCGACGGCGATTGGACCTGCCGCGGCCTTGAGCACGAGCTATCCGCACTGGACACCAAGATCACGCACGGCGCCGGCCTCGCCGTCATCTTCCCCGCCTGGATGCGCTACGTATGGCGAGAGCACCCTGAGCGCTTCCTGGAGTTCAGCGCCCAGGCCCTTGGCATCGAACCCATCGATTCGGACGCGGACGAGCTCGATGTGGAGGTAACCCCCGAGCAGGCAATCGAGTACGCGGTCGAAGCGACCATCGACGAGCTGCAGGATTTCTTCGTCTCGCTGGGAATGCCGCGCGCGCTATCGGAGTTCGGAGTCACCGAGGACGATATCGAAAAGATGATTCCGGGCCTCAAGATCAACCGCGGAGAGCTCTTCGGCAGCTTCAGGAAGCTCACGCTGGACAACGCGAGAAAGATTTACCGCAGCGCACTCTAGGAAACAGATGCCAGTCCCCCACGGGCGAGCAGCACGGCGGCCCCCGCAAACCAGAAACGGCGCCGCTCCCGCGACGCCGTCATATTCCCTGGTGCCCCCGGGCGGATTCGAACCGTCGACACCCGCTTTAGGAGGTCTTGTATTTCTATTTGAGCTGGTGTTTTATAATTTTATACAACTTCATATAACCGCATGTAAAACGGCATGTTTCAAGAATCGCGAGATATAGGCTTCAAAAACTTTCTACCCTAATTCTACCCAGATACTCTTGCTTGGGTAGATTTTTGGGATTAGGCTAGGGGCAAGCCTTTAAGGGCTTGCCCCTAGCCTAATCCCAAGGAATCCCACCATGAGCACCAAACCACGAGTCGTCGGAAACGGCAGCGTATATCAAGTTAAAGAAGGGGTGTTCCAATACCGCTTCAACCTCGGCAAGGACCCCAAGACCGGCAAATACGCCTACTCATCCAAGAGAACGCTGCACTGCGAAGGTATGAGTAGACGCACACAACAGGCAATGCTCCGCAAAGCCCTGGAAGAATACAAGGAGGAGTTGAACTCCGGTATCGTCCGTGACAGCAGAAACCTCACCGTCGCAGAGTACGCCAGGAACTTCCACAAACTAAGGAAAGAGAGCCTCAAGTCACCGCTCGCCTATGCCCGTGAGGGCAACTATATTAGCCACATTCAAGAGATGTTCGGCAATATTCGACTTACTGACCTCCACCCTGACGATATACGGCACATCTACGCAAACGCCCGCAAAAAGGGAATGTCCGAAGCCGAGCTACACGGGACACATGTCAAACTGCGACAGATTCTCCAAGACGCCGTAGACAACGAGCTCATCCTTCGTAACCCATGCACGCCAATCAAGCTTCCCAAACCAACTTACAGGGAAAGAACTCCGCTTACGGCAGACGAGGCTTCACGATTTCTGTCTTGCCTCATGGATGAACCACTGTCGGCCAAGGCAACGGGCACCATGCTCTTGCTCCAATGTGGTCTCCGACGCGGCGAAATGCTCGGCTTGACTTGGGGCGACATCGATCTTGGGCAGCGCACGTTGAGCGTGTCGAAGCAGTTCACCAATGACAAGACTCTCCGACCGCCAAAATCGAAGATGAGCCGACGCACCATAGCAATCAACGACTCCCTGGCCTGCTATCTCAGCAAATGGAAGCTGGAACAGCGGGCGCAGCTCAACCGATACACTCTCGATCAGGACGACAAGACGCCCATCGTTAACGGCATAAAGGT
Organism: uncultured Collinsella sp.; assembly: GCA_900549745.1. Classification (GTDB taxonomy): domain Bacteria; phylum Actinomycetota; class Coriobacteriia; order Coriobacteriales; family Coriobacteriaceae; genus Collinsella. Next base: position 90,121 of record URPJ01000001.1, on the reverse strand, counting down.
CGTCACGACCGAGGATGGCATATACGCCACAGTCGTCAACGTAGACGGCCACAACTTCGACCGATGGTTCCGCGACTTCTGCGTCGATAACGGCTTTGGAAGCTACAACAATATCACCAGAAGATTCCAGCGAAACGGCAAAGAGCACGTGAGGGGTACGGGATACAGTGGGCTCGTCCCCCACGCCCTGCGGCACACGCAAGCGACGCTCCTAATCGGAGAAGGCGCAGACGTGAAGACTGTCCAGGCAAGACTTGGACACGCATCTCCAAGTACGACGCTCTCCATCTACTCCCACGCCATCGAGGCAAACGATCGTAAGGCAGCAGATGCCTTCGGCGAGCTCATTTCCCAAGAGAGCAATTCATAAGGGAAGGGCCGAGATATACCCGGCCCTTCCCTTGTTTTGAACATAGATGGACTAATGGCGATAGACCATCGCTCCATATGGAGCTTTATCCTCCCAGGAAAACGATGAGGCGTCGCGAATGGGGAAGACGCCGATTATAGGTGCCTTCGTCCATTCGTCGGTATTCAGAATCGCGCCGTCCTTGTCATAGATCGGCTCGACCTGAGAACTCTGGACATCACGAATCCCCGGCCATTTATCAGCTATTGCATTAAGCACCTCATCCGTAGGACAGGCTTCCCTTGAGGAAAGATAAACATAGTGCGGAATTGCATCGCTTGCATTCCGCACTTCAAGAACGAAAGCATAGTCGCATGACGCAGCATTCGACTCATTGACCACCGGCCAATCGTCGGGGACAACGAGATACGAGCCACCTCGCAGGTCCACGCGTTTCATTGACGGCCCCTTATCAACAAGGCTGTCTTGCGGAACAAATCGCAGCATATGGTTACGAAGAGCCTTGTAATAAGAGAGCTTGTCGTTTAAATCGTCGGCAGCGAGCGACAGGGACTCAGCATCGCCATATCCACTAAGCTCATCCTGAATAGACTTGACCCGTTGCGCACAAAAAGCGCTCAGCTCTGCAGCCGCACCCTTGTTGACGCGGAGACATAGACTCGCGAGAAGGTCGACCACTTCCCCCGGAGTCTTAAACTCTTGCGAATGTTGTTCCTTGAACATGCTGATGTTGTCATCGGTCTGTTCAAGGACGGTCGTCCCAAACTTTCGTTTTTTCGGTTTCCTGGAGCGTTCCATTTCATCCCCCAATCGATTTTCATTGTAAGTATAACCCTGTTTTTCGAGGTAAAAGTGCTTATCCGAAACTTTTCGGAACTTTTTCTGAATCTTCAGCGCCTCGATTGCCAGAAGCAGTATCATCGAATTGCACAGATAAGCGAATGCCGGAATGGAGGTGCCCAAAGAAGGCCATAGAAACAAAAAGCCGCCCACCCCTCCCCTCTAGTCGCCAAACTGAGGTGGGGAGGAGTGAGCAGACCAAAGGAGATTCTACCATGGTAGATTCCGCTATTCCCAAAGCGGGTATCGTACCCGCTCCTCCTCGCGTCGTTCTGGGACGCGAGCGTCTGCTCGGCGTCACCGAGATTCGTGAGCTGACCGGGCTTGGGGAGGTTGCCGCCGCATCGCTCATGAAAGAGAGCGGTCGCTGCCTCAAGCTTCATAGCCGCCTCTTCGTCATCGAGTCCAGCTTTTTTGAGTACCTTCACGAGTTGGAGGTGTCGGATCCGTGCAGCCTGTAGCCAATAGCTCATTCAACGTCGAAGCCGATCAGCTCAAGACCTATATCGAGGAAATGAACGGGCGTAAGCCCATGGCTCATATACGCAGCCTCCCCTCTCTCGACAAGCTCATCGGAGGCGTCGTACCCGGAATCCTGACCATAGTCGGAGCGGCACCCGCTGCCGGCAAAACGACGCTCCTCAAGGTTATCTCTGACGACCTTGCCTCCCAAGGCGTGCCCACCGTCTTCTACTCCGCGGAACTCCCCGCGTATCGCATTGCTCAGAAGGGCATCACGCGCCTCGGCAACGGAGACTTCAGCCTTTCCGAAGCGACCGGGGCTATCCCCGAGAAGAAAGAGGCATTTGAGCGCGCTTGCGCCACCTACGCCGAGAGCGTAGCACCCAACTCATGCATCATGGACGGTCAGACGTCCATGGAAGACCTCTGCCGTTGCATCGGTGACTGCATCCACGTTCGCGGCCAGCATCCCGCTCTCTTCGTAGATTATCTACAGCTCATCGCCGCAACGTCCTTCGACGTCCGCGCTGAAGAGCGCGTTGTCATCACCGCTTGTGTGCAGGCGCTCGGAAACATCGCCCGGACGTATGACGTCCCCGTCTTCCTGATCAGCAGCGTCGCACGAGACAAGTACAACGACGCGAACACCGAGCTCAACGTCTTCGCGGGCTCGCAGGGTATCGACTATGGCTCCGACAACGCCCTCTTCCTGCAGGTCGATGGCAAGGACAAGAAGGAGCGGAAATACAACTCAGAGCTTGACGTTCGTCCCCTGCTTGTTCGGGTCCTTAAGGCGCGTTATGGCACGCTTGGGAGCACCAAGCTCATCTTCGACGCACCTCATGCCACCTTCTACGATCAGGAGGGTTAAGCCATGCGCGGCAACGCAAAAACCGCGCACATCAACGTCCGTATGACTGAGGAGGAGCGTGCCGTCATCATGGCGCGCTCCTCCGCTTTCGGCATGACTCCATCGGCGCTCATGCGCGAGTCCGCACTTCGCATCGGGGAGAAGCCCGCCAGGGTCGCCGACGAGGCGACGCTGCGGCAGATTCTTTATCAACTGAAAAAGGAGGGCGGGAACCTAAACCAGGCTTGTCACGCCCTCAACGCATACGGATCAGACACGCAGACATCCCAGCAACTTGCAGACGCCGTCCGCCTGGTATCGAACACGGCGTCGCAGCTTTCAGCCCTCCTATCGAAAGCCAGGGAGTAACCATGAAAACGAAACTGCTCACAGCACTCGTATCATCCATTTTCCTAGCAGTCCTCGCATGCCCCGTGCTCGCTGCCCCCATCGACGCGTTCGTCGCCGGGTACGGGCTCGACACATCGGCAATCCCCGCAACGTTCGACGCGGGGATCGTCCTCGGCTGGTGGCTCTCGGGCGGGTTCGCCGCCTATCCCCTCGGGGTCTTGTTCGTCTTCCTCCTTGCACTCTGCACCTGCGCCCTCATCGCCTACTCAAGTGCTCTCAACGCGCGGGCCGAGGACGGCGGCGTGCTCGGCGACGCCCACGTCAAGACAGGTCGCGAGGTCGTGAAGGGGTCCGTGACCTGGGACGGCTCGACGATTCCATCGTCGCGCGGGTTCGTCTACGGTTTCACCAAATATCGCGGTAAGCCCTGTTATCTCTACGAGCCGAAGAAGATGATTTTCGTATCAGGGGCCACTGGGTCAGGTAAGTCACGCTTCCTCTATCTCCCCTCAATCGACCTGCTCAGCTACGGCGACGGCTCAAACGGCTCCGAACCCGCGACCCTCGTCGTCTCAGACGTGAAGAACGAGCTCGTAGAGCTCACGGGCGACGAGCTGGCCCGTCGCGGCTACCGCGTCCTCCTACTCGACACGCAGCATCCCTATCGCGGCCAGAGGTTCAACCCGCTCAGGCAGGTGCTCGACCTCCACGCCGAGGGCCGGAACCAGGAGGCCGAGCAGGCGGCGGACGCCATCGCTGAGCTCGTGGTACAGGACGACGAGAAAGGCAAGGGCTCGCACTGGACCGCGTCCGCGCGGGGGCTCCTGTCCGCCCTCGTCCTGCTGGTCTCCATGTCCGACGAGTGCCCCGAGGAGTCCAAGCATCTGGCGACCGTCTGCGAGGTGTTGGACCGTGGCACCGAGGCCGAGGGCGACGACCCGGCCGAACCGTTGAAGTCCGTCTTCCGCGCCCTGCCGAGCGGGCACCCCGCGAAGAACAGGGCCTCGCAGTTCGTCTCCTCGGGCGGCAACGAGCTCAGGAGCATCCTCTCGACGCTCAAGGTGGCGCTCCGCCCGTTCTCGTCAGCCCCGGTCGCGTGGATGACGTCCGGGTCCGACATCGACCCGCGTTCGATCCTTGAGAACAAGAGCGCCGTGTTCCTCCACGTGCTCGACGAGGGCTCGCCCTACAACTGCATAGCGGCGATATTCCTCTCGCAGCTCTGGGCGTCCGTCCAGGCCGCCGCCGACTCCAACGGCGGCAGGCTCCCCCGCCCCGTGCAGATACTCGGCGACGAGTGGGGCAACCTTCCCCGCGTCGAGTGCCTGCCCGCCCTCCTTTCGCTTGGAAGGTCGTTCCAGATTTACTGGACGGGGGCAACGCAAGATATATCCCAGCTTAATAAATACGGTGAGCGAGACGGGCGCAGGAAAATTCTCGCGAACTGCGGCGTCAAAGTCGCCATGAAGCTCGCTGAGGAGGAGGACCGCCGGTACTTCACCGAGCTCGTCGGCAAGACCACGCGCCACACGCAGGGCACGAGCAACGGCAGGGCCGCGTCGGGCACATCCTCCTCGACGTCCTACAGCGAGAGCGCCGACGACGTGATACATCCCTGGGAGTGGCGCGACATGGCACCCGACCGGGACGGGGTCATCGTCGTGAAGCATGCGGACAACGGGATGCCCGCGTGCCGCGCAGGGGTCTTCCGCTCCCCCGTCACCGACTGCACCAACACGCCCACAAGGGAGCACTTCGGCCTGGGGACGCCCGAGCACGAGGCAGGGAATCGCCGCGCCTACCAGGCGGGGCTCGACGCCTCGGCGACCGAGAAGATGGCCGAGGCGATCCCCGTCTGGTGCCCCGAGTGGCCCGAGCCCGAGAAGAGGGCCGGGGACGCAGGTGGCAGCAAATTCAGCGGGCTCTCGCTCGACTAGGAGGCGACCATGACGGCAATAAAGCAGACGAGCGTCTGCAGCGAAAGGCACCTCTCCCGTCTCAGGGACTACCTTTCATGGGACCGCGACAAGGCGCTTGCCCACGGCACGCAGAACATCATCGACGAAGGCCGCTGGTTTCAGGAGATGGCAGACACGAGAGCAGCCATGGGTCACGACATGCCCGGCAAGGCCGGTGCCAAGTGTACCTACATGCAGCAGCAGATACTCGGGTTCCTCCCAGACGAGTGCGACCTCAACGGCGGGAAGATGACGCCGGAGCTGTGCATGCGCTATGCGAGGGAGTACGTGGCCGAGCGCTACCCCAACCAGGAAGTCGTGATGGTGCTGCACCGCGAGCGCTGCCGCGCGGACGCCACCGACCGCTACGCCGTGCACCTCGGCATCAACCGCAGTGATCTGGAAACCGGCCGAAGGCTCGACGAGGGTCCCGCACGCAAGGCCGCAACCGCGAGGGTGAAGACCGTCCGCGCCTTGGACGAGAAGTATGGGCTCAGGCAGCTTGAACGCGGCAAGGCCAACTCGCGCGTTCACGCGAGACAACCGGGCAGGGAGGAACGCGAGATGGCCCGCAAGGGGCAGGCCGAGCGCTCCGAGAACGCCCGCGTCCGCGTGGCGGTTGCCCGCCGCGTCGAGGAGGTCGGGCGAATGAGGGACTGCCCCGACCGCATGGCCGAGCTCGACCGGCGGCTCAGGCGAGACGGCATCGAGCTCGCGAGGTCGAAGGGCGGGAGCCTCCAGTACCGATTCTTCTCGAAGACCCTCGGGGCCGTGCGGAAGGTCAACGGCGGCAGGCTCGGCTTCGCGGTCGACCGCTCGACCGGCCTCGTCGTCCGCTTCACGCTGCGCGGGATAGCGACGGCGATGAGGGCGTTCTGGGAACTTGAGCGCAAGGCGCACGAGAACCAGAACGGGCGCGGGGACTAAGCACTTGGGCCGGGACGCAACAGGCGTCCCGGCCCCTTCTTTTGCCCTTCGGTGAGAGCGACCTCGGAGCGGTTCGCCGTCCCGCCGCAGGCGGGCAAGATGATTCCGTGCAACGGAATCCATATCTTGCCTGCACGGAGCGAGCCGGTTGCCCAAGGCAACGCGAGCCCGGGCAGGTGAGCGCCGGTTGAACCGACGCCGAGGAGACGCGACCCTGGGGAGCGTCGCACGACGGCGCTCGGCGACCCGGCGCGAGAGGCCCAGCCCGGCGACCACGGCGGAGCGATGGCGACTTCTGGAAGCCATCGAGCGCAGCCGTTCGGCGGGCTGGGCCGGCGTGAGCGGAGGCGGACGAAACGCGACCCTGGGGAGCGTTGCCAGGGAGCCGCAGCGAGAGCGACGCCGTGCGTCGCGGGGGTCCCGCCCACAAGCGGGACCCATCGGCCGCAAGGCCGATTGCTGCATCACAAGCCGCTTGACAGGACCCTAGGAGAGCTTAGCCATAGCGACGTTTCTGTCCCTGCACTCGTACAGTTCGTCGCTCAGTTCTTGGTTTCTGTCGATGAAGGAGTGGAGCAGTTCACGGTCAATCTGGTACTGATAGTTTGGTTGCTCTTCGTCCTTGGCCTTAGTCTTCGTTCGAAGCTCCTGTCGCCCATCATGCGTTACCGGAAAGCTGTGGATAATTCTGTTCCTCTCGTTTCCGAGCTCGCAAAGCAGTTCCAGGACTCTTTTGTCCTTTTCATTCACAAGCCACTTCCTTCCTTCATCCTTGAGCTGCCCCGTCATCATGTCGGCAAGCTCGTACCAGTCGGGAGCCCCAGCGTGCAGAAGGTTCTCAACGAAGAAGGAGACATTCGAGTTGAATACATAAACCGCCTCCCCGAGAAGGGTCAGATAGTCCTCCTCTGGAAGGGCAAAACGCGTGGGGTGAATCATTTACTTTCACCGACTTTCTCGGCGTAGAGGTTGAAGAGATGGGCGACGATCTTCTCCTCGTCCCCGCCGAAGTCGACGCCATAGGCAGCCTCAACAGCAGCGTCAAGCGCCTTATGCGCGGCCATCAGCTCGGGGAAGAACGTCTCATTCTTGGGATCATACATGTCCGCAAGCGTCGCACCCTCCTGGACGTCTCGGGCATCGAGCACGGCTTGGGCGCAGCGTTCGACCTCGTTCCTTTGCTCTTCACTGGGCTCGGGCCAGACGAAGTTGTTGTAATCAATATTGGCCGAGTACTGGTAATCGTCCTTCAACCTTCCAGTTACGACCCTAACCCATGCATTATGGAACTGGGATTGCAGGATGCCGTAGTGATAGAGAGAGGCATTAGGAATCAATCTCACCTTGTTACTACAAAATATCTCTGGCCCAACAAAGCCCATTGGAACACGTTTTCTTCTGCTTGAAGAGACCTCAGGGATGATGATGGAACTTCCCTCAGGCATGTTCTCAACATGAAACCTTGTCGGCTTATCTGCAATTTTCCGAGTTCCAGCGCTTTTACTTGCAAGCCTGTATTCACGAACCTGCTCTATTCTCTTTCTGCACTCAGGAAGCTGCTTTAAATCTGAGAAAGTTGCCTCCCCAAGCCATAGACACCAGCGGTGATAGCCATGAATGAACTCTTTTGAGCCAAGCCATGGGTGAAAGAAGGCTTCGGCTTTGGGCTCTTTCTTCAGGAAATCGTCTTTCTCCTCATCAGTAAATAGGTAGAAGCCTCCATCAATAGGTTTATTTCCGATACCCATTTCCGGAACATCACAAATAGGCTTGTTGCGGCTATAGATAAATACATCAGGGGCGTCTTTCAGATACGCGTTGATTCGAGCCATGGGAACCTGTTCTTCGTCGCTGTCCGGGGTCGCGTGGTAGAAGAGCGTCTTGTTCCCCGCTTCGCGGGAGAACCCGACGATGACGCAAAAGACATGCGCCTTATCTGCCGCCTCGTTGTCCCACCTGAACGTGTTGTGCGCAAAGTCGATGTGGATACCCAGGTCGTGCAGGGGTTTCCAGAGGTTGGCGACCTGCTCACCCTGGCAGATGGAGTTCGTCGAGACCAGGGCGCAGCGCGTGCGCTTCCCCTGCGTGAACCTCGCGGCCTTCATGTACCAGGCCCCGCAGTAGTCGATGTTGCCCGCGTTTTTCGCTCCGTCGAAGACCTCAAGCAGTTCAGATTTCTGCTCCTTGGACTGGTTACGAGCCCCGAGGAAGGGAGGATTGCCCACGAGATAGGTGAGGTCGTCGGGGAACACCTCGGACCAATCGATCTTGAGAGCGTTGCCCTCATGGAGGTTGCTGAGGCTCCTGAGCGGCAGGAAGTCGAAGTCATAGTCGACGTATATCTCCTGCGTCTTACGAAGCATCTGCTCCTCGGTGATCCACAGGGCGGTCTTGGCGACCGAAACGGCGAAGTCGTTTATCTCGATGCCGTACAGCTGGTCCAGGGAGACGCGGACGGGACTGTCTTGCGCAACGACGAGGGACGTCTGTCCCGCGTTGCCGGTCTCCTCGCTGAGCTCGTCCTCGATGATTCGATTCTCGATGGTGCGCAGCTGCCGGTATGCCTCGGTGAGGAAGTTGCCCGAGCCGCACGCCGGGTCGCCGATGGTAATGGAGGCAACCTTGTCGTGCAGCCTCGCCAGGGCCTGTTTGCGCTTCGCCGCCGTCCTCTCACCCTCGGCCTCGTGCAGCTCGTCCCACAACTCGTCGAGGAACAGCGGCTTCAGGCAGCGCTCGATGTTCTCAACGCTCGTGTAGTGCATGCCCCCGGCATGGCGCGTCTCGGGATTCAGAGTCCCCTCGAACACGCCGCCGAAGATGACGCCCGAGATCTCGCGCCAGTCGAAGTCTTGGGAGGCGTCGGTGATGGCCTCAAGGATTTCCGGGGTCATCTGCGGGACGATGATGGAGGAGTCGGCGAACAGCCCACCGTTCACGTAGGGGAAGGCCGCAAGGTCCTCGTCCATGTACTCGTCCCGCTGATCCAAGGGAGTATCGATGGTCTCGAACAGATCGACCAATTTGCGACGGAGCTTCGCGGGGTCTCCCTCGCAGTACCTGCCGAACGCCTGATGCGATTGCAGGAGATCGGCGTCCTCGGCGTAAAGTAAGAAGATGATTCGGGTGATGAGAACGTTGAGCGAGCGCTGCTCCTCCTGGGCCCGCTCGTCCTTCTCCTCGATGTGATGGTACTGCTTGGCGAGAGCATCATAGAGCCTGGAGACGTAAGCCCCAGCCTCGATTGAAAGCTGCTGTTCCTTGTGCAGGCGGCTCGTCTCGTTGGATGTCAGGAATGAGAGCAGGTACAGACTGTCCGGGAGCTCTTCGAGGGAGAACTCCTGCACGGTGTCCTCGGGCCTCTCGTTGTCGAGGTCGTAAAGGCGGAAGGTCCCGAAGTTGCACGTCATCACCCAGCGCGGGCGCTCGGAGTACGGCAGGTGCCGCGCGTACCACATGGCCTGCTGGAGCGGCGTCTCCATGCCCCCGTTCCTAGGCTCGGGCTTGTCGAGGTCGATGCCCCACGACTTCTGCTCGCAGAGGAAGTTGTGGTCGGAGACGAACACGTCGATGCGTCGGCCTCTCACCTTGCGCTCAAAGTCGACGAAGCTGTCTATGGTGTTGGACGGGATACCCAGGACATTGATGAGCAAGTCGACCCAAAACTTCTGCGTGTCCTGCTGCTCATTGTTGGAGCCCGCGGGGATGGCGCTGAGGCGCTTCTTCCACCGCTTTACGAACTCCTTTGCCTCTTTCTTGCTGGCAGGCATACCGGACCTCCTGCGTCGTTGTCTCTTGCGGACCATTTTAAGGGGTAAGGGCAACCTTGCGGATAGAGGGGCGAGTTTTCAACGGTCCCCGGTGTCGGAGGGTCCCCAGTAAAACCCGGAGACGCCGGGGACTGTTGGAAACTCGCCCGCTCACGACAACATCGACCTAGGTTTTCAACGCTTTCCATAGCCGGAGGGCTTCTATAAGCCCGTAAGCTGTGGAAAGGGTTGGAAACCGAATATTGGGCTTAGACCTCCACAAAAAATCTTTCTACCCAATTTCTACCCAAATGCCGCTAATAAGACCCTTATACAAGAAGACAGGCCAGACGTTTTATACCGTCTGACCTGCAATTTCTTCTGGTGCCCCCGGCGCGATTCGAACGCGCGACACCCGCTTTAGGAGAGCGGTGCTCTATCCCCTGAGCTACGGAGGCATGTTGTACTAGTGTAGCAGATTTACCCCTTTGCCATGTAGCGCATGGCCACTCATCGAGAAGGCTCTATAGCGAATAGTTTCCGAGGGCAATCCTCAATATCGGAAAGAATAACCCGGAATAACGCGAAATAATGGGACAAGCTTTCCCAACTGGCCCTCAAAAGGAAAATGCATCCCGGAATGAGAACAAATTCCGGGATGCATTTTCCGCCATCTATCGCCAACGATTAGCTGTCTCTGTGGAAAAGGCTCTTGATGGCAGCGGGGATGCTCTTGGCGCCCTTGGCGGTCACATCGATAAAGTCGGGCGAACGCACGAGCTTATCCTCGTCGACGTACTTGCGGACCGCGCGAAGCGTCTCTTTGTCGTCGCGCGTCGAAAACGTAAAGTGACCGTTGTCCTTGGTGAAGATGGCAAAACGCGTAATCTTCTTGGTGCCGCGCAAAACCTCGGCGGCAATATAGTCGACCTCGTCCCACGGGATTTGAATATAATCCTCGGGATTGCGCTCGTTATAGTACTCGAACGCCTTATTGCCCACCATCACGTTACCGTGGCTGGTAAGCCCCATCAGGCAGGTTGCCGGCGTTGCCAGATCGACCGTGCTGTTCTGAGATTGCGCCATACGCGCCTCGCCCTCCAATTAAAACAATCGGACCGCATCCAGTGTACCCACCGGGTGCGGTCCGTTTCAATGGCTCAAAAGCCCTTACCTAGCAACTCTCGGTCTTAAGCCGAAGCGTGCTTACATGAAGCCGCAGAAGCGACCGATGATGCCGACGGCGAAGAGAGCCAGGATGATGACGATCGGGCTAACCTTCTTCTTGAGGAGCTTGCAGACCAGCAGGGTCAGGCACACGGCGGCAAGGCCGGGGATGAGCTGATCGAGGTTACCCTGGAGCGTGGTGACCTTCATCTGATCAAGGGCGGTAGCACCGACGGAGTTGTACATCGTCAGCGCTTCCTTGATACCCTCGGAACCGGAAGGCAGGCTAGCCCAGTCGATAAAGGCGCCAGCAGACTGCTTGACCGTGGAGACGATCGGGGTGAAGGAAATGGACACCCAGCGCTCGACCAGGGCGCCGATGATGAACATACCCAGGATGGAAGCGCCCTCGGTGACCTTGCCCATCAGACCGCCGGAGAGGTCCTTGGCGATAGAGGAGCCGACCTTGTAGCCAAACTCCTGTGTGTACCACAGGAAAGCGTAACGGATGATGTTCCACGCGAAGAAGAACAGCAACGGACCGACGATGCTGCCGGACATGGCCAGGGAAGCGCCCAGAGCGCCCAGAATCGGGCGAAGGGTGAACCAGAAGACGGGGTCACCGACGCCGGCGAGCGGGCCCATCATACCGACCTTGACGCCCTGGATGGCGACGTCATCGATCGGAGCACCGTTGGCGCGCTCCTCCTCGAGGGCGAGGGTAACGCCAATGACGGGGGCGGAAACATAAGGATGGGTGTTATAGAACTCCAGGTGGCGCTTAAGCGCGGCAATCTGGTCATCCTTGCTGGTGTAGAGCTTCTTGATCGCAGGGATCATTGCGAAGCACCAGCCGCCGTTCTGCATACGCTCGTAGTTCCACGAGCCCTGAAGGAACTGATGACGGAAGCAAACCTTCTTACGGTCAGCCTTGGTGAGCTGAATCTTGTTCTCTGCCATATGTATCACTCCCCTCCTACTCGTAATCGTTCAGAATGTCGCCGAGCGGGTCGCCGGAGCCACCGCCCGTGCCGCCACCCTGCTTGGCCAGATCCTTAAGGCCAAGGTAGATGAGGGCAAGGGAGATGCCGATGAGGCCAAGGGCGATCAGCGTGAGCTGAGGGATGGCAGCAAGGACAAAGCCGAGGATGAAGAACGGCCAGGTCTCCTTGGTGGCCATCATGTTGATGACCATGGCGTAACCGACGGAAGCGACCATGCCGCCGCCGACGGCCATGCCGCCGGACAGCCAGTCGGGCATAGCGTTAAGCGCGTTGGTAACAGCCTCGGCCGGGATAACGCACAGAAGTACTGCCGGGATGGCGATACGAAGGCCCTGCATGAGGATGGCAGCGTACTGCCAGCGCTCGATGCCGGAGAAGTCGCCCTTCTCGGCGCAACCGTCCATGGCGTGAGCGATAGCGGTAGCAATGGTACGGCAGATCATGGTCAGGAACAGACCAGCGACCGACAGCGGAACGGCGACGGCGATGGCCGCGGTAACGGCCTTGGCCGAATCAGTGGCGCCGCCGTTGAGGGCGAGCACCATGATGATCGAAGAAGCGACCGAGGCCAGAGCGGCGTCAGGCGCGACGGCGGCGCCGACGTTAGCCCAGCCAAGGGCCATCATCTGGAGCGAACCGCCCAGGAGGATGCCCTCCTGAAGGTGACCGGTTACGAGACCGATAAGCGTGCATGCCACGAGCGGCTGATGGAACTGGAACTCATCCAGAATGCCTTCCATACCGGCAAGCAACGCGACAATCGCAACAAGCAGAATAGTGATTGCAGACATGTATCGGACCCTCCTTTACTATGCTTGAGCGGCCAGTTCGGCCTTAGCTTTCTTCAACATGGCGTCGAGATCCTCGGAGGCATCCGAAGGAACCTTGCGGACCTCGAACTTGACGCCCTTGGCCTTGAGGGCCTCGAGGGTCTTAACGTCGTCATCGCCCATAGCGACGGCGTTGGTGACGACGACCTTGCCCTTGGAGTGAGCCATGGAACCGATGTTGACTTCCTTGATGTCGACGCCGGCCTCGATGGCCCTGAGCAGATCCTGCGGGTTCTCAAAGAGCAGCATGGCCTTGGTGTCACCAAAGCGCGTGTCCTTGACGACCTCAGCCATCTTCTTGATGGGCACGACGTTGGCATGGACTCCCGGAGGGGCAGCCTGCTCGATCATGGTCTTGCGGAGCTCGTCGTGAGCAACGCCGTCGGAGACCACGATGATGCGGTTGGGGTTAATCTGCTTGGTCCACGTGGTGGCCACCTGACCATGCAGCAGACGGGTGTCGATACGGACGTGGGCGATCTTGATGTGCCCATCGCCGATGACCGTTCCCGGAGGGATGGCGCCTGCAGGAGCAGCGGCGGCCGTAGCCGGCTTCTTCTCCTCGGGCTCCAGAGACTCGGGCTTGACGCGCACGCCAGCCTTAGCCTCAGTCACGAGATGTTTTGCGATCGCATGTGCAGTGTTCTTTGCGTCAAAGCGCTGCGAATATGCCTCGATGAGCATAGGCAGGTTGACACCGGTGACGATAGCCCAGGAATCGTGGCCCTCGATGAGTCCGCTGATCTGGTTGAACGGCGTGCCGCCCCACAGATCAACGAGGAAGAGCACCTGCTCCTGGTCCTCGAAGGAAGCGATTGCTTCCTCGACCTTGGCACGGAAGTCGTCGGGGCCCATGCTCGGCTCGAGCGAGACCACGGCCACAGACGGCTGATCGCCAAAGACCATCGAGCCCGTCTGCTTGATTCCAGCTGCCAAGTCCCCGTGGCTAGCAAGAACAATACTTACCATCACATAACCTCCTTTTTGTCTACGTATTTCCTACACGACATGAAAGGAGTATACCTGTTTGGATTGTGGAATTATAGCTAAATTCGCAAAAGGTTGGATTATTTGTTTAAACGTCTAAGTTTGTTACAAGTTGATTACGTTACTGCTTTTTGACTCATTACCCGCCAAGGCGTCGCTCATCAAGCCACGCATTTTACAGATACAAGCAGACTGTTCATTAATATCGATTTTAAGCAAGTGCGAATGCACTTGTACTGCCGCTACTTTGTTCAAACAGGTATGACTTGACTATTTGCGCGACTTATGATCTACGAAACCACTCAAAAAAGTTGCGGTGGAATAGTTCTTGTTTAAGAGCCAGAAGGCTGGATTTAGGAACTATTTCACCGCAACTTATAGGGGATCCTAGACGATGTGGAGAGGGTTGGCAGCGTCGACGGCGTCGGGGGCGTCGGAGAGGCCGTCAGGAGCAGCGTCTGCCGGGTCCTCGTCGGGGGTCTCGATCTGCTTGATCATGACCTCCTGGCCCTGCAGCAGATAGGTCTCGCCGCTACCGCAATGGGGGCAGGTCTTGCCGTGCTCGACCGTCGCGTAGTCGCGGCCACATGCCTCGCAATGCGTCACAGCCTCGACGGGCTCCACAACAAGCTCCGCGCCCTGCGCGATGGGCTTTTTATCTGCTGCCCAGCGCCAAGCGTCGAGCAGCAAGTCGGGAACGACGCCCGAGACCTCGCCCAGCAGCAACGTCACGCTCGAAACGCGACGCACGCCATGAGCGCGCGCCACGTTCTCGACATCGCGAATGATGTGATAGACGATTCCCAATTCATGCAAGGTAGAAACCTTTCAACAACGGTTGATGCGATGCAAACTCAAAGCAAGGGGACGGCAAAATCTAGCCTGCGCCGTCCCCTTACCCGCCATGGTTACCTATTTACGACCGAACTTGATTTTGATTGCACGCTTTAAAGCATACTTGCCAAGGCTCGGGAGCTTTTGCTCGTATTTGACCATCGTGGAGCACTCGGGGCGGTCGCGATCCAGATGGATGGCGTCGAACGCGCACTTGGTGGTGCACAGGCCGCAGCCGATGCACTTGTTGGGGTCGACGATCGAGGCGCCGCAGCCCAGGCAGCGGGCGGTCTCGGCGCGCACCTGCTCCTCGGTAAAGGTCTCAACATACTCGCTAAACGGTGCAGCCTTCTCGCGTTCGCGGTCCACATGCGCAACCTCGCGGCTCGCGTTGTCGTAGCTCTCGATCACGACATCGTCGCGGTCGAGCGCGGTGTAGCGGCGCTGGTTGCGGCCGATGGTGAGCGTGGAGCCCGGCTGCACAAAGCGATGGATGGACACGGCAGCCTCGTGGCCGGCGGCAATGGCATCGATGGCAAAGCTGGGGCCGGTGTAGACGTCGCCGCCCACAAAGATGTCGGGTTCGGCGGTCTGGTAAGTCTGGGGATCGGCCAGGGCGCCCTGGCCGCGGCCGAGCTCCACCTTGGAGCCAGCCAGCAGGTCGCCCCACACAATGGACTGGCCAATCGACATGACGACACGGTCGGCATCGACACGGCGCAGATCGTTCTCGTCGTACTCGGGCGCAAAACGGCCCTCGTCGTCAAAGACACGCGTGCAGCGCTTGAAGGTGATGCCGCACACGCGACCGGCCTCGTCCAGGTGAATCTCCTTGGGGCCCCATCCGCAGCTGATGTGAGCGCCGTCCTCAACGGCCTCGCGACGCTCCTCCTCGCTGGCGGGCATCTGAGCCTCGCTCTCCAGGCAGAACATCTCAACATGCTCAGAGCCCAGACGGCAGGCGTTGCGGGCAACGTCGATGGCCACGTTGCCGCCGCCCACCACAATGGTGCGGCCAGACAGGGAATCAATCTTGCCGCTGTTAACCTCGCGAAGGAAGTTGACGGCCACGGTCACGTCCTCGGCACCCTCGCCCGGAATGCCCGCAAGGCGGCCGCCCTGGCAGCCAATGGCAACGTAGAAGGCCTTAAAGCCCTGCGCGCGCAGCTCGTCGAGCGTCACGTCGCGACCGACTTCCACGCCATAGCGGAACTCGGCACCCATCAGGCGAATGATCTCGACCTCGGCCTCGATGACGTCCTTCTGCAGCTTAAAGCTGGGAATGCCGTAGGTGAGCATGCCGCCCGGGCGCTCGTTCTTCTCGAACACGACGGGCTTGTAGCCCTTCTCGGCCAGGTAGAAAGCGCAGGACAGGCCGGCCGGACCGGCACCGATGACGGCGATCTTCTGGTCGAAGCCGCCGGCGCGCGTCGGCGTCACCACGGGCGGAACGTAGCGGGTCGCGGCGTCCAGATCGCGCTGGGCGATAAACTTCTTGACCTCGTCGATAGCCACGGCGGCGTCCACACGGCCGCGGGTGCAGGCATCCTCACAGCGGCGGTTGCACACACGGCCGCAGATAGCGGGCAGCGGGTTCTCGCGCTTGATGAGTGCTAGGGCCTCGTCATAGCGACCCTGAGCCGCGAGCTTCAAATAGCCCTGAACGGCAACGTGCGCGGGGCAGGCCGTCTTGCAGGGAGCGGTGCCGGACTCATGCGTCTCGATGCGGTTGTCGTTGCGGTAGTTGGGCGACCACTTGGTGTGGTCCCACTTGGTGGCATCGGGCAGCTCCTGGCGCGGATACTCGGGCACCTGTCCACCGGCCTTTTTGCTGCAGAGCTTCTGGCCGAGCTTGGCGGCACCGGCAGGGCATACCTCAACGCAGCGACCGCAGGCCACGCACTTGTCCTTCTCGACCTTGGCAACATAGGCCGAGCGCGACAGGTTGGGCGTGTTGAACAGCTGCGAGGTGCGCAGGGCATAGCACACGTTGACGTTGCAGTTGCAGATGGCGAAGATCTTGTTCTCGCCGTCGATATTGGTGATCTGGTGCACAAAGCCGTTGTCCTCGGCCTGGCGCAAGATGTCGTAGACCTCCTCGCGCGTCACATAATGACCGCGGTCGGTCTCAACCACATAGTCGGCCATATCGCCCACGGCAATGCACCAGTCGGCGGGGTCATCGGCGCAGCCCTCGCCCATCACGCGACGGCTCGCGCGGCAGCTGCAGGTGCTGGCGGCATACTTGCCCTCGTATTTGTCGAGCCAGTGCTCGATATGCTCAATAGGCACCGAGGTGCTCGCGGCATCGATGGCCTTCTCGACCGGAATGACATGCATACCGATGCCGGCGCCACCGGGCGGCACCATCGGCGTGGCCTTGGACAGCGGTCCCTTGGACGCCTGCTCAAAGAACTTGGCATAGACCGGGTGCTCCTCGAGCTGGCTCACGCGCATGTTGAGGAACTCGGCGGAACCCGGCACCAGCATGGGCAGCACCCACTGCTTGGCGCGCTCGGGGTTTTCCCAGTTGTACTCGAGCAGACCCGTGTAGCTCATGTCGTCGAGCATCTTCTCGATCTGGGCCTCGGGCATGCCGGTGAGCTTGACCATCTCGGGCAGCGTATAGGGACGGCGCATCTTCATCTTGCAGAGCACTTCGGCCTGCTCGTCGGTTGCGGCCTCGGCAAACGACCAGTACTCGTAGCCCAGCAGCTCGTCGCGGTGCAACAGACGGTTGGTGCAGTGCTCGCACAGTTTGACGATGGCCTCGCGCGGATGCTCCGGTATCGGCGGCACGAACTCCGCGCCGATATCGGGCTCGGTATAGCTAATCCCCGGTCCGTTGAGAATCATGGTTGTCCCTTCTCTTGCCACGGCCCGGCGAGACCGCGGCGCCCCTCTTTTTTTGCAGGCCGGGCATGCCCCATGCCGTTCACCCGCCATTAGTTGACATTGTGTCAAAAATAGTATTGACGAACCGTCAACAATATTCAAGACTGTTAGGCGAACGGTCAGGCAAAAGAGGATGAAAGGCGGCAAAAACATGGGCAACAACACAGCAGATACCTCTGTGGTCGATGCCGTTCCCGCATCCGATAGCGCGGCAAAGCGCCTGACGGGCGACGAACGCCGTCGCGAGATCCTCGATGCCGTACGTACCGTAAGCTCCGAGCTGGGCGTGTCCCACCTATCGGTATCGGCCGTGACCAAGCGAGCCGGCTGCACGCGTTCATTGTTCTACCACTACTTTGCCGATATGGACGCCGCCGTCACCGCTGTTATGGACGAGGCGATCGACGGCTTTATCTCCGAACTCGAGCAGTGGAATGCCAGCCGCATCGTCGGTGATATCGAGGGCGCACTCGACACCGTCGCCCCGCTCTTTAAGCGCCTGGTCGCCAGCGGCCACGAGCTGCCGAGTACGCTCACCTCAAGCAGCGGCGCGCTCTACGGCGGCTTTTTGCACAACGTGGTCCAGCGCGTGGCGCAGTATATCTGCGACACCACCGTGGTGGATTTTGTCGCCCATCATGAGCTACGCATCGACCATGTCTACGAGACGTTCTACACCCTCATCATGGGGTTGTTGATGTATATCCGCACGCACCCCGATGTGCCCGACGAGACGGTCAAGGAAATCATCGCCTCGACACTCCACATCGAGGGCTATACCGCCAAGTATCCGGAGCGCAAGCCCCAGAACTGACGACATTTGGCCAAACTGCCCGCGATCGGAAGAGGGGCCGCGGGCGTGTGAAAGGAGAGCAGCATGCTGTTCGATGTTTGGGGTAGCGATACCCTTATCCACTGGGCCGGCTGGGCCATGGTCTTTATTGGCCTCATCGTGCTCAACGAGGTCGGCCGCCGCACCAAGCTGGGCGCGGCAATCATCTTTGGCGTGGCTCCGCTGGCCATGACCATCTACTGCGTCGCCATCGCCATCGGCGTCTCGCAGGGCGCCGAGTGGGCGCTCACCAACCCCACCCACGTGTACCAGAACAGCTGGTTCCACTACGCCAAGGTGTACGCGGCACTGGCCGGTTGCTGGGGCTTCATTGCCATTAAGTACCAGTGGGGCAAAATCGGCAAGGCGCATTGGTTCCGCGCATGGCCGTTTGTGATCGTCGCTATCAACATCATGATTGCCGTCGTGTCCGATTTCGAGAGTGCCTACCACTTCTTTGTCCTGGGCCAGTCCACCTGGGTCACCTCCGAGGGTGTCACGCAGCTTGCCGGCTGGAACAACGTGTTCAACGGCATCGCCGGTCTCATCAACATCTTCTGCATGACCGGCTGGTGGAGCGTCTACGCCTCCGAGGATCAGACCGATATGCTGTGGCCCGACATGACCTGGATCTACATCATCGCCTACGATGTCTGGAACTTCTGCTACACCTACAACTGCCTGCCCACCCACTCCTGGTTCTGCGGCTTTGCGCTGCTGCTGGCGCCCACCGTCGCCGCCTTTATCTGGAACAAGGGCGGCTGGATTCAGAACCGCGCCTTTACACTTGCTATTTGGTGCATGTTTGCCCAGGTGTTCCCGTACTTCCAGGAGGAGTCCATCTTTGTGACCCACTCCACGCTCGACCCAGGCGCCGC
The DNA here is from genome assembly GCA_900549745.1 of uncultured Collinsella sp. Taxonomy (GTDB): domain Bacteria; phylum Actinomycetota; class Coriobacteriia; order Coriobacteriales; family Coriobacteriaceae; genus Collinsella. The sequence continues at coordinate 71,190 of URPJ01000001.1, read as the reverse complement.
CACCGCGGTCTCGATTGCCGCGCTGATCGCCAACGTCGCCGCGATCATCTACATCGCCTACCGCGCCAAGAAGCTCGGTCGCAATCCCTACAAGCAGGATGTCTTTGAGGGCACCAGCGATTGGGAGAAGGCTACCGCTCGCCGCGCCAAGGTTGATTACGCGCACGCCGAGTAACATGTTGGTCGCTGTTGGCGCCTGGGCATAGGCCCGCCCGCCAGGTTTTTCATCCAATGCCTCGCAGAGCCCCCGGAAAGCGTTTCGCTCGCTTTTCGGGGGCTTTTGTCGTTGCGTCTCTATTCATCTATTCAAAAACATGCGCATATATAAAATCGGATTTCAAATCATGAGGCGGCTCTATAGGGTCCTGTTTTTGGGTACAGTGTTGTCCCGATATTGAGCTTGGGGGATATATGAAAGATGAGACGACGGGCCAAGAGGACGCGGTCCAAGATGCAGAAGCGTGTGCCGAGGCCCTGGAGAGCCTAGACCGGATTTCGCTTGACGATGTTGCGTTTGACGATTCGAGCGTTGATGTGCAGGATGAGCCGGAAATCGAGGCGCAGCCCGATGATCAGGATACAGGCGACGTTGAGCCTGCCGAGGATGAGGCAGATCACGAAGACACCGAAAGCGAGGCCGACGACCAGCCCGGATCCGACACGAGCGAGGAAACCATCTTGCTCGACAACTTGCCGGCCGAAGATTCGCTGACCCGCGAGCTCCCTGGCTTAGGCTCTGCGCCTGCCGTGGACGAGACCATCGCCATGGGCGATATTCCCCTACCGTCCGTTCCTTCGGCACGCGAAGCCGAGGTTCGTCACCGTAAGATGTCGCCCAAGCGCCGCAACCTGATGGTGGCAGGCGTCGTAGCCGTCGCGCTTGTCGCCGGCGGCGCAGGCTATGCTGCCTGGAACGGATATCAGCAAGAGCAGGCTGCCACTGTCGCCGCCAATGCCCACACGATGATGTCAGTGCAGATTGGCGTGCAGGCCGCGGGCCTCGACTGTTCCACTGGCTCAAAGATCCCCGTGCAGGTGAGTGGCCAGGACTCCGACGGCTCTTCTGTGAGCGAAACACTCTACGTTGACGAGCACGGCCGCGGCATCAAACTGCTGCCCGGCGATTACACGCTCTCCATCGCTGCCTCCCCCATCGCGGCCGACGGCACCATCTATACCGTCCCGACCACCAAGACGCAGGTCACCGTTAAGAGCGATGGACAGGATTTAAGTGCCCAGGCCACCTTTAAGCTCAAGGTGCCTTCGGCCGACACGGTGACTGACGACCAGATCGATGCCGCCGCCAAGTATGCCGAGGAGGGCGGTGCGAGCTCCGCTGCGGCTGCCAAAGTGCTCCAGCAGGCAGCAACCGCGCGGCGCGACGCCGCCGTCAATGCCGTGAGCGCGCAAAAGGCACAGGCGTCCCGTGATGCTGACGCTCGCCACAAGGCAACCGACCTCTACCAGCTCGATATTCCCGTCGAGTGGTACGGCAAGGTCGCAACTTGGCAAAACGGAAGCACGCTATGCATCTATCTGGGCGACGACGCCAATACGCCGCTCGTGACGCTCGTTGCGGTGCGCGAGGGCGAGAGCTTTACGCCCGATGAAGGCGATACGGTTTTGGGCGCGGCCAATCTAGGCAACGGTTATACCGTCTACGCCAGCGGCCCCGTCTATCCGTACGTGGTGCCCCAGACCATCAACGGACGGACGCAGAACCCCGTGTCAACCTACCCCATGGACACGGCCATTGAGCTTGTCGAGCTTACGACCGGCAACCGCTACACCTATAGCCAGATCAAGAACGACCTGGTTGGCAAAGACGGCAACGCAGACGCCGCCACCAAACTCGAGACCGACTACCTCGCCCAGATTCTCCTGCCGAGCATCAAAGCCCAGGACTAGCCTGGCACAGCAAGGTGCTCCCCAACCGTGATGAAGGAGCCAGGAGGTCCTGACCCCACAGGCCCATAGATGATTAGGCAAGGAGCCACTTCCATGCGGGCATAACGTGTACCACACCGTGCTCGCATGGAATATCGGTCTGTTCATCCATGGTAACGATTGCCGACTCGCCAAGATCGAACTGGGCCATCGAGGCATCAAGCGCGGCAATTTCGCGCTCGCGCGTTTTCTCACTTGCCATATCCGCGCTCACCTGAATCAGGCTATAAGCCCGCATGAGAAGTGCGTCCCCAGCCACAAAGTCCACCTCATGGCTTTTGCTCTTCTCTTTGATCAGCAGGCGGCAGACCGATCCGACCCTCACCGCGGGAGTCCTTCTTCTTAGCGCGTTGAACACTGCGGTCTCGAGCCTCTGACCCTGGTCCAATGCCGATGCGGGAGAGAATGCTCCAAACATCGCAGGATCGACAGCGTAGACCTTAGAAGCAGACCGCATGTTATTTGCCAGTGAACGCGTGAACTCCGGCACGGAGAACAGCAGGTAGGCATCCTCATAATACTCAAGTAAGTCGCTGAGCGAATTACGACTGACGGGTATCTGCCTGCTCTTGAACTCGTTGTACACTTTGTTCACCGACAGCTCTCGTCCCGAAGATGCCATACACCGCGTTAGGAACAGCGATGCCAGGCGAGGGTTCTTGACGTCGTAACGCTCAACGACGTCCATAGCGACCGTTCGCGAAGCATATTCCTGTAGCAGCTGAATCGCGTCTGCGGGCGTCTGCTCAAGCGTCGCGATGAATCCCCCTCGTTCAAGATATCCGATCAGATGATGTCGAAGCAGCGCTGCATCGCTTGGGGAAAAGGTCGCATCTGGCTCGAAAACGCTCCCCGTCTTATATCGAACGTATTCCGAAAAACTCAACGGAAAAAGCTCCCGTATAAGAGAACGACCCCTGAACTCGCTCTTAAGCTCTGAGGACAGCATCTTAGAAGAAGATCCCGTCACATAGACGGTCGCTTTCTCCGTATCGACTACACGCCGCAGAAACGCACCCCATTCGGGAATTTCCTGGATCTCGTCAAAGAAAATGTAAGCGCCCTCGGTTCGAGCAGCAGGATACAGCGCATAGAACGTGTCGAGCACGTCCGCCAGCAGCGATGACTCATACGGGCGCAAGCGTTCGTCCTCAAAATTAAAGTAAAGCATCCGGTCAAGCTCGACGCCCCGGCCCTGAAGCCGCTGCATCTCCTGATACAGGCGATACGTCTTTCCACAACGGCGGGCCCCCACAATCACATTTACGATGTTGTCGCGCTTTGGCTCCTGTGGATTTCCTAGATCAAGGTCTCGCTCAAAGACCCGCGGAACCCCCTGCTGTTCAAAGTCCTTTATTTTCTGGGCGATCAAGTCGTTGAATGCCATGATTCTCCAATCTTGCTCTCTAGCTAATCAAAATTATACTGATTCTTGATTAATTAGAGAGCAAGATTGTGTGTAGCTTGATTAACACTTAAGCAAGTTTTTTCACTATTACTGCTCGAAGGATGCCGAGTGGCTGAGAGGACAACCAAGCCCGAATGCGACTCCCTGGACAGTCGATTTGGGACGGGGCTTTTTTGACTACCGTCCCCCTGTAGAAAAATCCCTAACGCAGTTGCGGTGAAATAGGGATTGTTTTTGCTGGTCAAACCGCAAAACAGTCCCTATTTCACCGCAACTTTTTGGTGGCCTTTTTGGTGGCACTCAGCGCCAGGGGTCGGCTTCGAACATTGGCTCGCGCTCGGGGCGGCGATCGCTGTAGGGATCGTAGCCGTCATCGTCCTCGTTCTCGGCACGGATGTAGGGGTCGCGCGGCTTGGGTGCCGGTTTAGACGGAGTCTTCGGTGCGGCGGGCGCCGCCTCAGCCACCGGTGCGTTCGTCTTGTTCTCGTCTTTCATCTGCATAGCTCCTTGCCATGTGCTCACGTTCAACACCATCGATTGTCGCACGAAAAAGGGCGGCGGACCCAATCGGATCCGCCGCCCTTGGCGTTCGGCTCAAAAGGCAGATTTTAAGGCATGGCCCAAAATCTACTCGGCGTCGGGGACCTCGTAGGTGGCCGCCGGCGTATTGTCGCACACGACGGTAAAGCCGCCGTCCTTGTCGACATCGACCGTCACCTGATCGCCCTCGCGCACCGTGCCGTCGATGATAGCGGCGGCGATGGCATCCACGACCTCGCGCTGGACCAGACGCTTGAGCGGACGGGCGCCAAAGACCGGGTCCAGGCCGCCCACGGCGAGCATCTGCTTGGCCGCCGGGGTGATGGCAAGCGTCATGCGCTCCTTGGCCAGACGCGCGCGGACGTCGGCGAGCTGGATATCGACGATCTTCTCGATCTGCGCCATGCCGAGCGGATGGAACACCACGATATCGTCGATACGGTTGAGGAACTCGGGGCGGAAGGTCTGAGCCATGGCCGCGTTGACCTGATGGCGCATCTCCTCCTCGTCCTTGCCGGAAAGCTCGGCGATGGCCTTGGAGCCCACGTTGGACGTCATGATGATAATCGTGTTCTTGAAGGACACCTGGCGCCCCTGGCCATCGGTCAGACGACCGTCATCGAGCACCTGCAACAGCACGTTAAAGACATCCGGATGAGCCTTCTCCATCTCGTCGAGCAAGATCACGGAGTACGGACGACGGCGCACGGCCTCAGTGAGCTGGCCGCCCTCGTCGTAACCCACGTATCCCGGGGGCGCACCGATCAGACGCTGGACGCTGAACTTCTCCATGTACTCGGACATGTCGATACGCACGAGCGCGCGCTCGTCGTCGAACAGGCACTCGGCAAGTGCCTTGGCGAGCTCGGTCTTGCCCACGCCGGTGGGGCCCAGGAAGAAGAAGCTGCCGATGGGCTTGTCCGGATCGGAGAGGCCCGCACGGCTGCGGCGCACAGCCGCGGCGACGGCGGAGACGGCCTCGTCCTGGCCGATGACGCGCTTATGCAGCTCACCCTCCAGGCCCTTCAGCTTGTCGAGCTCGCCCTGCATCATCTTGGACACGGGCACGCCGGTCCAGGCACTCACGACCTCGGCGATCTCATCGGAGGTCACCTGCTCGTTGAGACCCTCGCCGTCCTTCTGCTTTTGTGCCTCGAGCGCAGCCTCGGAATCCTGAATCTGCTGCTGCAGACCCGGAATCACGGAGTAGCGCAGCTCGGACGCACGGCCCAGGTCGCCGTTGCGCGTCGCGCGCTCCTCTTCGCTTCTGGCCTCGTCGAGCTGTCCCTTAAGCTCCTGCACGTGGTCGATGGCGTTCTTCTGGTTGAGCCAGCCGGCCTTTTGCACGTTGAGCTTTTCTTGGACCTCGGCGATCTCTTGGCGCAGGGCCTCCAGACGCTCCTTGGAGGCGTCGTCGGTCTCCTTCATGAGCGCCTGCTCCTCGATCTGCAGCTGGGTGAGCTGACGCGTGGTGGCGTCGATCTCGACCGGCATGCTGTCGAGTTCCATGCGCAGGCGGCTTGCGGCCTCATCGACCAGGTCGATGGCCTTGTCGGGCAGAAAGCGGTCGGCGATATAGCGATCGGAGAGGTCAGCGGCGGCCACGAGCGCGCTATCGGTGATGTGCACACCGTGGAAGATCTCGTACTTCTCCTTGAGGCCACGCAGGATCGAGATGGTGTCCTCGACGGTAGGCTCGCTCACCATAACGGTCTGGAAACGACGGGCGAGCGCCGCGTCCTTCTCGATGTACTTGCGATACTCGTCGAGCGTGGTCGCGCCGATCGCGTGCAAGTCGCCACGGGCAAGCGCCGGCTTGAGGATGTTGCCGGCGTCCATGGAGCCCTCGGTGGCACCAGCGCCCACGATGGTGTGGAGCTCATCGATGAACAGGATGACCTTGCCTTCGGACTTCTGTACCTCCTTGAGCACAGCCTTCAAGCGGTCCTCGAACTCGCCGCGGTACTTGGCACCGGCGACCAGCGCGCTCATGTCGAGCTCGATGAGGTCGCGGTCGCGCAGGGTGCTCGGCACGTCGCCGGCCACGATACGCTGGGCGATGCCCTCGACGATGGCGGTCTTGCCGACGCCCGGCTCGCCGATGAGCACGGGGTTGTTCTTGGTGCGGCGGGACAGGACCTGGATGGTACGACGGATCTCGTCGGTACGGCCGATGACCGGGTCGAGCTTGCCGGCGCGGGCCAGATCGCAGATGTTGCGACCGTACTGCTCCAACGCCTCAAACTGAGTCTTGTCCTCGGCAGACGTCACGCGGTCATCGCCGCGCAGCTCCTCATAGACCTGCTCGATGCGCTCCTTGGTCACGCCGGCGCCGCGCAGAACGCGGCCGGCCTCGCCCTTGTCCTCGGCAAGTGCCATCAGCAGATGCTCGGTCACCACAAAGCTGTCGCCCATCTTGGTGGCCTTCTTCTCGGCCTTCTCGATGACGCGGACGAGCTCATTGGAAAGACCCATCTGCTGACCCTCGCCCGAAACCTTAGGCGCGTGGTCGATGGCGTCCTGCGTGGAGCGTGCGAGCTGGGCCGGGTCGGCGCCGATACGCTCGATGATCACGGAGATATTGCGCTCGCCGGCACCGAGTAGGGCAGACAGCAGGTGAATCGGCTCCACCGCGCCGGCCTGCGCGTCGGCAGCCGTGCTCATGGCGGTCTGCAGCGCCTCGCGCGACGTCATTGCTAGCTTATCGATTCTCATGGAATCACCTCTCTTGGGGTGGCCGCCCTACGGGGCGGCTTCACGTTGTTCGAGAAGTATTGTTGCCAGCTTTGCGCGATCTTATACACAAATCTAAGTCTCTATATATAAGATTTTCTGAGTGATTGATGGATAGGGTACTGAGATGTCAGCCCGCCGCTGCCCAGGCGCACTACCATCTCGATCTATAACATCTAGCAGCCATTTTTGATCCTAGATGTTACAGATCGAGATGAAATGACCAGCGGCAACCGTTTGTCTCAATCTGTAACATCTACTCGGCAAATTAGGGTCTAACTGTTACAGATCGAGACAAACAGAAGACACCCGAATCGAAAATCTCAATCTGTAACACCAGGCCCACTTTTAGCGACCAAGATGTTACAAATCGAGACAAACCAAGAACCACCACAAAGGTGCCCGTCCCCTTTGTGGTGGTCCAGAGAAGAATCAGCCCCGATTAAAAGAAGCGACATCAAGCCCAGCCTACGTTTGGCGATCCCAAGACCCAGCGAGAACGCAGCGATGGAATCGAGAACCGACTATAGCCCGTTCGCACAGATAGAGGCGGAGACTCAAGGTCAGAGTCCGGCTTAAACGGCTTAGCTATCGCACGTCACAATGTTCTCGTCGTCCTCCCTATCGTATTTATAGTGCTTATAGTGAAAATAGTGAGTTTAGTGAGAATAGCATCGCTCAAGACTCGTGGACTCAATTATTGACCTCTCGCCCAGAATGAGTGGGGCAAATATTCCTATTAGAGGTCAAATCGAAGCCCAATAGGGCCTTTTCGCCCCCGTCATTTCGATCGATCGCTTTCTTTTGAATATTGTCGTAAGCTGGTATCATTTATCTTAATGATTGCATATTGTAAGCGAGGTGCCCCACCGTGAAACGCTCCACCTATATCGGCCTACTCGTCTTAGCGTTTGCGATTGCCGCAGTCGGCGTAGGCATTATCTATCTCGCATTTCTCCCTGCCTCGGCGACGCAGGCGGCGGTTGAAACCGTAAGCTACCCCATCGAAATCCTCACCGATATCGTCAAACCCGATTCAATCACCGTCGATTTCGACGGTACGCCCGCAGCGCTTGGGGTCAGCAACTATCCCCGAATCGAACTTGGGGCCACGCGCTATACCCAAGATGAGCAGCTTATCGGCAAGGCAACCAATTTACTCAAAGGCAAAACGTTTACGCGGTGGTACGGCGCCGCAATATATCGAGCCAAGAAAGGCCAAATGAATGGCGGGTATTATTCGACCCTTGAACTCGATGCGGCAAACGGGAGCAGACTGTGCAACGTCTCATACGACCCCGGCTACGTGGACAACGAAGGGCCGGGAGTCTATATCTCGGATGGCAACGTGATCTACGTCATGGAAGGCGACCAGACGGCAGTCGTCGATTTTATGGATCGGTGTACCGAGGATGCCTACGAACAAACCTGCGAGCCCGATCCGCAGACAGCGCGCGACAGCGGCTCAGCACGCACTTGGCTATTTGACGATGAGATAACCTGGACCCCATCGAAATAAGAACCCGCCGGACAGGCACCTTTGTGGTGGTCCAAAAAGAAGCCGCCCCAATAAAAAGAGGCGGCATCAAGCAAGTCTATTTATTAGCGTCCCTCAAGACCCAACGAGAACGCGGAAATGTAGCCCGGGGCTTTTCCTTTCCCGAACGCGACCCTCGCGAAGCGCGTGAGCGGGCGGGAAAGGGTAAGCCCCGGGCGGACAATTAAGTGCGTTACTCGGCAGCGGCCTTGAACTTGTTGTAGTTGATCAGGCAGCCGGCCTTGACGATGGCACGTTCTTCGGCTGTCATATCGGCAATGTAGAGCTCAATCTGCTCGACCGCACCATCGGCGCGCACCACGTAGGCGGCGATGTTCTTGAGGTCGCCATCGAGCGCGGCACGGATGCCCGGCACAAAGACGTAGTCGCCCACCTCAAAGTTGGGCTCGGCCTCCATCTGGAAGGGCACCATGCCCCAGTTCATGACGTTGGAGCGATAGCGCTTGGTGGCGTACTCGTGAACGATGTTGGCCAGGCCGCCAATTACGCGCTGGCAGCTCGCGGCCTGCTCGCGGGCGGAACCGTCACCGGGCTTCTTGGCATAGAGCATGGAGCCAAACTCGGTCGCCTTGGCATCGGCCGCGACGCCCGCGCCGGTCAGCGCCTCAAACACACCGGCAAGCTCGGCATTGAGCGCCGCCAGGTCGCCCGTGGCCTCGCCGGCCACGCGGCGCTTCTCCACGGCGTCGACCTCCTTGGAGCGACCCACGTAGGCCGGATCGCGGCGGCTCAGCGTAAACTCGGCCAGACCCAGCGGGTTGGAGCGGAAGGAACTCGTCTCGCCCGAGGGAATGAGCTCGTCGGTCGTGGTGACCGGGTCCATGATCTTGGAGCACACCTTAAGCAGGATGTCGTCGCCGAGCGGCTCCATCGCGGGCCACGGCTTGATGTTGGGACCCTCGACCAGCTCGTCTGCCGGCTCGGCCTTGCCAAAGCCCCAGTACACGCGCTTCTTGTAGGGAGCGTCGTCAAAGGTGTACTCGCAGGCCTTGTCCCAAGTCTCCTCGGGCAGGTCGGTCGCCGGCGTCAGGACGCCGCCGTTGGCAGCCGTCGCCGCGATGGAGCGGGCGTCCATCAGAGCCACAGCGCTCAGCTGGCCATTACCCGGCTTGGAACCCTCGCGGTTGGGGAAATTGCGCGTGGTGTGGCGGATGGACAGGCCGTTGTTGGCAGGCGTGTCGCCGGCGCCAAAGCACGGGCCGCAGAACGCCGTGCGCACGATCGCGCCGGCCTCCATAAGGTCGTAGATATAGCCGCGACGCGTGAGTTCGAGCGCCACGGGCTGGCTCGTGGGATAGACCGACAGCGAGAACTCGCCGCAGCCGGTGTTGGCGCCCTTGAGCACGCGGGCAGCCTGAACCACGGAGTCGTAGTTGCCGCCCGAGCAGCCGGCGATGACGCCCTGCTGCACGTGCAGCTTGCCGTCGACGATCTTGTCGAGCAGGCTAAAGTGCGTCTTACCCTCGCCGATCTTAGCGGCCTCGAGCTCCACCTCGTGCAGGATGTCCTCGAGGTTCTCGTTGAGCTCGTCGATCTCAAAGCCGTTGGAAGGATGGAACGGCAGCGCGATCATGGGCTTGATGCTCGACAGATCGACCTCGACGCAGCCGTCGTAGTAGGCGACATCGGCGGGCTTGAGCTCGCGGTAGTCGTCGCCGCGGCCGTGCATGGTCAGGAATGCATGCGTGTCCTCGTCAGTGGCCCAGATGCTCGACAGGCAGGTGGTCTCGGTGGTCATGACGTCGACGCCGTTGCGGTAATCGGTCGTCATGCTCGCGATGCCGGGGCCCACAAACTCCATGACCTTGTTCTTGACGTAACCCTTGGCAAAGACAGCGCGGATGATGGCGAGCGCAACGTCGTGCGGGCCGACGCCGGGGCGCGGGGCGCCCGTGAGGTAGATGGCGACAACGCCGGGATAGGCGACGTCGTAGGTGTCGCGCAGCAGTTGCTTTGCCAGCTCGCCGCCGCCCTCGCCCACGGCCATAGTGCCCAGAGCGCCGTAGCGGGTGTGCGAGTCGGAACCCAAGATCATCTTGCCGCAACCGGCAAAGTTCTCGCGCATAAAGGAGTGGATGACGGCGATGTGCGGCGGGACGAAGATGCCGCCGTACTTCTTGGCCGCAGAGAGGCCAAAGACGTGGTCGTCCTCGTTGATGGTGCCGCCCACGGCGCACAGCGAATTATGGCAGTTGGTGAGCACGTAGGGCAGCGGGAACTGCTCCATGCCCGAGGCGCGCGCCGTCTGGATGATGCCGACAAAGGTGATGTCGTGGCTCGCCATGGCGTCGAAGCGAATCTTGAGCGCCTCGGGGTCGCCGGACGTATTGTGTGCCTGAAGGATCGAATACGCGATGGTGCCGCGCTTGGCATCCTCGGGCGTCTGCGTAATGCCGCGCTCAGCGGCCTCGGCTGCAGGCACAACCTCGCTGCCGCCGCGCAGGTAGATGCCGTCCTCGTACAGCTTGACCATACTGTCTCCCACTCTGCCCAAAACGATTTGGGCGCATAGCATACATTCGTTCAATATCGTGCCATAGAACGGTTGCGAGTGGGTTACGAATCTGCACGTTCACTTTATCTAGGTAAAGTAAAGGACGTGTCAGTCGAGGGCCGGAAGATTTTGTGCAAGAGCGTCCCTTTCGACTAGTCATTTAAGAACGTCCCCAATGACTACCGTGCCGCACTCCGGCAACGCCGATGTTTTGGCGCGGACAGCGAAAGCCCACCAGAGCGAGCAAGGTGACGTGAAAGAGGAGGGAAGCGTACTTCGGTACGCGACCGACGATTGAACGTCAGATTGCCGCTCTGGCGGGCTTGCAGCGTCGAGCCGTTACGCGGTTTGGTAAAACCGCGTAACTATAGATCTCCGCCGGCGCCCAGTAGCTTGCGCATGACTTGCTCGGGGTTAACCGAGCCATCGCGCGGGGCCAGGGCGGTGATCTTCTTCTGCATCTTGTACTCGTGCAGCTCGTCCTCGAGCTGGCGCACGCGGGCACGGAGTTTTTCGTTCTCGCGCTCGCGTTCCTCGGCGCGCTCCTTCATATCGAGGATACGCACCACACCGGCAAGGTTGATGCCCTCGTCGGTCAGTTGATTGATGAGTTCCAGACGCTCGATATCGGCACGCGAATACAGGCGCGTGTTACCGCCCGAGCGCTGAGGATTCACCAGGCCCTTGGACTCGTAGACGCGCAGAGTCTGCGGATGCATGCCGGTCAGCTCGGCCGCCACGCTGATCATGTACAGCGGTTTGTTCCTATTGTCCTCGGCCATGCTACCTGACCCCTTTCCGTCTCGTTATCGTCCATCATAAGCCCGCGGGCGCGGGCGCGCGCCGCGACCGCCCTAGTACGTCGCCTTGTAACGGTTGACCTTCTCGCGATAGTCGCGCGTGTCGGTCTCCCGCAGCTTGGTCATGGCATCGCGCTCGTCATCGGATAGGTTCGTGGGGACCTGCACCTTGATCTCGACGAGCAGCGCGCCCGTACGGCCACGGTGCTTAACGTCGGGCGCTCCCATCTCCTTAAAGCGGAACTTCTTGCCCGTCTGGGTACCCGCGGGCACTTTCAAACGGACCGTCGCACCGCCGGGCGTAGGCACGTCCACCGTGCAGCCGAGCGCCGCCTCGTAGACCGAGACCGGTACCTCCATGGTCACGTCGGCGCCTTTGCGCTTAAACAGCGGGTGCTCCTCCACATGCGTGGTCACGACCAGGTCGCCGCGCTCGCCACCCGCAACGCCATACTCGCCGCGACGCTTGTAGCGTAACTTGCCGCCGTCGACCGCGCCCGCGGGCACCGAGACCGTAATGGTCTGCTGCTCGCCTGTCGAGGGAATGCGATAGGTGACCTTGTGCGTCACGCCGCGAAACGCGTCCTCGGCCGTCACATCGACGGTCAGCGATAGGTCGCCGCCCTTGCGAGCACGGCTGCGACCCGCGCCGGCACCGGCAGCGCCCGCAGCCCCGGCAAAGCCCGAGCCCCAATCACTGCCCCAGGCGCCATTGCCGCTAAAGATGCTGTCGAAGATGTCGCCCCAGCCGCTGGCGCCCGCGCCGGCACCGTAGCCGCCGCCATACGCGCCGCCTGCGCCCGGCATGCCGCCAAACATGAGCATCTGGTCGTACTCTTTGCGCTTCTTCTCGTCCGAAAGCGTCTCGTAGGCCTCGCTGATCTCCTTGAACTTGGCCTCGTCGCCGCCGGCATCGGGGTGATATTTTTGCGCGAGCTTGCGAAACGCGCTCTTGATCTCTTTGTCGGAGGCGCTCTTGGATACGCCCAGGATGTCATAGAAGGTTTTGCCTGCAGCCATCGTAGCTCCTCTCCTGTTTCATCCGCCGCCCAGCGGGCGGCGGCTCATGCTTTCATATGTCACTAGGCCAGAAAGGGCCCCGGGTGTTGCCCCGGGGCCCTTCTCAATTACTCCTCGGTGCTCTCGGCCGTATCGGCCGCAGCATCCTCGGGCGCCGCTTCGGGCTCCGGTGCGGGGCGCTTCTCGCCACCGTAGGTCACCGTCACCATCGCGGAGCGCAGGATGCGGTCCGCCATGCGGTAGCCCTTCTGGTACACATCGTTGACGGTCTCGTCGTACTGCGACGCGTCCTCGACGCGACCCACGGCCTGGTGCTCGAGCGGATCGAACGCCTCGCCCTTGGGGTCGATGGGCTCAACGCCCTCGTGCGCAAACACGTCGAGCAGCTTGGCATGCACCGCATCGACGCCGTCGACGAACTGCTTAAAGTCGTCGGAAAGCTCCTGGCTGCGGGCATGGTCGATCGCGCGCTCGATATCGTCGATCACCGGCAGCAGCGCGGTGACGAGCTTCTCGGTCGCGCGCTCGCGCTCGGCAATGCGCTCGTTGGCGGTGCGGCGACGGAAGTTCTCCCAGTCGGCCTGCAGACGGGCGGTGCGCTCGGTGGCGTCCTTCGCCTTGTCCTCGGCGGCCTTCTGAGCCTCTGCCGCAGCATCGAGCTCGCTGCGCACGTCGGCAAGTTCCTTTTGGGCCTGCTCGAACTTGAGCTTAAAGTCGTTGTCGGCGGCTTCCTCACCGGCGCGGATAGCGGCTTCCACCATCTCGTCCTCGGTCATCGTCGCCTCCTTGTTGGAATCCTCTACCTGGTTCTCGGCAGCCTCGGCGGCCGCGGCCTCGTTGGCCTCGGTATCGTCGACGGCCTCTACGGGAATCTTCACGTCCTTCTCCTCAGAGTCAACGGGGGCGACGCCAGCGGCAGCCGCCTCCGTGCGAGCTTTACGGGCGGACATGATTACTTGTCCTCGTCGTCCACAACCTCGTAGTCGGCGTCGACGACGTCATCGTCGGCAGGCTGGGCACCGGCGGCACCGTCGGTCTGCTGCTGAGCGTCGGCGTAGACAACCTGAGCCAGCTCGTAGGCCACAGACTGCAGGGACTCGCCAGCGGCCTTGATGGCCTCGACGTCAGAGCCCTCAAGAGCCTTCTTGGCGTCGGCAATAGCGGCCTCGGCCTTGGACTTCACGTCGGCGGAAACCTTGTCGCCCAGCTCGTTGAGGGTCTGCTCGGTGGAGTAGCACAGGCTGTCGGTCTGGTTGCGGACCTCGACCTCTTCCTTCTGCTTCTTGTCCTCCTCGGCATGAGCCTCGGCGTCCTTGACCATGCGATCGACTTCGTCGTCGGAAAGCGCGGTGGAGCCGGAGATGGTGATCTGCTGCTCCTTGCCGGTGCCCTTGTCCTTAGCGGAGACCTTGACGATGCCGTTGGCGTCGATGTCGAAGGTGACCTCGATCTGCGGCACGCCGCGGCGGGCAGCCGGGATACCGGTCAGCTGGAACTTACCGAGCGACTTGTTGTCGCGGGCAAGCTCGCGCTCGCCCTGGAGCACGTTGATCTCGACGCTGGTCTGATTGTCGGCAGCGGTGGAGTAGACCTCGGTCTTGGAGGTCGGGATCGTGGTGTTGCGGTCGATCATCTTGGTCATGATGCCGCCCATGGTCTCGACGCCCAGCGACAGCGGGGTCACGTCGAGCAGCAGGATGCCCTCAACATCACCGGTGAGCACGCCGCCCTGGACGGCAGCGCCGTCGGCAACGACCTCGTCGGGGTTCACGGACATGTTGGGCTGCTTGCCGGTCATGGTCTTGACCAGGTCCTGAACAGCGGGCATACGGGTGGAGCCGCCGACGAGGATGACCTCGGTCAGGTCGGAGAGCTTGAGCTTAGCGTCGCGCAGGGCGTTGGTGACAGGCTGCTTGCAGCGCTCGAGCAGGTCGCGGGTGATCTTCTCGAACTCAGCGCGGGTCAGCGTGTAGTTGAGGTGCAGCGGGCCGGACTGGTTCATGGTGATGAACGGCAGGTTGATGGTGGACTGCTGGGCGGCGGAGAGCTCCTTCTTGGCGTTCTCGGCGGCCTCCTTCAGACGCTGCAGGGCCATGGGGTCCTGACGCAGGTCGACGCCGTTCTCCTGCTGGAACTTGTCGGCCATCCAGTCGATGACGCGCTGATCCCAGTCGTCGCCGCCCAGGTGGTTGTCGCCCGAGGTGGACAGAACCTCAAACACGCCGTCGGCGAGGTCGAGGATGGAGACGTCGAAGGTGCCGCCGCCCAGGTCGAAGACCAGGATGCGCTGATCGGAGCCCTGCTTGTCCAGGCCATAGGCCAGGGCAGCAGCGGTCGGCTCGTTGACGATACGCTTAACGTTGAGGCCGGCGATCTTACCGGCGTCCTTGGTGGCCTGACGCTGGGCGTCGTTGAAGTAGGCCGGGACGGTGATGACGGCGTCGGTGACGGTCTCGCCCAGATACTTCTCGGCGTCGGCCTTCATCTTTGCGAGCGTCATGGCGCTCACCTGCTCGGCGGTGTAATCCTTGCCCTCGATGTCGACGACGGCACGGCCGCCCTGGCCCTCCTTGACCTCATACGGCACGGTCTTGATCTCGGAGGTGCACTCGGAGTACTTGCGGCCCATGAAGCGCTTGATGGAGAACACGGTGTTCTTGGGGTTGGTGACAGCCTGGTTCTTAGCGGCCTTACCCACAACGCGGTCGCCGTCGGCACGGAAGCCCACGACGGACGGGGTGGTGCGGTCGCCCTCGGCGTTCACGATAATGGTCGGAGAACCGCCCTCGAGAACGGCCATGGCGGAGTTAGTAGTACCAAGGTCGATACCAAGAATCTTACTCATTAGAAATTCCCTCTCTCTTTTGCGTTCGCGTCGCCTCGACGGTCTGTCGCGCGGCGCTTCGGCTTGTCTTTCAGGATGTAGTGTATCCCCTTATGGGCTGGAATATACAAAATCTAAGTCAATTCATATAAGATTTCTTATCTCTGAGAGTTTAGGTTCTCAAATGCGCAGGTAGACGGCTTGTTTGAGTTCTCGATAGATCTATTGAGATCTATGTAGAGTTGGCTGAGGTTTGAGCTTGGAGCCGCGCAGGAGACTTTGGGGCGACCCCGGGGAAAGCGCGTCCCGTTTTGAGCGGCGATTCTGGGATGCAGCTTCCGCTTGAAGGCTCAACCGGAAAATGCAGCCCAGTTTGAGCGTAGATTCCGGGACGCAGTTTCCCGCGGAGCGCTCAACTGGAAACTGCATCCCGTTTTGAGAGCGAATTCTGGGACATAGTTTCCGCTAAACGTCCATCGGGAAAGCGCGTCCCAGTCTGAGCGTCAATTCCGGGTCGCGCTTTCCGTAAGCACGCTCAATCGCCCTATATTTCAAGTCACCTTTAGCTAACATTTGCGCAGCTCAACGGCCCCACCTGCGTGTTTTTTAGTAAGCCGTGGCATACTCGGCGAACGGTATGAAGATGCCGGTCAGAGGGTATTGCAAACGGTCGCTCCCGTGGTATGTTTTTGCCCGAATCAAACCGACGCGCATCGCCTGTAGCGTCGGTCAACAGAGAGGAAACTACCATGGCTCATCCCGTAATTGATGCCGACGAGTGCATCGCTTGTGGCGTTTGCGTCGACTCCTGCCCCGCTGGCGTTCTGGAGCTCCAGGACGTCGCTACCGTCGCTGACGAGGATTCCTGCGTCGCCTGTGGCGCTTGCCAGGACGCTTGCCCCGCTGGCGCGATCACCGAGATCGTCGAGGAGTAATAACTCCCCCACTTGCACACTCAAAAGTACACCGTGCACAAAAAGGAGGCCTCCGCATCGCCGCGGAGGCCTCCTTTTGCTTATATGGGCAGCTAATTTGGAGCGGGACCCTTGGCAGTTGCGGTGGAATAGTTCCTGTTTTATGTCTTGGATGCCGATTTTAGGAACTATTTCACCGCAACTTATAGATGCGGCGTCGACTAGGACAAATCGTCTTCGTAGGGCATCAGGTCTGCCAAGTAGCCTTTCTCCTTGAGCATAGCCTCGATCTCGTCGAGGGTTTGCTCGTCCTCTGCCGCAATGCGATGGAAGTGATAGCCGCTCGTCACCGTTAGTAGTGGAAAGCTCTTGCCGCTCTCGATATCGTGCAGGTAGCGCTCAACATCGCGACGGTTGCGAATGTCCAGATCGGCTGTGATCTTGCCATACACGCGGTGGTTGACGATTACATTGAGCACGGCACCGCCCACGTCGACGATACTCGTGAGCTCATCACCTGCCTGCTCCACGCTGTGGCGAACCTTGACCAAGCGCGTGGGCACGGCGGGGCTGCTGGGGGCCTCCTGCAGCACATAACCACGGTTGGTCGCCACGATATCGTGCCCATCGGCGCGCAGCAGGGCGATGTCTTGCACGACAATCTGGCGGCTCACACCCACCTCGCGAGCAAGCGCGCTGCCCGAAACGGGCTCCGTGGCCCCCTCGAGCACGCCCATGATGGCACGGCGACGCTCGCGGGCGTCCATTATTTACCGTCCAGCAGACGCAGGTGCTTGAGCGAGAGGTCGAGAATCGGCGCAGAGTGCGTCAATGCCCCCGAGCTAATAAAGTCAACGCCCAGGTCGGCGAGCGCGCGGATATTGCTGACATCCACATTACCCGAGCACTCGGTCTTGGCGCGGCCGGCGATAAGCTCAATCGCGGCAGCCATGTCGTCGTGGGTCATGTTGTCGAACATGATGATATCGGCACCGGCCTCCACGGCCTCGCGTACCATGTCCAAGTTCTCGCACTCAATCTCGACCGTCGTGGTAAACGATGCGTGGGCACGTGCCATCTCGATCGCACGCGTCACACCACCGGCGGCGTCGATATGGTTGTCCTTAAGCATAACGGCCGTCGACAGGTTGTAGCGGTGGTTGCTGCCGCCACCGATCTCGACCGCGGCCTTCTCGAAGACGCGCATGCCCGGCGTGGTCTTGCGTGTGTCGACAAGCACGGTCTTGGTACCCTCGAGCGCCGCTGCCATGTTGTGCGTGTAGGTAGCGATACCGCTCATACGCTGTAGATAGTTGAGCGCCACGCGCTCGCCCGAAAGCAGCACGCGCGCGTCGCCGCGCACCTGGCCCACGTGGTCGCCGGCGTGCACCTCGTCACCGTCGGCAACATCAAACAGCACCGAGCTCTGCGGATCCAGCAGCTCAAAGGTGCGAGCGAACACGTCCAGGCCCGCGATGATGCCGTCGGCCTTGGCGATGAGCTCCACCGTGGCGGGACGCGCCGTGGGGCACACGCTCGCCGTGCTCACGTCCTCAAACGTAATGTCCTCGCGCAGAGCCTGCAGAATCAGATCATCGACGACGAGCTTCATGGTAATGGGATTCATGGTCTACTCCTCCACGGCCTGCGTGCCAGCGGCACGGGCCAAATCATCGATTGCCAGGGAGTCGGCGCTCAGGGCGCGATGACGCCCGTCGAGCGCGGGCTCGCCCGCCTGCTCCACGGCGAGCGACTCGCCGGTGCGCATGCACCAGGCGGCACGGCGGCCCCAAACCAGGGACTCGAGCAGGCTGTTGGAAGCCAGGCGATTCTTGCCGTGCACGCCGTTGCAGGCCGTCTCACCGGCTGCGTAGAGCTCGGGCATCGAGGTGCGGCCGTCCTTGTCGACCCACACGCCGCCCATAAAGTAGTGCTGCGTAGGCGTAACGGGGATGGGCTCGTCCAAGATGTCGCGGCCGTCCTCCAGGCAGCGTGCGCGAATGTTGGCAAAGTGCCCGGTCACTACATCGCGCTCAACGGGGGCAAAGCTCAGCCACTCGTGCTCGGTACCGTCCTGCTTCATCTGCTCGCGAATAGCGGCAGTGACCACATCGCGCGGCTGAAGCTCGTCGGTAAAGCGCTCACCGGCGGCATTGAGCAGAATCGCGCCCTCGCCGCGGCAGCTCTCGCTGATCAGGAACGTGCGGCCTGGCTGCGGCGAGAACAGACCCGTGGGGTGAATCTGCACGTAGTCCAGGTGCTCCATCTTAATGCCATGCTCCTGAGCGATGTAGCAGGCATCGCCCGTGAGCTGCGGATAGTTGGTCGAGTGGTCGTATACGCCGCCGATGCCGCCCGTTGCCCACAGCGTGTGACGGGCGCGGATCTTAAACGGCTCGCCGGCATGCGCGCCCTCGGCGGCATTTACCAGCTCGTCGGCGGGACGAACCGAGTTGTCCTCGTCCACGGGAACGGCGACGACACCGGCACACACCGTGGCGCCGTCACGCTCGCCCGTCAGGATGTCGGTCATGGCCACGTGCTCCAAAATCTGCACGTTGTCCAGCTTGCGGACGGCTTGGAGCAGCTTGGTCGTGATCTCCTTGCCCGTAATGTCGGCATGGAAGGCAATGCGGGGGCGGCTGTGCGCGCCCTCGCGGGTAAAGTCGAGGCTGCCGTCGGCCTTGCGCTCAAAGTCCACGCCCATGGCCAGCAGGTCGTTGATGACCGAGCGGCTCGAACGGATCATGATGTCGACGCTCTCGCGGCGGTTCTCGTAGTGGCCGGCGTGCATGGTGTCCTCAAAGAAGGCATCGTAGTCCGAGCCCTCGGGCAGCACGCAAATGCCGCCCTGCGCGAGCATCGAATCGCACTCGTCGACAGCGCCCTTGGAGAGCATGATCACGCGCATGCTCGTCGGCAGGTTGAGAGCCGCATACAGGCCCGCCACGCCGCAGCCGGCAATAACGACGTCGCACTCCATATCGGGGTATTGCTTGGTTTCCACAGGAATCCTCTCCCTTGAATGTGACATAAGGGACCGTCCCTCATGCCGCATTGTTCTAGCACGCTGCGTACTCGAGCATGCGGTCGAGCGTGAGCTTGGCCTGATCGGCGGCCTCGTCCGACACGCCAATCTGCACCTCGCCCTCGCCCGTCTCTAGGCAGCGCACGAGCTTTTCGAGCGTGATGAGATCCATGTTGACGCAGGTGGGCTGCACCGCGGGGAAGTAGAACTTCTTGCCGGTGCCCTGGCAGCGGCGCTCGAGCTCGTAGAGCACGCCACGGACCGTCACGATAATGAACTCGCTCGCGTCGGACTCCTCGGCGTACTTGATGATGCCGGCGGTGGAGCCGATGTAGTCGGCCTCGGCCAAGACGTCGGCCTTGCACTCAGGATGCGCCAGCACGAGCGCGTCGGGGTGGGCCTCCGTCGCGTCGACAATCTGCTCGACGGTGATGATGTGATGGCGCGGGCAGTAGCCGTTGTTGAGAATGACGTGCTTTTGCGGCACCTGCTCGGCTACGAAGCGGCCGAGGTTTTGGTCGGGAATGAACAGGATATGCTGCTGCGGCAGCTCGGACACGATCTTGACGGCGTTGGAGCTGGTGACGCACACGTCGCTCCAGCTCTTGATCTCGACCGTGGAGTTGACGTAGCAGACCACGGCCAGGTCGTCGCCGTACTCGGCGCGCGCCGCGTCGACCGTCTCGCGCTTGACCATATGAGCCATGGGGCAGTCCGCGCCCGGCTCGGGCAGCAGCACGGTCTTGGTGGGGTTGAGCAGCTTGGCGCTCTCGCCCATAAACTCCACGCCGCACAGCACGATGGTCTGCTGCGGCAGGCTCTTGGCGAGCTTAGCCAGGTAGAAGCTGTCGCCGACGTAATCGGCCACAGCCTGGACCTCGGGTGCCACGTAATAGTGTGCCAGGATCACCGCGTCGCGTTGGGTTTTAAGTTGCTGAATGGCCTCGACGAGCTTTGCGGGCACCAATGCCGCGCGCTCCGTTGCCGTCGTTGCCGATGCCAGGCCGGCCGCAATGTCGCTTGCAAGCTCCGATGCATCCATGTTCGCGCTCTGTGCCATCAAGGCCCCTCTCTTTTGGCGAATCTTGGGGCTTTAGTATGACACCTAGGTTTACAGCTGACAAGACAGCTGTAAACCTAGGTGTAAAGTTGAAATAAAGATTCAATCATGCGGCAGGTCCATTTTCGAACTGGCAAGCTGAGGATAGCCGAGCTCTCGATAGCGCAGGAGGCATCTTTCGCCACCGCAATACCGCTCGGCGCGAGTTGCGCACCATGAGGCACGAACGGGCGCTCCCCCGCGAGCGGCGCGCGCCCAATGTGGCAAAATCGAACTACTAAGGGGGCCCGAATGCTCAAGATTATTGCCTGCGACGATGACGTCGCTTTTCTAGATAGACTGCACCGGATGATCGACCGTTGGTCGACCGAGAAGGGCACGGCGGTCGATGTTGCGCTCGTCACGCGCGGCGAGGACCTGCTGGCCCGCCATGCCGCATCGCGCGCCGACATCATCCTGCTCGATATGATCATGCCGCTCGTCAACGGCATGGACACCGCGCGCGAGCTGCGCCAGTCCGATACCGCCGTGCGCCTGGTGTTCCTCACCTCGTCACCCGAGTTTGCGCTGGAGTCCTACGAAGTCCGCGCCTTCGACTACCTGCTCAAGCCCGTGGCATACGAACGCCTGGCACAGCTGCTCGACGAGCTTTCGAGCATGCGCCCGTCGGCGACCGACGAGTTCGTCATCAAAACGTCCTTTGGTTACCACGCCCTGCGCCTGTCCGACATCGAATATGCCGAGGCACGCAACAAGCACGTGGTCTTCCACCTGCGCGACGGACGCGATATCGAGGCGCTCGAGTCGTTCCGCAGCGTCGAGGACCGCCTGGCGCAAAACGCGGTCTTCTTTAAATGCCATCGCAGCTACCAGGTCAACCTGCGCAATATCGATCATTTCGATCGGACGGAGATCGTCATGCGCTCGGGCGCGAGCATTCCGCTTTCGCGCAGCAGCAAGCAGGGATTCCAGGACGCCTACTTTGCGGTGCGATTTGAGGGCGGGAGGCGCTGATGCCCGCATCGGTCGAAATGGTTCTTTGGGCGATTCACCATGCCACGACGCTGCTCTTTGGCGTCTTTGCCTCGGCGGCGCTGTGCGGTGTCGAGATCAACCGGCGTCATGCGCTTGAACTGGTGCTGGTCGGTGCCGTAACCGGATGCGCATTTGGCCTCGCCAATGCCGTCGGCGGCGAGCTTTTCGCCCGCCAGGTATATCCGCTCGTCGTGCATCTGCCGCTCGTCATCTATTTGTGCGCGCGCTACCGCCTGAGCCCGCTGCTTGCCGTGCTCGGCATTACGAGTGCCTATCTGAGCTGCCAGTTCAGCAATTGGATGGGCATCGCCGCATTTGCCGCAACCGATTCTCAGATCGCGTACTATCTGGCGCGCATCGCGACCACACTCGCCGTCTTTGCCGTCCTGTTGCATTGGGCCGGCGACATCGGTCCGCGCTTGGCGATTAAAAGCACCACCGAGCTGGGCATCCTTTTAATCCTGCCGCTCGTCTATTACGTCTTTGACTATGCCACCAACGTCTACACCACGCTGTTCCACTCGGGCTCGGTGGTGACGGTTGAGTTTTTGTCATTTGCGCTCTGTGCCTTCTATCTTATGTTTCTTGCCGTTTACCTGCGCGAATACGAAGAAAAGGAAACCGCCGAGCGAGAGCGCTGGATGCTCGAAACCCGCGACAGCGCCGCCATCAAAGAGCTCGAGGCTTGGCGTCAATCTGGGCGCGAGCTGTCGATTCTTCGCCACGACATGCGCCACTTCCTACGCGGCCTGGCCGCTTTAATTGAGGAGGGCCACACCGACGAGGCGCTCAAACGCATCGACGAACTCTGCGAAGCCGGCGACCGCACCGCCGTACGCCGCTTCTGTGCCAACGAGACCGTAAACATCGCGCTTTCGTCATTTAACTCGGATATCAATAGAAACGGCATTACCGCCAACCTGCGCGTCGCCGTACCCGAAACCATCCACGTAGGTGACGCCGACCTGTTTAGTGTGCTCTCAAATGCCTTGGAAAAGGCTATCACCGCCGCAAGCGCCGCACCCCAAGGAAAGCGATTCGTCGACTTTGACCTGCGATTAGAGGACGGCCAGCTGCTGCTGTTAGTTTCCAACACGTTTGACCGCGCGCCGCGCATGGTCGACGGCATGCCCGTGACCCGGCATGCGGGCCACGGCTTTGGCACCAGGAGCATCAAACTTGCCGTGGAGCGCATGAACGGCAACTGTCAGTTCCGCATTAACGGCGATCGGTTTGAGCTGCGCGCTGTGATGTAGGGACGCGATAAGCCGGCGCCGCGCTCGACCCGTCAGGGCCGCCTTACCGGCGCCAATCCGCTACAGCGGAGCGGCCGCCGGGGTCAGCTGCTTGATGTATGCCCACATGCGCTGCTTGGCGGCCTTGTCAGTGAGCGCCGCCTCAAAACCGTCGAGCGCGAGCACGCGGCGACCCTGCACATGGGCGATCAAGCCGGGCTTGAGCATGGCGGTGTCGAAGTCATCGATCGCCACGAGCATATCGGCATAGGTCTCGCGCATGGTATCGGCCGCACGATCATCCAGCAACAGCACCGCCTCGGGGTCCAGCGCCTCGAGCGCCTCGCGGAACAGCTCGCACGGCAGGGCATGGCCCACCGCCACCGTTCCGTCGCCCGCACCGGCGACGCTTGCCAGCACGCAAAAATCCTCGGGCGCATAACCGATGGCCCCGAGCGCCTTACGCAGCGCCGCGCCATCCGCGCCTGCGGCAAGCTCGCCGCCCGAGCGCTCGGCCTCATCCAAATCGCCTTTTACCAGCACAATCGGCGAGCACGCGTTGCCTGCGATGCGCACGCCACGACCCGCAAGCGATGCGAGCTCCTGCTCGGCCGCCTGGGCGATGGCTTCTTTTTTCTGGCTTTGTGACATAGGTATGCGCTCTCCAATCGTTTGCGTGCCCACCATTATTTGACACTCCCCATGGCTAAAGCCAGGGGATTCTTGCTTCACCGAGAATTGCCTAGACTGCGCATGCAGCCGTAGGTCTTACGCCCTCTCCACAAGCGTTTGCGGCGTCTGCCGCGGTTCCCGCATGCCCTGCGGTACCTTCCAGGATTCTCCTTCCCTCGCGGGCGATGTTGACGGCGGCGTTCAGGTCGCGGTCGTGACGCATGCCGCACGCGGGGCAGTCCCATACCCGTTCGGCCAGCGTCAGTCCCCTGTAGACGTAACCGCATGCGGAACACGTCTTGCTGGACGGATAGAACCTGCCCACCCTTACGAAGCCGCGCCCCGACCATGCGCATTTGTACTCGAGCTGGCGCGCCAGCTCCGACATGGCGGCATCGCCCACGGCCTTGGCGAGGCGGCGGTTCCTCTGCATGCCCCTGACGTTCAGGTCCTCGACCGCGATGTTTTGGCTTTCTCCCACCGCATGCGTCGTGAACTTGTGCAGGGCGTCCTTCCGCCGGTTGGCAACCTTCTCGTGCGCCCGCGCGACCCTGACACGCTGCCTGGCGCGATTTGCGGAGCCCTTCCGCTTGCGCGAGAGCCGCCGCTGCTCCCGCGCCAGCCTCCTCTCGCTCCTTTGCAGGTTTTTGGGGTTGGGCAGGCGCTCCCCCGTGGAGCAGGTGGCTATGTCGTGTATTCCCGCATCGACTCCCAGGAACCCGACGGTCGGGGCCGGCGCGTCCGTGGCGGGGACGTCCGCGCAGCATATCGCCACGTAGTACTTGCCGCTCGGCACCTGCTTGACCGTCGCGGACAGGACGCGCCCCTCCACGGGACGGCTCACCCGCGCCCTGACGGTCCCCAGCTTTGGCAGCCTCACGTGCCTGGCGTCGATTATCCCGACGCCGTTCGTGCGGTAGCTCTTCCTCCCCGCGCGTTTGGACTTGAACTTCGGAAAGCCCACCTTGCCTGGTGCGCGGAAGAAGTTCTTAAATGCCTTGTCCAGGTCGCGCAGGGACTGCTGCAGTGCCATGGAGTCCACCTCGGAGAGCCACGGCGCGTCCGCCCTCTTCCAGGCGGGGATCTGGGTGATGTAGGAGTTGATGTACCTCGATTTGCCCGTCCACGCGTACTCGTCCCGCCTCATCGCCAGCACCCTGTTGTAGACCCAGCGGCAGCAGCCGAAGGTCTTCTGCAGGAGGGCCTCCTGCTCGGCGCTCGGGTATATGCGGTACTCGAAGGTCTTGTCCATGGCCCTCACGCGTTCCTCTGGTCCTCGATATACTGCCTGACGGCCTCGGGCGTCGCCCCGCCGACGGTCGAGACGAAGTAGCTGTTCGTCCAGAGCGTCGGCAGCTTGCGCTTCAGCTGCGGGAACTCGGCGCGCAGGTCGTGGCTGGTCCTGCCCTTGATGCGCTTCACGGCCCGGTGGATGCCGAACTGGGGGTCGACTGAGACGAGCATGTGCACGCGGTCGGGCATGACCTTGATTTCCCTTATCTCGAAATCGAGTTCCTCCGCGACCTCGTGCGCGATCTCCTCGAAGCGGGAGCCGATGCCGTCCACGAGCACCTTCCTGCGGTATTTCGGGCAGAAGACCACATGGTAGTCGCAGTCCCAGACTATGTTGTCGTTGCTCCTGTATCTATCCATGAAAACAGTATACCACTTGCAGCCGTATATGTATATCGGCTGACGCCGATGCGCCTTATATCCCCATATCCCCATATCTGAAGAAAGGGGTTTTGCGGCGCTTTTGATAAAAGAGCCGCCCGCGAGTGGTTGCTTTGCGGGCCGCTGGGTATAAGCACGGTCGTACTGAGTTTTACGCGGCCGAGCCGCGTCGCATTATGGAGGTCACCATGGCTGACATTAAGCAGATTACCCCCGAGAACTTCGACGCCACCGTCAACGGCAGCCTTCCCGTGCTGGTCGATTTTTGGGCTCCCTGGTGTGGGCCCTGCCGTTCGCTGTCGCCCATCGTTGACGAGGTTGCCGATGAGCTGGCGGGCAAGCTTGCCGTTGCCAAATGCAACGTCGACGACAACCAGGACCTGGCCATGAAGTATGGCGTCATGAGCATCCCCACGCTGATTGTGTTTAAGAACGGCGAGGAGATTGACCGCTCGGTTGGCGCTCTGCCCAAGGCGAGGCTGCAGGCGCTGCTGGAGAAGCATCTGTAATACGCTTGTTACTTACCCGCCGTCCATGAGCGGTTTTGCACCGCTCGCCGGAGCGCCGGGTGCAGGGTGCGCGACCATGGATAGTATGGTAGACACAAACAGCCCCCAGTGAACGGGTGCGGGTCAGACGGACTCGCACCCGTTTTCTTATGCGGCGGCGCCCGGGGCGGGCGTAGTAGAATCTGAACCACTGGATTGCCCCGTACAAAAGGAGATTCCCATGCATGACGTTGGAATGAACATGAGCCAGCTTGCCATGAGCGTCAAGCAGGTCGACGACACCATCGAGCTCGCCCACGAGTGGAGCCATCAGCTGCTGCATGCGACCGAGAACTTTGACATGGAGCGTATTGGCGCCAAGCTCGAGGCCGCCATGGCTGCGCTGCACGAGGCGCATGACGCGCTCGAGGGCTACGAGGACGCCATCGAGGCCGACCATAACTCCGTCGGCTCCGTGAAGCTGGTGTAAGGTGGCCGAACACGAGCACGGCTGCGGGTACGAGCACGAGCATCCGCACGGGGCGGACGGTGACGCGGGCTGCCACTGTAGTGGTTCCGGCTCCGAGCTGGTCCGTTTTTCGGTTACCGCACCCGACGACCTGCTGCGCCGTTTTGACGAGCAGATCGCACGCCGCGGCGACGTGGCCAACCGATCCGAGGCCGTGCGCGACCTGATTCGCGCCTCGATCGCCAAGGAGCAGATGCGCACGCCCGATGAGCACGTTATCGGGTCGCTCACCATGATCTACGACCATCACACCGGCGATCTGACGCGCCGTCTGGACGAGGTGCAGCACGACTACACCGACGAGATCGTATCGACCATGCACGTGCATCTGGATCACCACAACTGCTTGGAGATTCTGGCGCTCAAGGGTCGCGGCGAGCGCGTCTACGAACTAGCCGACCGTCTGCTGGGCCTGCGCGGCGTTAAGCACGGCGAGCTCACGTGCGCCGCCACCAAGCAGAGCCTGGGGCTGTAGCGGGATTTCCCGCAGCGCACCCGCCAAAAAGGGACAGGTTTGTTTTGGCAGGTTTAGCGTTTTACCTACCAAAATAAACCTGTCTATTTTGGTCGGTTTTGATGAGGAGTGTCGCATGCGGCATGTGCATATTCATGTGACGGGCATTGTGCAGGGCGTTGGCATGCGACCGTTTGTGTATCGCGAGGCCATGACGCATGGCATTTGCGGATGGGTGCTCAATGCGGGCGACGGCGTGCATATCGAGGCGCACGCTCCGGCCGATGCGCTCGATGCTTTTGTTGCCGCGCTTTCTGAGCATGCGCCTGCGGCAGCTCGCGTTGAGCGAGTCGATATTGCGGATTTGAAGCCTGGCGGCTGGAGCGCTGCCGATGAGCAGGGCTTTCACATTGTGGCGTCGCAGGACCAGACCGCACACACGACGCTCGTCTCGCCCGATATCGCCACCTGTGACGATTGCCTGCGCGAGTTGTTCGATCCCGCCAACCGACGCTATCACTACCCCTTTATCAACTGCACTAACTGCGGCCCACGCTTTACCATCATCCGATCGCTGCCTTATGACCGAGCGGCCACGTCGATGGATTGTTTTCCCATGTGTCCCAAGTGCGCTGCGGAGTATGTCGACCCACTCGACCGGCGTTTTCACGCGCAGCCCGATGCCTGCTTTGATTGCGGGCCGCATATTACGTGGCGCGAGGCTGTAAACGGCAATGCGTGCGGGAATTCGTCCGCGACACCGGCCGTCGGCACCACACGCGAGGCCAGCGACGCTATCATCGAGCGCTGCGTTGAGCTGCTGGCCAGCGGTGGCATCGTCGCCATCAAGGGCCTGGGCGGATTCCATCTAGCCTGTGACGCTGCCAACGAGCAGGCGGTGGCCGAGTTGCGCCGTCGCAAACGCCGCAGCAACAAACCACTTGCCGTCATGGTACGCAGTCTTGCTGATACCGAGCGCCTGTGTCATATCGACGATGCTGAACGCGATCTGCTCGCTGGCAGTATCCGCCCCATCGTGCTGCTGCGCCGGCGCACTGTTAGCGAGGACAACGACGGTTCCCCCGACATCCTCGCCCTCGCGCCATCTGTCGCGCACGACCTGCCCGAGCTCGGCGTCATGCTCCCCTATACGCCGCTTCAACATCTGTTGCTTGCCGCGGCAGAAGTCTGCGGTATGCACGCGCTCGTCATGACCAGCGGAAACCTGAGCGAAGAGCCCATCGAGACCGACGACGATCTTGCCTGGGAACACCTCGTTGCCGCCGGCATCGCCGACGCGTTGCTCGGTAACGACCGCGCGATCCTCTCGCGCTACGACGACTCTGTAGTGCGCGTGGTCGACGGCGCCGTTATGCCCGTGCGCCGCGCTCGCGGATATGCACCCCAGCCGCTGCCGCTGCCGGCGCTCGACGGCGCTCCGTCCTGCGTGCTCGCCTGCGGGCCACAACAAAAGGCCACGATTGCGCTCACGCGTGAAGGGACGAACGGCGAGGCAACCTGTTTTGTGTCGCAGCATATCGGCGATGTTGAAAACGGCGGGACCTTCGATGCCTGGAACGCCGCGCGCACGCGCTTGGAAGATCTCTTTGACTTGGCGCCTGCCGCCTTAGCCTGCGATGTACATCCCAGCTATCTATCGAGCCAGTGGGCGCGCGAGCAGGCGCGAAAATGCAATCTGCCGCTCGTCGAGGTGCAGCACCATCATGCGCATATCGCGAGCGTAATGGCCGAGGCTATCGCCGCGGGCCAGCTTACAACCGACGCGCGCGTCCTTGGCATCGCCTTTGACGGCACCGGCGCCGGTACCGATGGGACCATTTGGGGCGGCGAGTTTCTTGTTGCCAGCCTTGGCGGCTTTGAGCGCGCCGCGCATTTGCGCACCTGGGCGCTCCCCGGCGGGGCGGCCTCCGTGCGCGACGCCCGCCGCAACGCCTTTGCCCTGCTCAGTGAGCTCGGCCTGCTCGAGCACCCAGGCGCCGCTCGGCTTTTGGACAGCCTCGACGAGCAAACGCGCAGCGTGACAGCCACCATGATCGAGCGCGGCATCAACAGCCCGCGTACCAGCAGCATGGGGCGTCTCTTTGATGCCGCGGCAGCAATTCTGGGCATCTGCGACAAGGCAACCTACGAGGGCGAACCCGCCATAGAATTCGAAGCCGCCGCCTGGCGCGCGCTCAGCAGTGAAAGTGCCTGCCCCACCGGCAATATGGCCAGCTTTTCCGTAACCGAATCATCCCGTCCGGACGACTGCCATGTTCTGAACTCCAGACCGCTTTTTGAGGCGCTTTTGGAGGGAATCAGGACCGGCGTGCCCGCCGGCAAGCTCGCGCTCGACTTCCATATCGCCATTGCACGCGCATCGGCACGTATCGCAAGCGAAATCTGCGCTCGCGAAGGCATCGACATCGTCGCGCTCTCGGGCGGCGTGTTCATGAACCGACTTTTGCTTCGGCTCCTCACGCGCGAGCTCAAAGACGCCGGTCTTGCCGTCTTGGTTCCCCACACCGTGCCCGTCAACGACGGCTGCATCGCCTACGGCCAGGCGGCGGTCGCCCGCGCTCGCCTCGCACAGGTCGCGCCACAATAGGCTGTTCGGCCAGCCCGCAAGCCGCCGTCTCACAGGTGTAGCGCGTTTGCCCGCAGCGCCCGCGAGCGCTACCATCAACTGATGGATTATTGAGCGCCCGTCCAGCGCAAAGCGTATAAAAGGGGAACAATATGTGCCTTGCCGTTCCCGGTAAAGTAGTCAAACGCGACGACGACCTCAAGGCCACCGTCGACATGATGGGCATCGAGCGCCCCGTGTCGCTGCGACTCGTGCCGACGGCGCAGGTTGGCGACTATATTCTCGTACACGCCGGCTTTGGCATCCAGATTGTCGACGAGCAGGAAGCACAGGAAACGCTCGAGCTTGTTAATGCCATGTCCGAGCTGGTCGAAGAAGACCAGCTGACCACCAACCCGGCGGAGGCTTACTAGTGGCGCCCGAGCAGCCGGCGCGCTCCGGTATCGATTTCTCGGCATTCCGCGATCCCAAGCTGGCTCGCGAGCTCATCGAGCGCATTCATGAGCTTGTCGGCGACCGCACCATCAACCTTATGGAAGTCTGCGGCACGCATACCGTGAGCATCGGGCGCTATGGCTTTCGCTCCATTATGCCGGCCGGGCTCAAGCTGCTGAGCGGCCCGGGCTGCCCCGTCTGCGTCACCGCCAACCGCGACATCGACCACGCAATCGCGCTCGCCAACATAGACGGCGCCATCATCACCACCTTTGGCGACATGATGCGCGTGCCCGGATCATCCACCTCGCTCGCTGCGCAAAAGGCGGCGGGGCGCGATATCCGTATCGTCTATTCCCCGCTCGACGCGCTCGACATTGCCGAGCAAAACCCTGATCGCCCGGTCATTTTTATGGGCGTGGGCTTTGAGACTACGACGCCCACCATCGCCGCCGCCATCTTGGAGGCCGAGGCGCGCGGGCTTTTGAACTTCTCGGTCTATTGCGCCCACAAGGCCACGCCGCCGGCGTTGCGCGCCATCGCCAACGACCCCGAGACCACCATCGACGGCTTTATCCTGCCGGGCCACGTCGCCACCATCACGGGCTTGGCGCCCTTTAGCTTTTTGGTCGACGAATTCAATACCCCGGGCGTGGTCACGGGATTTGAACCGGTCGATATCCTGCAGGGCATCTGCATGCTGGTCCAGATGGTTGTCGAGGACAGGCCGGTGATTGACAACGCCTACCGCCGTGGCGTCAACGCAGACGGCAATCCCGTGGCGCGCCAGCTGGTCGAGCAGGTGTTTGAGCCGTGCGATACCACATGGCGCGGGCTGGGGCTGATTGCCAACTCGGGCCTTTCCATCCGCCCCGAGTTCTCGCGCTTTGATGCCCGCGCTCGCTTTGACGTGCCCGTTGAGGCGACGGTCGAGCCGCGCGGGTGCCGCTGCGGCGACGTGCTGCGCGGGGCCATTGCGCCGAGCAGCTGCCCGCTCTTTGGCCGCACCTGCACGCCCGAGCACCCCGTCGGCCCGTGCATGGTGAGCTCCGAGGGCAGCTGCGCGGCGTACTACCGCTACCGCGACTAGCCCGGGCACACCCGCACACCGGCACCACCCACGATTGGAGTTTTCGATATGTCCCATAGCGTTACCGATAGCACCGTCCTGCTGGGCCACGGCTCCGGCGGCCAGATGATGAAACGCATCATCGATGAGGTCTTTTTGGATGCCTTTGGGTCGCCCGAGCTGCTCGAAGGCAACGATGCCGGCGTCGCCGCGCTGCCCGCGAGCGGGCGCATCGCCATGTCGACCGACAGCTTTGTAGTCTCGCCGCAGTTCTTCCCCGGTGGCAACATCGGCCGCCTCGCCGTGTGCGGAACCGTCAACGACGTCGCGACCTCGGGCGCCAACGTGCGCTATCTGTCGTGCGGCTTTATCCTCGAAGAGGGCTATCCCATGGATAGGCTCCGCCAGATTGTGCAGACGATGGCCGAGACGGCGCACGAGGCGGGCGTGTCCATAATCACGGGCGACACCAAGGTGGTCGAGCGCGGCGGGGCCGACGGCGTCTATATCAATACCGCCGGCGTGGGCGAGGTGCCTGCGGGCGTGGCGCTCAGCGGCGCAAACTGCCAGCCCGGCGATGTCATCCTGGTCTCGGGTACACTGGGCGACCACGGCATCGCTATCATGAGCCAACGCGAGGGTCTGGCGTTTTCGAGCACCATCGAAAGCGACGCCGCGCCGCTCAACCACCTGATTGCCGATGTGCTTTCCGCAGCACCCGACACACGCTGCTTCCGCGACCCCACGCGCGGTGGCCTGGCCTCGACGCTCAACGAGTTTGCGCAGGCCAGCGGCGTTGCCATGGAGATCGACGAGGATGCCGTGCCCGTGCGTCCCGACGTGCAGGCCGCCTGCGAGATGCTCGGCTACGATGTGCTGCAGGTGGCAAACGAGGGCAAGATGGTTGCCGTCGTGCCGGCCGAGCAAGCCGATGCCGCGCTGAGCGCCATGCGCGCCGCCCGCTACGGCGAGAATGCCGCCATCATCGGCCGCGTGCTGCCACTTGCCGAGGGCGCCCATCCCGCCGTGCGCGTGCGCACCGGCTGGGGCTCGACCCGCATCCTCGACATGCTCGTAGGAGAGCAGCTGCCGAGGATTTGCTAGGGCGAAACCACACGGTCGGCGCGATGCGGCCTGATACCCCTGGAGATGTTCAGATTCCAAGCACGCCCAACGCGGAAGCCCAGTATTATGGGGTGCGTTTTAAACCCAATGACGGGAGTTTTTATGGCAGCAGCTTTTTCCCATGTGATCTTTGACCTGGACGGCACCATCCTCAACACACTCGAGGACCTGGCGGCCGCCGGCAACCATACCTGCGAGATGCACGGCTGGCCCTCGTTTGCCGTAGACGAGTACCGCTACAAGGTGGGAAACGGCATGCTCAAGCTGGTTGAGCGCTTTATGCCCGCCGAGTATGCGGGCGACGGCCGCATGTTTGAGCAGGCGCTTGCCGAGTTTAGGGCTTACTACGGCGAGCACAAGGAGGACCACACCGCCCCCTATGCCGGCACGATCGAGATGCTCGACCGCCTACGCGCCGCGGGCGTTCAGCTTGCCGTGCTCACCAACAAGGACCACGTCTCGGCGGCTCCGCTTATCGAGAAGTATTTTGGTTCCGAGCGCTTTGCGCTGGTGCAGGGCCGCGTCGATGCGTTTCCGCCCAAGCCCGAAGCACCCGTCACGCTGCATGTGATGGAAGAGCTAGGCGCCGACCCGGCGACCACGCTCTACGTAGGCGATTCCAATGTCGATATCCTGACCGGCCACAACGCCGGCCTTAAGAGTGCGGGCGTCAGCTGGGGTTTCCGCGGCCGCGCAGAGCTGGAAGCCACCGGCGCCGACTACGTGGTAGACACCCAGGCAGAGCTCGCGGCGCTGGTGCTGGGCGAGTAGCGAGCGGCACTGCTTAACGTAGCTGCGACAATTCTTCCGCGAGGAAAGCGCGTCCCGTTTTGGAGCTCCGGAATGGGATGCGCTTTCCGTTTGAGGCGCGTCGGGGAAACTGCATCCCGTTTTGGAGCAATAATCCGGGTCGCACTTTCCGCAACCCACCCCATCCGGAAACCTCGACCCGGAATTCAGCCAAAAACCGGTCCACATTTTCCCGAGCACTCGATGCAACGCTGGCGCAAGGAGTGTCCCCAACTGCCGGCAGAAAAGGAACGTCCCCAAGTGCCGCCCCAATGACTACCATGGCAACGCCGCAGGTAGAGGACGGACAGCTTGCGGGCACCAGAGCGAACAAATTGGCATGAAAAGAGAACGGCATAGACCTTCTGGTCATGCCGTCCTCTTTGAATGACAAGTTGTCGCTCTGGTGCCCGCGCAGCGTCGAGCCGTTACGCGGTTCGTAGAACCGCGTAACCCCCTAGCTCATCATCGCATTCATCATCTCGTTGGTTGCGGAATCGTCAGCAGACCACTCGCCATCGTCATTGGCGGTGTACTTGAAGGTGACCGTGGTGTCCTTGGTCTTAGCAGCCTTGGTCACATCGACCATAACCTGACCGGCCATCTTGTACAGCTCGTCATCGGAAGGCATCGAATCGAGCGCGGCGACCTTCTCCTGGTACTGGGTGGCAAAATCCTCAACGATCTGGTTCATGGACTTGCAGGTAATGGTGACCTCGGCAGTTGCGGTGCCCTTGTCCTCGTCGACCGTCACGTCGCCGATCTTGTAGTCAAAGCCCTCGAGATAGCTCTTGGCATACTCCTTGGGATCGATACCCAGCTGCTCGAACTCGTCGCCCGAGGCCTCTTCCAGGCCGGCGAGGAAATCGTCTCCGCCATTCTTAACCTCATCAAACTGAGTCGTAAGGTCCTTGGTGATGAGCTCCTCGACCGAAGGGCCTCCGCAGCCGGAAAGCAGAACCACGCACGCAACCAAGACAGCCATGAGGGGCGCAAGCAGCAGCTTCTTTTTCATGTTGTTCCTCCCAATGAGCGGCACCGCGCTTCCCAGACACGGCGCACGTTGTAATAAGGTAAGCCCATACTATCCACTTATGAACACCCTCGGCAGTACAAAGGCGCGGTCGGTTCGTTTTAACGTCCAAACGGTCTGTAGACTTGCCCAACGTGCAATAAGACGCGTGCACCCGGTCTAATAAAAAGGGTGGCCGGACAATCCAACCACCCTAAGACATCCTCTGGACGCTACAGCTTACTTGCGGACGACCTTGACGATGACATCGCCGGCGGCGACGGCGGACTCAGCCTCAACGGCGAGCTCGACATCGGCAAACTCGGCGGTGTTGGACACGGCCACGACGACGCAGTCCTTGTAACCGGCAGCGGCAATCTTGGCGCGGTCGATCTTGAGCATGGGCTGGCCGGCCTTCACGACGTCGTCGGCCTTGACGAAGCCCTCGAAGCCGTCGCCGTTCATATTGACGGTATCGACGCCAACGTGCACCAGGACCTCGATGCCGCTATCGGACTGCAGGCCCACGGCGTGACCCATGGTGACGGTCACCTTACCGTCGCAGGGAGCGTAGACCAGATCATCCTCGGGCCACACGGCGCAGCCCTTGCCCAGAACCTCGCCGCCAAAGACGGGATCGGGCACGTCGGCCATCTTGATGACCTTGCCCTTGACGGGCGAGCACAGCACGTCGGCGCCGGCAGAAGCAGAGATGGAGGCGGGAGCAGCGGCAGCGGCAGGCTCGGCCTTCTTCTTGAACATGTCAAACAGACCCATACGTTTTCTCCTCTTGATTAAGCGCAACGTTTTGCGCATGCCTATGGTGATTATAGTGCCAAATGGCCAAAATACTAAGGCGAGGGCTCGAATCGCAAGCCCTTCCCGGTAGTGCTCGTGGGATGAGCATCTCCTTTGCATCGCGGGTCGATAAGCCGAGTATCGCCTGCGCAGGTTATGGAGCGCATGGAGGGGCTCTACCAGACCACGCTGGCCGAGACGCAGGAGCTGCTCGACCCCACGCAGCTTGACCACGCCGCCAAGCTCATCGCGAACGCCCGACAGGTCGACATCTACACAGGCTCGCACAATCTCTATCCAGCGGGAATGTTCCGCGATCGCCTGCTCTCCGCCGGTAAAAGCGCGACGTGCCACGACAATTCCGAAGCCCAGGTGCGCACGGCGCTCGCCTCGGGCCCCGACCATGTGGCAATCGCCATCTCCTACAGCGGCCTTGCCCCCAATGACTACCACGGCAACGCCGATGTTTTGGCAACGCCAGCGAGCGGGTCGCATTTGAGACAAGGTAACGTGAAACGAAAGGGCGCTGACCTTCTGGTCGCGCCCTTGAAGTTGAACGTCAGATTGTCCAAATGCGGCCCGCGCAGCGTCGAGCTGTTACGGCGTTTGGTAAAACGCCGTAACTAACGAGCTCCGTACTGCTCGTAGTAGGCATCGATAGCGGTCTTGAGCTCGTCGTCGATGACAACCTTGCCGTCGATCTCGTGGTTGTAGAGAGTCTCGACGACCTCGGCCATGGAAACGATGCTCGCGACGGGGAAACCGTACTTTGCCTCGATCTCCTTCTGCGCGGTGGTCACGCCGCCCTTGCCGACCTCCATGCGGTTGAGGGACACGATGAGGCCCTTGATTTCGACGTCGGCAGCAGCCTTAACCTTGGGATAGGTCTCGTCGATGGACTTACCGCTGGTGGTGACGTCCTCGACCATGACCACACGGTCGCCGTCCTGCGGCTCATAGCCCAGCAGGTTGCCCTTATCGGCACCGTGGTCCTTGGCCTCCTTGCGGTCGCAGCAGTACTTGACCTCCTTGCCGTACAGCTCGTGGTAGGCAATGGCGGTCACGACGGCCAGCGGAATACCCTTGTAGGCAGGTCCAAACAGGACGTCAAAATCATCGCCAAAGTTATCGTGGATGGCCTGAGCGTAATACTCGCCCAGCTTCTTGAGCTGATAGCCCGTCACATAAGCGCCGGCGTTCATAAAGAACGGGGACTGACGGCCGCTCTTGAGCGTAAAGCTGCCGAACTTAAGGACGTCGGACTCGACCATAAACTTAATGAACTCTTGCTTGTAAGCCTCCATGCGGGCTCCTCTCGTAATCGCGTACGTGCCTTCCAGTTTAGCGCAGGCGAAGCGTCGATGCGGGCGCGCTTTGAGGCCACGGCATTCTGTAAAGGCTTTGTCAGGGGCAACGGTTTTCCGAACAATGGGGGTTGACATGTCAAACCCCCTCATCAAGAATACGGGCGGATTGAAACGGGTACGAGATACCCAAAGCGCGCCGCGCCCGTCCATAAGGAGGTGTGCCATGGAAGGCAGTCATAGTCGAAAAACCTGCATGTCGCCCTCGGCACGCCGCGAGGACTCCGTATTCGCATAAGCGCCACCAACCGATTGTCAAAACCACCACAAAGGTGCCTGTCCCCTTTGTGGTGGTTCGTGAGCATGACGTGAGCGACATCTAGGTTTTTTGCAACTCAATACGACACGTACGCTAACTCCCTTCAACAAGGAGGACCCTATGCTGATGCTCAAAACCGCCACGGTACTCGAAGCCATCTCCAAGCGCCGCCGCGCGGAGCGCCCTGCCGCTCACACCGGCCTGTCCAAGAACACCATATTCGCCACCACCCATAGTGCCGAGGACGCCCTCGTACTGCTTGGCGCCACGGCAAACGGCCTCACCGCCGAGCACGCCGCCGAGCGCCTGAACGCCGTCGGTCCCAACACCATCGAGGCGCCAACCAAGACGCTCGCCCGCCGCATCGCAGATGCGTTCGTCGACCCCTTCGCTGGCATCCTCGCCGCGCTCGCATTGGTCTCGCTCTACATCGACGTGCTCGCCGTGCCCGAGCCGCAGCGTGACCCCTCCACGGTCATCGTCATCGGCATCATGCTGCTGGTATCGGGCGGCATGAAGTTTATCCAGGAAGCCCGCAGTGGCAATGCGGCCGAGGCCCTCAAGGACCTGGTCTCCAACACCTGCACTGCCCTGCGCGACGGCGGGCGCACCGAGATCCCCTTCGATGAGCTCGTCCCCGGCGATGTGATCCGCCTCTCTGCCGGCGATATG
Source organism: uncultured Collinsella sp. (assembly GCA_900549745.1). GTDB lineage: Bacteria > Actinomycetota > Coriobacteriia > Coriobacteriales > Coriobacteriaceae > Collinsella. The sequence goes on along the minus strand of URPJ01000001.1, from coordinate 34,667 downwards.
GTGCCAGCAGACGCCCGCATCATCACAGCGCGCGACCTGTTTGTCATCGAATCCGCACTCACCGGCGAGAGCGAGGCCGTCGAGAAGACCGCTGCCGTCACCGTCGTCGAGGGTGCCGACGGCTCTGCGCTGCCGCTCTCTGCCTGCAAGAACATCGTCTTTACCGGCACCTCCGTGCAAAACGGCACAGCCTTGGCGCTTGTCGTTGCCACCAGCTCGGACACCTACCTGGGCGGCATCGCCAAGATGCTCAACGGACGCGGCGAGAAGAGCGCGTTTGACCGCGGCGTCTCGAGTGTCTCCATGTTGCTCGTACGCCTCATGCTCGTTATGGCGCCGGCCGTCTTTGCCATCAACGCCGCCACCAAGGGCAACGTCATCGACGCGCTGCTGTTCGCCACGAGCGTGGCCGTGGGCATCACGCCGCAGATGCTTCCCGTCATCGTGACCACGAGCCTGTCGCAGGGCGCCAAGGACCTCGCCCGTCGCCAGGTTATCGTCAAGGAGCTGCCGGCGATTCAAAACCTCGGCGCGATGGACGTCCTGTGCTGCGACAAGACCGGCACCCTCACCGAAGACCGCATCGTACTCGAGCGCTACCTCAACACCGACGGCAACGAGGACGCACGCGTGCTGCGCCATGCGTTTTTGAACAGCTTCTTCCAGACCGGCCTCAAAAACCTTATCGACCTGGCCGTAATCGACCGTGCCGATGTGACGCCCTCGGCCGTCGCGCCCGATTCCATGCTGGGCCAGAGCCTGCGCGACCGCTATACCAAGGTCGACGAGGTGCCCTTCGATTTCTCGCGCCGTCGCCTGAGCGTAGTTGTCGCCGACTCCCAAGGCAAAACCCAGATGGTTACCAAGGGAGCTGCCGAGGAAATGCTCGAGATTTGCTCCCACGTCGAGGTAGACGGCACCGCTCAGCCGCTTACCGACGAGAAGCTCGCCCAGATTCGCAAGCAGGTGGCAGGACTCAATGCCGAGGGCCTGCGCGTGATCGCCGTGGCACAGAAGACCAGCCCGCGCACCGTGGGCGAGTTTGGCATCGCCGACGAGTACGACATGGTGCTGATGGGCTTTTTGGCCTTCCTCGATCCGCCCAAGGCAAGTGCCGCGGGCGCCGTCGCCACGCTCGAGGCCAAGGGCGTGGCGGTCAAGGTCCTGACCGGCGACAACGACCGCGTCGCCGCCACCGTCTGCGAGCAGATCGGTATCGATGCGAGCAACGTCTTGCTCGGCTCCGAGATCGATGCACTCGACGATGCCGAGCTTGCCGAGCGCGGCGAGAAAACCCACCTCTTCGCCAAGCTCTCGCCGCTGCAGAAGGCGCGCCTGGTGCGCGTCATGCGCGAGCCGCTCGGTCACACTGTGGGCTTTATGGGCGACGGCATCAACGACGCCGCCGCCATGCGTGCGAGCGATTGCGGCATCTCGGTCGATTCGGCCGTCGACATTGCCAAGGAATCCGCCGATATCATCTTGCTCCAGAAGGACCTGGGCGTGCTCGAGCGCGGCATCATCGAAGGCCGCCGCACCTACGGCAACCTGCTCAAGTACCTCAAGACCACGGTGAGTTCCAACTTTGGCAACGTGTTGTCCGTGACCGTCGCGAGCCTATTCCTGCCGTTTTTGCCCATGAGCGCCCTGCAGCTAGTGCTGCTGTCGCTGGTTTACGAGATCGTGTGCATTGCGCTGCCGTGGGACACCGTCGATGACGCCTGGACCGCCCGCCCGCGCGCCTGGGACGCCGCGTCCATCAAAGGCTTTATGCTCGAGCTTGGCCCCGTGAGCTCGCTGTTTGACATCGTGACCTTCGCCGCGCTCTTCTTTGTGGTGTGCCCCGCCGCCGTGGGCGCGAGCTGGGCCGAGCTTGCCGCCGCGGGCAATGTTGCCGGCATGGCAACCTTTGCGACGATTTTCCAGAGCGGCTGGTTTGTCGAGTCTATGTGGTCGCAGACGCTCGTGATCCACATGCTGCGCTCCCCGCGCCTGCCGAGCTCGCGCGACCACGCCGCGCCTGCGCTGTGTGCGCTCACCGTGCTGGGGCTGGCACTTGTCACCTGGCTACCGGCGAGCCCCATCGCCGACGCGCTGGGCCTCATGACGCTACCCGCAATCTTTTTCGCACTGCTCATCGGCATCGTTGCCGCCTACATCGCGCTCACTCAACTGGCAAAGCGCCGCTACATCGCCCGCCACGGCGAGCTGCTGTAGCAAGTAGACAGAAAACACCCTGCCAGCTGCCGTTGCCACTACCACAGCTGCCAACGCCGCTGCCGTTGCCTCTGCCGCCGCCGCAGTCTATCCCCCCAGCAGTTGCGGTGAAATAGTTCCTGTTTAAAGCCCCGTGACTTTAATTTAGGGACTATTCCACCGCAACTTATTGGGAGATTAGCTAGTCCTTGGGTGTCCAGGACCAGAAGAAGTTGATAAGGGCTACACGCGAGGCGGTGCCGGTCTTTTTGTTGATCGAGGAAATGTGGCGATAGAGCGTGGAGCGCGAAAGAAAGAGCGTTGTGGCGATGTCCTGAACGCTCTGGTCCGAAACGACCAAGACCTCAAGAATATCGCGCTCGCGCTCTGTAAGCCCAAAGGTGGCGACGAAAGCATCGAGGCGTTCATCGGACGTGAGCTCCGCTGCCTCCACGGGCTCGGGGTCGGAGCATGTGGGCGCAAGATCCCCACCAAGATCGTCGGTGGCAAGCGGCAGTCCGTCCCGCATCGCGGCATCATCGGCTCGTTGCCCCAACTGCCCCAGCAGCGTAATCGCAATGCCCACAAACATCACGAGCGCCGCACCGATCGCAGCCAGCACGTTTTGACTCGAGATGATCGCCACCGCCGGCGCCGTCACGAGCATCGAGCACACGTTGTTGACGACGCGACCCATGCACGGCCAAAAATATGACCAGCGCGCATAGAGCGAGACGGCGGCATATTTTGTGGTAAAGAACACCACGAAAAAGCCCGAGCCCAGATAAAAGATAATCGTGGCAGCAAGCTCGTTGCCGCCATTGCCATCGACGATGAGCACAAAGAACGAAAGCGTGGACAGTATGGCGGCACATGTCATGCCGATATTCATATACGAGCGGCCGTGCAGGTCAAATAGGACGCCGGCAGCCAACGAGCTCACGACAAGCAGCAGGCGCGGCCAGTCACCCAAATCAACGGCTCCGGTAGCATGCAAGGTTGTGAGACCCGCGTTGAGAGCGGCGAATACGCCGGAAAGACACGCTGTCGCCACGGTCAAGCGAGCTACGGCGCGGCGGAATGCCGCCTTTGCCTCGGGATCGTCTTGCCACTTGGCACCATATTCCAAAGCATCTACCGAAAGCCCGGCAACATTGGATTCAAAGTTGGGATCTGACTCGTCGCGAAGCTTGGCGCGTCGGGCGCCGTGGAGCGACGCCACCTGCGCGATCGCGCAGACGACCAGAACAGCCTGCTGAGGAATGCCGGCAGGCATCACCATGTGGTTGAGCACCTGCACCAGAACGCCCATGGCGTAGGAAAGTGCAGCCGCACGCGCCAAGCAGGGCGTCCGTGCAAAGCGCCGCGCAAAGTTTGCATGGGCAGTCGATCCGCAGTAGCCCAGCGCGCAGCATGCCACCAAACCGCCGGCAATTATCACCTCAACCTGAACCGCCATAATCAACAGCAGCAATGCCGCCACCAGCAAAACGCCCGTAACGTCACTCGTTGCTTCAATGGCATGGGGACGGCGATAGTACAGAATAGGACGCACAAAAAAGCCAATCACGCTCGCGCCGATAACAAGGCTCTCATAAATAACAACCTCGTCCGGAGACACGAACTCGGCCATGCGCACGTCAAAGAGATACTCGCACGCCAAAAACGTGAAGAAGAACAGCGCCAGGCATATAATCTCCCGAATGCCCCGACGCAAATATGCGGTTGTGTCTCCCATGCCCCTCATGGTTAACCCCCAGCCGCTCAATTGTCTGGAAATCTATTTTAATAAAGAACAAGTCTCAATATCGAAGCCAGGCTCGAAATGCTGCAAATTTGACCCCAGCCGTTCACGTCACACCGCGGTTTTGAGCCTCATGGACCAGAAGGGACACGCGCGGCCTCTAGCTCGGCAAGGAGTGTCTCCAGCTGCCACTCATTTAAGTACGTCCCCAATGAGTGGCCGAAGAACGTCCCCAATGACTAGTCAAAAATGGGCCATGTGTCCCAGTTGTGGAGACTCCTTGAGCCGTCTGGGTATCGCGAAGGATCGCGCACTCCCCCATCATCAAAAGTGACACACGCTACCAGTTGATGGGAGGCAGCCATGGGCTTCTTTGACAAGATGTTCGAGAAGAAAGAGTGCGCGATTTGCGGTACCGAGCTGGGACTTCTAGGTAAGACAAAAATCAATGAAGGCTACCTGTGCAAAGAGTGCGCCGGCAAGCTCTCCCCCTACTTTCACGGCTATCGCTCCAGCACCGCGGACGACATCCGTGAGCAACTCGCCTACCGCGAGGCCAACGCCGAGCGCCTGCCTTCGTTCAACCCCACGCGCACGCTTTCTGCCGGGCGCACCAATATTATGCTCGATGAGGACGCGGGCCTGCTGATCATCACCTCGCAGAGCCGCTGGCGCGACGCCAATCCCGACATCATCGAGTTCTCGCAGGTACTCGGCTGCGATATGGATATCGACGAGCATCGCACCGAAATCTATCGCGAGACCAAGGACGGCGAGCGCGAGAGCTACAACCCGCCGCGCTACGACCTGGATTACGACTTTAATCTGACCATCCACGTCAACACGCCGTACTTTACCGAGATCAACCTGCGCGTGAACGACTCCACCATCGATCAGCGCGGCTCCATCGAATACCGCGAGGCCAAGCGCCAGGCAACCGAGGTCCGCGACGCGCTGGTGCAGCTGCGCCAGGAGACGCGCGACAGCGTCGTGGCCGCCAAGGCCCCCAAGACCGCGGTGACCTGCCCCTTCTGCGGAGCCACCACCATTCCCGATGCCAGTGGGCGCTGCGAATACTGCGGCGGCGCCATCGGCGCATAGCCTCCGGCAGCGAAAGGACCGATCATGGCCTTCGAGAGCGTTAACTATCAGTGCCCTGCCTGCGGTGGCCCCTTGCATTTTGCAAGCGCCGAGCAAAAGCTCGTCTGCGACTACTGTGACTCGCGCTTTGAAGTCGAAGAAGTCGAGGTCCTCTATCGCGAGCGCCAGGACAAGGCAGATGCCAAAGCCGATGCCGCAGCCGCGGCCCCCAAGCCTGCTGTCGACGATGCCGTGCAGGAGCTGGCTCAAAACGCCGGTTACATCTGCTCGTCGTGCGGCGCCGAGCTCGTGTCCGACGGCACCGTCGCTGTCACCACCTGCCCGTACTGCGGCAACTCCGCCGTAGCGCCCGGTCAGCTTTCGGGCGACTTCTCGCCCGACCTGGTGATTCCATTTAAGCTCGGGCGCGATGACGTCACGGCCGCACTCAAGGAACACTACAAGGGCAAGATCTTGCTGCCCAAGAGCTTTGTCACCGGCAACCACATCGACGAGGTCCAAGGTGTCTACGTGCCGTTTTGGCTCTACGGTGCCCGCGTTGACGGCGAAGTGTACTTTGACGCGACCAACGAGACCGTGACCGAGGAATCCGACCGCACCGTCACGACCACCGACCACTACGATGCCTATCGCAAGGGCAATATCTCGTTTAAGCGCGTGCCCGTCGACGGATCGTCCAAGATGCCCGACGGCCACATGGACGCCATCGAGCCGTTTGACTACGACGCGCTGCGCCCGTTCTCGGTCGCATATATGCCCGGCTACATCGCCAACCGTTACGACGAGGACTGCGAGACCTGCAAGGCGCGCGCCGAGCGCCGTATGGAAGAAAGCACGATCTCGGCCCTGCGCGAGACCGTCGTCGACGAATACGACGATGCCACGGTCGAAAGCAAGCAGCTCGACTACACCTGGGAAGACAGCGACTACGCCCTGTTCCCCGTCTGGATGCTCTCCACCTCGTGGAACGGCAAGAGCTACCTGTTTGCCATGAACGGCCAGACCGGCCGCTTGGTCGGCGAGCTCCCCTGCTCCAAGCCCAAGCTCGCCATCGCCTCGGTGCTGTTCTTCGTGATCGGATTTATCCTCTCCCAGATTCTCTTTATGGGGGAATACGCCTTCGATCCGGATTACCTCACCTTTGATATCGAGGGCATCCTCATCAACGTCATCGCGCCGCTGATCATCGTGATTATCGGAGACGTACTACTGGTAGGCCAGCTCAAGACGGCCAACGAAGCAACCCATGCCGATGAGTATTGTGGCGAGCTCGACCTGACCGAGAAGCACGACACCTTCAGTCACACCGAGACCACCGTTGTCATGAAAGACGACAAGGACGACTAAGCAATCCAACCAATACCACCCGGCCTTTGACGAGAAAGGAAGATCACCATGGGACTCTTGAAAGCTGGATTGGGAGCTGCCGGCGGCGTCATGGCCGACCAGTGGAAGGAATTTATCTATTGCGAATCGATGCCCGCTGATGTCTTGGCCTGCAAGGGCAGCAAGCGCACCGGCGGCCGCAGCTCCAACACGCGCGGCGAGGACAACGTCATCTCCAACGGCTCCGTCATCGCCGTCAACGACGGCCAGGGCATGCTCGTGGTGCAAAACGGCAAGATCATCGAGGTCGCGCTGGAGCCCGGCGAGTTTGTCTTTGACACCGGCAGCGAGCCGAGCGTCTTTAGCGGCAACCTGGGCGACTCCATCAAGGAGACCTTCGCCAATATCGGCAGCCGCTTTACCTTTGGCGGCGACGCGGGCAAGGACCAGCGCGTCTACTTCATCAACACCAAGGAGATCATCGGCAACAAGTACGGCACCGCCTCGCCCGTGCCCTTCCGCGTGGTCGATAACAACATTGGTCTGGACGTCGACATCTCCGTGCGCTGCAACGGCGAGTATTCGTACCGCATCACCAACCCGCTGCTGTTCTACACCAACGTATGCGGCAACGTGACCGATAGCTACACGCGCGACAAGATCGACAGTCAGCTTAAGTCCGAGCTGCTCACCGCCCTGCAGCCCGCCTTTGCCAAGATCTCGGAGATGGGCATCCGCTACAGTGCCATCCCCGGCCACACCACCGAGCTCGCCCGCGCGCTCAACGAGGTCCTCTCGGCCGACTGGCGCGACCTGCGTGGTGTCGAGATCGTGAGCTTTGGCGTTAACTCCATCGCCGCCTCGCAAGAAGACGAGCAGATGATCAAGGACCTGCAGAAGGCCGCGGTCATGCGCGATCCCACCATGGCAGCAGCCAACATCGCCAGCGCCCAGAGCGACGCGATGCGCGCGGCGGCCGCTAACCCCAACGGCGCAATGGCCGGCTTTATGGGCATGGGCATGGCAGGTGGCATGGGCGGCATGAATGCCAGCCAGCTGTTCGCCGCCGGCCAGGCACAGCAGCAAGCCGCCCCGCAGCCGGCTCCGGCGCCCGCCCCCGCACCGGCCCCCGCCGCCGCACCCGCGGCCGGCACGTGGACCTGCAGCTGCGGTGCCACCAACACCGGCAAGTTCTGCTCCGAGTGCGGCAGTCCCGCGCCCGTCCCCGCACCGGCCAAGTGGTTCTGCCCCAACTGCGGTAGCGAAAACGGCGGCAAGTTCTGCAGCAACTGCGGAACGCCCAGGCCCTAGCGCCCCTAACTGGTAATGAGCGGGGGATCCGCCACCCCCGCATTTGCTTCTATGGGTTTCGTTCGATGAAGGAGGACACCATGAAGACAACGTTCAAAAAGTCCGTACTCGCATTTCTGACATGCGTCCTGGCGCTCGCCTTTGCCCTGACGGGCTGCAGCGGCGGCGGCAAAGACCCCAAGGCCAACTTCGTCGGCAGCTGGCAGTACTCGGGTGGAACCTTGGACGGCGAAGAGCTCACCGATGAGTACATGGATATGCTCAAGGAGTGGGGCCTCAACTGCATCCTGATCCTCGACGAAGACGGCACGGGCGTCCTCGACATGTTCCTTGAGGTCACCGACCTGAAATGGGAGGCCAAGGACGCCACCACCGTAACGATTACCGCCGAAGATGAGTCGCACGACCTGAAGCTCAAGGACGACAAGCTCGTCCTCGAGGTGGAAGGCGACAAGCTTATCTTTACGAAGTCCGACAAGGATCTGTCCGGTACGGTGAAGAAGGATCGCGAGAACGCCGAGAAGGAAGAAGAGATCGATGAGGCCGTCGAAGACGACGACGTCCAGAGCATCGAAATCTCCCCCGCCGTCACCGTCGCCGATGACGACCTGTGCACCATCACCATCACCGAGAAGTTCAAGGACGACTGGGGCGACATCGGCTTTGTCGTCAACATCACCAACAAGAGCGACAAGGACCTGACCTTCTACGCTCCTTCTGGCAAGACCAACGTCAACGGCACCATGAAGGAACCCTGGTTCTCGGCTCACCTGATGCCCGGCACCAACGCCACCGAGGAATTCACGTTCTCGAGCGGCGAGCTTGACAGCCTTGACGACCTCGTCAATACGACCATCGGCATCGACGCCTACCTGACCGATTCCTATGAGGACGTCGCCTCCTACACCGCGACCATCGCGTAGCGACACGTAACATCAGCCGCGGATTGGCGGACACATCCGCGCACTTGCCAGGCGGGGCCGCAGGAGTTGATCCTGCGGCCCCGCCGCTTTATGCCGATGCGTAACGAGCGCTAGCGCTCCATGTTGGGAACGATGCTGCCCTCCGTTACTGCGCGCACGGCCAAGCGCATGATGTTGTCGTAGCCGGTCTTATTGAGAATCTCCGAGATGCGGCGTTTGATGGTGCCCTCGCTCATAAACAGCTCGGCCGCGATCTCGCGGCGGCTTTTGCCCTCGCAGGCAAGGCGCAAGATCGACAGCTCGACATCGTCGAGGGCCGCCGTGCCCGAGAAGATGCTCTCGGGCGGCTTGGGAAACGTGCAGTAACCCGCCAGCGTGGAGCGCATCACGGCGAATAGCTCGTCGATACCGACGTTCTTGTACACAAAGCTGTCGACGCCCGCCTCGCGCGCCTGGTCCACAAAGGTGATTTCGGGCATACCCGTCATGATAATGACGCGGCACTCGGGCAGTTGTTCTTTAATGCGCGCCGCCGCCACGATGCCGTTGGAATCATGCTCGGTACATACGTCCATCAGTATCATGTCCGGGCGCTCCTTGAGCGCGACACCCAAGACCTCGGAAGCATCGGCAATGGCGGAAACAACGGTCATATCGGGCTGGTCGCCAACGGAGCGCGCCAGGCTCTCGCGCAGGATGGCCTGGTCTTCGACTATAAGGACGCGAATCATGAACTTCTCCTTTGGACCGTGGCGTTGGAGGCGAGCGGGATGGACACCGTAAGCGTGAAGGGCGGGGCGGTGTGGACTTCCAGGCTGCCGCCCAGATTCTGTGCGACATGCCTCATACCTGGGATACCCGTTCCCTCGCGATACGATACGGGTGCAGGCGCGCCGTCGTTAGAAACGGCCATCCGCGCAACAGCGCCGTCTTCCGACGTCTCCTGCCGCAGGCGCACATGGACCTGATGGGCCTGTGCATGCTTGGTGGCATTGGTCGAGGCCTCGCGGATAATCTGCAGAAAGGCTGCGGCGACGCGCGCGTCGCTTGGTAGCTCGCCCTCCACATCGATCTGCACGCTCACTAGGCCAAAGGCATGGACGATATCGCCCAGTTGCTCTGCCGGTTCGGTGTCGCCCCCGCTGCGCAGATCGGCAGCGATTGAGCGCAGCAGCGGGTCGATCTGCTCGAGTGACTCGTCATCCAGGCGCCCCTCCTCCAGATAACGATGGAGGATGGACAGGCGCTGCCCGATCACGTCGTGCACGCGAGCGCGCATACGCAGATAGGCCGCATTGTCAGCAACTTTTTTGACTTCTTCGATCTGGGCTTGGAGCTCTTGGCCCGCAAGCTCAAGCAGGTGGTTGGCTTGCGCTAGGCGATCATGGGCATGCGCATACTCTGTTACATCCAGACCGATAATGCGCTCGAAGAGGCGGCCCGAAACCATAACGTCATCGTGCACGAACAAGCGAATCTCGGCGGGAGAAACCTCGACCACAACGCGCGCCTCACCAAAGCGGTCCAGATTAATCCGCACGCGGTTCTGACTGCTTTCGGGCATTTGCATGCTGAGTTTGCGCAGGTCGTTCCATGTACCGCTCATATCGCCTAGGTCGGTGGGCATATGAAGCTCCACCAGGTTTTTGCGCATGCAGCGGTTCATGAGCAGCGGACGGCCCCTCGGGTCCAGATACAGGATGCCCACGGGAATCACGTTGATGGTCTCGATCGTCGAGAACATGGTGATATCCTCCTGGCGGTTACGGACATCCATCAAGAGCGCCGCAATGGAGCGGAACAGGAAAAACGCTCCCTCTGCGATAAGGACCGTGGTCCACGCCGAGCCCATGGCAAGCACCACCGGCGGTGTCACGGCGGCAACGAGCAACAGTTCGGCCAGCATGACGGGGCGACGATAGTGCACCATAAGCACCATGCCGTAGGCAAAGATCACGGCATTGAGCCACAACGCTCCGCCCATTGCCCTGGCGCAAACGTCAAGCGGCGCCACCAGATATGAGCCAGACGACGCGAACAAGATGAGCGCCGAAATAACTAGGTGAAGCACAAGGCTCGCCTCGTAGGCACAAATCACCTTACGGTTATAGGACGAGCGGCGCGATGCGATGAGCGGGACGTGAATCGTCTGCAGACACGCAGCCAGGGCAAAGACAACATCGAGCGCAACGATTTGGGGAAGGATGAGCGAAATCTGCATCGTCACTCACCCGCCCGCGGCATCAAGACGATCATGCGCAGCTGGCCGGGCTCGCCCTCAAGGCGGTATGCCACGTTGCGCCCTTGCAGAGCGCTTTCGAGCTCTTGCGCGGCGGGCGTCTGCGAAAGATCTGCATCATCGTTGGAAAAAAGCGTGGCGCGCAGCTCGACACTGCATCGGTCATGGTCGCCCAAGTGATACATAAGCGCCGGATGGTCGGTGGTGTAGGCAAAAAACGCAAAGTCATACACGCAGTCGTACAGGGCGCTTACCGTACTGGCGTGCAGCGGGCGCCGTATGGCGATAATCGAGGCGCAATCGATATCGATGGTGCGCAGGTCGCTTGCGAGCTCGTTGGCAATGAGCTGAATGCGGTCGCGATCAAAACCGCTCTCCCCGTGCTGTGCCAACGTGAGCGACCCCTTGCGCTTGCAATAGGCGACGAGCATCTTGGCGCGCTGCAGCATGCGGTAACGCTCGTGCGAAGACGATTCATCGGTCAACGGCGGCAGCGAGCTCAGCAGGTCGTACATCCCTTCGAGCGCGCGGGCAAGCGCCTGGTCCACGTCTTGGACCAGCAAGGTCTCGGCCTCTTGGTCTGCCAGGTGCGTCTTAAGGTCGTAGTCGGCGGCGAGCAGCTCATTTTGACGCTGCAGCTCCATACGACGATGTGCCAGTTCACGGTTAAGCTCGTTGAGATCCGACACGTCTTGGGCAAGCAGGGCCGATCCGCCCAGCAGTGGAAAGGCACGGTGCATCACATCGGGATCGGACGCCACGGCAAAGGCATGGGCGCGGCTGTGCGCCTGGGTCCGCAACTCCTCGCGCACGCCTACCGGCATTGGCTTTGACACTGGCGTGGCATAGACTTCCTGCAGGTCGCGCGTTAGAACTTTGAGGTCAAGCGGCAAGGTGTCGAAAATGCCGGCGATGTCGTGATATGACGGAACGACACCGCAATCGAGACAGATTTCCATCGCCACCACGCACAAGACGCAATAGACGAGCGAGAAGTTGAGCCTCCATGCCCAGGGCACGCGCAACGCATATGAGATGGCAAAGAACGCGCCGCCCAGCAGCACGAGCGCCGCCGTGCCCGAGAAACGTTGGATGCGAAAGGACGAGGACCGACCCACCAGGATAAAAAAGGCCACAAAGTTAAAGGCCGTCCACACGAGGACGGCGAAATAACCCCAGCCGTACGTGTAATCGTTGCTCCAGGTGTCGCTTGTACGGTCAAAGTGGAAGACCTGCTGGTGAAAATCGTTGGTGAGCACAAATCCGATAAGCAGGATAGCCATAATCCACAGCGCAGCGCAGTAGCGGCGACCCAGGCGGTGTTGCTCCAGGCCCGCAAGGCGCAGACCACACAACTGGTAGAGCAGCGGAATGAGCGTCATGGGCACGTAGTACAGGTACCACAGCACGGTGGCATAGAACGGCGTGAACGACTTGTACTTGAGAATGACTTCGATCATCCACAGGGCGCAGATGGTGGCGATGGCAACAAGACGGCGGCGCAACACATAGTCCAAACAGCGCAGATAGACCGATACGCCCCAGATCGAAAATGCAATTGCGGCAACAAGCAACGGCAGAGAGTTCGAATGGACGAGCGCATCCACGACCTCTTCGGACACCTCGCTATAGGCGGGCACGGCGTTAGAAAGTTTGGGGTCGAAGGCGAACAGCGCCGGCAAGACTGCCAAAAGCATGAGGAACAGTGCGGTGATGGCGCCGGCGATAGCGAAGACGCGGCGACGGTACGCCTGATGTGTTATGCCAACAAGGAATCGCGGCATGGCGAAGAGCCTGCCGCCCCTGGGATCCGCCACGGGTGCGGATCGGGCGGCCGCGTGGCCGATATGTCGCTCGCGGGTACCCATAGTGCTTTTAGTGTACCGACAGGCAGGCTCAAAAAGCGGGCCACATGTCCCAAAATCCGCAGACGGCAAGGCGCCCGGCAGCCTCCCCCGTCTGGCACTTCCCGATATCCGCTCGCCCCAAACCACCGCAAAGGGGACAGGCACCTTTGTGGTGGTTTGGGGCGATGCGCTAGTCCACGGTGATGTCGAGGTTTTTGCCGATGAGGCCTACGTAGCCGCCCTCGGCTGCCTTGGGGCTGTCAGCATGGCAGAGAACCCACTTGTCGGCCTTCCAGTAGCAGTAGCCGTCACCGGCGGCAGGCATGTCGGCTGCAGCCTCGGGGCGCGGGCCGTTGGTGCCGGCGGGCAGCGCCACCATCACCTGGAAGCCGCCGTCGTCGACCATGCACGGCGTGTAGTGGAGCGTGGTGTTGAAAACCTCAACAAGCGTGCCGGCCGGCACGCGGAACGCCTTGACGCACGCGGTGTCGAGCTTGCCGTCCTCGATCTCCCAGCGATGCGCCACGAGCAGGATAAAGTCGCGGGCGCCCAGGTTAAACTCGCTGGCGCGGTGATACTCCAGGCAGTTGAGCTGCGTGTTGTGGCCGTTGCACCAGCCAAGCTGGAAGGGACGACCACCAAACATGAGAAAGCCAAGCTTGTCGGCATCCTTGACGCCCTCGAGCTCGGGCGCAGAGGCCACATACTTGCTGCCCTCGGGGATGGGCGTGGAGGCAAGTGCCTCGAGCACGGGCGACGTAAGCTCGGACGGAACGTTATCCCAAACGTTGCCATAGGACTTGAACTCGGGATCGTTGACAGAGTAGATATGCATGTTCACTCCTGTTCGTAAATGTGACTATACGAACATTCTAGAACAAACATGAGCGATTTTGAACGCTCGTCCCGACCAATCAACAAAAAGGCGCCCCCGCATAAGCGAAGACGCCCAATGCGCGCGTTTTGGGCGATAAAGCTCTTACGCCTGCTGATAGTGCAGATGCTTCTCGTCGATATCGGCCAGGTCGCGGTCGAGGTAGCGGCGCGCAAGCCAGTTGGCCATGGGGAGGTTCTGGTCCAGGTAGTTACCGCATTCCCCGGGAGCGGCACCGGGGACATCGCCCTCAAAGCCGGCGACAAACTCGAACAGCTCACGCACGAGCGGCAGGATCTCCTCGCTCGTCACCTCGCCAAACACAACCAGGTAAAAGCCCGTGCGGCAGCCCATGGGGCCAAAGTAGACAATGCGGCCCGACCACTCGGCATGATTGCGCAAGAACGTTGCACCCAGGTGCTCGATGGTGTGGCACTCGGCGGTGTTCATGACCGGCTCCTTGTTGGGCGTGGTCAGGCGCAGGTCAAACGTGGTGACGGCAGCACCGGTCGCCGGATCGCGGTCGATGCGGCTCACATACACGCCGGGCTCAAGCAGCAGATGATCAACGGAAAAGCTGGCGATGCGCTCCATGGCAGATCCTCTCGATAGTCAAATTGGGACGGGGCTCTTTTAGCTGGTTCGAATGGTCGCACCAATCATACCAGTCAAAAAGCCCCGTCCCAAAAAGACAACTTAGCCAAGGACACGGGCCATACGCGTCTTGAACTCGGACAGGAAGCGCGGAGCATCCACGGTCAGTGCCACAAGCGCGCTCTTGTCCGGATCGGACAGGCGACGCTCATCGCAGATGGTGCGACCGCGGTACTCGCCCAGCAGATCAACACGCAGGTTGCAGCCGAGCGCACCTACGAGCGTGGGGTCGATCGCCACGGCAACGGCCAGCGGATCGTGCAGCGCACAACCACCCAGGTAGGGTGCGTTCATCTCGTACGAGCCAATGTAGTGCTCGACCATGCTCGCAAATGCGCAGCCCGCCATGGTGCCCGAGCCCGTCCAGCCGGCAATGTCGCGGCGTGTGAGCACCACGCGATGCGTCACGTCCAGACCCACCATGGTGAGCTTACGGCCCGAGCGCAGCACTGCGTCGGCTGCCTCGGGGTCGCTCGCCATATTGGCCTCGGCGCCCGCGCTCACGTTACCGGGCACGGTAAGGGCGCCGCCCATTACGACCACGCGGCCGATGGACATCATCGCCGCCGCATCGCGCTCCAGGGCGAGCGCCAGGTTGGAGAGCGGGCCAGTCGCTACGTAGACCAGATCGGGACCATAGGTGCGCGCGGCATCGATCAGATAATCGACCGCAGCGTTGCCGTCGGCCGAGGTCGCCCCCACCGGCTCGTAGGGCGACGCGGGCACGCTCGCGCCGCCGATGCCGTTCTTGCCGTGAATGAGCGCGGTGGACGCCGGCGGCGTATAGGGCTCAGTCGCCTGCAGAGGACGGTCGGCACCCAGGTACACCGGAACCTCGGGGCGACCCAGCAGATCGAGCACCGCCAGGCAGTTGTGCGCCGATTGCTCGACGCGCACGTTGCCAAAGCACGTGGTGATGCCCACGAGCTCCACCTCGGGGCTCGCGATGGCATAGGCCAGCGCCATCGCATCGTCCACACCCATATCCAGATCAAGGATCAGCTTCTTGATTGCCATTGTTCTACTCCGCTTCTCCGTCTTTATCGTTTAACTAAACCAATGTTCAACTTCGGCGCGCGTGGGAATCGATTGCTGAGCGCCCAGGCGCGACACTGTCACTGCCGAGGCGCGAGCACCCACGGCCATGCACTCAAAGAGCGGCAAGCCCTCTAGGCGAGCCGCCGCCAACGCGCCGATAAACGTATCGCCGGCGGCCGTGGTATCGACTACCGTACTCGAAAGTGCCGGCATGCGCAGCAGCTCACCGCCATCGCCGAGCGTAACCGAGCCGGCACCGCCCAACGTGATGACCGCAGCGCCGGCGCCCTTGTCGAGCAGCGCATTGAGCGCGGCGACGCAACTCACATCATCCGTGGGCAGAATGCCCGTCAGAACCTGGCACTCGGTCTCGTTGGGACAGACCAGGTCGACCGCAGGCCAGACCTCCGCAGGCAGCTCGCAGGCAGGCGCCGGATTAAAGACCGTATAGAACCCCAGCCCATGAGCGCAAACAAGCGCCTCGGCCGTCGCTGCAAGGTCACATTCACCCTGGGCGATAAAGACGCTTCCGGCAGCCGGGGCAATCTCGCTGGCGTCGCCGTCGAGCTCATGGGCCACCAGACGCCTCAGCGCGCAGGCAACGTCCGCGCCCGCAAGCGCATGGTTGGCGCCCGGTGACAGTATGATGCGGTTGTCGCCCTCGCAGCGAATGATGGTCGCGGTACCGGTCTCCACGTCATCGCGAAGCGCCACGAACTCAACGCCCACGCCAGCATCCTGGAGCCCTGCCACAAGCGCATCGCCAAAGGTATCGCGCCCAACAGCGCCGATCATGCACGTGCGCGCACCCATGCGCGCAGCGGCGACGGCCTGGTTGGCGCCCTTACCGCCGGCGTTGGTGATAAAGCCGCTACCGCCGACGGTCTCGCCCGCGCGCGGCATGCGCTCGCACGCCACCGAAAGGTCCATGTTCATGCTGCCGAACACCGCAACGATGCCGCGATCTGCCATGGAAACCTCCTCATCTGCGGGCCTTATACCCACCGCCAGTCGTCGATCGTGCACTCTCGCACCCCCTATAACTTTAGTTCACTTTGATGTGGACGCGCGCTTGAGCTTGCGCCAGCAGCAAGCATTCACAGGAGCAGGCAGCTACAATGAAGGCGTGCTGATTATTCTCGTCATTGGATGATGTTTTATGGAACAATTCTCGCAATCGGGCTCGCGCGGTCGACGCCGCACGGGCAACGAGCCGGCGCCGCACGAACGCGTGAAGAGCGAACGCCGTGCCAACGAGCCGCGACGCACCGCGAGCCCCCATCGCACTTCTGCCAACAACGCGGGCCGCGCCAACACTCCCGCCGCGGAGCAGACGCCTGCTCGCCCCAAGTCCCGCTACATCCCTGCCCTTGACGGCCTGCGCACGCTTGCCGTCGTCGCGGTGGTGCTCTATCACCTCAACCTCACGTGGGCGCAGGGCGGTCTGCTCGGTGTCACGATTTTCTTTGTGCTTTCGGGCTATCTGATCACGCGCCTGCTGCTCAACGAAGTCGCTAAGACCGGACGCATCGACCTCAAGAGCTTCTGGATTCGCCGCATCCGTCGCCTGGTCCCCGCCGTGGTGACCGTCGTGGTGGTGACCTGCGCGCTGTGCACCATCTTTAACCACGTGATGCTCACCAAGATGCGCCCCGACATCCTGCCGTCGCTGCTGTTCTTTAACAACTGGTGGCAGATTGCCCAAAACGTCTCGTACTTCAATGCTCTGGGCGACCCCTCGCCGCTCACGCACTTTTGGTCGCTTGCCATCGAGGAACAGTTCTACCTGATTTGGCCGCCGCTGCTGTTTGCCATGGTATCCATGCATGTGAGCAAACCCAACACGCGCCGCGTGGTTCTAGGCCTTGCCGCGGTATCTGCCCTTGCCATGATGGTGCTTTACAACCCTGCCGCCGACCCCAGCCGCGTGTACTACGGCACCGACACCCGCGTGTTCTCGCTGCTGCTGGGTGCCTGGATGGCCTTTATCCCCGATCGCGACCTGGCGCCGGTTCGTCTCGCCCATCGTTTGGGGCTCAATCGCCTGGCTGGCGCCGCCAAGCACGGCAAGAACGCCGAGGGCAAGCCTGGCGAGAAGGCTGACGAATCAGCCGAGACCGCCCCGGCACAGCCGAGCGCCCTCGTGCGCTTTTGGTCCTCGCCCGCATCCATCGATGTATTGGGCGTCGTGGGTCTGGTTGGCCTTGCCGCCATGGTCGCGCTCACCAACGGCTACACCGCGTTCCAGTATCGCGGCGGCACGCTGTTATGCTCCATCCTCACGCTCATGGTCATCGCGGCCTGCGTGCAGCCCCAGGGAATGGTTGCCCGCGCGCTGTCCGCCGAGCCGCTCGTGTGGGTTGGCAAGCGCTCATACAGCATCTACCTGTGGCACTATCCGCTGCTGTTGCTTATGAACCCGGTCGCCAACATCAACGATACACCGTGGTGGCAGTACATTTTGCAGGTGCTGTTGGTGGTCGCCGTGGCCGAATGCTCATATCGCTTTATCGAGACGCCGTTTAGAAAGGGCACCTTTGGGCGCACCGTATCCGAGTTCCGCGACGGCACCGCCACGCCCGCCAACTGGGTGCGCGCGCACGTCCCTGCCTGTGCAGCCTGCGCTGTCGTGTTGGTCGTTGCACTGGGCGGCCTGATCTTTGTGCCCGAGACGTCTGCGCTGAGCGGCGAGGGCGCCGAAGTTCTGAACAAGGAAGCCAAGAACGCCGCACCCACCGACCAGCAGGCGGCCGACGACACCGACAAGGACAACGACGGCTTCCCCGACGGCTCCTACGACCTGTTGATGATCGGTGACTCCGTGTCGCTGCGCGCCGTTGATTCCTTTGACGGCGTGTTCCCGCACAGCCATATCGATGCCGAAAAGGGCCGCCAGTTCGATGCGGGCCGTGCGACATTTGAGGGCTATCTTCAACAGAACCTTGCCGGCAAGATCGTGGTCTTTGCGCTGGGCACCAACGGCTTGGTAACCGACGACCAAATCGACGCCATCATGGCCGATGCAGGAGATAAGCGTATGGTGGTGTTTGTGAACACGCGCAGCCCGCAGCCGTGGGTTGGCTCTACCAACCAGGCCATCGCCAACGCCGCTACGCGCTACAAGAACTTGCGCGTTATCGACTGGTACGGATACAGTGCCAACCGCAACGACCTGTTCGATGGCGATGGCACGCATCTATCGACCACTGGCGTGACTGAGTACCTCAACTTGATCCACGATGCCGTCAAGAAGGACCTGCCCGTGCATCCCGAGGATCACGTCAACGATCCGCAGCCGGCAGCCGTCAAGTCTGCCACCGACGCACTCGTCAATGCGCTCGCTCTCAAGCCGCACAAGCTGGGCACCGACAAGTAACCTGCAGCGCAAACTTCCCACATCCGGAGGGGGTGTCTGCCACGGCAGACACCCCCTCCGGCAGTTAGGGACACTCCTGGCGCAGCCAATGAAGACCTCTACGGATGGATTCCAGGCCGCTCCGTCGCTCCAGACATCGTTTCCGCGCCTCGTGCCTGCCCCAAACAATCAAAACAAGCCCTTTTCGCCGCACCCTCAAAGGTCTGTGGGCAAAAAAGGGCAAATATGAGTACTGTTACCATTTTAGTAGCAGGCAAAACCACCCAAAATGACGTCCGAGCGACCCCTACAACCCCCTAAAGCAGCCAACCTGACTGGTTTAAGGCGTATTGGAGCCAATTTTAATGAACATACTAAAGGCTATGTTCATTATCTTTTAGGATGTAAATGCTATTCACTTAGCAACAGTACTCATATTTGGCATTTTTTGTCCATTGCTATATAACTAACATTCTATAGCAGACAAAAAACAGGCCGCAGCCCATCGCTGCGGCCTGTTCGGAAGCAAAAGTGGGCGTTAAGCGCTGTAGCCCATCGCTTGCAGCACAAACATGACGACTGTCAGCACCGTAATCACGGCGATAGTCGCCCAAGTGAGCACGTTCCACACGCGACCGTTGCGGTTGGCACCCATAATGTGACGGTCGGCTGCGATAACCACCTGGAACACCAGAACCACGGGCAACAGCACACCATTGATGACCTGTGAGGTCATCATAATCTGGAACAGATCGACGCCGGGCATAAGCACCAGCACGGCAGAGATACCGATGATGGCCGTAATGATGCCGCGATAGACCGGGGCCTCGTCCCAGCTGCGGTCGGCACCGCGCTCCCAGCCAAATGCCTCGCAGATAGCGCTCGACGTAACGCCCGGCAGCACGCAGGCAGCCAAGAAGCTCGCCGCGACCAGGCCCGAGGCAAACAGTACCGTGGACCACTGACCCGCAATAGGCTCCAGCGCACGGGCAGCATCGGCAGCATCGCTAATCTGAATGCCCGCCGGGAACAACACCGTACCGGTCGTGATGATAATAAAGCCGGCAATGACATCGGCGGCAAGCGAGCCGCTCACGGTATCGATGCGCTGCAGCACGATATCGTCCTCGCCCGCGTTCTTATCGACCACGTTGTTCTGCGCCAAGAAAATCATCCACGGCGCGATGGTGGTACCGATCGTTGCGACCACGAGCGACACGTAGCTGGGATCATTTTGAATGTTAGGCACGGCCAGGTCGACCGCGACCTCACCCCAGTTGGGGCCAGCCATAAATGCAGCGACGATATAGGTCACGAACACGCAGCTCACCAGCAGCAGAATCTTCTCGATACGCTGGAAACTACCCGACATGGTAAGCATCCACACCAGCAGCGCCACCAACGGCACCGAGATGCTCGCCGGCACGCCAAACAGAGCAAGGCCGCTGGCGATGCCCGCAAACTCCGAAATGGTCACAGCCGTGTTGGCGATCAACAGCGCCGCCATAGCAAGTACACTCTTGCGCACGCCAAAGCGCTCGCGAATGAGCGATGCCAGGCCCTTGCCCGTGACGCAGCCGCAGCGCGCCGCGGTCTCCTGCGTCACGATGAGCAGCACGGTCATGACGGGAAGCATCCAGAGCATCTTGTAGCCATAGCTGGCGCCCGCACTGGAATACGTTGCAATGCCGCCGGCGTCATTGCCCGAAAGCGCCGCCAGCAGACCGGGACCCATAGCGCCAAAGATGGCCGCGATGGTCAACTTTTGCTTGGTGCCCGACTTTTGCTTGGTATTTTGCACGCGACCACCTAACCCATGACCGACATGGTGAGCAGCACCGCAGCGGCGCAGTACGCTACGCACGAGATCATGACGGCAATAACGTTCATGGCGGTGCCCGACGTGTTGAGGTCATGCTCGTCACGCCAGAACAGCACCATCAGGTAAATCACGGCACTCATGTTGCCAACCAGGCAAATGATAGCAGCGATATTAAAACACCCGGTAAAGAGTTGCTCCTCAAACATGGACGCATCGGGGAATGCGGCGGTGCGCACCAGCTGCGCGCACAGGTAGGTCACGAGCGAAAGGATCAGGCCCATACCCGTGCTCTGGAAGAAGAATCCCAGGTACGGTTTGGGCTCGTCGTCGTGGCCGTCGTACTCGAGGAAGTAGTTCTTGACGAACGACACCATGCGCGAGGCAGCAAGCAGCACGAGCGGCATGGCGCACATGGGGAACACCACCAGATGCGCGGAGCCGAGCGCCGTTCCCAGCACGGTCGCCATGATGCACGACGCGATGCCCCATACAACAACCCAGTACTGGCGATGCACGAACCAGCTGAGCACGTTCGTCGAGTCGTCCGACGCGCTATCGCCCGAGCCGACACCGGCGATCTGCAGGTCCTCCTGATGCTCCTCGGCGATAACGTCCATGGCGTCGTCGAAGGTCACGATACCCAGGATATGACGGTTCTCGTCGCAGACAGGGATGGCAACCAGGTCGTACTTGGTCATCTCGTCCGTCACGTCTTCCTGGTCCTCGTCGGGCGACACATAGACCAGGTCGCGATAGGCCAGCTGACCCAGCGTGGCGTCGCGGTCGGCTACGATCAGCGTGCGCAGCGAAAGCACGCCGGTCAGCATGCCGCTCGGATCCTCGGTATAGACGTAGTAGACGCTCTCGAAGTCCTCGTCGAGCTCGCGAATCGCCTCAATGGCGTCACCGACCGTTGCCGTGGCGGGCAAGGAGACAAACTCTGAGGTCATGATGCGGCCGGCGGTGTTGTCCTCATACCCCAGTAGGTTACGAATCGCCTTCTCCTCCTTGACGCCCATCAGGCGCAGGAGCTTCTCGGCCTTCTCGTAATCGAGCTCGTCGATCAGGTCGGCTGCATCGTCCGGGTCCATCATGGCCAGCATTGACGATGCGTCCGTGTCGGACAGGCCCTCGAGCATCTCGGTCATAAGCTCGTCGTCATCGAACTCCGAGATGGCCTCGGCGGCCTGGGCAGTATCGAGCTGCGCAAACACCTGCGCACGTAGGCGCGGGTCGAGCTGCTCGATAATGTCGGCGATGTCGGCAGGGTGTAGCTCGCCGAGCGTCTTATGCGACACCGAGAGTTGAATGTTCTTGGTCGAGCGGTCGAGCAGGTCCATGTAGGACCAAGCGATGATGTCCTCACTGAGCGGCTTGCCCAGGTGCTTCATAAAGCCTTCGACGATATGCTCGAGCGCGGGGCTGATGGCGCGTAGCAGACCGCGGGCACCGACCTCGGCGCCCAGCAGGCGCAGCTGATTTTCGCCCGACATGGAAAACTTGATGTCGTTTACGCGCACGACCTTCATGCCCTGCGTGTCGACAATCTGCTTGTTGAGCACGTCGCGGGCGAGTAAGAGTTCGGTCGGCTGCAGGTACGAAAAACGGATTTCGGTGGCCGACGTCTTAAGGTGTACACCCGTCTCGTCGATACGGTCGACCCATTTGCGCCAGCTGATCATAAACGGCGTCTTGCCGGGACCACGGAACGCGAGCGAGGTCACGTGTGGAAAAACTTCGCCGGTAGCAATACCAAAATCGTTCACCACGCCGAGCTTTTCGCCATCGACGTCCAAGACCGGCAATTTGAGCATCTCACTCAGATAATTCAATGGTGCTCCCCATCATTATTCCTCCGAACGCGGCCGCGCGTGCGGCGTCCGGGGGCTTCTGGATATGTATACGCATGCGCGGGCGGCACGCCGCTCGACGCTTACACCCCGTGCATGCGCAAAAAGCACCTGCATGGGGTCATCGACTGTATGGTCGAGGTTTGGATTTCACCTGTAACCTTTCTCTTGACCCTCATTAACCGCAGTAACTATAGCATCAGCATCGCCCTGCGGCATCGAATTTATGCGCTGCACATTGCAGGCATACCAAACGCTGACGTATCCGTGACATAGCCATTGGGGACGTTCTTAAATGACTACCCAATAACTACTCTGTGGTGTCATTGTCCTCGGCAAGTTGGGGGAGCACAGCGTCCTTGGGCATGGTGGCCTTCGTCAGCGAGGTGAGCTTTTTGCTCAGCGACGTGTCCGTCTTGACCAGGTCGCTGAGCGTCACGATCTTGTAGCCGTCGGCGATGAGGCCGTCGATAATCTGCGGCAGCGCCTCGAGCGTCTGCTCGGCGCATTCGTCTCTATCGGTGAGCAGCACGATATTGCCCGGCGTCACCGAATCGAGCACCGTCGAGACCTGCTCGTCGG
This sequence comes from uncultured Collinsella sp., assembly GCA_900549745.1. Classification (GTDB taxonomy): domain Bacteria; phylum Actinomycetota; class Coriobacteriia; order Coriobacteriales; family Coriobacteriaceae; genus Collinsella. Next base: position 11,805 of record URPJ01000001.1, on the reverse strand, counting down.
CACCGTTGAGTAGCCAGTCGCCCGAGTCGATATTCCACGAGACCACGGCGGAGACCAGGTCCATCGCATCAATCCAGTTTTGCTCGTCAAAGGCAGCGTAGGGAGCACGCAGTAGCATCGTCTTCACGCCGGTCGCCGACTTAATCGCATCGGTGCCTTTCGTGATCTGTTCGCGTACCGCCTCACGGTCCTGACCCTTGAGCGAATCGTCGCTGTAGCTGTTGGATCCGATCTCGCACCCGGCATCGACAATCGCCTTGGCCGTGGCAGGCGAGGCCTCGACCGCATCGCCCGAAAGGAAGAACGTCGCGGTAACGCCCTTTTCCTTGAGCACCTGCAAGATCTGTTTGGTGGCGCCGCTCGGACCCTCGTCAAACGTCAGCGCCACGTACTTTTTGTTGCCCTTGGGCGCCACGCTGGCGCACGCAACAACGCAATCGGTGGCGGGCACAACCTCGCCGCGGTCTTGCGTCTTGCCCGACTGCTCACCAACCCACACCTCGGAGCGGCCCTGGACACCCCACGTCTGCACATACTCGATAGCGCCCGTGCCCTCGACCTTGAGCTTGGGCTCGATAACCGTAGCCTGAACCTCGTGTTTCTCGTAGGTGTTACGGCCATCCTTGACCGTCACCTTCTCGCCACCCTCGAGTTCGCGGCTATCCCATTTGCCCTGCTTCACGCGCTTGCCGTCGACCTTCACCGACAGCTTTTCGCCCCCATGGCGCTTGAGCACGCTGTCATCGACGGCCAGCAGGTCGCCTGCGTCGTAGGTGTCAGTCAACTCCTGGTCGTCGATGAGATTCTGCAGCGTAGAGCCCACGCGCACCGCGGTCTTCTGGCCGTTAAGTTCCACGTCCACGCTGCGGTTGACGTAGCCCACGACGGCAGCGATAAACAGCACGAGCGCGCAACCCACGGCGATGAGCGCATAGGGCAGGCGAGACGAACGACGGGGTGTGCGGCTGTTGCCGATGCGAGCGCTGCGATCGCTAAAGCCGCGGCTATGGTTGAGATACATCGCGCCGGGCTTACGGTGACGCTTGCGCTGACCGCTGGGCAGCTGCCCCAGGTCGCGGCGCGCCGTCGGACGCGTACCCGAACGCCCGTTTAAGTTGGATCCGTTTTGGCGCATGTGCCCTCCCCCATAAACACAGCAAGCCGGAGCAACAGGTCTCCGGCTTGCCTCCCATCATTTGGTACGTCGCTATTTTGTAGCTTTTGACGAGCCTCCGCTCGCCTTTTGGTATTCGTCCTTAAAGGCCTTGAACATGCCGCGCGTCTTGCCGAGCTGCTTGCCCAGTGCGCGACTGCCCTTGTCCACGGCAACCGATCCCTTGTCGTCGAGCACCTTGGCGCCCTTCTTGACCTTATCGCCCACCACGACGCTTGCCTCGGCAGCCTTTGCGGCGGCGCCGCCCGAATACCCGAGCGACTTGACCTCGTCCGAGACGACCATCGCGCCGTTCTCGTAGCCGCGCAGCATCGTCGGCGGCACCTGCGTGTCACCAACCAAAACACTCGAAGCAGCACCGGCGGTCACATAGAATGCCTGCACGATGCCCGAACGCGGCTTGAACTCCACATCCGAGCAATAGCCCACGACGTCGCCCGATTCCGTGCGCACGTCCATACCGACCCAGATGATGCAATCGTCCAGGTTGATGTCGAGGCGCTTGGCGGCGGCGGCATCGTACGTGTCCTTGACGTCATCGACCGCAATGGCGCCCTCGTAGACACCAATGGCGTCGAGCGCTACGAATCGGTCGGGACGCTCGATCATGCCCGCGATATCGGACTGGCGGACCATAAAGCCGACCACGCGCGTACCGCCCGGGGTAAAGACCGGAAAGTGAATCTTTCCGAGCTTTTTAGGGCTGCGCGGCGTGCCGTCCTTTTTGGTGCGCTTGTCCTCGGTAGGCTTGCGATAGATCTTGGCGCCGACAAAATCCCCGGCGCGCATTATGCCTCGGTCGAGGGCTCCGCAGCCTCGGTATCAGCCTCGACGGCGTTCTCGACCACGACGTCGGCGGCAGGCGTCACGTTGCCGCCCGAAATGGCGTCGTTGAGCTGCTCGCGCAGCTGGTCCATGCGCTCGCGGGCCAGGTCGACCTTGGCGCGCAGGTCGTCGGTCTTGGCGTCGACCATCGGGCCAAAGTCATTCACCGCAGCACGGGCCTCCTCGGCGCTGTGCTCGTAGGTGTCGCGCATATTGTCCCAGGCGTCGTTGGCGATATCGGCAGCCATGGCGCGGGTCTCGGCGCCCGAGCGCGGGGCCAGAGCAACGCCGACAATAGCGCCGGCAGCGGCACCAAAAAGTGCGCCGGAGACAAAGCTGAAAGTCTTACCCATGATCATTCCTCTCCTGCGGGCACGTCGGTGCCCACCGTTTGAATGCTGTCCATTATACCCGCAGCGTATCACTTGCCGCTCCGCTCATCTGCGTACGGCAAAGGCGCAGGTACGTGATGGTGATAAACGCGTAGGCCTACTCCTGAGGCATAGCCGGCATGGCCACCGTGGCACCCGGGTCCTCGCCGGCGCCGTCCACGAGCGGCAGGCCGCCCTCATGCGCAGGCCCTGCCGGAACCGTCGCCGCACCGCCAAAGACGGCAGCGGAGGCCTCGTGGTTCTCGGCAACCGCGCCCTCGGTATCAATCGCCACCTGGGGCTCGTCGTCAAAGTTGGGGACACCCTGGGGCTCGGTGGGAACAGGCTCGGCGGTCGCATCGGCAACGGACTCGGCGTCGGCCGGCACATCGCCCTCGTCAGCGCCCTCGTCCTCGACAGCATCTTCGCCGTTCGCAGCGGCGACGGCCTCGTGAGGATCCTTGCCCTCGGCCTCGGCGCGCATGCCCAGCACCAGGTTGCGCAGGCCCGCGACCGTGCCTTCCACGTCGGGGGCAGGCTGGTCGGCGTGCAGGTACGCCCAGTCCATCATAAAGGTGGCCGAAGACAGCGCACCGATGGCCAGCGCGTCGTCGGGGCACGAAAGCTCAACCTCAAAGACGCGCTCGTCGTGCTCGCTTACGCGCGTGCGACCGCACGAGATGCTGCCGGCAAGCCCGGTCTCGTTCATGAGCTCGACCGTCACGTGCTCCAGCAGATGGCAGAGCTCGGTCTGGCCCATGCAGTCCTGGAACTCGCGGCCGGAATCGCCCAGGCACAGGTGCTTGGCAATCGCGGGCACCAGGTAGTACACGCGCGCCGTGGCCTCGATGTCCTCCGAGGTCATGAGCGGCATGCCGGGGTTCACCAGCACATGCGCGCAGATCTTGTCCTCACTGACGGTGACCTTAAGGATGTTGAACAGGCCTGCCATAACTCTCCCCTACTCTTCCTTGTCCTACTCGTCGCCGTCGTGCGGATTCGCGGAACCCGCACCCGACGTCGTCGGCTCGTCTACCGAAGACTCGGAATCCTTCTTATCGGTTTCGGCCGGAGCGATCACGCGAATGAGCGAGATGCGCTGGCCACGCATCGACTGAACTTTAAACTTGTACCCCGCGACCTCAAACACCTCTCCGATGTCGGGCACCGAGTCGCAAAGCTCCAAAATCCAGCCGGCGATGGTCTCATAATCATCGCTTTCCTCGAGCGGCCAACCAAGCTCAATCGCGTCATCGCACGAAAAACGCCCATCAACGAGCCACTCGCGGCGCGAAAGGCGCGTGAGATACTTGTTGTCGGGGTCGAACTCGTCCTCGATCTCGCCGACGATCTCCTCGACGATATCCTCGATGGTGATAATGCCGGCCGTGCCGCCGTACTCGTCCACGACCACCACGATCTGGTCGTGCGAGGTCTGCATCTCGGACAGTAGCGGCAGGATGTCCTTGGTGTCGGGCACAAAGGTGGCGTCGCGCAAAAAGCCGGCGATGGGCTGGTCACCCTTGCCGTCGAGCGCGGGTTGGATCAGGTCCTTGATGTGCGCAATGCCGGCGACGTTGTCGGGGTCCTCGTGATAGACGGGGATGCGGCTGAAGCCGGTCTGGCGCATGGTGGACAGCACGTCGGCGACCGTCTCGTCGTCCTCGCACATGGTGGTGTCCACGCGCGGCACCATGACCTCGCGGGCAACGGTGTCGCCTAGGTCGAAGATCTCGTGGATCATGCGCTTTTCCTCGTCGAGCAGGTCGTCCTGCTCCGAGACCATGTACTTGATCTCTTCTTCCGAGACGTTTTGGCGGTCGTCGGCGCTCTTGATGCGCAGGATGCGGGCCAGGCCATCGGAGCAAGCGCCGGTCAGCCACACGAGCGGACGGGCAATCTTTTGGAACACGGAAAGCGGGCCCACGACCTGCTTGGACACGCCCTCGGCATTGGCCAGGCCGATGCGCTTGGGGACGAGCTCGCCGATCACGATGGACACGAAGGCGACCGCGACGGTGATGATGACCGGCGCCAGGCCGCGCGCGATGGCGGAGAGCGGCGCGATGCCAAAGCTCATGAGCCACGTGGCGAGCGGGTCGGACAGACTCGTCGAGGCGACGGCGGACGAGGCGAAGCCCACGAGCGTGATGGCAACCTGGATGGTGGCGAGCAGCTGGTCGGAGTCGGCAGCCAGCTTAATGGCACGCTCGGCGCGCTTGTCGCCTTCCTCGGCCTCGTGCTCCAGCACGGCGCGCTTGGCCGTGGTGAGCGCCATCTCTGACATAGAGAAGTAGCCGTTGATGAGTGTCAAAACGAGGGTGGTGATAAGGGAGATGGTTATGTCCATCGGGAGTTTCTCGAACCTCCAAGATTCGGGACGTCGGATTAAAACGTTGACGGCGGATACGGCAATTGCACCGGCGCCCAAACAAGGACGCGGGCGCGCAGGCGTGGTCGCTAGATTACGAAGAGAATCACCGCCATGAACTGGAAGATGCTGCCGGCGAGCACCCACAGGTGAAACACGCTGTGAAGATGGCGCACGTTTTTGGCGATATAGAACGGCACGCCCGCGGTGTAGCACACGCCGCCGACGGCGAGCAGGGCAAGTGCCACGGGGTTGAGCAGCGCCACAAGTTCGGGCAGCTTAAAGACGACGAGCCAGCCCATCAGCAGGTAGACCAGGCCGCTTACCCAGTGCGGTTGACGCTCGCGTAGGAAGCACTCGAGGGTGATGCCGATGATGGCGATGGCCCATACGGCAAAGAACAGCACGGCGCCGCCGTCGTTTGCCAGTGTGATGAGGCAAAACGGCGTATAGCTGCCCGCAATGAGCAGGTAGATGCAGCTGTGGTCGATGATGCGAAACACGCGCTTGGCGCGCGCGGGCTGAATCGCGTGGTAGAGCGTGGAGGCTAGGTATTCGAGGATAATGCTGACGCCATAGACAATCGCCGCGGCCATATGGGCCGGGCCTCCGCCGCGCAGGGCGGCGAATACGATCAGGAGCACCAGGCCCGCGATACCCAGCAGGCAGCCGACACCATGGGTGACGGAGTTCATGATCTCCTCGCCCACTGTGTAGTGTGGAACGGCCGCGGTCTTGGGTCGCGGCTTAGAACTGTCGCTCGAATCGGACATGCCGGTTACATCCTCCAACGTAAAGAGTTCTCAACACTATATCAAAGCGTCTAGGTACGTGCGAAATTTGCACCATACGTGACCCTTTGTTTACCCATTCTTTGCCTGTTGACGCATCAACGGCGAACGTCCATAATGCGCTTGCATTAAATGTTGATGTATTAACATCTTATAGGAGAATACCGCATGGCTCAAAACGCACGTTCCCATCGAAAGCTCAAGATAGCCGGCATCGTTGCACTGGTGGTTGTCGTTGCGCTGCTCGGATTTGCCGGCAACTTTCTGTTTGACTTCGCGCTGAATCCCCGCGCGCCATACACCATGAAGATGATGCAGGATAGCAAGAACGACAAAGAAGGTGAGCAGCCGGATGCCGAGGATACCGAGGCGCGGGCATGGTTTAAAGAGAACCGCAAGAGCAGCAACCTCACCGCGGACGACGGGACCGAGCTTGCCGCCTGGTATTTTGCTGCGTCGGAGAGCACGCACGACTACGCCGTCTGCCTGCATGGATATACCAACGAGCCCATCGGTATGGCCCGATACGCCAAACGCTTCCACGACCGTGGCATGAACGTACTCGCACCCGCCGCCCGCGCCCACGAGCGCTCCGGCGGCGACTATATCGGCATGGGCTGGCCCGAGCGCCTCGACATCGTCGCATGGATCGAGCGAATCGTTCAGGCTGACCCCAAGGCGCGCATCCTGGTCTTTGGCGAATCCATGGGCGCGGCGACCGCCATGAACGTCGCGGGGGAATCTCTGCCCGCAAACGTGAAATGCATTATCGAGGACTGCGGTTATACGAGTGTTTGGGACGAGTTTTCTCTGCAGCTCAAGGACGTGTTCGGCCTGCCCAGCTTTCCCTTGCTCGATGTAGCAAACTTGGTGTGCAACGTGCGCGCGGGCTACGACTTTCATAAGGCGAGCAGCGTGGAACAGCTCAAGCGCGCGACGGTTCCCATGCTGTTTATCCACGGTGACCAAGACACCTTTGTGCCGTACAGCATGCTCGACCAAAACTACGACGCGTGCGCCAGCAAGGTCAAGCAAAAGCTCACCGTCCATGGCGCCACCCACGCCAAGAGCGCGCAGGTCGACCCCGAACTCTACTGGAACACGGTCGGCAACTTCCTCGACAAGAATTTTTAGGCAAAAAGCAACGTCTGGGGTTTTGTTGCCAAAAATCGGTTTGTGGTCGGCGCTATTCGATTTTCCTCGCACTTCCAAAAAGCCGCCCGTGGGCGCTGTGCTCACGGGCGGCTTTTGCTCAACTTACGCTACAAAGGCGCTTATTATGTCCAATAGCTAGGCGCTACTTGACCTCGATAAGCTCGTACTTGCTCGTGCCCAGGCCAATCTTCTCGGCGTGCGCGATGCACACGCGCCAGTCGGTGTCGGGATGCGTGATGCAGAAGGGATCCTTGGCCTGCTCGCCCTCCAGATGCTCGTGATTGTGCTCCATCTTGGCCGCGCTATCGGTGAGCTCGGTGTTGGGCAGCGGCTCGGATGCCATGACGGCATCGGCGCAGGCCTGGTCGATGGCGACCGGGTCGAAGCTCGCGAACATGCCGATATCGTTGACGATAGGTGTGTCGTTTTCGGGATGGCAATCGCAGTTGGGGCTGATATCCATAGCCAGCGAAATGTGGAAGCTGGGACGATCCTGGACAACGGCCTTGGTGTACTCGGCGATCTTGCAGTTGAGCACGTCGGCCGCGGCCTCATAGCCGGGCTTGATGCAGTCCTGGTTGCATGCCGCAATGCAGCGTCCGCAGCCCACGCAGCGATCGTGGTCGATGGCGGCCACGTGCACCGTGCGGGTGTTGCCGTTAGCAAGCTCGCGCTCGCGAGTATCGTCGAACGAGATGGCGTTGTGCGCGCAGATCTTTTCGCAGGCACGACAGCCAACGCAGTGCTCGGGCGCGACGTTCGGCTTGCCGGCGGCATGCTGCTCCATCTTGCCGGCACGGCTGCCGCCTCCCATGCCCAGGTTCTTCATGGCGCCGCCAAAACCGGCCTGCTCATGACCCTTAAAGTGGGTGAGGCTAATCACGATATCGGCGTCCATGAGCGCCTGACCGATCTTGGCCTCGTGCACATACTCGCCGCCCTCAACCGGGACGAGCGCCTCGTCGGTGCCCTTGAGGCCGTCGGCGATGATGATCTGGCAACCCGTGGCATACGGGGTAAAGCCGTTCTGGTAGGCGGTATCAATGTGCTCGAGCGCGTTTTTGCGGCTACCGACGTAGAGCGTGTTGCAGTCGGTGAGGAAGGGCTTGCCGCCTAGCTCCTTGACGACATCCGCGACGGCGCGGGCGTAGTTGGGGCGCAAAAAGCTCAGGTTGCCCAGCTCGCCAAAGTGAATCTTGATAGCGACGAACTTGTTCTCAAAGTCGATCTGCTCAATTCCGGCGTGACGGATGAGGCGCTTGAGTTTGTCGAGCTGGCTCTCGCGAGCATGCGTGCGCAGGTTGGTGAAGTACACCTTAGCGGGTGCTGCGGGTGCAGTTGCGGTCATAGATCTATCCCCTCGGTCTATATGGCGTTACAGACATAAAGGATGGTACCAGTTAAAGCAGAGTTAAAGTCAAGTACGGCACCTAGTCATTGGGGACGTTCTTAAATGACTACTCTTGGACTTTGAGGGCTTCGGCCAGACTGACGCGCTTGATGGAGCGCGTGTGCAGCAGCGCCACGACCAGGTAGGTCGCAAAGCCGATTCCTGCGCACGCCGCCATGGACCAAGCGGGCACGTAGATCTCGATATTGCCGTTATAGGCGAGCAGCATCGAGCGGAAGATGGCCGTTAGCGAGCCAATAATGACCGGCAGGCTCAGCACGAGTGACGCTGCCACGCACAACGTGATCGAGCGGATGTACAGATGCGAAATCTCGCTATCGCGATAGCCAAAGACTTTCATGTAGCTGATCGAACGGGCGCTGTGGTCGATCACAGCCTTGGTCAGCAGGTACATAAACAGCAAGAAGATGAACACCGCAAGCCCAACCATCATGCCGATCATTTTGCTCATCATGCCGATGAACTGGTCGCCCACGGCGCGCATGTCGTCGGGCGTGGTATCGCCGGCAAAGTAGCGCGCGTCGAGGTCGAGCTTCTCGTTGCTCACGTAGCCGTTAAAGTAGGCCGCATCGTTGTCAAACAGCTCGTTAAAGTCTTCGATGCTCATATAGACATTCATATCCGACTTAGAGCCCCAAACGCAGTCCTTGCCCACGTACTCAAAGGAATAATTCTCGCCCTCGTACTTGTCGCGAAGCTTAACCTTCTGACCCTCGCTCCAGCCAAACTTGTCGAGCAAGCCACCGCCAAAGACGACGCGTCCGTCGCTGACGTCCAGTCCTTTCCAGTAGCGCGAATCGGGCGAGATGCCGTAGATGGAAATCGTCTCCTCGCCATTTCCGTCGCCGCGGTCGTATTGCAGCTGGTAGACGGCGTATTTCTCGGCCTGTGCGATTGCGCCCGCGCCGTTATCGGTCGTATTGACCGGGTGGATATCGTCGTTGTCAGTGTCGATCTTAGAGGCCTTGTCGATCAGGTCGATAGCCTCATCGTGGTCGCAGCCGAGAGCATCGGCAAGGTCATCGAGGCGCGCATAAAGCGCATCCTTCTTGTCCTGGACCTTGGCGAGCGCGTCCTGCGCCGCAGCCAGGCTCTCGGCAGACGGAGATGCGGTCGCGGCATCGGCTGCCGTCTGCGCCGCATCGGCCGCGTCGTCAAGCTCGTCATCGGCATCCTGAGCGGCGGAAAGCAGCGCGCCGTCCACCGACTGCAAGCGCTCGAGTGCCGACCACTGCTCACGTTCCTCGGCGGTGCCCTCAAGCTCCAGCGGCGCCTTGAGCGTGTACTGGTACTCGGCGACCAGGCTCGTCTCGAGGTTATCCGCGTAGTGCGTCATCGTGGGCAGAATCGCCAGGCCAAAGAGCAGCAGCAGCGACGCAAACGCAATACCTACGAAGAGCGTGGCGAAGTTGCCCAGGTTGCGCAGGAAAATACGCAGGCGGAAGCGCGAGACAAAACCCACGCGCTCCGGCAGCTGCAGGCCGCGCTTGGTGCCAGATTTGCCGCTCGCCTCGTGACGAAGGAACTGCAACGGCGTCTTGTCCATCTTGCGAAGCAGGCCCACCAGCGTGATGAGAATGAGCGCAGCGGCGGGAACCACGGCGCACTTCACAAAGATCCCCCAGCTCCAGTACACCTGGAAGGGAGGCAGGCTGTACGAACCGTAATAGAGGCTGCGCATGGGCTCGGTAAAGAACACAACGCCGAGCGCGGTGCCCAAAAGCGCCGCGATCACGCCCACGGTAGCGGGAAGCGCAAGGTAGTGCAGGACGATCTCGCGTCGACGATAGCCGCTGGCGAGCAGCGTGCCGATGATGGCGCTCTCCTCCTCGATGGTGGCGTCGGTAAGGACCACAAAGACGAACGCCATGATCACGATGATGATGTCGAGCAGCGTCATCCACATCATGGAGTCGCCGTCTACGTCGTCGCGCGCATAGCCAATGCCCTGGTTGGAATCGGCATCGATCAGATCGTCCACGCGCGCATCGGCGTCGGTCAGCGCCTCGACCATATCCTGCTCCGCATCGATGCGATCCGCGGTGGGGAGGTCGCGATCGGCAAAGGTAAAGGAGTAGGTGTAGGCGGGCGCGCCGCCGGCATCCTCGAGCGCGGCAAAGCCGGCATCGGTGACCTCGGCCACGCCATAAGTGATGGTGTTCACCGTAAAGTCCGAATTGTTGAGGAACAGCGCCTGGCTATCGGGCTGGGTCATGATGCCGCAGATGGTGTAGGTGCGGCCCTCAAGCTCGACCTTATCGCCCACGGACAGGTTGTTATTGGTGGCGAAGACACGGTCGATCGCCACTTCATCGTCCGTTTTGGGCTCCTTGCCCTCACAGTAGGACGCGATATCGACCTTGGTGCGGTGCGCATAGGTGCGCAGCGTGCGCTTGGTGCCGTCGTCGCCAGCGGTCTTTTTGATGATGGCGTCGATGGAGAAATTCTTGTAGAGCGTGACGCCGCCGACGTCGCCGGCTGCATCCTCGGCGGCCTTGAGTTGATCGTCGGTAGCCTCGAAGGAGGTGGTCACGCGGCCGTCCTCAATCGTGTACGCATCGCGCATGTCGTCGATAAGGCAACCGATAGAATGCGCTGCGAGCAAAAAGCCCGAGGTGAGAGCGATGCTTCCGCACATAAGAAGAAAGATGCCCAGGTACTTGCCGATATTGCGGCGCAGCTCGCGCGGGAGACGTTTTGCGAGAGGTGTCATGGCGCCGCCTACCAATCGAGCTCGGCGGCTGCGACGGGCGACTCGTTGAGCTCATCCTCGACGATGCGCCCGTCGCGCAGGCGCAGCACGCGATTGGCCATGCGGGCGATGGCGGCGTTGTGCGTGACGATGATGATGGTGCAGCCGTACTCGTGATTGACATCCTCCATGAGCTGCAGGATTTCCTTGGACGTCTTGTAGTCGAGCGCGCCCGTGGGCTCGTCGCACAGCAACAGACCCGGGTTCTTGACGAGCGCACGGCCGATGGCGCAGCGCTGCTGTTGGCCGCCCGAAACCTGACGCGGGAACTTGTTGCGGTGCTCGTAGAGGCCCAGCGAACGCAGCAGGTCGTCGACATTGAGCGGGTTTTTGGACAGGTGCGCCGTGACCTCAGTGTTTTCCTTGATGGTGAGGTCGGGCACCAGGTTGTAGAACTGAAAGACAAAGCCCAGCTCGCGGCGGCGGTACTCACCCAGGTCGGCGGGCTTGAGCACCGTGAGGTCGCAGCCGTCCACCATGATGGAGCCGGCGTCGGCATCCTCCAGGCCGCCGATCAGGTTGAGAAAGGTCGACTTACCCGAGCCCGAGGGCCCCAGCATGACGCAGATCTCCCCGCGGTTGATGGACGTGTCGATGCCATCGAGTACCGTCAGGCGCGCATCACCGTCGCCGTAGTGCTTCTTGAGCCCCTTGACCTGGATATAGGCTTCCTGCGTTGCCATGGTATCCCCCGTTGTTAGCCTCGTACTACTTTATGAACGTAATAGTAAACCTTGGCGAACTATTTTGGGGCGAGAGTGGGGATTTGTTTCAAGACTAGTCATTGGGGACGTTCTTAAATGACTAGCTGTTGGGGACACTCTTTCGCCACCCGGCAGTTAGGGACGTTCCCTTTCTGCCGGCAGCTGGGGACAGTCCTTAGCAAGCCGGCGGTTCGGCTGAACTGCGTCCCGAATCTTGGCCTTCTTTTATTAGAAGCGAACACTAGGACGCT